>JAJFHG010000040.1 GCA_021775735.1 Hyphomicrobiaceae bacterium
CGCTGGATATTGGCCCTTAGGGGCCTTTTTTCATTGGAGAAAGCCCATGGCATTCGAGCTCATCGAGCTGAAAGCTACGGCGCGCGAACGTGTCGGCAAGGGGGCCGCACGTCAAGCTCGTCGTGACGGACAGATACCCGCAGTGATTTATGGCGATAGCAAACCGCCTAAGCCCATTTCTTTAGATCATCATGAGTTGGCGCTGCAGGTCAAAAAAGGCCACTTCACGTCAACTGTTGTTGAGGTCAACCTTGGTGGCAAAAAAGAAAAGGTGATCCCACGCGATGTCCAGGTTCATCCTGTTCGCGACACGCTGGTTCACGTTGACCTTTTGAGAATTGGTGCAGACGGTGTTATTCGCGCCGCTATTCCAGTTCGCTTCTTAAATGAAGCTCTATCGCCAGGTCTGAAGCGCGGCGGTGTTCTTAACGTTGTCCGCCACGATATTGAGGTGTACTGCCCTTACGATAGCATGCCTCCCTTCTTTGAGGTTGACCTTGATGGCCTCGACATTGGCACCACGATCCACATGTCAACCATCACGCTGCCAGATGGTATCAAGCCCGTCATTTCTGACCGCGACTTCACTGTCGCCACGATCCAGGGTGCAGTGAAACAAGAAGTTGAAGAAACACCTGCTGAAGAAGAAGAAGCAGCAGATGACGAGGATAAAGAAAAAGCTGAAGGCGACGCAGCCAACAAAGACGCTGGCGGCGACGACAAAAAGTAAAACAGCCTTTGCGGTTGGCGCTCATCATACTGGGTGCCAACCGCACGCCCTTGTGGCGTACCCTGACTCAGGGTCGCTCTATTTAGGAGCTTCGTGGCGATGAAACTTTTTGTAGGACTTGGCAATGCTGGCCGCGACTATGCCAAACACCGCCACAACGTTGGCTTCATGGCCATAGAAAAGATTGCGGACCACCATAACTTTGGGTCATGGAAAGATAGATTCCAAGGTGAAGTGAGTGATGGACGCCTTGAGGGCGAACGCATTTTGTTGCTCAAACCACAAACTTACATGAACGAGTCGGGACGATCCGTTGCTTCAGCTGCACGTTATCTCAAAATTGCACCTGAAGATGTCATCGTGTTTTACGATGAGATCGATCTCGCAGCCGGAAAACTCAAAGTAAAGGTTGGCGGTGGCAATGCTGGCCACAACGGATTGCGATCCATTACGCAACACTTTGGCAACGACTATCAACGCATTCGTATTGGGGTCGGGCACCCTGGCAACAAGGAACAAGTTGCCAACTATGTGTTGTCGAATTTTGCCAAAACAGATTTGGTTTGGCTCGAGCCGATGCTTGAAGAAATCGCCAAAGCTGCACCTCTTTTGGCAAATGATCAAAGCGACCGCTTTATGTCGAATGTTGTGCGTGCGCTGCAACCTGAAACGCCAAAAAAACGATCTGTCACGGCAAAAACAGCGGCGTCAAAGGGCAAATCTTCACCAGCCAACGCGCCTGCGAAAACGGATGCGAAAGGCGACAAATCGAACGACGCCAAGCCTACAGCCTCACCCCTCGCCGAAGGCTTGAAGTCCTGGTTTAGCAAAGGCTCAAAAGACGGCGACACATGATCCGCCGCCCCAGGCACAGTTAATTATCTGATTTTACAGTGTTTTTTAAAGATGCCTCTCGGCGTCTGCGGACCACCTATTGTTTGTCACAGATCGCCACCAGCCGCGCCCTAACCAATTTTCTCGGAAACCACCGCACACGCCACGGTTTAGCGCTAGACATGACCTATAGTTTCCATGGTGAACCAGCTCCGCGCTAACGATGCGAGCGCTGTAACAACCAATGACGACCAGTAAAGACATGACGGATAGTACGGCACAGACGGCTGATTCAAAACGATGGACTTTGTTTGGCAACCGCAACCGCGATGAGCGCTGGCGCGACCGCTGCTGTATGTGTTTGTTCTTTCCAACTTGGCGCGACATGTCGTTGGCCTTAAGTTCTCTCCTGTTAATGACGTTTGTTGGGTTTTGGGTAATTTCAGATGGTGTCATCAGCTATATGCGCGCCATTGATCATCCCGGTTGGATGACACTGGTACGGCGCACTGCCAACGCCATCGTATTCCAGGTCGAAGGCTTTGATAAACAAAATCGGCGCGGCCTGTTTGATATTGTTGTTTTGAAAAAGCAATTCCTGTGGGTACGCTCCAGCTACAATCAATTGGAACGCGATGGCGTTGTCATTCCACTGGCGACGGTTGCTGAGACTATTTTTGATCGCGATATGCAGTACGCGTTAGAATCAGCCTCAGATATCATAGCTGTCGGTACGGCGTCTCAAGAAGGTGCTGTCAAGGTTGAAATTGCCCGCGCTAACCGACGTGCACGTGAGACAGCGAAATTGATCAAATCAACGCTTGAGAACAAGGTCCCGATCTGGGTCCTCAATCTCGGCCAATATCGCGACCCGTGCGAAGACTGTGAAGCGATTGAGACCAACTGGCAACGTCCGTTCATCGTTATTGCCGTCGTCCGGAAAGATGAAAACCTCAACTTAAAAGAAGCATTGCGTGATGCGATGCGTGGGCGCTCAAAACTGCCAAGCACGCAACGCTACTCCGACTTCAAATTCCTGCGCTACCACTAAAGATCCTGCCGTTCGCGCGATCTCTTCACTTCGCCTGAACATGTGGAGCCAGAGGGTTGGCTATATCCAATTTGAGTATCATGGCAACCAACACCGGCTTGCCGAGTGTTGGTACATCTGGCACCGGTTTACCGCGTGTCAGCATCTGGACCCCAAGCGGCAACGCGCCCATTGATTGCGCGCTAAAGACAGTGTAGCCCAGCCCAAACAGGATCTAACGCGCGAAAAAGGGCTTCAGATGGGATTTAAATGCGGCATCGTAGGTTTGCCTAACGTTGGCAAATCAACGCTCTTTAACGCGCTGACAGCCACGGCGGCGGCTGAAGCTGCCAACTATCCATTCTGCACCATTGAACCCAATGTTGGTGAGGTTGGCGTGCCTGATCCGCGCCTCGACAAACTGGCGGCAATCGCAAAATCCGCAGAGATCATTCCAACGCGCCTGACGTTTGTTGATATTGCGGGCCTGGTGCGCGGCGCCTCGAAAGGCGAAGGTCTCGGCAATCAATTTCTGTCTCACATCCGTGAAGTCGACGCCATTGCCTATGTGTTGAGATGTTTTGAAGACGATGACATCACACATGTCGATGGCAAGATTGACCCGCTGGCTGATGCGGAAACGGTTGAAACTGAATTGATGCTGGCTGATCTTGAATCGCTCGAGAAACGGTTCTCCAATCTCGAAAAACGCGCCAACGCGGGCGACAAAGACGCCAAAGCCGAAGTGGCCGTGATGAAAAAAGCGCTCGACGTGTTACGCGATGGCAAGCCTGCACGCACAGCTAAAATTACAGACGAAGAGCAACCTTTGTTCCAAGCCATGCAACTGTTGACAGCCAAGCCTGTCCTTTATGTGTGCAATGTTGACGAAGCGTCCGCTGCGGCGGGTAATCCCCATTCTAAAGAGGTTGCCGCACGAGCGGACAAAGAAGGCGCGGTCGCCGTGAGTATTTCAGCAAAAATTGAAGCTGAGCTCGCAGGCCTTGATGCTGAAGAGCAAACCGCCTTCCTCTCCGATATGGGGCTCGACGAACCCGGACTCAATCGGTTGATCCTGGCGGGCTATCAATTGTTGGACCTGATCACCTACTTCACTGTTGGCCCCAAAGAAGCACGCGCCTGGACGGTTGAGAAAGGCACCAAAGCACCACAAGCCGCCGGCGTTATTCATACCGACTTTGAAAAGGGCTTCATTCGCGCAGAAACCATTGCCTATGACGCCTATGTCGAGCTTGGCGGTGAAGTCGGTGCCAAAGAAGCCGGCAAAATGCGCCTTGAGGGCAAAGAGTACGTCGTTGATGATGGCGACGTCATGCATTTTCGCTTTGCCAACTAGCAGGCAATGGGCCCGAGCCCACACCGCAGCAGCGCAGAGCGGTCCCCTTTTCAACACGCAAGGCTTGCCTTGGCCCGGCCCATCACCTAAGCCGATACCCCATGGTCCCGTAGCTCAGCCGGATAGAGCATCTGCCTTCTAAGCAGAGGGTCCCAGGTTCGAGTCCTGGCGGGATCGCCATTTTCGTAGAACATAACGGCTTCAAAACTGCCGCGCGCGCAGTAGATGTCAATAGATCATTGAAGCACTAATCCTGGTGACATCTTGCACTCAAAACAGTGATTAGTTGTGGCCCCAGTATTGACATCTAATCGCCAAGTTCGCGCTTTGAATTCCTTTCAAATCTTTATGTACGACGAGCGGTAAAATTCGCTGCAGTCGACCCTGGCACGTGGTGCGGGGGGGGCGCCTCTCCAAGTCAACTTTTATCAACTGCGGCGCAAAAAAAATCACTGCCGGGGCATACATCGCATGACTAATCATTCAAGCCAAAGTGCAGGCTTTCGCTCGCAGCTTGTCTCAAAAAAAACTCCTGCAGAACAATGTGCATCGCATAACTTGGTGAGAAAGAGAATTTGGTTCCTTTTTTTTTCCATTCTTATCGCGCCGCTTTTCGTTGCACCGCTAGCTCTAGCTCAGAACAAAGGGGCAATAATCGAAGGGCCAAATGCGTGTGTCGAATGTCACAAAAAGGAAGGTGAGGTTTGGAAAAAAAGTCACCACTATTCGACATTCCGGAATATGCCGCGCAGCAAGGCGGCAAAAAAGATCTCTAAACGAATGAAAATCAAAAGAATGAAATCAAGCAAGCTTTGTCTGGGTTGTCATTTTACGAGTAAAAAAGAAAAACGCAGATCTAAAGCGATATCAGGCATCTCATGTGAATCGTGTCACGGGGCTGGACGCGGTTACATCAAGATTCACGCTGAATTTAGCGGCAATAAAAATAAGCAGTCTGAATCGAAATCCCAAGCGGTCAATAGATGGAAAAACTCGGAAGCTAAGGGAATGATCCGGCCTGCAACACTCTATAAGCTCGCGAAAAATTGTTACAGCTGTCACGTCGTGCCACAGGAGGATTTGGTCAATATCGGGGGGCATCCCGCGGGAAGTTCCTTTGAACTGTATTCGTGGTCGCAAGGTGAAGTCCGACATAATGTCTGGTATTCCAAAGGAAAATCTAACTCCGGAGCAAACGCAAATCGAAAACGTTTAATGTATATCGTCGGCCTCACAGTTCAACTCGAAACCGCGA
>JAJFHG010000005.1 GCA_021775735.1 Hyphomicrobiaceae bacterium
GCGATGTTTGTCAGGGTTGTCATTGTGTCTCTCCAAGGGGTCTGTGTTGTTCGTCGATGAACACACCCTACGAAGAGACCGCTTTTTCAGCTGTTCCGGGGGGAACGGGCGCGCAAAAAAGTGTCAGCAGGGCAGATAACCCGCTGTTTTTATTGTGTATTTTATTTCAAGGCGAACCGAAATATCTGCCTGCGAGCCACCTTTTTTTGCTGCCAAGCCTTAATTGATCTCGGTTCGCTCCTTATCTGCGCCCGAATCAATGAGCTTTGTCAGCCGCTTATGCAACGAGCGGGATCGATCAACCAAAGCGGGCGCCAATTCAGCCCCTCAGAGGAAAGACAACCAAATGGATAATTTGGAAGACCAGCTCAACCAATTGCTGGCCCAGTCGGATCGCGTCTCAGCCGAGCTGAAACGCGAGATCTACCTTGTCGAACGCGCTGACGCCGCCATTCGCTACCTGCGCGCTGCACGGGAGAAAACGGCTCACGAAGTGGCTGGATTGTTAGCCCAGCGCCCGCGAGAGCCACGTGATCCAGCATCGCTAGCAGATGTGTCCACTGTAACTTCGGGCCCGACCACGGGTAACGACAGCGAACAAAATCCGTTTGGACCCTACGATCCACACTGGCCAAATCGGCAACAGCGCACACGTTAGAGCACGTATTTGGCTGCCTGCCGCCGCGTTAAGCGGCGGCAAGGCCATGTGCTTCCAACATGCCCGATAGTTTTTTGCGCGCATAAAACATCCGCGTCTTAACCGTGTTTTGCGGAACGGCAAGGATCTGAGCAGCCTCAGACACCGAGCAATCCTGATAATAAACCAGGTTGACGATAGCCTGATGCGCTGGCGATAGCTTGTTGATGCAGCGCCGCAAAATATCTGCATTATCAGATTTTTCTGCATGCTGATGGGGGCCATCTGCGCCGTCAGCCAGGTTGTAGGTTACTTCATCTAAAATACCGGTCACCTCTCTCTGCTTACGCAATAAGCTGATCGCTTGATTGCGTGCAATCGACATTAACCACGTCAACGGTTGCGAGCGGCCTTCAAACCGGTCTGCACTGCGCCATGCGGCCAAGAAGACTTCATTCATGACCTCTTCGGCTTGTGCACGGCTGCCAACAATCCCAATCAAGAAACTCAAAATGCGATCTCGGTGACGCTGATAGAGTGTTTGAAATGCCTGGGCATCTCCCTCCGCAACGGCTGCAATCAATGATCGATCATCAAGTGCTCCGTTATTGATGGCAACCTGTAAACTCTTTTTTGAGTGCGGCATGTGTCAGTCCCTTCAACGATATGCTTGGGCGGGTCCACGCTTAAAGAAGCTGAAACGTAAGGAACTTGCTGTTCCACAGGGAACATCATGTTCTGTAAATAACAGGCAATGTTAGGTTCACGCCTGATGAAAGCTGACACTTGTGTACACCGAAACGTGTATACAGGATCAGCACCTATGGAGACGACGATGGTATTGCAAGACGCGGCTGAGATTTGTCCCAACGCAGGGACGTGTGCACGTCAATGTTCTCGTAAATTTTCAATTGATCCTAGACCATCAGATGCGTTACCCGCCGGTAATAAAAGTTTAGGGAATTGTAAAAAAAACAAACCCCACTCAAACATCTGGCGGCGCTTATCTATTGCAGCTCTTGCAACAAGTATTCTTGCATATGGTGGCATGCCTTCCGCTAAAGCGCAGGATGCAACCCCCCTCATCTCCAAAGGTGATGCGGTTGTTACTGGTTTTTCCGGAACCCGTGAAGATGCGTCTGTACCTGGAAATGTGCACCCGCTTGATCGCACATTTATTGACGGTGATGGGTCTTCACTCAAAATCGTAGACATCGGCGCACTTGGTGGAGAACCGTCTGGCAAGCTCGTTGATGCGCCATTTAAACTATCAATCGCGGCCAAAGATATCGGACAGGTGTTTGCAACTGCGTTGGTTCCTCAAAGCGACGACGGCCCTATAGATATTTTAGCGGCCGCAACATCCCAATATGGATTGTACATTGTGAAGGACACCGGCAACGGGTCCCAGCAGCGCTTATTAAAGGGTGCACCTGGTGCAACATGGATGCCCGGCCAGTTCTCTATGCGCACCAATGGCGGTCCCGGCTCCATTTGGAGAATTGATGGCACCACTGGTGACGTCAGTTTATTTGCCTCTGTTACATCCAACGGTAAACCTAATGCAGGTCCAGGCATTGGTGGGCTGGCATTCGATAAAAATCACAATCAGATTTTTGCCTCTAACTTTGAAACGGGTTTTGTTCATCGCTTTGATATGTCCGGGCGTACGCTTGGTCAGTTTGACCACGGCGAAACAGCTCTGTGGGGCGTTGGCCGGCGCGCCGCGCCGTTCCGTGCAAGCGATCGAGTTGAAATTACAGATCGCGCATTCAACAGCGAAGATCCAGAAACCTGGGGTTACGCTGCCAAAGCACGCCGCGTTGGTGCTCTTGCACGTCACAAAGACAGACTGTTTTATTCCGTAGCTGAAGGGCCTGAAGTTTGGTCTGTCGGCATCAAGGCGGATGGCGGCTTTGCAAGTGATGCACGCTTAGAGATCAGCCTCAATGGTGTTCCCTCTAACGCTCCGATCACCAAAATCATTTTTGACGGTTCGACCACGATGTATCTTTCGCAACGCGGTCCTGCGGTAGGCAGTTATGATTATTCTGTTTTCGCCAAACCGGACACAGCCGCCGTCTTGCGCTATCGCTGGGATGAAACCGAACAGGAATGGACTGCCGCGCCTGACGAGATTGCCGTCGGTCTTAAACAACCCTACCGCTCGAGCGATGGCGGCATCGCGCTCGGTTATGGCTATGATGGTCGCGGACAGATAGAACTTGGTCAGTGCGCCACGACGTTGTGGTCAACGGGATCAAACCTCCGCGATGGCGATGATGAAACCCGCGTCCAAAGTGGCGGACGGCGATTGTTCTCCGGCCTGCAGGGCTTAAGCAAAACATCTGGCGCTCCCCTAAACGCCTCAGAACCATTAACCGGCTCAGGCGCATTGCAAGGGGTTGTCGATTATTTCTTCGGCGGCTCAGACACAGCACCATGGGATAGCTGGTTCATTGCTTTTAGCGATGAGACACAAGAAACCCGCCGCTTGGGTCACAGTGGTGACGTCACCATCTATGCGCCGTGCCAGACAGTTGCAGAGGTCGCTGAACCTGAGATTGATGTGCCGGTTGTACCCATTGATCCGCCTGATGTTGAAATCCCACCTGGCACACCTGTCGTGACCATCGACAAAGTGTGTCAGCCTGGCGGCCTTGGTGGCGTCGTTGCCTGTACCATTACACTCACCAACACCGGATCAGAAACACCGGAGTGGCCTCTGGTTTTCTCCGATGTCTCAACCATCATTGCCGGCCCCGGCGCTGGCACTGTCACAGATATTACATCGGCGACCCCTGATGGTCTTGATTGGTTCTGTACACCAACACCAACGCCTGACTTTGCCTGTGCACTTCCAGGTCCCGCCCTGCCACCTGGTGCTGCACGCAGTGTCACCGTGCGTCTTGACACAGCAGGCCTCGTCAACGCTGGCAACTTTGGCTTTAAAAACTGCGCCGCTCTCGCTTGGCCGCACTTTGGTCAGGCCTGCGATGAAGGCGGACGGTCGCTTAAGTTTGAAAAAACCGGCCCACAAATTGCCGTTGCCAGTGGTGAAGCGACCTATACGCTTAACATCACCAACACCGGCAACCTGCCCTTCAATGGCAACGTGTTGCTCACCGATCGGTTGTTTATCTCGGGCGCCCCTGTTGCTGTACCCGTTGCAGCCTTCAACCCAGACCCACAATGTCTTGGCGGTCCACCGGCTGCGGTTCCATTTTCCTGCAATGCCCCATTGTCTTTGGCAGCAGGTGGCGCAACAAGTTTTGATATCACGGTGACACTTCCAGCAGATCCTGCTGGCGTCGGCTATTGGGTACACAATTGTTTCGCAGTTACCGATCCAGGATTTGGACCGCCTCCAGGGCCTCCGGGACCAGGCGCGGGGCAAAGCTGCGTTTGGACTGAAGTTTTGCCAACCAACGTCGCCTCCAACATCCGTGTTGATAAAACAGCGCTCAATGGCGCCAAATGCCAGAAGGCGGGTGGCGATACGATTGAGTGCGACTATGAAATTACGCTCACCAACGAAGGTCCGGTCGCATTTTCTGACTTTGTAACGCTGAATGAAACCGTCCCTGCCAACGCGACACTCACCAGTGGTGATCCAGGCCTTGTATGTGGTGGTGCAGCCCCTGACTATCTCTGCAACACCGGCGGCAGCGTTGATCTCGTTAACGGTGCGTCCATCAGCTTCCCGATGAAACTAACGATGTCGCTACCAAACCTCGAAGCGCAGGGCTGCGAGATGGTCAATCGCGTCAAGCTGGCAGCACCCGCTGGCGGCACGCAGGCCAATTTCAAGCTCACGGATGATGAAGCTGATGCCAGCGCTGATGCGTTCCTACAATGGTGGGTCGGTGGCATGTTGTTCATTACCTGCGATCCAACCAACATCAAAACGGAAAAGGTTGCCAAAGGTCCGTGTGTCAAAAACGGTGCCTCATGGCGCTGCGACTATGATGTGACGTTGACCAACCTTGGTCCTGACCCGCTGACCAGCGTCATCAAGTTGGAAGAAACGTTTTCGGCAACGCCAACCGCGCTGACCTTTGACGCGGCTTGGGATTGCTCTGGTGGCGGCACAAACTATAAGTGCAAACACCCTGCGCTCAATTTGCAAAAGGGAGACACACTGAAATTCTCCGTATCAGCCGAAGTGCCAGACAAAGGTCTGTGTAATCTCAAGAACACAGCCAATTTGACCTTCCCGATTGCCGGCACCCGAGGCAACAGCAACGGCAGTGATGACAGTGCATCCGCGGTCGCCGAGATCCCGTCCAAAAATTGCATCAAACCGCTGCCGGAAATTGATCCAATCTATCCGATTGTTGACCCCGTCCCGACCTGTCCGGACGGCAGCAAGCGGCGCGCAAATGGACGTTGCCCGTGCCCGCGTGGCGAAACCTGGTCACGTTATGATCGCGCCTGTGTGCCAAAGCAGTGCTATGACCCCGAACGGCGCAAGCCAAACGGCAAGTGCTGTCCGCGCGGCACAGTTTGGAACCGCACCTATGGCGCCTGCACCACGTCCTGCCCGGATGGCCAACGTTGGAATCCTAAAAAGCAGCGCTGCGTTTCAATTTATGACTGCCCACGCGGTACACATTGGAATCGCAAGATCCGCCGCTGTGTTCCCGACATCTCGTGTGGACGCTACCAGCGTTGGAGCTGGAGTCGCCTCAAATGTGTACCGCTGACCTGCAAGCAGATCGCAAAGCGGAAACTGCCATTGCCAGAACGCTGTCAGGATCATGCACAATGCGGCAAGAACGAAGAACTGCGCAATGATCGCTGTGTCTGTAAACCGGCATTTATTCGACATAAAGGCCAATGCGTACGCAAAAAAGGCTGCCGTCTCAAAAACGGACACTACGATTATGATCAACAACGCTGCGTCTGCAACAAGGGCTACCGAAAATACAAAAAACGCTGCGTGCCTGACGTAGGCATTGATCCACCACCGCCGCCACCTCCACAGTGTCGTGGTGTCAATGAAACCAAGAACCGCTATGGCATGTGCGTATGCAAAGATGGTTTCAAACGGCGCAAGGGTGTCTGCGTCCGCAAAACGCCGGACCGGGTCTGCCCAGATGGCAAGCCTGTGCCAAAAAGCGGCCAGTGCCCGTGCGGATACATGAAGGTTTGGAACGCCAAACTATGGAAATGCGAAAACCGCACGCCGACGGCGTGTCGCGCTAACGATGCAAAATGCTTCTGCAAACTGCGCGGTGGCACTTGGCGCCGTGGCAAATGCCGCATGCCAGATACCGCAGCGGAGAAATGTCGCAAGAAGGGTCGCATTTGGAAGAACGGTCTGTGCTTGCCAAATGTGTCTGACAAGGTGAAGTGCAAACTAAAGGGTAAAAAATGGAAGAATGGTCGCTGTGTCGATAAGGAGACGACCCCACCGATCTATTGCCCAAATGGTCGTCCAGCGCCTAAGAACGGTCGCTGCCCACCGGTTGGTCCGAGCCCGAAAGAAAAGTGCTTGAAGAAGGGCGGCAAATGGAAGAACGGCAAGTGCAAGACGCAACCCTCCAAGCAGCTTCTGTGCAAGCTACAGGGCAAGGTTTGGAAAAATGGCCGGTGCCAATCCAAAGTCGTCACGCCCCCGGTCCAGCTCTACTGCCCAGATGGGACGCCGAAGCCAAAGAATGGCCGCTGCAAACCCAAACAGAAAACACCAAAGCAGAAGTGTCTCGCTAAGGGTTGGAAGTGGAAGAATGGCAAGTGCAAACCGAAGACGTCGCAAAAAGTGCTGTGTGCGCTTCAAGGCAAGGTCTGGGTTAATGGCACGTGTCGGACCAAACCCAAGGTGAGGCCTCTGCCGAAGAAGCCACCTGTTCTTAAGCTGCCGCAGACAAATAACAAGCTGTATAAACCACAGCTTAATAAACAGAAATGGCAACTTAAGAAACGCAAGCAGCAGTCCCAGTTACGTTAAGGACACCACAAATTTCACAACAAAAACCCCCGCGCTGGACCAACTGGCGCGGGATTTATTTTCTCGAACTAACTTCATGACAACAGCATAATCACTCGAACGAGACTCTATAGAGAACGACCCCCAACGCGTGGCAAACGCAGGCATTGCCCCGATGTGCGAAACGGACGTGAGGGACCAGGAACGGTCAAGTGCCGACAACACGCAATGCGATCAGCGTCATGACTGGCGCGTCGCCGCGGCGGGAGCATCTCGACGAAGCGTGTTGGAGGGTGCCACCGTTGTTGGCGTTTTGGTGCAGTCCTGTCTCTCAACCAAAGGATCGCCCACGAGCTCTTCAATAAAATGACTGAGAAGTTGCGTGCGCCCGCTGACACCCGCTTTTCGAAAAACGGCATTGCTTTGGGCTTTCACAGTGCCTTCACGCGTATTTCGCAGGTCGGCAATTTCAGCGTTTGAAAATCCTTTGATCGTCAGCAGTGCGATCTCCCGCTCCGACGGCGTTAACTTCCATTGATCAAAGAAATTCTCAAGCAGTTCTTGAAATGCACCTGACGCGATCTGCAGTTGCGTCTCCATTTTTCGATTGCGCGACAGAAGCCTTTGTCGCTCGCGCATCGAGAAATAAATACCAATCAGGAGACATAGGACGGCCAGTCCCTCTAGGAGAACATGGGCCGCACTATCGCTGGCGACGAACACGTCGGTGACAAAGTCGCTCAGAAAATAGAGCGCGCTGAACAGTTGTAGTGCAATGAGCGCATCAATGACGAGGCGAACTGTCCCGTCGCTCAGGCGTTTTGATCCTGTTGTTCTGGTCAACGCATCCAACATCAAGAATTACTCTTCGTCAGGAACCCCTTTCTTGCCGGTTATCATGGCGAGAACGAGATTGGTCTTTGAACGTCGGCTTTCAATGATAACACCCAGTACATGAAGAGCCACGCAAAAAAGCGTGTAGTTGGCCGCCAGTTCATGCACCTCTTCAACCCACGCGACACCCCAGAATTGATCCAGTGTCATCATGATACCGCTCAGGCACACGAGGATGAGTGACGCCAACAGGTTGTAGATCATCAAGGCGCCAAGCGGGTTATGAGACAACGTTACCTTTTCTTTTTCACCTGAGCGTATGGCTTTCAGGTGTTGCAGGGCAGCAGACAGGTTGGGCGGAAACGAGAAAAATCGCGCATGGCGTGTTCCGATGAAGCCCCAGACGATCCGCGCGCCGACAAGCCCAAGAACCGCATAACCGGCATATCTGTGGGCCGCACCCTCATCATCGAACAGGAAGAAGGCGCTAAAGAATAAGAGTACAAGCGACCAGTGAAAAATACGGACAAACATGTCCCATACCGCAACTTGATGCATGGCTGTTCTCTTTCAAGGCGCAATGAAACAAAGGGATTGGCGCCCTCTTTGAACGTGAGGACGCCAGGGTGACAATGCCGCGTTTTAATCCCTCTTTGTTTTGACGAGCGCGCCCGTTTCAGGGTTGACGTAGATCTCAAAGCGTTCGCCGTCTTTAAGGGCGTAGGCCTCCAGGTAACCGTCCTCGGTTTCAACTTTGCGGACCTCGTACCCCTTCTCTTTGAGCGCATTGGATATTTCTTGGGTTGTCTTACCAATGTATCCGCTGAGGCCAGGTGCATCGTTGGCTGCCACGACAGCTGTTGTGAAAAGTGCAAGACTGGCACCGATGATCGTAAGTTTTGGGACAAAATGCATGATTTTTCCTTCCTTCAGTCGAAGCGGAAAATTCCGCCGCGTATAGGGAAAGAAAGAAGGGCTTATTGGGTAAAAAGCCATAAGACACGGGTTTATTGGACCGTCTTTAAACTCAAGTTTAGCGACAAATTGGTTGGGAAGAAACGTTCCCTAGAGATCCTAACCCGCTTCGGGTGATGTGCAGACCTTTAGCCCGGCACACCAGGACGTCAGCTAAAGGCCAGAAACGCCCATCAACACGGTCTTGCCACATGGATGGAAATGCCCCAAGGGCGACGCTCCGCCACGGCTATTTTTTTTGCCCCCCCCTCCGAAAATTGCCGTCACCCCAAAGGGAATTTCTGCCATGAGGAGGCATGCCGATAGACGAGCGTGCACGTCCAAACGGTTTAGGATAGAAATGTGTAAACGGGAGTAGCGAGCACTCGGGCAATGAGCACAGATATTGAATTTTACGTCGAGCGCCGCGAAGGCGACGAGTGGGTGTCGTGTGATACGTGGGACCGTAATCCAGATCCTGACGGCTTTTTGACGGGCGAAGATTTCATTGCGGCACCATGCTGGAACGACCGAGACTATGACATGTTTTCTATTCTGGCCGACGTCAGGAGCACCGGCGATTACACCAGCATCGCTCCGCTTCGCGGTCTACCTGACGACATGTCGATAATGTTATCGACGTACGCGCACGAACGTGTTTCGGGCGGATACGGTCGTTCACCAAGCTGGCTGACCTTAGCGGAAATTCTGGCGTTTGACTGGGACCAACACGTCAAGCTGGAGGGCTATGCCCATGCAAGTCATTTACACGAATGGGTGCGTGCAGGCCGCCGGGAGGCAGGCATTCCGCCGCCCGATCTATTCGAATTAGCTGAGGTGAAAGAAAGATGGCCGGATCATTCGCTAATAAGCGAAAACGAGGTTCTCCTGCGAACCGAACCAATCGACAATCCTTACGAAACAACAGATGTTTCACGCGAGATCCGGTTAAAGGGAGAAGTGGCGAGCGCATTAGAAAATTGCTTTGTCTATGTCTCTTGGAGCGTGACTTACCGCAGCCGAGCTGAAAACTTTTTCCGGTATGCAGTGTCCGAGATGAAAAGGCACGGCGACCCAAAAGACGTACGGTGCGTATTCTGGTTTGATTAGCGGTCAAATTTCGTCAAATGAAAATCATCATGCCATCTTGAATGGCCCGGGTTCGATGTCTGCTTTGGGTCATGTATGGACCAATTGAACACCACACCAACATGACAGCTAAGGGCCAAAAGCCGTCATTCACAGCATTCGTCGCCGACCTGAATTGGTGGACAAGGAACGGTGCCGTAAGTGCAAAAGACACAGCAGTCACCTTGTTTAGGGCGCAGCATCGTTCCGCAACCCTTGCACGGATAAAAGCCGACGCATGCATCCGTCGGCATAGTTTCCATTTCAGAATGCCCGCACTTCGGGCAAGTAATGACTGATCTAAGCTCAACCTTATCACTCATCGCGTATCCGCCTAGTAGGTCCAAAGCACCTGCGAAACTGGCCTTTCCCATTGTGGCGCAGTGATTGCCAGTATAAGAGACCATGTCGCGAATACCAAAAGCACTAAAGACGGACGCGAGCCGTGTCTTGTCAAATACCAGAACCACCCCCACGCTATGGCTACGCCAGCGAACACAAGAATAATCGCGCGATACTTCACAAACGGGCCGAGCACTGCAAGCCAGGCGCCGCCAAGACCCAGGATCGAGAATACGATGAATTCTTCAATTTTTCGGACGAATTTGGCGGTTCCATTTTTCCTGTTCACCGTCTTTGTTTTGTCCACGGTCCATTGTGGACACGTGTCTGCAGGGCCATTGGAAGATGGGCAAAAATCCTATCGGCAAGGTGACTTTGCCAGCGCGCTGAAACTCCTGCGCCCATTGGCCAAGCAGGGAAACGAAGCCGCGCAGTTTGACCTTGGGAACATGTATGAAAGTGGTCAAGGTGTCCCGCAAGATCACATCGAAGCGGCGATTTGGTTTCGCAAGGCCGCTGATCAGGGTATGGCCTTGGCTCAAACCAAGTTAGGCACCTTGTATGCCAATGGTCGGGGTGGCGTTTCGCAAAGCTATGAGCAATCAGCGAAGTGGTTTCGCAAGGCCGCTGACCAAGGCTACGCCGACGCCCAACACAGCCTCGGTTTTTCCTATAGCTATGCCGTGGGCGTGAAACGGGACCATGCGGAAGCGGCGAAATGGTATCGAAAATCAGCCGAGCAAGGCTACTCCATTGCACAGCTTGCCCTTGGGTTGAGTTACATGAGAGGCCACGGCGTGCCAAAGGACGCTGTTGAAGCTGCAAAATGGTTTCGTAGAGCCGCAGACCAGGGCATGGCCGCGGCCCAGTATAGACTAGGCCAAGCTTACGCCGTTGACTGGGGGAGGTTGCAGGACCTGACACAGGCCGCGAGGTGGTATCACAAGGCTGCTGACCAGGGTCATTCTGATGCCCAATATTGCCTCGGGGGTATGTACGCCAACGGCGATGGCATAGACCAAGACTATGCGCAAGCTTACATGTGGTTCAGTCTCGCAGCGTCAAAGTTCCACGACAAGGCCCCCGTAGAGCGCGACGCCATTGCTACCAAAATGACGGCAGCCCAATTAGCTACAGCGCAGAAATTGGTACGAGAGTGGAAAGCTAAGTGAAACACTTAGCGCTCCAAATCGGCAGTCAACTTCTGCTTTGGGTCATGAGCGGACCCAACGCAAACATAGCGCCGTGTCTGCTAAGGGCCAGTTGCCGACATTTGCAGCTTCAATATTGAGCCAATCTATCCTCAATGAACGTTTCGATGCGCAGGTCACACCAAGCTTGTCGTGACCCTCGACCATGAAAACCAACATGTCCGCCACCCCGTGTAAAACAAAGCTCTATGTTCTTTGGATGTGTTTTTTGAAGCTCTCTATATGGTTTGTCAGGAATCCAAGGGTCGTTATCGCCGTGAATCAAGAGTGTTGGTGTTTTGACGTTTTCTAAATGCCTCATCCCGGCGGTTTTCGCGTAGTAGTCATCTGCATCTGAAAACCCGTTGAGCGGTGCAATCACATCATTGTCAAACGCATAGATTGATCTTGCGCCGTTGATCAACGCTCGCTGATTGGCCTTATCCTGACGTGCTAATCCAAGGTAGTCATTCTTCATGCGTCGTAAAAGCCAATTATGGTATGGCCAATTTCTTGGGCGCATTAGTTGCTGTGCTGCTTGGTGAGGCACAATTGGGGCCGACACTGTCGCAGCGCCAATGAACATGTTCGGGTCAGCAACTTGCGCCAAAAAGTTGATGAGAATATTGCCGCCAAGTGAATAGCCAACCGGAAAAATCCCGTCTCTTTTGAGCTCTGGATCGATACCGGCAACAAGGTCGTTTACATCAGACGCCCGCCCTGCGTGATAATACTGGCTGCAAGACTTTCGTGACGATCCCGCGCCCCTCAAGTTTACGCGTAAGACGCGACGCCGCCTTTCGAGATGAAACTTTGAGGAGTTTCTCACATATGAACTGTCCGCACATCCCGTGAGGCCATGGATCAATATGATGAGCGGACCTCGCGCCTGCAATCGCGGCGTTTCAAGCACGGCTGTGAGCCTATCACCGGTGTCATCTGATGTTGGAAATTCCAATGCGCTTGGTTTTCCAGGCAACGGCCCCGCATCCGTTAAGAAGCGATTCCTCATTGTTTGAAGGTCACCGCCCCACCATGGAGCGCGTTCAGAAAATTCAGGGAAATCAATTGAGGGCGCGTTCACAGACACCACGTCATCCAGGCACACCATGTGCCCCTTGAGTTAATCCGGCTATTTAGATCGTCTGACTGCTGTTCCACCGTGCAATCAAAACTCAATAAACTAGTTTATGCGCGGCACGCCACCGTTATCATTACCATGGGGTCTTAGCAGACCATAAGCGTTACAGAGACCCTTAAATTTGCATTTGGAAAAACGCGGACGTCGGATAAATCCCTCAGATTAATCGGTGCGCGCAGTCAATGTCCGCTTTGAGTCAGAGGCGGACATCGGCCTACTCTTGACCTTCGTCAATTGCGTCCAGTGATCAAAAGACGATACATCCGCATTGGAGTTGATCACCAACTAGTAGGAGCCAGATCTGTCCCGGAGATGTTATTCTGCTGTTGGAGTAATTTCTCAGCAACTGGGCGTGTACCCGCTGGCGGGTTCGGGTAACCATTAGCGGCTCCCGGCAAACGGTTACTTTTTCAGGCGCTGCGGGCCGGGGCCGGCTAAGCCTTCGCAAACGATAGCCTCGTGCGGTGTGAGAGTGGGAGCAAGAGCGAGCAGGGCGACTGGCCTATAGATTTGCAACCCTGCTCACAAAGCTGGGAGGCACCGAAAAAAGCGAGGAGACCCCAAAAAATGAGTTGGTCCATCAGGCTCGGATCTGCGTTCGGTACGGACGTCCGTGTCCATTTGACGTTTTTCTTTCTGCTGGCGTGGCTTGGGACGGCAGTGTGGTTGCAGACCGGCAAAGCAGCAGCAATCGATGCAATAATTTTCGTATGCTTGTTGTTCGCCTGCGTCGTTCTGCATGAGTTTGGTCACGTTTTAATGGCACGCCGCTATGGGATTGGAACGCGCGATATTACGCTGTGGCCGATTGGAGGGATCGCCTCGCTTGAGCGGATGCCGGAAAAGCCGTCTGAGGAGATCGCGGTGGCGCTGGCTGGGCCGGCTGTGAATATTGCGTTGGCGGTTATCTTAATTGTTGTCTTCGGGGCACCGTTTGATCTGACGGACGTGCGCATTTACGGTGAGGACCGGGGCAGCCTTCTGGGCCGGCTGGCAACGGTGAATGTCATACTTGCTGTGTTTAATCTCATTCCGGCCTTTCCGATGGACGGCGGGCGGGTTCTGCGCGCAGCCCTCGGACATGCCATGAGTTATGTTCGCGCCACACGTATCGCCGCCCGGGTCGGACAAACCTTCGCGATTTTCCTGGCTTTTCTCGGACTTCTCGGAAATCCGTTTCTCGTCCTGATTGGAATTTTCGTTTATCTGGCGGCGAGCGGTGAGGCCTTAAGTGTCAGCATGCGCGACACCGCGCGTGGGCACCGTGTCAGGGACGCGATGATTTCACGTTTTGAATCGCTTGGCACGCAATCCAGCATTTCCGATGCTGCTGACCTTCTCTTAAAGACAACTCAGCAGGAATTTCCTGTCGTCGATGACCAGAAGCATCTGCGTGGTTTTTTGACCCGGGCACAGTTGATCAAAACACTTGGTGCGCGCGGGGCGGCAACGCCGGTGCTTGAGGTCATGGACGCCGACATCCCGGTTCAATCGGTACGCAACAGCATGGAAAGCGTCGTGGAACTGCTTAAGGGTGGGAGTGTTCCTGCGGTGGGAATTATTGATGAGCAAAACCGCTTCATTGGCTACGTGACAACGGAAAATGTCACGGAAATGCTTTTGCTCTACGAAGCAGCCGGTACGGGCGGCGCCAGGTAGTCATGAAGCTGGCAAGTCATCGCGTACCTCAAAGTTGATTGGGCAAAGGGCGGCATTAGATATTCCAACAGTCAATGCAGCCCTCAGCGCAGGCCCTATGGCCCCCGAAACTCTACGTCAAAGTGGCACATGAAAATGGGGCTGGACACCCGCCTGTCGGAAATGTGGGGACAGTCTGGGTCGTCGGTGGACATGTGCCCTCCAACGCGGAACTTAGGCGAACAGACTAAGCCCTCGACAATATTTGTGCGGCTCGATGATCAAGTAAATCTGACCCGGTGTTTCCGGATTTGCGCTCGTCGCATATGGTCCCGGTGGCAATTTGGACTGATCGCGTATTGGCTCTTCAAGGATATGATCCGCTGCACAACTTTCTTGGACAAGCGCGAGGACATGAAGCAATGACGGCAGATCTCATAGCGAAGATTGAAACACTGAAGGCAACCCGACCCAACAATATCGCGGTGCAGTGCTTCGATCCGGTCTATTTCGGGACGCTGTCCAATGCCCACAAGTCCCGTCTCCTGAAATGTCTGAACTCTGGCATCGAGAACCCCGACAGCGAGATGGGGTGCTATGCCTGCCAGCCGTCCGACTACGACGATTTCAAGCCGTTCTTCTCCAAAGTGTTGGCGCGTTACCACAAGGTTCCCGAAGGGGCCCGTCATACAAATGACTGGAGCCTTAAGGGTGTGGACGGGCTGCCTGAGGACGGCGTGCTTGACTTCGCGCGGCTGGGACTGCCCGCGCTATCGATGCGTGTGCGCACTGGGCGCAATCTCAAAGACTTCCCTCTGCCAGGCAGCATGACAAAGGACGATCGCATCCGCCTGGAAGAAAAGATGACGACGGCATTTAAGACCCTGATTGCGATGCCGGACTACGGTGGACGTTACTACTCTCTGACGCCGGGCCACCCCTGCTTTATCGACGACGCGACGTATCAGGGCCTGGTGGATGCACACATCATGTTCAAGAACATGGACAGTGACCGCTTTCTGACCGCGGCCGGAATTGCCGCCGACTGGCCTTATGGCCGTGGCTGTTATGTCTCCGCCGACAAGGGATTCATTATTTGGGTGGGTGAGGAAGATCACCTGAGGATCATGTGCATGCAGCACGGTACGGTACTCAACGACGTGTTTGACCGGTTGAAATCCGCCCTTGATGTGGTCGAGAACATTGAGGGTCTGGAGTTCGCCTATTCGGCGGATTACGGCGTCGTCACCTCTTGTCCAACGAACCTCGGCACAGGCATGCGTGCGTCAGTCCATATCGCGCTACCAAAGCTAACGGCAGACGGAACCGACACCAGGGCAAAAGCGATTGCCAAGCCGCTGGGATTATCGGTGCGGGGGGTCGGCGGCGAGCACACGCCGATCGGTGCGGACGGAACGGTCGACATCTCACCGGCGGCAAGGTTCTGCATCACCGAGGCGGAAATCGTGACAGCCCTGTACAAGGGCATCGCGCTTCTCAATGCCAAGGAAAACCAAAGCTGAGGAAAACCAAGCCGGAACGGCAGTTTGAACTGCGCCCGACTGTGACCTGCAAAGGGATCGGAAAGAGTCAATAGCCGCCGGCCTTGTTGCCTCACCCTGCTAGAATCAATTCGATTGCTTGGACGATGTCCCTGGACTTCTGGGCATTCAGCGCATCAGGGTGAGGCGTAGCAAATTTCCCAGAGTCGTTGTCAAAGTAGCGCCCGTTGGCCAATCCAAACTCCTCGGATAGAGCCGCTCGAACGAGAATGTCAGCGCCGATGCCAATATCGCCACCGTCGATACCATAGGTCTCTTTTACCATCTTGCTGCCGAGCAACGAACCTGGGTTAACAGCGACGATGGGCGGACCTTTTTCAGCCAACGAACGCGCAAGGGCAAAAGACCACATGTTGAGCGCAAGTTTGCTCTGCGCGTAGGCTGCTTCGTGCGACAAACGGCTTTGTCCAGCAAACGCTTTAAGATCCACCGGTGATTGCGCCGCAGAGGACACATTGATCACACGCCCGCTCTTCTCGAGTAGTGGCAATAGTCGTTGAGTTAGAAGATAAGGCGCAATCGTGTTGACAACAAACCGTACATCAAAACCATCCTCAGTGATCGTATTCTGCGTGCTGTAAATGCCGGCGTTATTGATGAGGGCGTCAAGTTTCGTGTGCTCTGCGGCCACGGCCTTGGCGAGCGCATCGACATCGCTCATCCGTGACAGGTCAGCAACGTAGGTTTCTATTCCATCGTTGTTCGCGAGCTTGGTAAGTTCTTTGGTGACGTTATCGAGTTTTTCTCGATTGCGGCCATGGATGAGAACATGATGACCTTGCTCGACCAATGTCCTTGCGGTTTCCAATCCGATTCCGTCAGTGGCGCCTGTAAGTAGAATTTTCTTTTTCATTTTGTACGTTGGTCCTGTTGCCGATGGCTTGCCCTAACTCGGATAGGCTGAATTGCATCTCATCAAGCAGCGGCTTCAGACCTCGTGCATCAACAGCCTCACTGATCTTCTTAAGTATGGCACCGTGTTGTTCCTGCTTGAAGTCGTGCAGCATTGGGATCAGCATGCAGACGATGCGCAATAATATCAAACCGCCTCTAAGACTCGGACTTTGCCTTTCCTGGCCAAAGCATGCGTCCAACCCGCACGGTTGCGGGCAGGAACACGAGGTCTCCAATGAGCGAGGCGACGAGTGTCAAGCCGGTGACCATACCGAACAATCTGAGCGATGGCAGGTCAGAGAAAATGGTCACGCCCAACCCGAACGCCAAAACGATCGTGGTTAGAATAATCGCCGGGCCCACCAAAATCCGCGCAGAACGGATCGCCTGGTCCGTTGGCTCACCGACGTCCTCTTGAATCTTCAATCGATTCATAAAGTGAATCAGTGAATCGATGCCGATGCCAAACACGACAATAAGGCCAACAACAGAGGCAAATTCGAAACCGTAGCCCAAGAGGTATAGCACCATGCACGCTGCCACGACCGGAAACAAACCTGGCAGGAACGTCATTGCGGTGACAAAGACGGAGCGAAACGCCAAGCCTAAAATCACCGACGCGAAAATGACCATGGCTGGAATCTTGTCCTTGAGATCGGAGATCATGGAATGACTATTGCGCGCCGCAATGGCTGGTAAACCGGTTACCGCAAACTCAAATCCAGGATTGGCTTTGCGCAAGGGTTCAAGCGCTGTGTCAATGGTTTCAACAACTGGCAAGATTTCGCTGGCATCAATGTCTGGAAGACGGGCTGTGACAAGAACAGCGGCATCATTCTTGTCAATAAACCGACGCACAAGATGCTCCGGTAAAATGCCAACATATTTTTTCACCGTTTCAATACTTGTATCACCTGCTTCCGAAAGCCAGCGGCGCAAACTATCGATGGACCAAACATTTCCAAGGCCGGCTTTTAGTTCCAAAATACTATGTGCCTTACCAATCACATCCAATGTTGCCGGATCATAAAGGTTCTGCGATTTCGGCCACTGGATCATGACGTGAACGGGATTGGCACCCGTCAACTTTTCATCCAAGCTGGCACTGGCTTCGAGTGCTTGTTCGCGATCAGGCACCTGATCGGCCAAGCGATAGCGCGTCTCAAGATTGGCAAACGACCAATAAAAGAGTGCCAATAGCCCCCAACCTATAATGGAATAAAGGATGGGACGTTTAACAACGTGATCGACAACGTTGCCAACGATGAGGGTCAGACTATCCATAAGAAAATCAGCAGGTGCCTTCGCCTTCGACAACCGATCTTCTTTATGAATAAGGACGACTGCCAACGTCGGCAATACCAGCAAGCAGACAAGGTAAGAAATAATCGTTGCAAGCGCACCGGCAGAACCAAACGTGCGGATCAAACCAGATTGTGAAAGCAGTAACGCAAGAAACGCAAGCAGCGCTGTTGCATTGGCCAGCACACACGCCGGCCCCACAACATTGACGGCATAACGTGCAGCCTCAAAACGTGTATCGCCTTCACGCAAACGCAGTCGAATTGCAGACACCATCTGCATGGAATCGGAAAATCCCATCACCATAATGAGTGGTGTCATCACATTAAGAAAAAGATTGAGCTTATAGCCGAGCCAGCCAAGCAGTCCCAAAGTCCACACAATCGCGATGAATGGCGGAAGTGCTGCCACCAACATCAACGATACACGCGAGAAAAATATTGCTGCAACCAAGGCTCCAAACAGCAGCCCCAGTCCATTATAGACGAGACGGTCTCGCTCCACCGCGTTGCGGATTTCAAGTTGCATCACCGGCGCGCCAGTCAGCTTGAATCTAAGGCCCACCTCATCAAATATTGGTTTAATCGTATCTTTGATGCCGCCAATAACAGTCTTGGCGGACAGGTCTTTGACGACATTGCGATCAAGCGCCAGAACGATCATCGCCAATTCGCCGTCATCTGATAGGAACTTGCCTTTGACGATATCATTATCGCGCATGGTTTTGATGATTTGCGCATAGGCAGCATCATCGTCTGGCAACTCATCGGGCACCAGAGGTGCAGCATATCCGGTCGCATCAGGTTTACCGCGCGCCGACAACATTGAGACAATGCCCTCAACACCATCAGTCAATTGCAGCTCAATCGCTGCTTCGCCAAACGCCGTCAGCTGCTTGCGCCTTAAAAGGTCCTTGCCTTCAACAACGACCAAAACATCATATTCGCTTGAGGGAAAGCGCTTGTCGATTTCTTCGTATTGGCGAAACTCTTCAGTGTCTGAGCGAAACAGCTCTGAGAGAGAGTCGTCTACTTGCAGTCGGCCAATGCCAAATGCGGCGGCTATCGTTATCAACCCGACGATTAATAACGCGATGTATGGATAGGCAAGGCCGACAAAACCAATTCGGTGTAAACCCGCCACGCTTAACCGTGAATGCTGCTCTCGGTCCCCGTCCGTCATACCGTCCTGCTGTCTCCTGCTGCCTCAGACTTGTTTGCCTATCTCCTCCTCCCGTCCCACAAGGGGCGATCAGGCGACGGCGTGTCTTTCTGCCATTATTTTTGAATCGCAACCTCCTGTGTGCCCGCCCCATTTGGCGCACGCAAGTGTTTCTGGCCATTTCAGGGGCGATCAGAACACCGATATGGCATAATGTGTGATATTGAGCCCAGCCTGGCGCGTTGGCGTGCCTCTGATCGGAGGTTGGCCAACCCAGAAGACAACCACAGAGCTGGCACAGAGCTGGGGCGATTCGATCATGGCTGACAAACTTCTCGATACGCAAGGGCTGGCATGCCCACTGCCAATCCTCAAAACGAAAAAAGCATTACGCGATATGGCGGCGGGTCACACACTTGAAGTTTTGGCAACAGACCCTGGATCCGCCCTCGACTTTGAAGCCTTCTGCAAAGCAACAGGGCATACGTTGCTTACATCTGAAAATAATGATGGGGTGTTTCGCTTTGTGATCCAACATAGTGCTGAATGACATCACTGCGAGCATAACTTGATTGACATCAAGCTGCTCTTGCTTGCCATTTTGCCAACACGGTTACCCGCTTAAACAATGTCCAGTTGTAATCGAGTAAAGCTGACAGAGGGCATGTGATGTTGGTAATTGAAAGTCATTCGCGGATGCGCGGTCAACTGTTGGCCGCCGGGCGCATTCAATTGGATGGATGGTTTCAAGGCGAATTGATATGCTCAGAGTTAGTAATTGGACCTGATGGCTATTTGTTTGGGCGGGCCACAGCACGCACGCTAATAGTCAACGGACAAGTTGTTGGGCGGGCCACTGTAGGTGATGCCCATCTGAGCAGTGGAGCCTTCTTTGAAGGTGAACTTCACCACACATCGCTTCGCAAAGCAGTTGACGCAACGCTTGTTGGCGATGCTTTTTCAACCCGGGGCGCGCTCAAATTGCCCGCAGACCTGCTCAATCTCGAGCACAAATCCAATCACCTTGGCTCACTTGGGGCTCTTAAGCCGGAAACCTACGCGCTCTAGTGCGCGCTGGAGACTATTTTCAATTGTTTTCGTGACGCTTAATAGCGACAGCTCGGCTGGCTCGTTCGATGGCGACCAATTTCTGGGCTGGCTTTGAGCAGGCGATGCATTTCGCGAACCTCAAGCTCACATTGATTGAGCGTTGTCCTGAGATCGTCACGATCAACGCGAACAGACTTAGGCTCACTTTTCCCAGCGAAGCGTTCAACTGCCCTTTTTATTTTCTGGCCCAAAAATGACTGGGACATCCACCACTTCCTTTGAATGAAAGACGTGGTTTCAGCCCTAAATTGAGTCGCACTGGGAAACGGAGCCAAAGTGCTCAGTGTGGAAAACTAATTCAAAAGCGACCCTTAAGACGGCGTGGCAAGTGCTGTGCTCATGATTTTGTAGGCAACTTGGGCTGCAAGATAATCACAGCCATGAAAGCCAGGGATTGGAGCTAATTCCACAACATCCCCCCCCACCAATGTCGCAACGTCTCCTGCAGCGCGTAGGATGTCCATCGCCTGCCAAAACCCGAGCCCGCCGGGCGTTGGTGTTCCGGTGGCGGGCATGAGGGCGCTATCAAAAGCATCAATATCGAAGGTCACATAAACCGGGCGACCTTTGAGTGGGGTCACAATCTTGGACACATCCCACGCCACTTGATCTTTGGCGTAGTGCAGCCTGACCCGATCGCGATTGGCATCATGGTACGCCACTTCACCAGATGAAATTGCGCGAATACCAACAGAGACAACACTCACTCCTGGATGATCGAGGCAACGGCGCATCGCAGAGGCATGGCTATAGTGCTCTCCTAAATAGCCATCACGCAAATCGGCGTGAGCATCAAACTGCAAAATGACCAGATCTTGAAAGCGATCAACGAACGGTCGGATCGCACCCGATGTCAAAGAATGTTCACCTCCTAACACCAGCGGAAACTTTTGTGCATCCAGAACACGCCCGACAACATCTGAAAGCTGGTCTAACGCAGCTTCAAGAGGGTTTAGTGGGACGAGTGGTTTGAGCGCTGCAATGCCGTAATCACGGTAGGGCTCACACCCAAACTGTTCGTCATAAAGCTCCAATTGATGGCTGGCTTTAAGGATGGCATCCGGGCCATTGGCCGTGCCTCCACCATAACTAACACTGGCCTCAAGACCAAAAGGGATGACGACAGCGCGTGCAGCATCTGGTTGATCGCAATCGAGACGATCTGGATCAAGAAAGCTTTCGGATCCAGGCAGGTAGTCAAAGTCAGGCGTTGGCATATTTGCTCTCGTCCAAACGATATTGTTGGCGGGGTGTCGCGCTATTCAGCAATCCCTACGATGAAAGCGGCATTTCTGACCCGTGCGCTACGTCTTCTATTTCGGGATAGATCGATAGCAGCGGTTGGTCGAGCAAGATCACATCATCATAAGCGCCATAGCCATTAAAGCGTCCTGCCAATGCACGACCATAGGCACCAACGTTGCCAATTTCGATATAATCCCCTTCTTGAACTGAAGCTGGCAGCATAAACGGGCCCGCCATGTGGTCGATGGAATCACACGTCGGTCCATACAAAGAAAACGGGATCATCTCCTCACGCTCCTCGATGGCGCGTGAGACAATCTGAGTTGGAAACACAAAATTGAGATGGGCAGCATCAAACAAAACGCCATAGCTGCCATCGTTGATATAGAGCTCATTTCCGCGACGTGCGTCGACCCGCACAATCAAACTCTCCGCTTCAGCTACAAGCGCCCGTCCCGGCTCACACATCAACCGCACGCCCTCGCGCATTGGCAGAAGTTTTACACCGTCTTCAATCACTGTAATGAAATCACCAAGATCAACAGGACGACTATCGGGGTAAACGGAGGGAAAGCCGCCACCGACATCTAACCGATCAATGACAACACCTGACATCACAATCAGCTTGTGAACTTCTTCAAGTGCGGCCGCATATGCGTCAGGTGTGGTTGTTTGCGATCCAACATGGAAGGTGATGCCAACTTGGGCTGCCACCTGACGTGTTTTGACCAACAGCTTGGCGGCTGCGTCTCCAGCAATGCCAAATTTGTGTTCCAAGGGTATGCGGCTGTTAATCGCTGGAACGGCGACGCGCAAAAACAGATTGAGGTCTTTAGCAAGCGCGCCTGACGCACTCTTGGTTTCCTCAATAATTTTTTGTAATTCATCTTCGCTGTCGAGTGCAAAGGTGTTGAGGCCAAAATCATGATAAGCCCGGCGAATAGCAAAGCGTGATTTCACCGGGTGCATAAAGTGAAGATTGGCATTGGGAATCGTGACGGCATCCTCAAGCTCTGCAATAGAGGCCACATCAAAATTGCGAATACCCGCCCCATAGAGCGCACCGATGAGAAATACTGAGGCATTGGCTTTATAAGCATAGGCAACATCACCTGGAAAATGCTCAAGGAACCAACGTGCCGCTTTGGCTGCTGCATGGGGTCGCGCGGCAAGAACCGGGCGCACGGGCGCATGCTTTTCTACAAAGTCCGTCGCTGACCTAAACTTTTCCATAGGAAGGCTTTTACTTTCTTCTCGACAATGATGCAAAGCGCTCAGGGTTAACGCGACAAGTTGCAGGTGCTGTTAGAGCCGCGCTGGGATAACACATCATATCGAAAGCACTCGATGGCATGTAGGATTGCTAACCCTGGCTGTAAAGTCTTTTGACGCTCGCGCGAAAGCCGCTAGAACCATGATCTAACAGACAGGCCCTGCGCTGGCCGCCATAACCAACTCAGGGGGTTCCCGTTGAATATTCTCGGAATTGTGACCAAGACACACGACGCAGGTGCGGCGGTTTTACAGGATGGACGTCTGGCGGTTGTCATCGAGGAAGAGCGCCTAAACCGTGAAAAGCATACGAAGTCTTTTCCAGATCTTGCGATTGGCGAGATTTTTGGCCGCCAGGGTTTCGATATTCAAGACTTTGATGCCATCACCATTCCCTGGAACATGCAGCTCCTGCGTCGCTCCTTTGCCAAGGCCGTTGCCAGCAATTTCCCACAAAGCATGAACTTGCTGCGTCCCGCTGCGCACAAGACGCAAGACACAGCTGTCGTCAATATCCCGATGCGCGTTTGGCTGCAGCTTGGCAAACACGTTGGCTACAAAAATCTGCCAAAGATACACCAGGTCGCGCACCATGATGCCCATGCTGCGATTTATAACCTGTCGCCGTTTGAGGAGGCCACAATTCTGGTCATGGACGGATATGGCGATCAAACAGCAACCAGTGTCTATGTCGGAGAAGGCAACCGCCTCAATCAACAATGGGTCAAAAACTTCTTTGACTCTCTGGGAATGCTCTACACTTGCTTTTCAGAGCATCTCGGCTTTCCGACGTTCCAAGAAGGCACAGTGATGGCGCTTGCTGCATGTGGCGGGCCAAAATATGTCGAAGACGTCCGTCAGCTCGTAACGCTGTTGCCAGATGGCCAGTTTGCCATCAACCGAGACCACATCAAATACCACACGCATGGCTTTATCGACCCATTCCAGTCCTCGTTCCATAAAATGTTTGGGCCACCTCGCAAGCCAGGCGACGAAATCACCGAACGTCAATGTGACCTTGCCCACGCGCTTCAGAGAGTCACCGAGGAAACGATCCTGCATGTCGTGCGCGAACTGTCCAAGCGCTACCCATCACGCAACCTCATTTTATCAGGTGGTGTGGCGCTGAATTGCGTTGCCAATGCGCGTGTTGCTGAGGAAACGGATTATGAAAATGTTTGGGTGCCGCCGGTTGCCTCGGATTCAGGCGTCGTTCTTGGCAGTACGCTGTGGCACTACCATCAAACGCTTGGACATCCACGCGAACAGGTGTTGACCCATGCTTACTACGGCTTGAGCTATGACGATCATGAAATTGTTGCTGCTCTCGAACGCGCTGGCCTAACCTTTGAGCGTCTGGATGATGCGGCTCTGTTTCAGCGCACAGCGCACGACCTCAGCGAACAAAAAATTGTGGGCTGGTTCCAGGGCGCGGCTGAAATTGGACCGCGCGCGCTGGGCAATCGCTCAATCCTATCTGATGCACGTTCCAATAAGATGAAAGATTTGATCAACGCGCGCGTCAAACACCGCGAAGCGTTCCGCCCCTTCGCACCTGTTATTCTCATCGAGCGATTGGAAGAGTACTTTGACTTTTCAACTCCTGATCCATTCATGACGATGGCGCCAAGCATCCGACCTGAAAAACTAAATGTGATTCCGGCGGCAGCCCATGTTGACGGCACAGGACGCATTCAAACCATTCAACGTGATGCCAACCCGCGCTATTACGATGTCATTGCAGCGTATGAGAAAATCACTGGCGTACCGGTCATCCTCAACACGAGCTTCAACCGGCAGGAACCTGTCGTCAACACGCCAAGCGATGCAATTTCCTGCTTCCTGCGTACCGATATGGATGTGTTGGTGCTGGGCAATTACTATTCCCGCGACCGTAATCCCGAAGCGATTGCCAAAGCCATTACCGCATTTGAAAACCGCGGCACGGCTTAAGCCTTAGCTCAAATAAACAAACAGAAGATATGCGCCGAGCATCAAGGTGGTCCAAAACGCCATGGTGCCGGTTGGCCAGGTACGGCCTAAGACACCATCAGGTCCAATGTGTCGATGCAGTACGCCACCTAGTGTTGTCGTAAAACCGTTAACGATTGAACCAAATGATGCGCCCACTGCGGCTGCAAGCCCTGCAACACCCTCAACCAGATTCATACCGAGACGGCGATAGAACCAATCGGAATCGAGATTGATCGATTTTAACTCTGGCGGATAAATGCCGGTACGCATCAAAAGCGCAAACGCGAGAGCAGAGAACATCAACAGCTGTAATTGTGTTATGACGTGTTCCGTCGTGTATGGCTCATAACTGCTGGCGTAGGGCAGTAGCTGATAAAAATAGATTGGCAGTGAACCAATCGCGATGCAGCCAACCGCAGCGAGCGCCATTGCAATCAGCATATTCCACGGCGCTTCTTTACAACGCGTACGGGAATCATGGGCAAAGAAGGCAAAATACGGAATCTTGATTCCTGCGTGGTGAAACACGCCGGCGCTCGCAAACAATAGGATCATCCACGTCCAGAAATATCCCTCCTTCATCGCAGCCGACATGATCATCGCTTTGGTGACAAAGCCAGAGAACAGCGGAAACGCTGAAATAGACGCGGCACCAACCAAACAAAACGCTGTCGTCCACGGCATCGACTTGTAAAGCCCACCAAGTTCAGAGCCTTTCACCGTGCCAACACGAAACAGCACTGCTCCCATCGACATGAACAACAGTCCCTTAAACAGAATATCTGCAAAGGCGTGAGCAACTGCACCATTGAGCGCCAATTCTGTGCCGATGCCGATGCCAACCACCATGAAGCCAAGCTGGTTGTTCAAGCTATATGCCAACACACGGCGCAAGTCGTTTTCGATCACGGCATAGAAAATTGGGAACGCGGCCATCATCGCGCCAATCGGCACCAGAATATCTGTACCCGCAAACCCGCGCGCAAGCGCATAAACGGCAACCTTGGTTGTGAAGGAGGATAACAGCACCGTGCCGACAACAGTGGCTTCTGGATAGGCATCCTCAAGCCAGTTATGCAGCAACGGAAAAGCACATTTAATTCCAAAGGCCACGAACATCAAAAGCCCACCGGGGCTATCAAGCCCAAGCGCATTGAACGCAAGAGATCCGGTTGCATTGTGGTGGATCAGAAGGCCAACCAAGAGCAGAACGCCTGACCCAACCTGAATAACGAGATAGCGGATCCCGGCATGGTAGGCCGCGTTTGTGCCACGTGCCCAAATCAAAAACACAGACGAAAGCGCAATCCCTTCCCAAAACACAAACAATGTCATTAGGTCACCAGCGAAGACCGCGGCGACGGCGCTTCCCGCATAGATCAAGCCGACAGTCGGCTGCAACCAATGACTTTCATGCAGCGCGTAGATCATGCCAAGCAAGGTGGCGATCAAAAAGATGACGCCAAACATCCAGCTTAAATCATCGACACGCAGTGTAACAAGATCCAACCCAAGAACATACAAGTGGCCGCCATAACCCTCAGGCAGTAGCATCAAGTGCGCAAAGGCAATGACGGGTAGAACAAGCGTCCATGCGCTGCGCACCCAGCCGCTCAAGAACGGCACCAAAAGCGCGCCGACAATCAAGGTCAGGCCAGGCGAGATGTTTGCAAACGGCCCGAGATCAACCACCGTTCTTAGCTCAGCGATCATAGTAGTCCTCCGGGCGCATGAGGACACGGCGCAACTGCTTGGCAATCAGAACCAACACAACACAGGCGAAAAATCCAAAGAGACCATAAAAACCAAACGCGTGTTCAATCGCAAACGGCCCGTGCTTTGGAACAAAGATGTCAACTGCCAAAATCAAACCGCAGAGGGCATAAAAAGCATACACCAGCTTGTTGACATTGGACGGACGGTCCAACCAATAACTTCTCTCGCCAAGCGGGATGGTGTGACGTTTGTCAGGATCAGACATCAGAAGGCACCGTTACGAGGTTGGAAGATGAAACAATCGGATCAAGCAACTGCGTGATGGCATCAGCAGCAAAGAACAACACACACGTCAGCAAGGCTGTCACCAACAACGCAAAGACACAGGGCCACGGGGCTTCTTTACGCTGAACGGGCGTGCTGCTGTCACTGAAGCCCGGCAGTGGCTTAAAGAACGCGCGTGCTACGATGGGCATGAGATAGGCGACGCTGAGAAGTGAACTGAGCATGAGCGCCGCTACGACCATCAACTGCTGTGCATCAAGCGCCCCTTTTAACAATAGCCATTTGCTCCACATGCCAGCCAGCGGTGGCAAGCCAATCAACGACATGGATGCAATGAGAAAAGCTGTCATGGTGTAGGGCATGAGTCGGCCAATGCCGTTCAATGAGCTGACTTCGGTTTTGCGATGCGCAAGATAAATTGCGCCAGCACAGAAAAACAATGTGATCTTACCAGCTGCATGCGTTGCGATATGAAGCCCTGCCCCAACAACACTCACAGAGGTCGCAACAAGAGCGCCGAGCACAATGTAAGCAAGCTGGCTCACCGTTGAATAGGCAAGTCGAGCCTTCAAATTATCTTTCCTGAGCGCAATCAATGACGCAAGGATGAGTGTGATCATGGCAACAGCAATCAGGATCGGCTGAGCTGGACTTGATGCGACCGTGTCGATGCCAAACACGTAGACGACAACCTTGAGGATGGAGAATACACCCGCCTTCACAACAGCAACGGCATGGAGCAGCGCACTCACCGGCGTTGGCGCGACCATCGCATTGGGCAACCAGGCATGGAACGGCATAATGGCGGCTTTGCCGATGCCGAATACATATAGAGCCAGAAGAATGCCAGTCGCAGCCGCACTGACTTTACCCGACAGAATGCCGCCGGCTTGAAAGTCCAATGTGCCTGCAAAAGCATACGTTGCCAAAATCGCTGGAAGCAGGAGCACCATCGACGTTCCAAGCAGTAACAGGAGATAGACCCGACCAGCGCGCATCGCTGCTGGCGTACCTTTGTGGGTCACCAGCGGATACGTGGAAAGCGTCAGGATTTCATAAAAACTAAAGAGCGTGAACAGGTTCTGCGCAAAGGCCAAGCCGAGTGTCGCTGCAATAGCAACGGCAAAACAGATATAGAATGATGTCTGGCGCGGCTCATTATTACAGCGCATATAACCAATCGAATAGATCGAATTGATCAGCCATAGCGTGCCTGCAACAAGGGCGAACAGCATCCCCAGCGGCTCCACTTTGAGGGCAAAGGAAACGCCAGGCAATATTTCAAAAATGGTCAGCTGTGGCCGCCCGCCCGCCATCACGATAGGCGCTAAGCTCCACACAACCCATGCCACGCCCGTTGCTGCCACCAACGTTATGGTTTCGCGCAGATTTGGCCAGCGATGGAACACTGCGATGCCAACGGCCGCCAGAAGCGGACCCACGATGGCAAGGGCAACTAAATCCGCAGGTGTCAAGAGATTGCTGTCAAGGAGGCTTGGAATCATGAGGTACCCCCAAGCAAGTCCGTCGCAATCTGAGCGCACCACTCCGCCGACCATGTCGTATCAAAACCAAAGTAAAGCGTTGCTGCTGCGAGCAACAAGATAGGCAGCAACATAGATAAGGGTGGGTCCTTCACGTCGGCGAGTTCTGCAGACGGGCTCTTGAAGTACGCAACTTCGACAACCCTGCCGACATAGACAACCGCAATGAGCGAACTTGCAACAATCACAGCCACAAGAGGCCACGCGCCTTTCTCAAGCGCACCCAGCACCAGATACCATTTGGTTATGAAGCCCGCTGTTCCTGGAACGCCAACGAGGCCTAGTCCAGAAATCACAAATGCAGCCATCGTCAACGGCATTTTGCGTCCAATGCCTGCAAGGTTCGGCAACATGCTCGTACCAATACGATAGACGACGGCACCAAGTGCCAAGAACATCGTGGTCTTCATGATCGCATGATTGATGATGTGTGTCAGACCACCTGTCAGGCCTGCTTGATTGGCCAACGCAATACCCAGTGTAATATAACCGATCTGCGACACCGAGGAATAGGCGAGCATCCGCTCGGTGTTTTCTTCAAAGACTGCGATGACTGCCGCTATGATCATGGCGGCGACAGACAAGACAATAAGCACCTGACCAATCGGTATCGTCCGGAAACTGATCTCTATGCCAAACACCGAAAAGAAAATGCGCAGCAGCAAGTAGATGGCAACTTTGGTTGCCGTGCCCGCCAACAATGCTGTCGCTACTGACGGCGCATAGGCATAGGCATTGGGCAGCCAGACATGCAGCGGAAACAACGCAAGCTTTAGACAGATGCCGACCGTCAAAAACGACAACGCGACCATCGCGGGACGACCAAAAGCGTCCATTTGTTCGGGTAAGCGGCTCGCAATATCAGCAAAATTCAAGGTGCCGGTTATCAGATACAAAATACCAATACCGATGACATAGAACGTGGCACCAATGGTGCCCATGATTAGGTATTGATAAGACGCTAGCAATGCGCGGCGATGGCGACCAAGTGCGATCATTACGTATGTTGAAAGTGACGATACTTCGAGGAATACAAATGCATTGAAAGCATCACCCGTGATGGCCATGCCAAACAGACCTGCAAGGCACAGCAAATACATGGTGTAAAAGCCGTATTGTAGTTCTGGGCGAATTTCATGAGCCACACTGCGTTTAGCGTACGGCAACACTACAGCACCAAGCAGTGCAACAAGCGCAATCACAAACACATTCAATTGATCGACACGGTATTCAATTCCAATGGGCACGGACCATCCGCCAAGCACATAAGAAATCGGCACACCGCTATTCATCACCTGTATGACCAGCAGCACTGCATTGGCGGCCGTTACCCATGTCACGACAAGCGCAATCGCCCAGGCAAGGCGACCTGAACGTGTGAGGGCAGCCAGCATTGCGCCAATCAGCGGCAGGACAACCTGCAGGGCTGGAAGATGCAGCTCAATCGCGCTCATATCTCCCCATCCGATGAAAAGATTTCATCTTCCTCGATCGTCCCGTAAACCTCATAAATGCGCACCACGATCGCGAGGCCCAGGGAGATGGTGGCGATGCCAACAACAATCGCTGTGAGAATAAGGACATGGGGTAGCGGGTTGGAGTAAACCTGAAACTTTTCATCAAGGATCGGTGCCGTACCGCCAACAATTTTTGCAGGCGACAGATAAAGCAGATACACCGAAGTCTGGAACAAACTCAGCCCAACAAGTTTCTTAATCATGTTGCCGCTGGCAATCACAATATAAAGACCGGACACCATCAATAGAATGGTGACATAATAATTGTGATGACTGACAAACTGTTCAATCACGCTCATGACTGCCCCCGTTCTGTGAACGCGTAGTAGATCGAGGTCATGGTGGCAGCAACCGTAATGAGCACCCCAAGTTCAACCAGCAGAATTCCCCATTCCCGGGCATGGATGCTGTTTGTGCTTAAAGGCGCATAATCGAGATAACGGTACCCAAAATAGGGGCCAATGAGGCCGACGGACGCAAACAGCAAAGCGCCGAGCGGCACACAGCGTTCGACAAAACTGCGGGGCGCAACGCGATTGAGCGCGTCGTTGCCAAACACAATCGCATAAAGGATCAGCATGCCCGCCATCATGACGCCGGCCTGAAAACCGCCACCAGGGCCATAGTCACCATGAAAGTGCACATAAAAAGCAAACAGCAGAATAAACGGCAGCACCAACTTGACGCCGATGCGCATAATTACGTCGTACTTCATGTCTCGCGCGCTCCTGGATCAACGTCATCTTTATCTTCACCACGTCTGCGACGTCGCCCGCGCAGCAACACCATAATGCCGATACCTGCTGTGAAGATAACGGTCGTTTCGCCCAGCGTATCAATGCTACGATAGTCAGCGAGTACCGCCGTCACAACATTGGGAACACCGGTCTCACCCATACTCTCATTGAGATAGTGGGGGGCTATGTGCTGATGGATGGGACTTGCAGCTGAGCCAAACAGCGGTAGGTCATACGTACCACCAATCAATGCCGCCCCGACAACACCAGCTACAAACAACGGTAGCCACACTGCACGTGGCCGCGGGTATTCACGTGCCCGCGTTAAATGCAGGCTGGCAAGAAAGAACACTGTAGCAACACCAGCACCGACTGCTGCCTCAGTCATCGCAACATCAACAGCATCAAGCACAATCATCGCGGTCGCCATAAGAAACGAATAGATGCCAGCCAGGATGACAACTGCAAATAAGCTGCGTTGAAAGACAATTGCGATCGTAACGATGGTAAGCAGCAACAAAAGCGCCATCAAGATATAGGCTTCCACTAGCGTGCCTCCGGAGATTTGCCACCCGCCTGGTGTGGGCGACGGTCGCTTGCAAGTTTTGGCATGACCTCCTGATGAAGAGCAGCCTGTGCAACAGCATGTGTTGCAACGGGAGCGGTAAAAACAAACAGCAGCAAGATCATTGCGAGTTTCAGTGTGACCAGTGTGAACCCTGCTTGCAGCATCAGCCCAAGCAAAAGGGCCCCACCACCAAGTGTCTCAATTAAACTGGCAGCATGCAGTCGAGTGAACACATCTGGCATGCGGACAATACCAACTGCACCGATGACAACAAAAACGCTGCCGATGCCTATCAACAGCCAACTGAGACCAAATATTACCATCTCCATCGTCATAGTTTTGGTGGCTCCTTAGGTACAAAAGCCAAATCACCATGACGGAAGAACTTCAAAACAGCCAACGTCGAGATCAGATTTAGGAGGCCGTAGGTCAAGGCAATATCAAGCCATTCTGGTCGACCCAATAAAAATCCAACAACAGCAAGCAACAATATGGCGAGCGTGCCAATGACATTTCCAGCCAGAACGCGATCAAACACGGTTGGCCCACGTATTGCGCGTACCACAACTAATGCCATTGCAATTAATATTGCTATCGTTGCCATCAGGAACATCATGCACTCCCCTCAAACTTTGCAACGCGCTGGTTCAAACGACCGGCCTGGATGTCATTCGCGCCATCGCGTGTGAGTGCATGAACCGTCACCTCATCATCAGCAACACCCGTTGTCAGAGTACCAGGCGTCAGCGTGATGCAGTTCCCGAAAGTAGCAATGCCAACAGAGGTTTTTTGGCGTGCCTTAATCAAGGTCATGGTAGGTGATATCGGTAGGCTGGGTGACAAAATAATCTTTGCGACACCAAGAGACGACTTGACGATCTCCCATGCCAGCCAAGGGTAGTACGTCAGGGTGCGTGGCAGCATGGCAATGGGGTGGCCTTCGCTATCGATCAGCCCCATGCGGTGTACCAGTAATAAACACAACACAACGCAACCCACTCCAACCGAGAGCAGGAAGTTTGTATAGTGGCCTGAGAGGGTCAACCAGAATAAAAACAGTACGATCCCAAGACTGACTGTGCGCATACCCCCTCCATTGATCGCCAAAGTGTTCAACCGCCGAGCCCTTGCTTTGCGGCAGCGAACCGGCCCCTCCCTGAGTGTCTAAGTGTCTGGCGCGACATGGTCAATCGCTGTCATAGCGGCAGCTGTGCGCCAAATGGTGCAGCGCCCAATTGCGCCGGAGTTTTATCGAGACGATACTCCGTGATCACAAGGCGATTCGGCCTTGTCGCATCATCATCACAGTGGAGTCAGCTCTATGGATCCTATTCAACTCCTTGTTTGGCTAGCCGTTGGCGCTATCGCTGGTTGGCTCGCCGGTCAGATCATGAAAGGTGGCGGCTTTGGCCTCGTTGGCGACATCATCGTTGGTATTGTCGGCGCTGCACTTGCAAGCATCGTGCTTCCCAAATTGGGAATAGTCATTGGCGGCGGCTTACTTGGCTGGATCATCAATGCTGTCATTGGTGCCTGCCTGCTGATCTTTATTCTTCGCTTGATCAAACGGGCGTAAGGGATCAAAAGCCGACAAAGGCAACCTATTGCAAACAAATAAAGGCGGTGCTTTTTGAGTACCGCCTTTTTTTCATACCTTGTGTATCAGACCCTAAAACGCCTTTTGCCAACCGACTGTTGCGATCCAATCAGTTTCCAGTTGCGGTCCATTGAGATCCTGGAAGATCGGCGTTCCGACTTCAAACGCAAGACGGTGCCCACGCAAAGCACCTGTTTGACCGACGAGGTTCACACCAAAGAATGCGTCGACGCGCTCACCACCATAATTGTCCGGATCGGCGGTTTGAACCGGCGCAACCACTTGAGGGTCAATACCGTCAATGCTGTCTTGAGTCATTGCGTCGAGGCGCAGCGATGTCGAAATCCATGGTGCCCATTGATAAGCTGCCCACGCGGAAACAGCATGCTTGTCGCCCCACGCATAGCCTTCATCGTTTTCACCTTCGAGACGAATTTCAGCGCGATATTGTGCACCCCATGAAACATTACCGACGCGACCGTTATACGTGATGCCGGGCAGCAGATCGAAGGTGCCGGTGCCAAGTTGCATGGCATAAGGAAGTCGCAAATTGGGACGCATACCCGTTGGTGCTAAGACCTGATCTCGTTGGGTGATGTCGCCGGTCGGCAGGCTGAGGCCAAAATTGAGATGAAAGTGATGAACCGGATCATCATAGAGCCGGTAAAGTCCGGAGAGCTTTACGTCACCAAATCCTTCAGACCGCGTTGTGAAGCTACCAAGAACCGCCGTTCCCATACCACCCGCAAACGTCAAGTGGTCCATTTCTTTTTCGACGTAATTCACCATGCCCATCAAAGTGAGGTCATTCGTTGGTGCATACATGGCACCAAACATATGCATGTCCATGGTCATTTTAGTGGGCACAACGCGCAGCGTTGGTGGCTGCATGGGACGGCCAAAAAACCGGTTAGGCACGGTCGTTGCTATTGTTGTCGGCGATACATTGTTATTGCCAATGCGGTTGCCTTCCATGTGCATGCGCATAAAACGGTAAGAAAACATCCACCCGCCTTTTTTATGCAGATGTTCGCCCATCACTCCGATCGGGGCATGGGCAGCGGCATTTTCCGCATGATGCGCATGGCCCTGTTCGTCAGCCAACGCTGGCAAAGTGCAGCACAGACTGAGTGTTGCAATAACGGGCCTAAAGATTTGGAAGCAAGCCGCGTGAGGCCTGCGGTTGAAACTTGTACTCGTTGCCATGATCAAAAAACTCCAAGGCGATAATGTAGAAGAGATAGCTGTGCGGTGCGCGCTGCAGATCACAGCGGGCGCACGTCGCAATTTGTGGGTGGCGGACGTTCGGTCTCAGACCTGAGGCGGATCGTGTCCACGTGCCAATCTGGGGGCACTTGGTGTGCAGGGTGCGTCGGGAGCACCAAGCACTGCTGCTAAATGGGAATGCGGCAGAGCAACGGACACCGCTGATGGGGCAAGGGCTGTCAGCCCCGCGTGCAACACCGAACACAAGCCACAATCAGCCAGGGCTTGCGGTGCTGTCGGCACCTCAATCGGCTCGCCATTTTTGTCTAAGGTGAGTGTTTTGACACCACTTGGCGTACAAATAATGAACTGCGTAAAACTTGATGCCGGGACAGCCCCAACGTTGGCGTCACCTGCGCCAGCAGTGCCGATAGCCGCAACGGCCATAGGCACATGGAGGCCCGCAATGATCAATTTGAGCGCGATGCTCAACGCGATCACAGAGGCATACCTACGCTGTCGACGAAACCATTGCACGGCCACAAATATTCCCACACTGAGGAGAACATTTATAGACCGCAAAGACCGCCCTGTGACTTGTATAAATGCCACATCTGGCTAAATTCCCGCCAAACATGAAGGAGTTGCAGCAGGGCTTAGGGTGAAAATACCTGTCGCGTTTTAGTGGCAGCCAGGTGTGGCAAGCCCCCCCGTTTTGCGCGCCACAAAACACCTTTTTCGGTTCAGGGACGGGCAACTAGACGGGCAACTAAGAGCCTGTTTGTGTTGGGGAAGACCTCACACGCCTACGGCGAATCGCGCAAAAACAGTGCGCAGAAGGTGCAAGCCTTAGTCTGCGCATACGGGTGCGTCAGGATTGGAGACGGAGACACTCTATGAAGCGCGCAACATTTTTCGTGACCTTGGTGATGGCTGTAAGTGGCGCCAGCGCGGCACATGCGCAATCTCAGCACGGGTTTACCTGGCCAGTTGTACAAGGACCGGATGCGGCGCAGGCCAACAACACCAAGCGCAACAACGCACCGAGTCAAACGACACCAAGAACGTTTACAACCGGCGCCATTGATCCAACCCCCTCCCCCGTCGCGCTTGCGGTGAGCCAGACCGTTGACGCAACACCGAGCGGACCAACCGACGAAGACGCAGCCGACGACGCGGCGTTGAAAGCTTTTTACAGCAACCGCAGTGACGATCCGTTATGGGTGAGCGAAACAGGACTCAATCACAACGCGCTTTCCGTCATCGCTGAAATAAAAAATGGTGCAGCCTGGGGGCTGGATCCAAAAGCAATTACCCTGCCGCACTCAGCACCCGAGAAAACCCCTTTGACGGAGGCTCAGCAAGCCGCACTGGAAGTCAAGCTATCGCGTGCGGCTTTGCTCTACGCACGCCATGCCCGGGGTGGACGCATCATGGCTCCATCAAAGATGCTCAATTCCCATCTCAATCGGTCACCACAGCTGCTTCCACCTGAGGATATGCTGAACGGCTTGGCCGCAGCGCAAGACCCCGCACGCTACCTCACAACGTTACATCCCCACCATGAACAGTTCCAAAGATTGCGTCTTGCTTATCTGAGTGTGCGCACACGCAACCAAACCAAACTACGTATCAAATCAACAGAAACCTTGGAGAAAGGTCAAACTGATCGCCGTGTTGCAAAACTGCGCAAACGCCTTGGCATTAAAAAGCCGATCAATCCGCAAGATGCCAACCTGTTTGATGCAGAGCTTGAAGACGCTGTTCGTTCCTTCCAAAAGCATGCGGGACTCCAGCAAGCCGATGGCAGTATTGATTTTGATACCGTCACAGCGCTGAACAAGCGGGTAAAAGGGTCGGCCACAAAGTTACAAGCCAACATGGAGATGTGGCGCTGGATGTGGGATGACTTGGGAGACTTGCATGTGCTCGCAAACATTCCGGAATTTATGCTGTCACTCAAAAAAAACGGCGAGACGCTCTATCGCGAACGCGTGGTTGTCGGACAAGTCTCCAAGCAATCCTCAGTTTTTACACGTACACTCAAACACATCGTCCTCAAGCCGATGTGGCGCGTGCCCGAGTCCATTAAAGTGCGGGAGTTATGGCCGAGTTTAAAGCGTGGTGGTGGCTTGATGCGCCAATACGGCCTCAAAGTCGAAACCAAGGACGGCAAGCCGGTCAATTGGCGAAAAAAAGACTGGTACAAAGAAGATATTCGCAACTATGAAGTTGTGCAGCCATCGGGTCGCTACAGCGTTATGGGGAAAGTGAAGTTCTCCTTTCCTTCCCAGCACACGATTTATATTCACGACACTCAGGACAAATACATGTTCCGCTCAAAGCGGCGCACGTTCTCGCATGGCTGCCTACGACTTCGCAACCCCGTTAAGATGGCAAAACTTTTATTGAAGGAAGAAAAAGGCTGGGACGCAGACCACGTTGATGACCTGATTGCTACAGGGCCACACAGAAACGCCATCAAAATGGAGACACGCGTTCCCATGCACCTTACCTACTTCACGGCATGGGTTGATGACACTGGCGCTGTGAAAACATTTTCAGACATTTATGGCCATGAAAAACGCGTACGTCAGGCGCTCGCAGGTCAATGGTCTCGCATCGCCAAAGGGCGCAATCATTTGGCACCGCCGCAGCCGATTGCAGGTCGCGGGGCTGGTAATACACATGCTGCACGGGCAAGAAAACGCGGCACCCGGCCAGCCGACTACATCAACCGAGCGATCACCGGTAGCTTCTTTTAGGCCACAACCCTTTCCACACGAAATTATAATACGGGGAGCGTACGCCTCATGAATATTCATCATCTCGCAGCAATCCTGGTCAGGATTGCTGGAATTGTTTTGCTTCTGAAGTCGATTGAACTTGTGGTCAGTATTGCAATGGCAGGTGCCACCAATTTTGTTGGTCAGCCGGGATATGTAGCGTTTTTAACATTTCAAGTGATGTGGTTGACGGCAGGCATCCTGTTTCTGCTCTTCCCAACACGTATTGCAGGAAATTTGATGCCTGCCGCACCTGCTGAAGTCACGGACCAGGATAACATTCCTGTCAACACGCTGACATGTTTGATCATCATTGCAGCAGGTCTTTATTTTCTCATTGACGGCATTAAAGACTTGGCATCATTCTTTACATATTGGGTGGTTTACGTGTCGCAAGGGTATGGGCAGGGTCTCGACAAAGTTTCCTTTTGGCAGCCAAACCTTGCTGGGCAACTTGCACCGAGCATCGTGTCGCTTGTGGCTGGCCTTTGGCTCCTGTTAAAACCTCAGCGTATCGTGGATCTCATCCATCGCCTACGGCGCGCCCATCCTGATCAAGCCCAATAAATTAAATACACGCGTCCATCATGAATATGCATGGCACAGGCCCACGCATGCCTTTATAATAGCACTTCAACCAGCCGAGATAAACGTGGGCGCTATGTCAAAACCAATTGTTGCATCTAAAAAACCCATTCAAGTTGAACTCGAAGCTGGTGAAACATACCATTGGTGTCGGTGCGGCCGCTCAAAGCAACAGCCCTATTGTGATGGCTCTCATCGCCGCACAGACATCACACCACTTGCATTTAACGCTGAGAAATCAGACACCGTCTATTTGTGCCAATGCAAAGCCACAGCGAACGCGCCGTTCTGCGATGGAACACATGCACGCCTTGGTGATTTGGGCATTGGCGAAGAGGTGCCGAACCTTAAACAAGACGGCGTTCCAGAGGCACAACCAACACCCGAAGAACCAACAGTTGTCCGCATTCATGCCTTAGCCCGCGATGGACTTTCGAATGTGGGGCATCACGGCGAAATGGGCGCCATGGGTGTGCCGCGCAAAGATCTACCGCACTGGGATGACATCCAGATACTGCCAGCCCAGTTTGCGCAACGACCATTGATGGATGACGCCGTGGTCGGAACTCAGTTGGTGATAGGGCCACGTGCCAAGAAGCCACTTGTGCTCGACATTCCGCTGTTTGTCTCGGACATGAGTTTTGGTGCGCTCTCTGAGGAAACCAAGGTGGCATTAGCGAAAGGCGCGGAGATGGCCGGTACCGGGATTTGCTCAGGTGAAGGGGGGTCGCTCAAAGAGGAGCGCAATGCAAATTCACGTTATCTCTATGAATTGGCATCAGCAAAATTTGGCTGGGATCTTGCTCTTGTGGAGGATGTTGAAGCGTTTCATTTTAAGGGGGGACAAGGTGCGAAGACCGGGACCGGAGGACACTTGCCCGGCAGCAAGGTCACAGAAAAGATCGCTAAAACGCGCGGTCTTGAGCCAGGTCAAGATGCAATCTCTCCGCCAACCTTTGAAAGCCCTAAGACCCTTGTTGAGTTTCGCAAGCTCTCAGATGAGGTGCGCGAACGGTCTGGCGGCATCCCAATTGGTTACAAGCTTTCCGCCAACCACATAGAGGACGATATTGATTTTGCACTTGCTGCCGGAGCTGATTACATCATCCTGGATGGTCGTGGTGGTGGGACAGGGGCAGCACCGCTGTTGTTTCGCGATCATATCAGCGTGCCAACAATTCCCGCGCTGGCGCGTGCGCGCAAACACCTCGACCAAAAGGTCGGACGCGATGTGACGTTGATTATTACAGGTGGGCTGAGAGTGGCCGAGGACTTTATAAAGGCAATGGCACTTGGTGCTGATGGGATTGCTCTGTCAAATTCGGCACTCCAGGCGGTCGGCTGTGTCGCGGCACGTATGTGCAATACCAACAATTGCCCTGCCGGAATTGCAACTCAAAAGCCGGAGCTTAGAAGACGACTTAACGTGGACGTCGGCGCAAAACGGCTAGCAACTTACTTTGAGGCCTCCGTGCATCTGATGCAGGTGATGGCGCGTGCGTGTGGGCACGATCACCTGTCAAAACTCAATCCATCGGATTTGACCACCTGGAAACGTGACATGGCACTGTGGTCAGGCGTAAAGTTTGGTGGCGTTGGCGCTGTTGTCTCACAACGTTCAATCTAACTGGGCCCCACGCCAAGTTGATAGCGCGGAGCGACCCTACAAAACTTTGAGTAAGCCAACCAAACAGAGTTTCATACAATGCATGCCCTCGTTCAATCTAACCCAGCCCTCAGTCTGCTCATTGGCGGGATCGCAATCGGGTTCGGCTTTGGCTTCCTTTTGCAGCGTACACAGTTCTGCGCGATGGGAAGTGTTTCTGACATGGTGATGTTTGGCGACTGGCGGCGCTTTCGCTCTTGGATGCTCGCGGCCGCTGTCGCATTGATTGGTGCACACCTTCTCGAAGCGCAGGGTCTCGTCGACCTCGAACGCACACGTTATCTCAGCGCGCGCATTAACTGGCTTGGAGCTGTTGGCGGCGGCTTCATATTTGGCATTGGTATGGTTTTGGCCGGGGGTTGTGCCAGCCGCAATCTGGTGCGCGCCGGGAGTGGTGATTTACGCGCCTTACTCATCCTCATGGTGATTGCCAGCTTCGCCTTCGCCGCCATTGCAGGTGTGTTCGGCCAGATGCGTGTCAGCCTGGCCGAAGCAACCGCACTCAACATCAATGATACGCTTGGCAGCACTAGCCAACACTTGGGCAACCTCATTGCCAGCGCGAGCGCGGCCCCGCGCGCCCAACTTCGTCTCACTATCGTTGCCATCTTTGCACTTGGCCTATTGGCATTTTCTTTTTCCGACGCAACATTTCGCTCCTCACCGCTCCACATTACGTCTGGTGTTGGTGTTGGCCTCGCAGTCGTTGGCGCATGGGCGCTGACCGGGATGGCACAAGATGAATTTGCTGACCGACCTGTTCCGCTTGAAGGCTTATCGTTTGTTGCGCCATTGGGAAGCGCGTTTGACTGGTTTGAACGCGCTACAGCAATTGGCCTTCCCGGTTTTGCCGCCGCAAGCGTGTTTGGCACCCTCCTCGGCAGCTTTGTCGGCGCACAGACAAGTGGTCGTTTTCAATTGCAGACGTTTGTCGATGTGGATGACACCGTGCGTCACCTTTTTGGCGCAGCGTTGATGGGTGTTGGCGGAGTGTTTGCACTCGGCTGCACCATCGGCCAGGGCGTCAGCGGGTTGTCGACGTTGTCTGCTGGTTCACTTCTATCGGTCGCAGCAATGATTGCTGGTGCCATAGCTGCCCTCAAAATGATGATGCGTTAGCTTAAGTGACGACAGGCTTAGAACTGGCAGACTAACCAGCCTTTTTTGCGCGCGTGAAAAATGCTTCCAACGCGATCCTTGTGCGGGAATCAAAGAAACCGTGCGAGTGGCCGTCGTAGAAGCCAAGTCGTCTCAGGCGCTTTTGGATCTGCCGTCGCGTCCAATAACTCCAGGTGTCGGGTCGCACGCGTATATCAAATGCGGCACGATCAGAACTGGCACCAAACGCATCAAGCAGATATTTCGCAGCCAGACGTGAATTTCGCCGAACAACACGACCCTCGTCATAAATGACCGCCAGTTCACGCGTGGCGCCGGCATGTCCGCTATCAGAAGCTTTGTGAAGCCACGCAACCGCACGACGGTGAGCTTTACGATTGCGCTTTTCCTTCAACTGCAACAAGGCAAGGTTAAACATTGCGCGTACGTTTCCAGCTTTGGCGGCCTTATCATACCAATACTTGGCGCGCTTTAGATTTTGGGCAACGCCCTTTCCTTCAGCAAACAAAAAACCAAGACTGGTCATCGCGTTGGCATCACCAGCATCCGCAGCCAGGCGATAAAGACGTAGCGCCTCGAGCAAGCTTTTCTTTGTCCCTTCACCAAATTCATACATCGTACCCAGGGCACTCATGGCTCTAGCACTGCCTTGATCGCTTGCGCGCGTGTACCAGTACACTGCTTGCTTGAGATCGTGCTCGGCACCCAAGCCTTTATCATACGCTCGAGCCAGTTGAATCATCGCAGCAGTTAAGCCCAGTTCCGCGGCTTCTTTATAAAGCGGAAAAGCGGCCTTTAAATTTTCTGCGTTATCTTGCCCAGAGGATGCAGCGGCTTCTAGTTTTAGCGCTTTCTCGTAAAGTTCCGGAGCACTTTTAGATGTCGTGCGGCCGATGCTGCCAGTGATAATCCATGTCCACGGTGAGGCCTTGGATTTAAACCGTTCCGCCCTAAGTTCGGCAAGTTCAACAAAAAGGCCTTTGGGAAATCGTTTTATGTGCTTGCGAAAATCTACAGTACGTTTGCTGTCCTTAATCGCATCCCAGGCCACTAATTCAGCCAATCGCAGATCTTTGCTCAAGGTATCGCCGTGATCATATCGTGCCGAAACGTCAGGCACGGCCGACTTTGAATCAAAATAAAACGCACCTGTCAGAGACGAGTGTTCCCACGGCGTTTGCTTGCCTCGTGTGACAGCTAGTACGTTACGACGAGTTTGGCGAAAGACCTCTTCAATTGTCACCCCGACCGTGGGAATAGACGCAGCAAGTGCAGCGCTATAGGGGCTGTTCTCACTCCTACCATCATAAGCAACCTTACCCGGCGCTGTGGCGTAGGCGATGAGTGTGCCGCTCGGCGCTTCAACCGGAGCAAGCCCGCGCGAGCGCCCACGCGTTGTGCTGGCAAACGGATTGTCGCGACAAGCGTCCAGTATGGCAATATTCAACCGGCTCTTGGCGTGCGCCATGGTGCGCAACAAATCTGTTAGGTTGATACTGGCGAGCGCAACCTCATCATCGCGCTTAATATCTGCGCCAAGTGGGATGAGGTAATTTTCTCCAGCGACTTGAACGCCGTGGCCTGCATAGTAGACCAAGCCCACACTATCACCTTTGGCAAGCTTACGCCCGAACGTAACGATGGCGCGCCGCATCTGACTTTGATTTGCATTAATAACGCTGGTGACGTCAAAGCCGACGCCCTTCAGTGCCTGCGCCATCAGTCGAGCGTCATTGGCAGGGTTTTTTAATGGCGCGGTCTTGTAATCCGAATTGCCCATGACGAGGGCCAATCGTGTTTCAGCAGAGGCAGGGGCGACAAGAAGTGAAAGCAAAACGGCAACGGTAACGGTGCGCAAAAAACCCAGCATACGATCACCAAAAGCCATCGTGCTGCACCCCGTGCATTGAATGTCACCCGTCTTCACCACACCGACCATCATCAAGTTTGAATTTTAAAGCTCACTCACCATCGTCCGTGACGCACACCAGTCGCCACAGAAAGCGGGGCGAATGGTCGAATCAGAAGCGAGGATAAGCGGACTACCTGACAGAGCTATAGCCCCCAGGCTCAGTCATCCCCGGAAACACGCGGGAAGCCAGCGAGACACACCAAAATGACGGCTGTTCACCTTTCTGCGCGATGCCCCGTGACAATCACGCACCCAGACGACATGACCTAGATACAAGACTGGCAAAGGTTGTATATCCGGAATGGACGGGTCACCACGAGCCGATCTGTCACGTCGCTTAGAAGTGTGATTGTGAAAAAGAAAACATCAAAGTCTGATCTCAAACCACGGACGGGTGGAATTGCTGCTGCCGAGCAATTGGCAGCACTTGGTGTCGAACGCATTTTCACAGTGCCGGGCGAAACCTTTATCTCCGCACTCGATGGACTCTATGATCAGCCCACAATCCAAACCATTGTTTGCCGCAATGAGGGTGGTGCGGCGATGATGGCGGAAGCACACGCAAAACTCACGGGCAAACCAGGCGTCGTCTTTGTGACTCGCGCGCCTGGGCTTGCCAATACGATCAGCGGCCTTGTCGTGGCACGACAGGATCATACCCCGCTCGTTTTACTTGTTGGCCTGCCAAAGACCCGCTCTGAAAACCGGGGCGATCTGCAAATTTCTGAATTTGAGAATGTCATGGGCGCGCTGACAAAATCAGTGTCCATCGTGCGTGATCCGAACCGCATACCAGAAGCGTTTGCCCACGCCTATCAGAACGCATGCTCTGAACGGCCGGGTCCCGTTGCAATTGGCCTGCCTGAGGACTGTCTGAATGACAGGTGTGATGCACCGATTGTTAAATCGCGGCGATCTGCAGCGGGCAATCCGAGCACCAAACAAATGGCGGCGGTTGGCAGCGCGCTCAAGAAGGCTAATGCACCGCTTATTCTGGTTGGGGGCGGGCCGTGGTCAAAGGCAGCACAAGAACGCGTTGAGACGTTCGCAAACCGCTTTGATATTCCGATTGCGGCGGCCTTTAGATGTCAGGACTTCGTCGACAACCGCCATCCTTGCTATATTGGCCATACGGGTATCGCGATCAATCCAAAGTTGGCAGCGGCGATCCGCAATGCGGACGTCGTGCTGGCGATCGGAGCAAATCTCGGAGATGTCACCACGGGCGGTTACACCTTGATTAAGGCACCCCAACCCGACCAGATGCTCATCCATGTCATGCCAAGCGCGCGCGACCTCTCCAGAACCATTACAGCTGATCAGGATATTGCCTGCCCGCCTGAAAAATTTCTCAAAATGCTTGAGAAGCTTGAGGCTCCCAAAAAAAGTCGCTGGGCGGCATGGCGCCGAGATTTGCGCAATGCCTACACCTCAAGCTTAAGAGCAAAGCTGACACCAGGCGCGGTTCATTTGGAAAAAGTGGTGCAGACGCTCTCTAACACGCTTCCAGAGTCTGCAATCATAACCAATGGAGCTGGCAACTACGCGCAGTTTGTCCATCGTTACTTTGTTTACAAAGGGTTCCGGACGTGCCTGGCACCAGCGGCTGGATCAATGGGCTATGGCCTGCCCGCTGCCATTGCTGCAAAACTTGCCAAACCAAAACGTACCGTAATCGCCTTTGCTGGAGACGGTTGCTTGATGATGACGGTACAGGAGTTAGCCACGGCGGTGCAATACGGCCTCAACATTATCGTCATTGTGGCCAACAACGGCATTCTTGGGACGATCCGCATGCATCAAGAACAACGATTTCCTAACCGTGTCATCGCCACCACATTGACCAATCCAAACTTTGCAGATTTGGCAGATAGCTTTGGGGCCTTTGGCCAACTTGTCAAAAAAACCGAAGATTTTGCATCCGCTTTGGAACGCGCGTTAAAAAGTAAGAAACCTTCATTAATCGAACTGGCGATTGATCCTGAAGCGATCACACCAGAAGAAACCCTTGCAAACATCCGTAGTTCAGGCGTTTAGCGGAACTGCGTTAAGACTTCTGAACAATCTCTTAATTTGCTCGTAGACAGGTTCATCATAACATCAATACAAACTGGCCTAACAGAACGTTATCGGTTACAAAAGACATAACGGAATTGAACAAACACCGAAACAATCGAACACAGCAAAGAAGCCTAATGGATCTCAGCTCCCATCCCATTTTTAAGACTTCAAGATGGCATTGGACCAGAATTGGTGCGATGGCATGCTTTGCTTTAACGGTCACAATACTCATCATCTCCCTTACGAAAACCCATCCCGCAAAAGCATTTACTCCCACCCCCCCTACGCTCCTGACGACACGCTAGCCGCACATCCCATCGCGGTTAAAAAACAAAACCCCTCTCAAGCTCCGAGAGGGGTTTTCTTTATGTCCAATCACGATTGTCTCTTGTCTTATCGTTACTTGGGCGTTTACCACCTACCTCCAGGCGATAAAGCACCGAAGGCAAAGGAGCAGACGCATTATGGCGCAGTTGGCATTTATTGGTCTTGGTGTGATGGGTTATCCGATGGCTGGACACCTGTTAAAAAACGGTGGGCACCAGGTCACAGTTTACAACCGCAGTATGGAAAAAGCTGACAAGTGGGTGCACGATTTCCCTCCAGGGCGCCATGCGCCAACACCAAAATCTGCCGCCGACGGTGCTGATTTCATATTTTGTTGTGTCGGCAATGATGATGATTTGCGCTCTGTCACCTTGGGATCAGAAGGCGCGTTTCATGCCATCAAGCCTGGTGCGGTCTTCATTGACCACACCACAGCGTCTGCCGAAATCGCACATGAACTCTCTGCAAGCGCAATTAGCCAAGGCTTTGAGTTTTTGGATGCGCCTGTATCTGGTGGGCAGGCTGGTGCGGAAGCTGGCGCATTAACCGTGATGGTTGGAGGTGGCGAAAAAGCATTTGCATCTGCCAAACCAATCATCGATTGCTTTGCGCGCATGGTCACCCACATCGGTCCATCTGGTTCAGGGCAACTTGCCAAGATGGTCAATCAAATTGCTATTGGTGGATTGTTACAGGGCCTCTCTGAAGCCATTCACTTTGCACAATGCGCCGACTTGGATCTTGAAAAAGTCATGCAGACAATTTCCAAAGGGGCTGCACAATCCTGGCAAATGGAAAATCGATGGCAAACCATGGCGAAGGGTGAGTTCGAATTTGGCTTCGCTGTTGATTGGATTCGCAAGGATTTCGCAATATGCCTCGCAGAGGCGGACCGCAATGGCGCCCAGCTCGAGGTTACAAAACGCGTTGATGACTACTATGCAGACCTGCAGGCTATGGGTGGGGGACGCTGGGACACATCAAGCCTGATCGCTCGCCTCAACAGACCACGCCGGGATGGCGAGAACAAATGACATAAATTTGGAATCGATTATGCTGTTACAGTTCCTTCTATGACCTACGGAAAGTGCGCCCTGTCGTCCGCGCGTTTTTGAATCCAGGCCAGTTCCAATTCCCGAACAGGGCTGAACTGAATTGTTAGGAGATCCCCATGTTGGCCATAACGGCGCTTTACGCTGCTCCTCTAGCTGCACTTTTCATCTGGCTGTCTCTTCGCGTGATTGCCCGTCGTCGTAGCGAGCTTATCGCGTATGGACCAGGCGAAGATCGTGAACTGCTGCAACGTATGCGCATTCATGCCAACTTTTCTGAATACACACCCATAGCACTCATCATCATGATGCTTGTAGAATCCCTCAACGCGCCAAATCTATTGGTACATTTTATCGGTTTGTTGTTGCTTGCCGGGCGCTTCATTCACGGTATCGGGTTATCACTCGACCCCTACAAAATTAAATTGCGCGTGCTTGGCATGGCCTTGACATCTGCGTCGATTGCAATTGGCGCGTTATCCGCTTTCTGCCTCGCCATCCTCAACGCGTTTATCTAGGCGATATTACCCATCATACATCGATTAGCCAACGAAGGGCTAAGTCGCATCTGTTCCACCTTGAGCAAAGGTCAATGGCACGGCTGTTGAGTATTTGATTTGCTCCATGGCAAAAGCTGATGATACTTTTGCGATTTCCACATGACTGATCAGCTTTTTGTAGAACGCATCGTAAGCTTCAATATTTGGCACCACGACATGCAGCAAATAGTCAATCTCACCAGACATACGGTAAAATCCCATTACCTCTGGAAAGTCCTTCACCGAAGCATGAAACTTCTCCAGCCAGGCCAGACTGTGCTGATCGGTTTTAATTGAAACAAAGACAGTAACACCAGCATTGACCTTGGTCGCATCAAGCAAAGCGACGCGTTTTTGTATGATGCCCGCCTCTTCCAGCTTCTGGATACGCCGCCAACACGGTGTTGTTGACAGGCCCACTTCTTTTCCAATGTCAGCCACTGGGCGGGTGCAGTCTTGCTGTAAAATGCGCAAGATTTTGATGTCCATATCGTCGAGCACAACGTCGCCTTCCAGAAATATTTTAGGTAATACTGCCTTTAGGCGACAATCGTTTTCTCAAATCATTAAGTCAAGCAGCCATTTGTAAAATTAAATTGCGCCCAGATCCAACAATGGTTTATCCAAGCTGACAGCCACGGAAGTCGGGTTCACGCTTTAGGTTTTTTCGATTTTGGATGTTTGCGCTTGGGCGAGATTAACTTGCGCACCTCCGTGCGCAAAACCGGTACAAGCTCATCATCAAACCATGGGTTCTTTTTAAGCCAATGATTGTTGCGCCAAGACGGATGCGGCAATGGCAGATACCGCGGCCCTGCGCCTGCACAATTCATATAGTGTGACCAGTTGGCAACCGTATCCGTCATCGATGTTTTGGCACGTGCGCCAAGGTGCCATCGCTGTGCATATGCTCCAACGAGCAGAATTAGATCCAAATTGGGAACCAATTCAAACAGCGGCGCGCGCCAAGCCTGTGCACATTCTTTACGTGGTGGCAGATCGCCGCCTTTTTCATCAAGTCCTGGAAAACAAAAGCCCATTGGAACGATGGCAAGCCGTCGCGTGTCATAGAACTCCTGTTCTGAAACACCCATCCAGTCCCGCAGACGATCACCTGATGGATCTGTGAACGGTTTACCTGATGCATGGACACGTGTACCTGGGGCTTGACCGGCAACGGCTAGACGCGCCGACTTGCTGACCCTTAACACTGGACGCGGCGCATGTGGTAACGGTTTTCCATGCGGTTTTTCAATACAGATTTGACAGTTTGAAATTTCTTGCAGGAGCAGCTTCAGGGACATCGGCACATTCGCGAACTTTAGAGGTCGATCTTCAATCCATCTTCAGCAAACACAACACCGTGCTGCGAGATCGTTGCTGTTTTGGCTAACATCTCAGCGCCCATATGGGTCAACATAATCTGCTTGGCCGTTAACCGTGGCAGGTTCTGGGAGATTTTTTTCCAGTTCATGTGGTAACGGGCGTCTTGGTCATAAGCAAAACATTCGCAGATAAAGAGATCTGCGTCTTGGGCGGCTGGAATAAGCGTGTCAACCCATTCCGTATCACCAGAAAAAGCAATGGTCTTTCCATCCGTTTCCAAACGTAGCGCATAGGATGTAGCCCCTGAAGGATGGCACACCACAAACGGGGTTACTGTGATTGCTCCCACGGCAAGAGGTTCAGGTTCGTTATATGTGAGGAACGTCAGTTCAAAATCATAATCTTTGTCAGTCGTTCCTGGAAACAATGCTTCAGATGCTGTTTTGAGGCGTTGTTCGATACCAGCCGGTCCAACAATGGTGAGCGGTACGGTGCGCTTGGCGACGTGGCGTGCATGGATCAACCACCAGATCAGGCCGGCAAAATGATCACCATGCAGATGTGAGATGAAAATGACAGAAACTTGGTTGGGATCCAGTCCTTCGCGCGCCATACCGATGAGTGACGTTGCACCACAATCAATGAGAAAGTGCGTGTCTTGATTTGCAATGTGAAAACATGTTTGCAGCCTGGCGCCTGATCCAAAGGCATCACTGCATCCAATGACAGTCAGCTTCATCGTTTCACTCTTGACCATCCTCTTCCCCAGATCAACCAGTCTAGCAGACCTAAATCCGCCCCCTGTTCCCTATGGAACAGAAATACTGTCCAGCGCCAATATTCTGTTTTTCCAGAATTTTTTTAAACTGGCCTTAGGCCGTCGCACTTAACCTTGCAGACACCTCCTTATGCCAGCGTAGAACATGTGTATGGGCCTCGGAAACCTGTAATTTGGCAGGCTTCATAAAGTCTACGGCGACGAGGGCCGTGATGTCTGCAATTGAATAGTCATCACCAGCAATAAACGGGTTCAAAGCCAATTGCTGATCCAGGATTTGGAGCATTTCATCCACTTTTGGTTTATTGGCCTCCCCCCAATCGGCAATCTGCGGCACCTCTAGATGGCTCATCTTTGGATTGAGATGACGAAACACCTGCGCAATATGAAAAAAAAGCCCCAACTCCATACGCCGCTGCCACATTTCAATTTTGGCTTGTTCTATGGCTGATTGACCAAACAGAGACGGTTCGGGGTTGAGTGCTTCAAAGTATCGGCAAATCGCAACGGTTTCAGAAATCACCGTGCCATCATCCAACACCAGTACCGGCACACGCTGCATGGGATTGAGTTTGGTAAAGTCATCTGACTTCAATTCACTCTCCATCAGGTCGCGCTCTTCAAACGCAACCGTGATCCCTTTCTCAGCAAGAAAAATCCTTACCCGGCGCGGGTTGGGGGCTGTCTCTGTTTGTATGATTTTCATGAGGCATCATCCGTCTGCTGAACCAAAATTCATGCGCCGCCACTCTTGCGGGCGCTCAAAGGTGCCAGCCCACACGCCGCGCCGTGCGGCTCTCGCATTGCCTTCTTCTCGGTTGTATCGGCGCCCGAAAGCAACCGCGTGGCCCTGCTGGACCATCTCTTTGTTGAGATTTTTGCCGGCCACCTCACAGGTTCCCAGCATACGCTGATGCTTGTCACGTCCTTCAAACCGGCACAAAATCTTGCGTCCACCGATCATCCGTAACAGCGCCCTCTTAGCTTCGCGTCCACACGCCCAGTCCTTGCCATTTTTCTGGCAGTTCTGACGCCCTTCCGGGGCATCAATGCCAAGCATGCGCACCTCATACCCGTTGAGCTTTAGGCTATCGCCATCGATCAGCCGAGGATAGCCGTGGGCCTCTGACACATCCGCAGTCCCAAGGAGACGTTCAGCAAAAAGTACTGCAGCCAAAAGGCCCAAAAGCCCGATGGTGCGCCGCCAGCCCGCAGCTCGGACAAAAGAACTAAGTTGCATACACCGCTCCAGTCTTAAGCATTAAGCAATTTAAACCCCGTATTAGGCATTTCGCGCGACATTAACTTCTTTCAAACGAGGTTCAATCCGCAATCCTTCTGGATCAGCGTATTTCCTTAGGTCTTCTGGGGCTTGCGCCGATGGCAAAACATTGCGGCAGCATTGATGCATAGCAGTAACGACGCTCAAGATCTCGCCCAGTTACGGGGGCGCCGAGAGACCAAGTTGCGCACGTCTCAGCAGCTTAAAGCTGCGCGCACCCAGTTAAGTAACAACACAACCAACACACCTACATTTGAATACGAACTTCTGTCCATGTTCGTACGCAACGAACTGACAGCCGCGGTAACAATGCCAGCGCTGACGATTATCTTTTCGCTAGCATCCATGTTTTGGGCGCCTGCATATCAGGCTATCAGCTGGTTGCTATTGGTGATCGGGGCGAAAGTTGTTCTGCTTGAGTTGTGCCGCAGATTTATGTTGATTGACCGTGAAAATATCAACATTACAGCATGGCGGCGCAAATTTGTATTAGCTGAAACTCTCAATGGATTTACCTGGGCCGGTTTCGCTCTTATCGGTACATTTGCCGCTGCCAACCCGACCACAAACGTATTGGCATTCACGTCGCATGTATTCTTGTTTGCAACGCTGATCGTGTTGCTTGCCGTTCGCATGACGTTTGCATCAACAATGATGACGGTTTTGTTTGTTGGTACTATTCCAATGACTTTGGCGGTTGTTGGCCGCCTGATCATGCTTGGCGATCCATTCTACCTGGCCCTTGCCTCTATGGCGATTGGTGTCCACATCTATTTTTTGTTCTTGGCTAAGGGTTTGCATTCAACCGCTCTGGCGATGCTCGAGTTTCGAGCTCAAAAGGACACGTTGATCGCCGCGTTGGAAGAAGAAAAGCTCGTGTCCGATGAAGCACGTCGGCGCGCTGAAGGTGCCAACAAAGCCAAATCTCGGTTCCTTGCCACGATGAGTCACGAACTCAGAACCCCATTGAACGCCATCATGGGATTTGCTGAAGTTATGAAGGCAGAGCTCCTTGGCCAACACTCAAACCCAACCTATCGTGATTACGCCAACAACATCCACGATAGCGGTAAACATCTACTGCACCTGATTAACGAAATTCTTGACTTGTCGCGCATTGAAGCAGGTCGCTACGACTTGCACGAAGAGGGTGTTGACCTTGCTGATGTCGCCGATGACTGTCATCGCCTACTTCGACTGCGAGCACAAAACAAAGGTGTTCATCTGGTTGAAGATTATGCCGATGACCTGCCTCAGGTCTGGGTTGATCAACGCGCAATTCGTCAGGTCTGTCTCAATCTGATGTCAAACGCCCTGAAATTTACACCAAAAGGTGGCTCTGTCGTTGTCTCAATCAAGTCCATGGAGAACGGTGGCCAAACCATCGTCGTCAGCGATGATGGTCCTGGCATTCCGGCCGATGAGTTGCCGAAAGTCATGCAAGCCTTTGGTCAGGGTTCGCTGGCTCACGAAACAGCCGAGGGTGGCACAGGGCTCGGCTTGCCGATCGTGCAAAGCCTTGTTGATCTTCACCAAGGAACCTTTGAACTAAAGTCTGAGCTACGCAAGGGTACCCAGGCAATTGTGCAGCTGCCAAGTTCGCGGACCATGAAAGACCAGCCCGTGTATAGTGCCATTGATGACAGGTCAGACCATAACGCACCAGCATCCGCTCCTTCCGTACCAAGCGCTCAAGAGGGTAGCAACCAAGTGTCCCGGCGCAAGCCACGCCTGATCGCGGCACCAGACACGTCCACGCCACTGTCGGCAAGCGATTGACCCTCGCGTAGGTCGCCTTCAACGTTTTAATCGCCAACCCACCGTTCACACGCGGCAAACACTGTCTTTGTCGCGTGCTTTATTGCCATTCGCCATCGGGGCGCCTAAAAGCGCACTCAAAGTCGGGAAAAACCGCGCTGTTGGTATCTGGTATCCGCATTAAAAACAATTGGATCAAAAGTCATTTCGACTATGATTGAAACGCCGTGCATTAACGTCTGTGTCATCGATCAAGGCACCGGCTTGTGCGAGGGTTGCGGCCGCAGTCTTGAACAAATTGCCCGTTGGGGGTCATACTCCAATGACGAACGCCGAGATATTATACACACTCTCAAAACACGAAAATCCAACATCCAGACAAAGTAAGGACGTACCTGTGGGATATCTGATCACGGCAGCACTTCTGGCACTGGTTGGCGTCTTTGTGATTTCTTACCTTGGGGTTGATCTTTCAGGCTACGGCACCACGGAACTAATTATTTTCGCGGTGATCGCCGTTGTTTTGATGGTTTATTTGATGTCGCTGCTGTCCGACTATCGTGGTCGCGCTGCAACGGCGTTGCGCCACGCGGCGATCTGGCTTGGTATCATTGTCACCCTCGCCGTCGGCTACACATTCCGCAACGACCTTTCAACGGCTGCCAGACGTGTCGCCATTGAAACGGTCCCGCCTGGAGTAGGGATCACTTTTCCAGTGGAAGAGACGGGGCGCAGTGCAGTCCGCATTCGCCGCCAAATGGATGGACATTTTTCAGCGCGCGGCAAAGTTAACAATGCGTCTATGAATCTGCTCGTCGATACCGGTGCTTCAACCGTTGTTCTCAACCCAAGGGACGCCCAAAAAGCGGGCATCGACATCAGCACTCTTAACTACACCGTTGCCGTCAACACGGCCAATGGAACGGCGTTTGCGGCCCCGATTAAGCTTCGTTCAGTGACCATTGGCTCCATCGTGATTAACGATATTGAAGCCCTGGTTACAAAACCTGGCGCACTATCCAGCAGCCTGCTCGGTATGAGTTTCTTAAGGCGTTTGCAGTCTTATGAGTTCTCTGGTGAATTTCTGACCCTGAAGGGATGAGCACCAACTGGTGTGATCAACTCGGCACGGTCGTTTCTAGTTCTGAGTGTGAGAATTCATGTCGCTTTCTACTGGCACCCGCTCATTGATGTTTGAAGTTGCAAGTTGGTTTTGTGCCGCCTGCCTTTTGGCAACAGCACTGGCCAACTATGACGAACTTAAAACTTATGCCAATAACGTCCTAGGCGTACCCAATGCAGACGACCTTCGGATGCCTCAGCAAGCAACACTTCGCCAAACGCACGCGAATTCCCACCATCCAGATAGCGTCAGCCTAAAGGCAAGCCGTTATGGTCACTTCTTTACGGAAGCGGATGTCAATGGCCGCTCCATCGATGTGATGGTCGACTCGGGTGCAAGCATGGTTGCCCTAACGTATGAAGATGCGGAACGTGCTGGCATCTTCCTCAATGACTCCAATTTTACCCACCGCGTAAATACAGCTAATGGCGTTGCTCGCGTCGCGCCTGTTACATTGCACAGTGTAAGCATCGGTAGTATTGAAGTCCGCGATGTCCGTGCCGCAGTATCAGAGCCTGGCCGCCTAAAAACAACGCTTCTTGGCATGTCCTTCCTGTCGCGCTTAGACCGAGTTGATATGCGCTCAGGTGAGCTTATTCTTGAGAACTAAGCTAAATAAAGATTGCGCAGACCCAGATCACATCGACATCAACACACGCGCCACCTATACAGGGCAGTACAGCCTTGTGTAGCTCATTATGGAAGCCAAAACCCATGTTACCAAAACCTGTTGCACAACTGGCTCCGAACAGTGCGGATTTTGAGCGCCTACCTCAAGTTAAACCAACTGGGTTTCGCGAATATGATGCGCGCTGGTTGTTTCCTGAAGAGATCAATTTAATGGGTCTCAACGCTGTTGGCCTCGGCGTGGCAACTCTGTTTGCTGAACGCAAGGTTCCAAAACGAATTGTCGTCGGACATGATTATCGTTGGTATTCGGCGGCCGTGAAACAAGCCTTGATGACCGGGCTTCTTGCCGGTGGCTGTGAGGTCTTTGACATTGGCTTGGCGCTGTCGCCAATGGCATACTTTGCGCAATTTGACCTTGATGTGGAAGGCGTTGCGATGGTGACGGCAAGTCACAACGACAATGGCTGGACGGGCATCAAAATGGGTCTGTCGCGACCGCTGACGTTCGGCCCAGATGAGATGAGCCGTCTCAAAGAGATTGTCCTCAGCGGTAAATTTACAGAGTCAGGCAATGGCCGCTATCACTTTGTGGCTGACATGTTCGAGCGCTACAAAGCGGATCTCACGGCACGTGAAAAACTGACCCGGCCTTTAAAAGTTGTTGCCGCCTGTGGCAACGGCACGGCAGGCGCCTTTGCGCCAGATGTGTTGGCTGCTGTTGGTTGCGAAGTGATCCCGCTTCATGCAGACCTTGACCATAGCTTTCCAAACCACAACCCGAACCCGGAAGACCTCGCCATGCTCAATGCTGTGGCGGCCAAGGTAAAGGAAACCGGTGCAGACGTCGGCCTAGCCTTCGATGGGGATGGCGACCGCTGTGGCGTCGTTGACAACGAAGGCCACGAAATCTTTGCCGACAAAGTTGGGGTGATGCTCGCCCGCGATATATCTGCACGCCACAAGGGCGCAAAGTTTGTTGCTGATGTGAAGTCAACGGGTCTGTTTATGACTGACCCGGTGCTGAACGCGAATGGAGCAACAACCACGTATTGGAAAACAGGCCACTCTTACATCAAGCGCTTTAGCCACGAGACCAAATCGCTCGTTGGATTTGAAAAATCAGGACACTTCTTCTTCAACCCACCTCTTGGTCGCGGTTATGATGATGGCATTATTGCTGCTCTTGCTGTTTGTGACATGCTAGCCCGCAATCCAGATGAGTCGATGGCTGATCTGCGCGCTGCCTTACCAACGACATTTCAATCGCCAACCATGTCGCCACACTGTAATGACGAAACAAAATACGGTGTCGTCGACAAGATCGTTGCGCACTACCAAGGTGTTGCAGATCGCGGCGAGATGATTGCCGGTCAAGCGGTGCGCGAATTGATTACGGTCAATGGCGTGCGCGTTGTTTTAGAAGATGGCACATGGGGCCTCGTACGCGCTTCGTCGAACAAACCTGAATTGGTCGTTGTGGTGGAAAGCCCAACATCAGAGGCCAACATGAAGGCTATATTTGCAGATCTCGACGGACAAATTGCAACGCACCCGGAAGTTGGTGCCTATAACCAAAAGATCTAATCCAGTCTGCACACGCCGCTAAAGTGTCATCAAAAAGCGGATACAGACGAAGGCTAGAAACGCGGCGAACGACAGTTCCAGCGTGCGCCGTTTTACACCATGCGCCAAACGCACCCCAAACGGGGCCGCCAAAACACTTACTGGTGCAACAACCAGTGCAGCCGCCACAGACACATAGCCGATGGTCCAAGGCAAATCAGTTTCAGAGCCCCACCCGGCCCAGACATATCCAAGCACACCTGGAATCGCGATCAGGGGTCCAAAACTTGCAGCACTTGCGACTGCTGAAAGGATGGAGCGGCCATAGAGTGTTAAATACGGCACCACAAACGTGCCACCCCCAATGCTCATCAGTGTCGACAACCAGCCAAAACCGAAAAATGCACCTTCCAACCATGGAGCCCGCGGCACGCTTTCGCTGAGCTGCCAATCTTCACGACCGAATGCAAGCTTGGCAGCAACCAACGCCGAAACCAGAATCCAAACCCATTTCAACGTAACGCCCGACGCACTGCCTGCCGTCACAACGCCGGCACACACACCGAACAACACCCAAGGCGCAAAACGGCGCCAAAGCGCCATATCAACGGTTCCTTTTGCAAAGTGTCCGCGAAATGATCTGACCGTCGTTGGAGCCAAGATTGCCAACGTCGTGCCAAGCGTGAGATGCATGTGAAGTTCAGGGTTGACACCCAGAATACGAAATATCTCGTAGAGCACCGGCACCAGTACACCACCGCCACCTATACCCAAAAGCCCGGCAAGAAAACCTGCGAGGACTCCGGCCAAAAGCAAAACAATCACCACACCAGCATGGGCACTGACCCAGACAGCAATGTCAGTATAAACCAGTTGGCTGATCATCTAAATGCGCACCCCATGCCCCATCTCATGCTGCTTCAGGTCCACGCGTTGTCTGGTGCAGACCTTCAACACAGCCGAGTGCATCATCGAGAACAGACAGGTCACTGCCGAGCTTTGGTGCATATTCGCTGAGGTGGCGTCGATAGAGGCGCGCGCGCTTTTGACCATGATAAAGACCAAGAACATGCCGTGTGATATTGTTGAGACGCCCGCCTGATTGAAGGTGTTCGGCGATATAAGGTTTCAGCTTCTCAATCACAGCGCGCCGACTGAGCGGTGTATCGCTGACGCCAAAAAAGGTTTGATCCACTTCAGACAACATATAAGGCGTTTGATACGCCGCACGGCCAACCATTACGCCATCGACATGACGAAGGTGGTCTTGGCACTCTGCAAGTGAGCTTATGCCGCCATTGATAATAATGTTGAGATCGGGTCGCGCTTCTTTTAAGCGCCATACGCGCGCATAATTAAGCGGAGGCACTTCGCGATTTTGCTTTGGTGACAGTCCGCTAAGCCAGGCCTTGCGTGCATGGACAATAAACGTATCGCAGCCAGCATCTGCGACGCAATCAATAAACCGTGCCAGATCCTGGTCCTGATCTTGGTCATCAATACCGATCCGACACTTTACCGTCACACGGATTGAGACCGCGTGGCGCATCGCGGTTACAAGACCTGCCACAACACCTGGCTCGGCCATCAAGCAGGCCCCAAACGTTCCGCTTTGGACACGATCAGATGGGCAACCGACATTGAGATTGATTTCATCATATCCCGCTTCAGCTCCAAACGTTGCAGCCTCTGCGAGTTTTACGGGATCACTACCGCCCAATTGCAAAGCCACAGGATGCTCCGCGGTGGCAAATTTCAAGAGCCGCTCCCGCGGGCCATAAATCAAAGCATCCGCCGTCACCATCTCTGTATAGAGACGCGCGTGCGTCGTCATGAGACGGTGAAAGTACCGACAATGCCGGTCCGTCCAGTCCATCATCGGCGCGATGCAGAATTTATGGGCGTGCTCTGTCACGGGGCTTCTTGCTTTAAGAAAAGTGAAACGACACAGATCGCACACGTTCGTGTGCACGTCTATCCCAGCTTTTGAGCCTCAGCATACATCGGTTGCCTCGGGATCCGGACTCCATCCCCTCCAGGGGTTCTGCCACAACGTTGTTTACCTTATGCTCGTGTTGTCCCTGAAATCCGAGATTTTGGGCGGAATTTGGTAAGGCTGGCATGCCATAATCCAGATGAGATAACCCAGGCCCAACGGCGATCGGCAACGTGTCCAAAACGTCGTTGCCAGTTATGGCCCGCATTAGAAAAAAAACAATACCAGGGGCTGATCAAGCGCTCGTGGTTTTTTAACAGGCTCAAACACAAGACCATGAAGACTGATACCCCGCGCCCCGTGCGCCTCAAAGACTATCGTCCACCTGACTTTCTGATAGATACCGTCAATCTGAAAGTATCGCTTCATGCCTCTGAGACAAAAATCATCAACCGGATGAAAGTCCGGCGAAATCCAAAAGCTAAGCGGGCGGCATCCAGATTGCGCCTTGATGGTGAACACCTCGTGCTTGGTCCGGTACGTTGCAATCGCAAGACGCTTAACTCGACGGATTATGTGGTCAGCAAGGATGCACTCACGTTGACCAATCTGCCAGACGGCGATGCACCGTTCACACTTGAAATCGAAACCACGGTCAACCCACAAGCCAACACGCGTCTTGAAGGTCTTTATCGTTCGCGTGGTGTTTACTGCACACAATGCGAAGCTCAGGGATTTCGCCACATCACTTACTTCCTCGACCGACCTGACGTGCTCTCCCGCTACACCGTGCAGATAGATGCGGATAAGAACGAAGCCCCTGTCCTTCTCGCCAACGGCAACATGGTAGAGCGCGGCACGCTTGGCCAAGACGGTCGCCACTATGTGGTTTGGAAAGATCCCCACCCAAAGCCCTGCTATTTGTTTGCCATGGTCGGTGGCGACCTTTCCTCCATCGCTTCGTCCTTTGAGACGATGGACGGGGAAACGGTTGACCTGCGAGTTTACGTTGAGCATGGCAAAGAAGAACGTGCCGTCTGGGCAATGGATTCTCTAAAGCGGTCTATGAAATGGGATGAGCAACGCTTTGGACGCGTCTACGACCTTGAAGTCTTTAATATTGTAGCCGTATCCGATTTCAATCTTGGCGCAATGGAGAATAAAGGGCTTAACATCTTTAACGACCGCCTGATCCTCGCATCGCCAACCACAGCAACCGATGCGACATTCGCTGCCATCGAAAGCGTGGTTGCCCATGAATATTTCCATAACTGGACTGGCAACCGGATCACCTGTCGCGATTGGTTCCAGTTGTGCCTAAAAGAAGGCTTGACGGTTTATCGTGATCAAGAGTTTTCTGCCGATGAACGCTCGCGCGTCGTGCAACGCATCAGCGATGTGCGCCGCTTGAAAGCCTATCAGTTTGCAGAAGATGCAGGCCCCCTCGCCCATCCCGTCCGGCCAAAATCGTATATCGAGATCAATAACTTCTATACGACCACCGTCTATGAGAAGGGGGCTGAACTTGTCCGTATGATTGCAACATTGCTTGGCAAGCGCGGCTTTAAAGACGGCATGGATCTCTACTTTGAGCGCCACGACGGGGATGCAGCAACCATTGAGGACTTCATTGCCTGCTTTGAAGACGCAACGGGGAAAGATCTCAAACACTTCGCACGGTGGTATGAACAAGCGGGCACGCCAGAACTGATTTGCCAACTGAAATTTGATAAGAAAAAGAAACAGGCCATTCTCAACGTTGAACAAGTGACACCGCCCACCGCCGATGGGACCAGGAAACTGCCGTTGCACATCCCGCTTAAAGTTGGATTATTAGACCGCAAGGGAAAAGCGCTGAAACTTAAGCTTTCGCGCGGTGACATCGGCCCAGGTGGTCTTCTACAGATTACAAAACGCCGTCACACGTTCCGCTTTAAAGGAATTAAGTCGCGCCCTGTTGGGTCGCTGCTGCGGGATTTCTCTGCGCCGGTCAAACTGACGATGAATGTCTCAGATCGCGATCTGGCGTTTTTGATAGGCCATGACCCTGACTTGTATAACCGCTGGCAAGCGGCCAATCAGTTTGCCACCCGCACGCTTTTGAAAATGATAAAAACGCGCAGCAGAAGCAAACAACAAAAGCTGGCAAAATCCTATGCGCGCGCCCTTCAACCAGCCATCTCGGATCACAGTTTAGAAGCAGCATATCGTACCGAATTATTGCATCTTCCAAGCCAAGCCGACCTTGCGCGCGAAATCGGAAAGAACGTCGATCCACAAGCGATCGCCAAAGCGCACAACCGTCTCTCCAAATTGATGGCACGTCACCTTGGCGATACGCTAAAACAGATCTTTCACACCAAGCCGACCTCAAAAACGTTTTCGCCTGACGCCAGAAGTGCAGGCGAGAGATCATTGCGAAACGCAGCACTTTCGCTGCTCGCGAAGCGCGGCACGACCAAGGACGTTAAGCGGCTGGCCAAACACTTTACATCTGCCAACAACATGACAGATGAGGCCTACGCTCTCCTCCTCTTAGCGGCCAGTCCGGGTGATAACGGAAAAAAAGCGCTAAAGCGGTTTCACAATAAATGGAAGGGCGACCATGTTGTGATTGATACTTGGTTTGCTGCCCAAGCCCAATCACCACGTAAGGACACGTTGAAACAGGTCAAGGCCCTAACCAAGCACCCACTCTACAGCGTCAAAGCGCCGAACAAGGTACGGGCACTGATTGGCAACTTCGTGATGCAAAATCCGGTGCAATTCAATCGACCTGACGGCAAGGGCTATCAGTTTGCCGCTGATCAAGTCATTGCGCTTGATCGCGTGAACCCACAAATAGCAGCGCGCTTACTGGGCTGCTTTAAGTCCTGGCATGCACTGGAAAAGAAACGGCGTAAATTAGCCCGCAAGGCCCTGGCTCGTGTTGCATCAGCCAAGGGCATATCGCGCGACGTCTTTGAGATCGCTACGAAAATCCTTAATGCCTAAATTAGCATAAGGCGTGCTCGCCAAGACTCACCCAGCACCACAGCGCCAAAAAAACGACTTGACGGATTTATTCTCCCTCGACAGGCGAGTCGCGAATCAGCGAGTCTGGACAAGCGATTCGGTGACAAAAATCACTCTAAAATCGCAGGGCTGAGTGAACATATAAGATTGGGCAGATCTTATTGAGAGGGATTGAAGGATGGCGGACCAATACTCCGCCCGTCCAACGGGGGACTCTGTGTCCAACGTAAGGTCGGGTTATGCGCTAAAATCGCTGCAGTCGCTAGGTTTAGGGCTTAATAAAAGCACGACCACGAGCATCCTTCTTTTTATGGCAGGCCTGCACATTGTGCTTGCCGACATCACATCAAGCACGGCCAACAATGCTGTTTGGCCAACTTTGGTCATCGGCTATGGACTGCTATTTGCGACGCTCATGATGTTTGAGCGCCGTCAGCTAATCATCTCTCAAAGCTTCATAGACGACACACCCGCCCCACTGATGTCGGTGCCATCACAGGTCGCCACGCATGAAGCACCCACCGCGACACGGGACAACCTTACTGCCCTGCATCACGCACGCCAACAAACGCCAATGAATACCTCGCTCGTCATGTCCGCAACTGCACATCGCACCCCATCTGCGGATTGGACAGACCTGATGTCCCAAGTGAGCCATGAGCTACGCACACCGCTTAATGCCATGATTGGCTTTTCTGATGTCATGAACGCAGAGCTTTTGGGCCCCCTTGAAAATCCAAAATACCGAGAATACTTGGCCCACATTCGTGACAGCGGTCAGGAACTTCTCAAATCCGCTGAAGATACTCTGGCTATGACAAGTCTGCTCGCAAACAGGCCCGCTTTTGAAGGCCTCACTCAAACAAGCAACTTAACAGACACACTTCTTGAATCCTGGAGTTTTTTCGCTGCCGAAGCTGACAACAAATCCATATCTCTTAAGCTGGATTTTGCAGACGGCCTGAACGTCAATGCTGATAACCGACCGTTGAAGCAGACCTTTGTAAATCTCTTCTCAGAAGCGGTGAAGCGTACCGCACAAGACGGCACAATTATCGTACGCGCCAATCAATGCGGTGAAATTGTTGAAATTGAAGTTTCAACACAGTGCTCCAAACCCCCGCAATCCAAGACAGCAGCTTCTTTATCTTTGGCCATCGCCCAGGCGCTTCTTGAGCTGCAGGGAACAACATTGGTAACAGGCGTGAGCGATATCGGCATTTGGTCCGCTACGACCTTGTTTGACTGTCCGATGCAATCGGATTTCTTCTCTGACTAAGCCTTCGCCGCAGCCTCTCAACACACGCACGGTGAATAAAACCTTCGCTTAAACGAGCGGCCAAAAAACGCTAAACTTTTGCGCCGAGGTGTGCCTCGGAGGTGTACCTGGGCCCGCAAGATCACTGGATAGCGTTGGATCGTTTGATCTCCTTCGAACAAGGAGACAGCTTATCTGCTTTTAATGAAATGCAGGCTGGTCTAGTCGCGGTGGCGCCACCGCCTATGGCGACGCCATTTGCCGCGCCGATCCTCTTGGATGAATTGGCCAAAGGCGCGCCGTTCCTCTTCAGTCAACGTTTCTATCTGATCCAAGAACTTTGGTAACACGCTTTGGCGCACCATAATACGTTTCTGTCTGACCTGATCCAACGCAGCCTCTACACGCGAACGATCATAGGTCTCAGCTTGCAGAACTGTACCGACATTTTTGCGCGCCGCACGAACGTCCTCAAATAATGGACGCAGAGACTCGCGCTCTTTGCGCCATGCTTTTTTGAGCTCACGCCACTTCTCACGCGGCAACTCGCGACGCGCGTAGTGCATAAGGCTACGCTCCACACCTCCACCATGATGGAAATGCTTGCCACCGTGGCGATACCACGCCGTTGCAAGCGCACCAACCACCAACAGATTAAGCGCTAATGATGTGATCATCACGCTTTTTAGGACCCAACTTAGACCGGCAAAACCTGTTGTTGGCATGTGTTCACCCTCACTTAAAGGACATCTTCGTCAAATGAATTGTCATCAACGGCATCGAAAATAGGGTCAGACAGCGCGACGGTTTCTGTCGCAATGTCTCCAAGACCCAAGACTTCAGAAACAGGTGCCAACGTCGAGTTTGCAACTCCGGTGATACCAATCGTAATCCCAAGCACCAAAGACGCAGCCAATGCACCTGCTGCAGCAACGTTTGGCCAAACGCTCTTCGTGCGTTTTGTCTGTTGCACCCGCCGACGCGCAGGCTCAAAGGGCACGACTGTATCGCTGTTATCGAGCTGCGTTGCTTCGGCTGCAACCGATCGCATGATTTTTTCAGCCAATGCATCGTGGCGCGCTATGCTTTGTTCGCCGGCCCTGTCACCGACATTGGTAAGAAGCTGATCGAAGGCTGCAAACTCATCCATGGCCGATTTTGCCAACGGATCTTCTGCGATCAACGCCTCAAGCCCAGCGCGTGTATTGTCAGGCCAGCGCGCGCAATCAGCACCATACTTTTCAAGGGTCTCCACCAACAGAGCCCGGTTGATTGTTTTCTGTTCACTCATCAGTTCAGTCTTTCATTCCGTCGCTCATCGGAGCTTTGTGTACCTGGCGTTCGTGTCAATCTCTTATCGTCTCTCATCATTCGCCCCCCGGGTCATTCAGGATCGCGCGCCAAGTATCTTTTAAGTCGGTCTTAAGACGTCGACGTGCACGCGATAAGAGCGATTCAACGGCTTCAACAGAACACGAAAGTGCATCTGCGACCTCCACCTGGCTGAGGTCTTCAAAATGAAATAACGTTAAAGCGACACGTTGTCTGTCTGGCAAGGCAGCAAGCGCGGTTGCAACTTGATTGGCGCGGTCCTGGTCTTCAACATGCGTGTGCTGAGTTGCAGCCTCACCGTGCTCGGGAACTTCAGCAACGACATCAAGTCGTTTGGTCGCCCGCAGACGATCAATTGCCAAATTGCGACTGACCTTGCGCAACCAAGGCCGCACACCGGCCTCACCTACTTCGATATCATTGGCCCGCTGCCACAGCCGTACAAATGTTTCTTGCGCAACGTCTTCAGCTTCACTGGCATCACTCAACAAGTGCCGCGCTCCAGCAACGATCATGGACAAATGCCGGTCCACCAAAACACGAAACGCCTGTTGGTCACCATCTCGGGCACGGGAAACTAACTCCACCTCGTCACCTAAGGAGATGGACCCAGAACTCTTCTGATCGCGCGCAGTGGTCGCAACAGCCCTTGGGCCAGGGCGTTGAGAGCCATGATCCTGTGGACCTTCGTTCACGTGGCCGCCCCCCATTGGTCGTGATCGTTCTGATACCCGAGCAAGTTGCATAAGCCTAGCTGAGACCTTGTACGTCTATGGTTCCCATCATAAGAGGGAACGTGACAGCGGGACAAAATCCGTCGCTCAGACGTCTGACCGCGCCCCAAAACCTGGTTTTAGGCGACAATACGATCATAAATCATCTGAACTTCAGCCAATGTATCCCGCAGTTTTGCCTCAAGGGCTTCAAAACTGGGGCTATCTCCCGCCCTGGCCAAGAGGTCTTTCAAGCCCTTTGGCGCTTTTTGAGGATCAAAATCCTCATCCAGGCAAAGCCGTAGGATCTGGCCAAGATCATGGAGTAGGCGGGAGGCGTTAATGAGCGCTTCGCCATCGCTTTGCTCCAGGCACTTGGCATCCATAAGCTTGCGCAATGCTTTTACTGTTGTTTGATCAAGCACACTTGGATGCGCGTGCGCATGGATCAATTGCAGGTATTGCGCGATAAATTCCAAATCAACAAAACCACCGCGCGCCTGTTTCAAATCCCAAATATTGTCTGTTTTCTTTTGCTCCAATATTCGATCGCGCATGTCTCGCACATCTGTGGCAATCTTAGATGGCGTTCGCTCTGTTACCAAAACCTCATGGATTGCAGCTTCCACCTTCACTTTTAGCGCATCAGACCCTGACACGACGCGCGCGCGGGTAAGCGCCATATGTTCCCATGTCCACGCTTCCCTCACCTGGTAGTCAACAAAGCTTACGAGCGCCGTTGCAACCGGGCCCTTGTTGCCAGACGGGCGCAGCCGCATATCAACTTCATACAACATACCCTCAGGCGTTGGTGCGGAAAGTGCCGTGATCAAGCGTTGCGTCAGTCGTGCATAATATTGGCTGGGCGCCAATGGTTTTGCACCATCTGTTTCTGTGACGCTTGCATCAAAGTCATAGATGATAATCAAATCCAGATCTGACGACGCTGTCATTTCCAGCCCGCCGAGTTTGCCCATAGTCACAACGGCGGTACCACCGCCCTTTAAGACTCCATGACCATCCATTAATTCCTGATCCACGACACGTTCGAGTGCGATGATGAGACGCTCGGCCAGTAATGCATAAGCACCACCTGCCTTGCTGGCATTTATCGTTCCCGTCAAAATGCGCACGCCGATCAGAAACATCTGCTCATTGCCGACAATGCGCGCTCGGTCGAGAATCTCCTGAAAATCTTCGGCGCCAGCAAATTCAGTGGCGATGATTTGGTCAATTTCCGAAGCATCAGGCAATACACTAAAGGTGCGCGGATCAAGCACAGCATCGAGCAAGCGCCGCCGACGCGATAAGATGCGCGCCATGCGTGGTGCAGTGCCCATAATGTCAGCGAATAACTTGAGCAGACTAGGATTGGCTTTGAGAACAGAAAACAACTGCACACCCGTCGGCAGTTCTGCAAGAAAACGGTCAAAGCCTGTAAATGCACGATCTGGATCAGATGTTTCCGAAAGTGCCTGAATCAAAAAGGGCTGAACTTCTGTCAACCGCTCCTGGCCACCTTTGGAGCTCACCGCACGATAGCGTCCCCGGTGCCAGGCCCGCACACCTGCTACGACATTCTGCGGTTGCGTAAACCCCATCTTTGTCAAATTTTTGAGTGTGTCAGGATCATCATCTTCACCCGCAAACACAAGAGTCATGTCTGGGCTAAGACTGTCGGGATCATCTTCAAATAGCTCAGCATAATGGCTTTGTACGCTCTCAAAAATTGGCACCACAGCAGCGGTAAGAGCGGCGACATCGTTATATCCACAAAACCGCGCCAGTGAGAGCAAACGCATATCATCTGCCGGCAACTCATGCGTTTGCTCATCAGCAACCATTTGAATGCGATGTTCAAGCGACCTTAGGAATTGATAAGCGTGCGCCAAATCGGAATGGACATCAGGCGTAATCCATTCCCGCTCCTCTAAGCGTTTGAGCGCGGTCAATGTCTGGCGCACGCGCAGTTCGGGCTGTCGGCCCCCTGCGATGAGTTGTTGGGTTTGTGCAAAAAATTCAATTTCACGAATGCCGCCCCGGCCGAGCTTGACGTTATGTCCAGCTACCGAAATTTCACCCAATCCGCGGAAAGCATGCACCTGTCTCTTCATTGCATGAATGTCTGAGATAGCTGCAAAGTCGAGATATTTGCGCCAAATATAGGGTGATAGGTCGTTGAGTATTGCTTCTCCCGCTGTAATATCACCGGCTGCCGGGCGCGCTTTGAGAAGTGCGGCGCGCTCCCAATTTTGTCCAACACTTTCATAATAGTAGAGCGCGGCATCGACAGAGAGGGCGGCTTGCGTTGCGCCCGCATCAGGGCGTAAGCGTAGATCTGTTCGAAAGACGTAGCCGTCACGTGTGCGCTCATCCATCAGTCGCACCAGATCGCGCGTCATACGAACAAAAAACGTTTGCGCTTCAAGACCATCACGCAAGCGTGCCTTTTCAGGGTCGAAGAAGATTATGAGATCAATATCGCTTGAGTAATTTAGTTCACGCGCGCCATGTTTTCCCATTGCGAGTATAATGTAACCAGAGTTCACATCTGGTCGTTCTTGATCGGCATCGGCAGATGTGTCCGCCAACCAATCACCGGCCTCAATGGCCTGGAGAAACAAGAACCGAACGGCGCTTTGCAGGGTGGTGTCTGCTGTTTCAGACAGAACGTCGGTGACCTGCATCACTGGCCAAACGCCCGCCAGATCAGCAAGTGCTGTTAAAAGCGCAACCTCACACTTAAATTTTCGAAGGCCGCGCATTGCATCGTCAAACGATTGTGACTGCGCGAGCGCTTGTTCCATTTCAAGGCGCGCAGCTTCAAATCGTGTCTTTGGATCGGATGTCAGTAGCGTTTGTAATCGCTGAGGGGATTGGCGGATCAAACCTGATAGATAAGGTGACCCAGAATAGATACCGCTGATCAGCTCTCGGACGCGTTGAACTTTGAGGAGCTCATTGAGTTGTCCCAACTCTTCATTCTCTGCTGCCATGGCGCACAGATCATCAAGATCAGCTTGAACGCGCGCTTCACTGCAGCTCAGAGGTGCTGTTTGAACGCGCTCTGCCAGCGACGACTGCTTGCTTTCTTCAGATGTTGCGTCCATCACCTCTGCCCGGGTCACAAAAACTAGTCAGTTGGATCCGGCGCTGGTTTTTAGCGGTCGCTTTGGTGTGGAAACTTCAAGGTCACACGCAGGCCCGGATTATTGTCATCTAACTCTACCGTTCCACGGTGCATCCGCGCAACTGCTGCAACAAGGGAAAGTCCGAGGCCTGTACCTGGTTGGGTGCGGCTTTGTTCAAGGCGCACGAAGCGTTTCAAAACCCGGTCGCGGTCTTGCAGGCTAATACCTGGGCCATGATCACCAACCTCCATCACAGCCAATTCATCCTCAACAAACACTTTTGCGGTGACACGCAGGGGCGCCTTTTCCCCCGCCACCGCCTTGCGACCATATTTAATGGCGTTGTCGATAAGATTTGCGAGCGCTTGTACAATCAATTGCTTGTTGGCGTGTATTTGCACCGGGTTTGGAGCAAACGTTTCGATGGTGAGACCATGTTCTTCTGCAACCGGTTGATAAAGCTCGCTGACGTCATCCAAGATTTCGGCCAGATCAAATGTCACGGCAGTTTCTTCAATGGAGCCTGCTTCCAACCGCGCGATCAAAAGTAACGCATTGAAGGTACGTATAAGCCCATCGGCTTCTTCAATCGTCCGTTCCAAGCCTTCGCGATAAGCATCGCCACCACGTGGATCACGTAATGCGCCTTCAGCTCGATTGCGCAGCCTGTTCAGGGGCGTTTTTAAATCATGAGCAATATTGTCTGAAACTTCTCTCAGGCCCAGCATCAACTGATTGATGCGATCCAGCATGTGATTGAGGTTGCGGGAGACGTCATCCAACTCATCGTGGCGTCCTGACAGCGGAACGCGCTCATTTAAGTCGCCTTGCATGATGGATTGCGCTGTGACGTTAACCGCAGCAAGTCGGTTTAAAAAGGCACGGCTAATCGCGTACCCAGCGGCGATTGCTGCAAGTGTCAGTGCACCAAAAGCGGCGAACAAAAACCAACGTAACCAGCTTGAAAAGGCTCCAACATCTTCGATGTCGCGACCAACAAGCAGAACACCATCAGCCCCCAACTTCTGGCGCAAAGCAACACCAGAGCGCTCAATAGAGCTCCCGGTTGGGCCAATAGCCGAATAACGAAAGACACCACCTTTGTTGGTGCCGCGTAGGGTGTCAGGGATGGTTTTTAGATTGCCTGCGAGATAAGCGCTGGCGGCATTTTCCAAATAATAGAGGCTAGGACCTTTGACGCTACTTTTGCGCGCCACAGTCTCCGACACGTGCGCCAGACCGTGGCGCTGATACTCAAGCACCGCTGCATGCGCTTCATGCTCCAATGACGTAACGACTTGGCTAACCAGAAGGTCACTGGTCCGCCACATCACTAGAATCGCAATTCCCACAGCGGCTAACACAAACAGCGCCGCAACCCATGCGGCACGGCCAAACATGTGAGAGTGCAGGACAGATGTCAGGGAATTAGCTGGCGTCTTCACGAACCATATATCCCGCCCCGCGTATCGTATGCAGCAGAGGCTTGTCAAAGTTCTTATCTATTTTGGCTCTAAGGCGAGACACATGTACGTCGATGACATTGGTTTGGGGATCAAAGTGATAGTCCCAGACATTTTCAAGCAACATCGTCCGCGTCACCACCTGGCCAGCATTCTTCATCAGATATTCGAGCAATCGAAATTCGCGCGGTTGAAGAATGATCTGTTGACCAGCGCGCGTCACCCGATGTGACAATCGATCAAGTTCCATATCACCAACCAAATAGCGGGTTTCTTGTTCGCCCGGCGTCACCCGCCGCGTGAGAGCCTCAACACGTGCCAATAGTTCGGTATAGGCATAAGGTTTGGTGAGGTAATCATCACCACCGGCTTTTAATCCTTTCACGCGGTCATCCACTTCACCGAGCGCCGACAGGATAAGAACAGGTGTTTGATCGCCACCCTCACGTAATTCACTGATGACGCTTAGGCCATCTTTTTCCGGTAACATGCGGTCAACAATCAAGACGTCGTAGCCGCCGCCCTGCGCCATGGAAAGGCCGAGCTCACCGTCCGCTGCAAGATCGGAGCTGTGTCCACTTTCTTTGAGTGATTTATGCAGAAACTGTGCTGTTTCCAGATCATCCTCAATCACCAAAACCCGCATTCGTCACCTTGTCTTTTTTATTGTGTTCAAGATTTCAACTTACACGTCGCCGGTCACAGTTTGCAATTCAGCATTTGGGATGCATAAAAACGATCGGTCAGTCTCGCAGACTAAAGAAATGCAACAAGGCGGCGCGCTGTTTTTAAGCCCACCGCCTTGCTGTCTATTTATCGAGCTTTGGCCAAATATGCTAACTAACCCTTGGAAAAGCGTAGCGGTACGATCCGCTTTTGCCCGCCTGATTGGATCAATAACAGCACTGCAGCACGCCCTTGATCTTCGACCCGCTTCACATTGGAGACAACCTCTTCAGGCGCTGAAACAAGACGACGGTCGACTTGTAGGATCACATCGCCAGCACGCAGGCCTTTTTGAGCCGCATCAGACTTCGGCTCAACTTCGGCGATGGCAACACCTTCGTTGTCATCTCCCGTCCGCGCGGGCATCAGCGTCAGACCAAGCTGCTTCAAGGCCATCTTTGCTTTTTCTTTGTCCTTCGTCGGCGCTTTACCTTGACGTAGCTTGGCAATTTCAGCCGTAGATGTTGGGAATGTGCCCAAAACCAGATTAATCATCTCGTGACTGTTGCCACGCCACACCTTTACCGCAACATTCGTACCCGGTGCGATTTCGGCGATTTTACGCGCCAAGTCACGACTGTTTTCAATTTGCGATCCATCCACTTCAAGAATGGCATCTTGCATTTTAAAACCAGCTTTCTTGGCAGGACCATCAGGCGTTACATCAGAAACGAGTGCACCTTTAGCAACAGCAAGTCCAATGCTCGCAGCTGTGTCCTCATCAATATTCTGAATTTTAACGCCCAACCAACCACGTGCCACCGTGCCGGTTTTCTTCAACTGGGCAATGACTTTTTCAACGCGCGCTGCAGGAACGGCAAATGCAATGCCGACATTGCCACCCGATGGACTGAAGATCGCGGTGTTCACGCCTATAACTTCACCGTTGAGGTTGAACGTTGGGCCACCTGAGTTGCCTTTGTTTACAGCAGCATCGATTTGCATGAAATCATAAGGACCCTCATTAATATCCCGAGCCAGTGCTGACACAATACCGGCTGTCACGGTGCCACCCAGACCAAACGGATTTCCAATAGCCAAAGCCCAATCACCAACCCGTGGCTTGGATTTTGCAAACTTTACTGATGGAAATGTTTTAGTGGTTTTCATCTTCAACAGCGCCAGATCAGTACGCGGGTCGGTGCCGACAAGTTCTGCATCAACTTTCTCAAGGTCATCAAAGCTGACTTGAATCTTTGTCGCTCCGTCAATCACGTGGTTGTTGGTGACCACATACCCGTCAGACGAAACAATAAAGCCGGAACCCTGACCACGGCGTGGTTGGCTCGGGCCTGGGCGACCGCGGAATTGTTTTGGCAGGTTTTTGAAGAAGTCATGTAACGGGCTGTCTTCAGGAATATTAGGAAGCTTTGGCCCGTTTTCGTTGTTTTTCGCTTCATCCTTCGAGCCATCGTTAACCACAGACACGCTGACCACAGCAGGCTTAACCTGCTCGACGATGTCGGCGAAGGAAAGGGGCGCGCGACCAAACGGAGTCACCACGTTTTGTGACGGGGCTGCACGTTGTGCTTTTGCAAGCGGCGAAAATCCGACGTTGGACACAGCTAAGCCGCCAGAGACGACGGCTAAGGCGGTCAACACCGACACAATTTTGCGCGGTGACTTGAAGCGCGCCTGAGCTGGCCCGAGTTTTGCGTTGTTACCAGCTTGTTGCTGTAGGTCCATTCCAAACCTCCTTGGTTAAAGGACATATCGTTTGGACCCTTGCTAACGGGCAGCGCCTTACACCGGTCTTTCGGGCACCTTAACAATTGGTAATACTGTTTAAAAATCTGGTTTTTCAGGAGGATTGGCGCGGTTATGTCCCAGTTTTGCGCGCCAGCATGTTTTTAGCCTGTGCCTTGTCCTTTTTGATGGTTTTCGGTGCTCTCGGCCCAAGCTTGGCGGAGCCCGCCCGATCCACGCCGACGCCCGGTCCGTCACACACGGCATTATCCACCCAGCGCATTGCAGACCACTTCGATGGAAAAATTGGGGTTCTGAGATCAAAAACAGGAGCCCCGCGCTGCACAGCATTCTGTCTATCTAAAAAATTGATCGCAACGGCCGGCCATTGTCTACGGGCGCAGCCGGTCGATACGAATTCACAGCATACAAGTTTGATATTCGAGAAAAGCGCGCGCACTCCAAGGGGAGGGCAAATTTCTTCAGACTCTAACAGCAGTCAAATTTCAGGCCTCGTATCTGGCGGCACGCGAGTCTCCTTTCGTGCACCCATCGAAGCTGATCGCGACTGGGCCATACTACGATTACAAAAACCAATTTGCACGCGCGGTGGTTTGAAGCTCGTATCGCGCAGCCGTTCTCACAATTGGTCACCACAGGCGGGGAATTTATTTGCACCACAACTTGTCATCAACAAACAAGGCGCAGCAATACTTGCAACGCGAACATGCAACCTCCACGGACTCAATCGGACAAAGAACGCTGCAAATGTCCGCGCTGACTTCTCAAATCCAAACAGCTTGATGTTCCATAATTGTGATGCTGGGCCCATTGCATCAGGGTCGCCAATTATGACCGAAACGCCCTATGGTCTTGAAGTTATTGCTATGCATGTTGGAACATACGTTCGATCACGCGTCCTTGAGCACAAGAGCACAATTGTAGATCGCATTGCCTCCAAGCCCATCGCCAATATTGCTGTGCCGGTTGCAGAATTTGTCCGTCCCGTCAAAGATCTATTGGACGCGCAGACGACATCAAAACTGACAAGACAAAACTGACCACGTCCACACGCGTTAAAGCCCGCGTAACACCCTAGGTGTGATCTTTATTTGGCATCTTAAGGATTTTCTCCAACCGTTTCTGCTCATCATTGGAGAGTTCCAAGGCTGTCGATTCTGTTTCGACGGGCTCGGGGCGTGCGCGAAACAACGCTCTATAGGCAGCGTACATCGCCAACAGTACGATCCCAAACGGCAGCCCCCAGAGCAGAAGCGTATTTGGCGCAAATGGTGGTTTGAGTAATACGAACGTGCCGTAGCGATCAACAATATAGGCTTTCACTTCGCTGTCGCTGTCGCCGGCTTTGAGGCGGTCACGCACCAGACGCCGCAAGTCCTTGGCAAGTGGGGCATCAGAATCATCAATCGACTGGTTCTGGCAAACCACACATCTTAGACCTGCTGACAAAGTCCTAGCACGCGCCTCAAGAGCTGCGTCTTTGAGCACCTCGTCTGGATCAACTGCGTGAGCAGCACAGATCGGCAACCAAACACCGCTTGCTAAAACCAGCATGAGAATTTTGAAACTACTTAAACCCACGCCGCCTACTCCGCTGCAACCGGTAGTGCCCGCACCGCCTTTTTAGGCGCACCAACCCGCAACCTGCGATCCGTCAATGATATGAAACCACCGAGGAACATAATCAATGTCCCGATCCAAATGCAGCGCACAAAGGGATGGAAATAAAGTCTGACGGCAAAACCACCGGCAAGCTGCTCATCACCAAGGACCGCGTAAAGGTCGCCACGCCATGAGGCATAGATACCAGCTTCGCTCGTCGGTTGCGGCGGTGCATCATAAACCCGTTTAGCGGGCTGCAAGGTGGTGATCATTGCCCCACCCTTGGTGACCTCAAACGCACCAATCTTTTCGCGGTAGTTGGGTCCACGTTCCGGCTTAGCGCCCTTAAACGTCAATGTATAACCTGCAATGTCAGCCGTACTACCCGGCTGCATGACAAGAACAGACTCTTGGCGCCACGCACTTGTCGCAACAATACCAAATACCATCAACCCGACACCGAAATGAGCAAACGTTGTGCCCAAGACCGAGCGCGGCAATTGACGCACACGACGTATTGCGGTTTGCCAATTGGCACCATGTGGGTTGGCGCGAAATAGCAATTCAGAAATTGCACCCATCATCACCCAGACGCCAAGCGCAAGACCAAATGGCGCCATCCATGGGCCCTCGACGGACAGCGCACTGGCACATGCAAAGGCCAACAGGGCCAATACGATCGCCCAGGTTAACCGACCGCCAGCGGCCACAATGTCCCCGCGCTTCCACGCCAATAGCGGACCAAATGGCAGTGCAATTAAGAGCGGCACCATCAACGGTACAAACGTTGAATTAAAATAGGGCGGACCGACGGAAATCTTTTCACCCGTTAACGACTCCAGCGCCAGCGGGTATAGTGTACCGATGAGAACCGTCGCGCAGCCTGTCGTCAGCAAGATATTGTTTAAAACCAAACTGCCTTCGCGACTGACCGGAGCAAACAATCCACCGCGGCGTAGTTCAGTTGCACGTTTTGCAAATAGCGCCAGTCCACCACCTGTGAACAGAAGCATAATCGCCAACACGAACACACCACGCTCGGGATCAACGGCAAACGCATGCACCGACGTCAACACGCCTGAGCGCACCAAGAAGGTTCCCATCAAGCTCAACGAAAACGTCAGGATAGCGAGTAGAACTGTCCACACCTTAAGAGCATCGCGCTTTTCCATAACAAGTGCGCAGTGCAGCAGTGCGGTGCCCGCCAACCAAGGCATGAATGACGCATTTTCAACCGGATCCCAGAACCACCAGCCGCCCCATCCCAATTCATAGTAGGCCCACCAAGACCCCATCGCGATACCGATGGTAAGACACATCCAGGCTGCTAAGGTCCATGGCCGCACCCAGCGCGCCCAAGCTGCATCCATGCGGCCTTCTATCAACGCAGCAATTGAAAATGAAAATGCCATGGAGAACCCGACATACCCAGCGTAGAGAAACGGAGGATGAAATGCCAAAGCTGGATCTTGCAGAATAGGATTGAGGCCTTGCCCCTCAAACGGCGCGGGGTTTAAGCGCAGAAACGGATTTGAAGTCAGAATAATAAACAGCAGGAACGCGACAGAGATTGATGCTTGAACCGCGAGTACATTTGCTTTGAGGCGGGTTGGCAGGTTGTTGCCGAATGCTGCGACCGCAGCACCAAATAGTGCTAAGATCAAAACCCACAGAAGCATTGAGCCTTCATGATTGCCCCACACACCTGAAATTTTGTAGAGCATCGGCTTGCTTGTGTGTGAATTGAGCGCGACGTTCTGAATTGAAAAGTCTGAAGTGACGTAGGCATGCATCAATGCGCAGAATGAAATAAGTACCAGACCAAACTGCGCCATCGCCGCTGGGTCGGCGACTTGCATTAAGCGATTGTCGTTCTGGTGCGCCCCCCATAGCGGTACCGACATCTGCACAATCGCGATGATCAACGCTAAGATAAGAGCAAAGTGCCCGGTTTCTGTAATCACTGACTCACCTTATTGTTGTATTTGGTGTCGGCATCCTTACCGGAGCTTGCTGCATTGGGATGTTTTGCGGATTCGCCCAGCTTCACACCTCGTTCTTCAAGCGCCTTGGCGACATCAGCAGGCATATAGTTCTCATCGTGTTTGGCGAGCACTGAATCAGCTTCAAAGCCACCGTCACCGGTGAGCCGACCCTCGGTCACAACACCTTGGCCTTCACGAAACAGATCCGGTAAAATACCAGTGTAGCGAACGTCAACTTTTGACAACGTGTCAGTGACAGCAAACGTCACCGTTGCCCCCGTTCCGCGCTTCACCGAACCCTCAGCAACGAGGCCTCCAAGCCTAAAACGCTCACCAATCTTTACTTTGTTCTCTGCGATGTCACTTGGCGTGTGAAAGAATACGATGGTGTCGCGCAAAGCAAACAAAACCAACAATGCAGCGATTGTTAAAATAACAACGCCAGAACCAATCAGAACAGCTCGTCTTTGTTTGCGGGTCATGGAACTTGTTTTCGTCTCTCTGTTTGCTTGAGATCAAGGTCTCTATTGCGCCGACTTCACCACACGATTTTTAATTTGCCTTTTTCTTGGTCAGTCCATCAAGGCGGCCTTGTACCATACTGCGCCAGGGATCCTTGTCCGTCGCTGAAGCCAGTAGGTCTGCATATGCTTTTTCAGCTCCTGCAAAATTGCCATCTTGCTCAAGAGCAAGGCCGAGCCAAAATTTAGGTTCAGCACGATCTGGCACCACCTTCGTCAAGCGTTCAGTTATCTGGCGCAGTTCTTCCGTCACGATGCCATTATTGGCACCAATACCAGCTTTGACATAACCCATCATTCGGCTCGGGCTTTCGCCCAACAAGCGCATAGCATTGCGATACGCATCTGCAGACTCACCATAACGTCGGGCTTGATAATAAAACGGCGCAATCACATCCCATCCTCTGCCATCGTCTGGGTGTGTCCGCAAACGCGCTTCAACCCGTGCCAATAGACTTTCTGCTGACGCCGTTTTGAGGTTTTCTTGAAGCCGAAGTGCGTGCGGCTGGTTTGGCAACTGAGGGGCACCAACACTGGCATAGCTGAGACCTGCTGCTACCGGGATCAAACCTGAAAGAATGAGAGCTAAATGTTGCTTTGGTGGTTTCGCGCCTCCTGTGGGCGCACCGGCTCGCGCTTTGCCACTATCTCGATCAACGCCTGCCTGATCGGCGACTTGCAGGATCTTGCGGCTAACTTCAATGCGTGCTGATTGCGCCTCTTCAGCACTGATCACACCGCGGTCCAGGTCAGCATCAATTTCTGCAAGCTGGTCTTGATAGACCGTTATGTTCGCGCTTTCGACAGCATTGTCCGCAGTCGTGCTTTGTCCCGACAGGGGACCTAGCACAACAAAAACGATGACGGCGGTCAGGACCGCGAACAAAAGCCAGATGACCATGGAAGCACTCGTTAGATTCTTGAAGGTTTGCCATACGGGGGCTGGAGCATGATCGCAAGCAATTGCGGCCCATTTGGGCTAATCTGCCACGTCCAAGGGGGCCTCAACTTGGCTGCGAAGCGAAGACATCATCCTTTCAACAGAAAGCATAAAAAAAAGCCGCCTCCGGAGTCGTCCGGAGGCGGCAAATGTGTCTTGAGACTAAATGGCGATCAAGCGCGGTCTTAAGTGACGTTGCTCCACGTGCCATCAGGATTGCGGCACGCCGTACCGCTCATCGCCTGTGGTTGGCCATCAATATAAATCTTATGCGTATAGTCCCGGCAATCGAGACTGCCACGGCGATAAGGTTTTGAAGGGATCACTTCGCCATAGCGGCCATTGTCCGGATTACGCCAACGCTCGACAGACCCTGACGAACCGCGCTCTAGGGCGGCGTACTCCGCCTGCTGTGCCAGCCTGCGGTCCTGTCTATCCAATGAGCGGCCAATTTCACTGCCTACGATACCGCCAACAACTGCACCAATGGCCGTCGCGGCAACCCGCCCACCACCTTTACCTACAGTGTTACCAAGAAGGCCACCTGCAACCGCGCCAACCACCAAACCGGTGTCAGCTTTATTTGGCCCGTCAGGACCACAACCAGTAACAGCAAGCGTCGTTGCCAATACGAGTGAAACGCACGTGGTGCGCATGATGAACCTCATGTGTTCAATTAGAAACATAACTGCTCAATCACATTGTTTACAAACGCGTGCGTTAGTTCGCATACGCGACAGCTACAATGCATAAGCTCAACTTGTGTAACGGGGTCTTCGAAGAAACACACCCCTCTTAGCATTGTTTTTCCAGAGAGATTCGGGCGAAAGTTCGGCCTTATCCTGCACAAAACCTAGTGTTTTGCAGTATTGCTGCAATTTTTCGCAGTTTAGGTGCGATTATAGACACAGCGGCCAACTCGACGTTTTAAACGGCGGGCAGCTCCAAATTGACCTGTAGACCACCACGCTCTGATTGAGCCAGCGTAAAGCGACCATGATAAGTTTGCACGAGATCAGTGACAATTGAAAGCCCAAGTCCCGAACCCGGCTTACTTTCATCAAGACGCATGCCGCGTTTGCCAATCTTATTGCGTTGCTCCCTGGTCAGCCCGGGACCGTCATCTTCAACTTGGATGTAAAGGCGTCCTGATGAACGAGACTTTGACGCTGTCGGCGCATCCTCACGGCGTACCGTGAGATAGACACGCGTGTTGGCCCACTTGCATGCATTGTCGAGCAAGTTGCCTAGCATCTCTTCCAGGTCTTGTTTTTCACCTTGAAACTTAATGGTTTTAGGACAAGTCACGGCTATCTGTATCCCGCGCTCTTGATGGATCCGCTCCAAGGCGCGCACGAGCGGCGAAACAATGTTTGCAACATCACTTGAGCTGCCAATAACACCAGAACGTGCCGCCATGCGTGCGCGATCAAGATAGTGATTAACTTGATCGGCCATAATCGTGGCCTGTTCAGCAACCTTGGCTGCCAACGTCCCTTTGCTGTCGCGCGCTTCATTGGTGATAACCGCAAGAGGCGTTTTCAACGCATGCGCGAGATTGCCAACTTGCGTGCGCGCTCGATCGACCACGTCTTGATTTGAGCGAATGAGCGCATTGAGTTCGTGTTGGAGTGGCTCAATCTCGACAGGGAATTCACCTTCAAGATTGGTTGCTTCACCTGTTCTGATATCCGACAAACCGCGCTCAATCTTACGTAGAGGAAGCAGTCCAAAGCGGACTTGAAAAAGCGTCACGCCAACAAGACCGAGCCCAGCTAGCGTCAACGCTGTGGCCAAGCGCGTGCGAAACGTTGCCAACTGACTTTCAAGCCAATCAACAGGGCCTGCAACAACGATGGAATAGGGCAACTCATCTTTTTTATGGCCAACTGTGTCTATGACTTCGACGAGTCGTATCCTGACACCAACGGGACCATCAATATTGAGCCATCGTGAACCGGTATCACTTTCTGCGACACCCTCAAGCTGTGGCGAAGGTAGTTTTCCGGTCGCTAACGATTGGGACACCAGTCGCCGCCCCGCCTCGCCATCCTTCAACGGTTGAATTTGCCAGTACCAACCCGAGTGGATTTCTTCAAAAAGGGGTTCATAGCGGTTCGGTGGGATAATCGGCACACCGTCTGTCCCGGACATCGCATCAACAGCAACCGCATTTACGAGTTTTTCCAAACGCCCATCAAACGTCGCCTGCACGTCTGTTTTGTAAAGTTCATAGATGATGAAGCCTGCAATCGGCAACACCAGCAGCGTCCAGATCGCAGACGTTATAAACAGGCGGAACGCGAGAGAGTTAAGCCGCATCTGAGCCGTCGTGCATGCGGTAGCCAAGACCTCTGACAGTCTCGATCAATTCAGGCGGAAGTTTTTTGCGCAGGCGGCCAATAAAAACTTCAATCGTGTTTGAGTCACGATCAAAATCCTGCTCATAGAGATGTTCGACCAATTCCGTGCGAGACACCACGCGGCCTTGATGGTGCATCATGTAGGCCAGCAAGCGATACTCATGGGATGTAAGTTTGACCTGCTGACCATCACAGGTCACGCGCGCGGACTTGGTATCAAGTCGGACGTTGCCACATTCAATTTCACTTTTAGCGTGACCCGCAGCACGGCGCACTTGCGCCCTCACACGAGCCAACAATTCTTCCATATGAAAGGGTTTGGCGATGTAGTCATCTGCGCCAGCATCCATGCCGGCAACTTTGTCGCTCCAGCGATCACGCGCAGTAAGAATAATCACCGGCATGGTGCGTTCAGCGCGCCGCCACTGCTCGAGGATCGAAATACCATCCATCTTCGGCAAGCCAAGATCAAGAATGACGACGTCATAAGGTTCTGTTTCGCCAAGAAAGAACCCTTCCTCACCGTCATATGCGCGATCAACAGCGTAGCCACCATCACCAAGCGCTGTCACAAGCTGCCGGTTGAGGTCTTTGTCGTCTTCGATAACTAGTATGCGCACGGGTGTCTCATCTCAGCTGGGTTCTAATTGGGAAGGTCTGAGATAAGTATAACCAGAACAGGCGGCTTTGTCCTAGACCCACCGCGCAGTCACTAAAACGGGTCACGAGCATCCACCGTCACGGACTCGAGTTTACCCTTTGGCGTACGCAGAACCAGGGCATAGGTGTAGCTGCCATTCGTCTCGCAGAGCGTTGCTTTCACAATCGATCCACCAAGCTTTGCTGGCGCCTTGGCGGTTAACTCTTCAACATTGACAAGATGGTTTGCTGCGACCACAGGCGCGGCATCCGACCAGCGCTCGATGCACGTCTTATCACGGCCAAGCGCCACTGGAGCAGCCGCTGTTAACATAACAACGCCACCAAAAATGATGGCTATCAGGGGTGCATAGTTCAAATGGGTTCCTTTCACCGGCCCAAATTAACCACGCGTGCCTGAACCCAGAATGAATGCCCGTCGTGCGTCTGTTCCTCGCTCGACAACACCGTTAAATTAACAGGCTTCCGGCTGCCCAGACCGAGCTAGATCTGCAAATTAACAGAACGCTGACCCAGCGGTTTCGTGGCCCGCGCACGTCCATAAATTGTCATCAATGTGCCGATCAACCCGGAGATAGCCTGTACCGTGGTGACCAACTGTTTGCCTGCGTCTTCAACCAGGTCCGGCGTCACATCAACGCCAATGACCGGGCCAAGCGTTGGCAAGACCGTTGAAAGCGTGGTGACAATCACACCCCAAATTGTCATTGAGTGGCCCCACCACTTAGCCTTGCCTGGCATAATCGGTTTGGTTGGCATGGAGGTCTCCTTTTCAGTTATTTTAGATTTTGGATTGGACACACGAGAACTCGGCGCTGTTGACCAACGTGTGCAGTTAGATGCAGGTGTTGTTGTTGGCACTTGCGTTTCCGGCTGCGTCTGGTGCAACGCCTCATCAACCATTGTTTTTGCGCGTGCCAGGGTCTGCGTCACACGACGCAACCAGCCACGCCCAAAGCGCCAAAAGTGATGCAACGACCGGTAGTGGGTTCGGCGCACGCGCGCGTAGACTTCGAGAACGCGGTGGTCAGGCATGCTGACTACGGCTGCTCGGGTTAGCGGACCAATTTCTCCATCAACATCGGTGCCAACAGTTTGTTGCAAGAAGCGTATGGCACGCGACACACCTTGATTGACCGCACAATCAAAGTGCATCAACGCAATCCCAGGCGAAAAATCTTCGCAATTGGCACGCTGCCAATAATTCTTGCGATAGATGGCTGCGACTTCTGAAGCTGGAATGTTTTTGAGGCGTGCTTGAAGTCGGCCGTGATTGTCCGCACTCAGGCGTACACCATGCCACTTTGCATAAACCTTTAGTGTGATGCCAAAATTAGTCGGCCCACCAGGATCATAAGGGTCGTTTGAATAGCCGCCCTCCATCTCTAGGACATGGGCGAGACACCGTTGGAAATCAGGCTGTGCTCCGTGTTGCATTGGAGGATGCTCTGCACCCTCCTCCAATGCACGCGGCCAGCGGATATCAATCAACCGACGTTTATCAAATGAATCAACGGAAACTGAATCTGATTGGTTGCCGCCGAGCAAAAACAATTTGCTCGCCGTTTCACCAACCCAAAAACCAACATGGCCATAAGCCGGATCCGCTCCGCGCGATAAAACGACGATCGCACCAAGTCGCGATTGTTTGAGACGTTCGCCCCATTGGCTGTACGACCGCGCCATCAAAGATCGCGTACTGCGCTGACCTGATCGCTCCAAGCACGCACCGAGAAAAGCAGCGCACCACGGCGTCTCATCATGAGCAATACCAGGATGGCCAACCTCCTGATACAAAGACATGATATCGGGATGATCCGAACCGCCCGACCGCTCGTGAACGCCAAACAAGCGCCATGCTTCATCTAGCCACGGCGTCTGCGCCCCAGCTTTAGAATTGGGTGTCAACATCAACAGAGTTTCTTTTATTGAGGTTTGCGTCGTTGGTGCATGTCGTCGTTACGGCTTAAACAACAGCCATCCGCGCGCTTCCGCGGCCAATGACAGCACTAATTTGATACACATGGACAGTGACGGCTGATTGCGGCCCCCCAAAATCGACCGTCTGGTCGGCGCTGGTGTAGGTTACCTGTGGCGATGTGGCATGCAGCGTACGTTTTACGTTCGACCCATCCAAGACATCAACTTCATAGAGTTCCTGCGCTTCACTAAGTGGAACTTCAGAGGTGTCCCAGCTATCGCCGCCTGAGCGTGTGCGCCGGATCCACGACATATCAATATCATCACTCGCTCGCGTTGCACGCACATGAACTGGTGATAGTGGTCTCAGTCCAACACCTTTAAATGTGTGCTCCCTAACGCCATACGTTGGATCTGCAATATCGCGACCCGCCGGGCCATACGTCCACTGATACGGCAAACGGATTTCATCCAACGTCAAATCAACACGCGCGATCTGTTCATTCAGGAGGACAAATGCAGCTCCTGCGGCCAATGGCGTCCGCATCGCACCTTCGGTCCCGGCTTGCCCACGCAATAATCCGGAAAGTTCATAGGTACCTGGTGCGATAAGGGTTGCTGTTTCAAACTGAAAGACCTCCCACTCACCTTCCAGCGTTTGCACGGCGGCAACATTTTGTCCTGCAAAAAGTTGTAACAGCGTTGCCGACGTCAAATCTCCTGACGATACTGAGACGGTGATCTTTGTGGCCCGGTCAAAGACACCAACCACACCTTGTGCCATGTCAGAGGTTAAGCTTCCCATGATCGCAGGAGCAGCCAACAATGTACGCAAGCTATAGCCGCTGCTTTCCGGCGATCCATAGACAGCAATAGTGCCTGGCCATGGCGTTTGCGTCGCCGCAACATAGCCTGCAAGCGGAAATTCATCGCCGCGCAACAGAGGAAGATCCAGAAATGAAACATCGGCTATGCCAGACACAACCGTCACAGTTGTGTCATCTTCACGGACCGTCACCTCAAAGCCTGCATAAATATCTCGGTCCGCCGAAAGCGCTTCAAGGTCACGTGCACCAAGTCCAGAAATTTCTCTGATACGGAAAGAGCGACTTTCACCGGCCACTTCAACCGACACCATATCGCCGGGCTCTAGCGCAATCTTGCTGGGTGGCACCGAGAAATTAGCCCGCTCCCGCGCTGTCCAAGCTTCATGTAACCATGTCTCCGCGACCTGTGTCGCTTCTTGAGGCTCAAACACAATCGGCAATTCGGCTTGCGCCACCCGGCCACTTGCACCTGTTAGTCTACGCGCTTCTGCGACAGCCTGATTGAGACCGGTTCGGTTTGCGATGTATCGCACTTTTGCCGTCGCGGGAAGGTCTGTTTCCTGCGCGCGCGTCAGCGTCAACAAGCGTGCACCCGGTTTGACTTCAACCAAGTCTTGATCTGTGAATTGAGCAATTTCCGTCGCGCGCGCCCTTGGGGAAAAAACAATTTTTCCATTGCTTTCGCGCGCATCAAAAAAATAACCCAGTGATAGCGCTTGCAGCGCATCACGCGGCGACATAATGCGATCAAGCAAATATCCTGTCAGAGAACCCTGCAGGTCATCAGTCACATAATCCGAAAATGAAAAGTCCTCGAGAATGCGGGACACTGCTTCACTCAACGGTGCTTTCGAGGCACGACCGGTCAGCCAATGGCCGACGTGCCAGTTGTCGCCATCGGCCCAGACGTCCGTGTCGAACGGAAACGCAGGATAAGGTCTCGCATCCCAGGCATAGAGATAAATCCGCTCAGCATCGACCATACGTCGCCCATCAACACTTGAGATGGGATTCGTGTTGGCAACATAATCTGGATCGGATGGGTCATACACGGACACAAATGCATTCGCATACCGCCGCTGCATCAAATCATCACGCACGCCGTTGGAATAATAAGGCAGAGCATTCTCAGAACTTTTTGCATCAGAGAATACATTTGGCTGATTTGCACCCTTATCAACGGCAGCACAGCCAAGTTCAGTGAACCAGAACGGCTTGGATTCAGGCACCCACACTGTTGATGTGGTGCTTTCAACACCGCCTGGGCGATTATAGTGCGCGTTCTGCCACCACGATTTGATATCTTTGAAACGAAAGACCCACGGTTTACCCAGCCCATCTGTGATCGGTGTGCGGATTTGGTTGTCGCGATCCGCCCCGGACGCATAGTACCAATCGAAGCCTTCCCCAGCTCTAACATTCGCGCGCAGATACGTCGGATCATAAATTGATCGTGTGCCATCTAGAAAATCTAGATGCGATCTCCCATCGCGCCAATCAGCCAATGGCCAATACAGGTCAATACCAATGGCATCGATATTCGGAGAGGCCCACAACGGGTCGAGATGAAATGTGACATCACCCGATCCGTCTGCCGGTTGATGCCCAAAAAACTCAGACCAGTCTGCGCCATAGCTGATTTTGGTTGTCGCCCCGAGAACGGACTTGACGTCACTTGCAAGTTGCACCAGCGCCGCCACAAACGGATAGCCGCCTGCACCATCGCGCACTGAGGTCAGTCCACGCAATTCAGAACCCAGCAAAAATGCATCAACTCCACCCGCCGCATTCACCAAGTGCGCGTAGTGCAACACCATACGCCGTAGTGACCACTCGCCCGGGCCTGTGTAGGCAACTGTCGTTCCGTTGACGGTAAAGTCAGAAATTTGAGCGGCGCCAACAAACGCGGCAATATCGGCTGTCGCAACAGACGTTTTATCCGGGCTTGCTGGCTCACCCGGTGCTGGGCTGACCGTAATGCGACCACGCCACGGATAGGCGGGTTGCGCATTTGATCCATCATACGGATTGATCAACGTGTTGTCCGACGGCACATCCATCAGAATGAAGGGATTGAACGTTACCTTCAGTCCACGTGCTTTAAGATCCTGGATAGCGGCAACAACTGTTTCATCCGCCGGTGTGCCGCCATAAGCTGGTTTACCCTCACGCTTGGAAATCAGATACGCACCCGCGCGTACTTCACCTGCAACACCCCAGGAAATCGGTGTTGTTGTCTTACTTGCAAGCTCTACGCCCGCACGAAGCTGACATTGATCTGCGCGCAGGTCTGTACCAAACCAACTGACAACCAAAGAGACGTTGTCAATATTTGGAAATGACACCTCAAGCTGGTCAACCGCAGCAGTCCAGTCGCTTTTGGCTTGAAGTGTGTGCACATTTTCAGGCTCAAAGAACCCGGCGCCAAAAGATTGGTTGACAGGTTCGGGTGCATAAACAAATTCACCTGACCCCGGAATCATCACAATGCTTTTGACTTTGCTCGCGAAGCTATCAACCGGACGCAGGATCTGAAACGACAGTTGTGGGATGCGATTGCCATAGTCCTGCAGCGGCAACCGCTCAAACACGACATAAGACACACCACGAAACGCCGGTGCATCTCCACTCCCAAGGCGTGCTTCGATCAAGCTGTCGGGGGTTTGAGTTTCTGTCCCAGGATAGAGGCGATAGGTGAGCCGCGACAAATCAAGCTCTTGATTGTCCGCCCAAATCTTTTCGATACCGCTGACATTGCCTTCACAAAGCGCTACCGCAAAACTTGCATAATAGCTGTAGGTCACGCGTGTTGTTTTAGAACCACCGCCACCAACACCCTTGCCGCCGCCGCCACCCGATGATGACGTGCGGACAACTTCTTCAAGTTCATCTGCCCATATGACCTGACCTCCAACCCGTGCCCGACCATAAATACGCGGAATGGGCGCACCCTCGTTCGATGCTAAAAATCTAAGATCGTTCAGCCGTGGCCCGCGCACAACTTGGGCTTCACCTGAACTTCCAAACAGGGCTTGGTCAACGTAAGATCCTGCCAGTGCCCCAACCTGCGCGCCAAGCGTTGCCCCAGAAATCGACGCGCCAAGCAGCGAAATGCCGGTTGGCAGGAGTGCGTTTCCTGCTGCAGCCCCTGCCGCAGCCAATGCCAATGTTGCCATTACTGTTCAGTTCCAGGAAAAGAAAAAACCGCTGCGATGCGCCGTCGCCACCAGCGTGAAAGATGCACTTCACTCACCGGCATACCGTCCATCGCGTGCACCATTGATGTTGGCGAAGCAGCAATACCTGCATGTTTTGCAACACTGTGAGATTTGATACGAAATAAAATCACATCCCCGACTGCAAGATTTTCTATCTGTTTTGAAATCAGGTGACGGTTTGCTGCCGCCCGCATCGTCTCTTGTCTGCCTGCCTCGGCCCAGTCGCGGGAATAGGCTGGCGGCAACTCAGCTTCAAACCCATAAAGTGTGCGGAACACGCCACGTACAAGACCAAGACAATCCGTGCCGACCCCGCACGTACTTGCCTGATGATGATACGGCGTTCCAATCCAAACGCGTGCTGCTCGCAAAACATCCTCGGGCGAATGTCTCCGTAGAGGTATGTCGCGCCTTTGCATGATCAGTCCCCCTAACTGGACGACTGTTGTCGCCCGGCGATCTGCAGGACAAAGTCCGGACCTGGCATATGTGGGAAGCCTTGAAAATTGATCATGTTATTGAACTTGTTGCGACAGGTTTGCGCCGCCTTATCGCAACCCGCTGTCACCGTGAAGGTTTGACCGACCGTCAACGGACCAGAAACGTCTTGCCACAAGTCAATCCAAGTTGTTCCACCATCAACTACGTGGCATTTCACTTCCATCTTCTGACCTAAAGCCGCTCCCGACGTGAATGCGACGAGGCCACGGGCAAACCAACCATCTTCAAACGTCGACAAATCTGTTGTCGAAAATTGTTTGTTGGACTGCACAGATGCGATGACACCCGATCCTTGGAATTGAGAAGCATCTAAATTGATGCCGCAACGATTATCGCCAAGGTCTGCATCACAGGTGTGTTGATAAAGGCGCCCTCTGGGTTGCTGAAGGTAATGTGCAATTCCCCGCACTTCACCAGAAAATGCCGTTCCAGATCTTTTCACCTCACCAAGACTTCCTGAGCGCATTAAAACGCGCTGCATCGTGTCCTGCCAATTCACACGATAAATCTCCACGCGGGCGTCATCATAAAGCCCACCAGCCAAATCTTTTTCATCGAGGCGACTTGAGGAAACAGCACTCGTTACCTCAAGGTTGTTAACACCGAGACCAACAGAGTCCGTCAGCTCGCTTGCTGTCATACCCGCCGCTGCTTCATAGATGACGCCGTCAAATACGAGATCATAGTCGTGATCTGTAAATCCAAAGACCTGACCATCGCGTCGTTCCAGACGCCAGCACCAACACAACGTTGTCGCGCCTGATTGCAGATGCGCCTCAAGGTCTGGCGGCAGATCCCTCATAGGCGCACCTCAACAATGGGTATTTGGGGAATGGCTCCGTGCTGAAAGCCGGATAAATTGGTTTCCAATTTATCGGTGTCGAAGCGCACTGGTACATCAAACTCAAAACCGGCCCGCACCTGAGCGCCGATGGAAGGAATGTGGCCTGGCAGGAATGTAACAATGCCCGTTACGCTATCGACCGCGAACGCGCTGCCCTGTGTCTGATCCACGCCGCCAACAGATATCTTGACACTTCCATCAACCGGTTTGGTTACGATACGCGTCCAGGGCGCAAAGCTGCCACCATAGATTTTGCTAAGTTGAAACTCTGTCGTACTGGCATCGCCAATGCCGATCAATTGATCGTTGCTTGTTGGGATCGCACCGGGTTCTATTGATTTCCAATCCGCGTGATCGCGCCAGCGAAATCCATAAAGTCGCCCCCGCCGTTCTTCAAAGAAATTCAGGACCATATAGAGTTGATCTAATGACTTTATCCCATAACCAGCATTATAGCTTCGTTGAGAATCAGCCCAGCGACTGTTGCGCTCTTCATAACCCGAACCCAACACAACGACATCAGTTCTCCGTTCCGGTCCCCCTTGCGCACCGCGAGAAATGTCGGTGGGGAACCGAACGTCATGAAAGTTCATATTGGATAACCCGATTGAAGACTAGTGCGATGCACTTAGTTTGAGCTGGCTGTTAAAGAGCATACGCCACCTAAAGGTTGCGCTGTCCATAACTGACAGCACGCGCCAGCATGGCCGCAACTTGTGATTCCGACTTGGCAAAACTTGCAGCATCATTGGCGACAACATTGAAGTTAACGGTAACCCCGCCTCCACCTTGCACGGCTTTGACCCCTAAACTGCCGTCTGCGCCACGCGCCAAAGGCATGATCGCTTCTGCACCGCGTTCACCGGCAATCCCTGTGCGGCCATCGCCAAGGGGAAACGATATTTGCGAGCGGATAACGCCACCGTTGGCAAAGGGAACCGGGGTTGCCTGGCCACCGAAAGCCGCTCCTTTTGCAAAGCCAAGCCCACCAGAAAAGAGGCCTGAAAAAATATTGCCAAGACCCTGCTCCAACGGTTTGAATGCGGCCTTCAAAACCAACTCGGAGAGTTTCAGTGTCAAACCTTTCAGCGTATCGCCAAGCGCTTTACCGCGAATGGCAACATCGCGAAATGCACCTGCGAGCGAATTTGAAAACCGCCGTCCAAGACTGGCCGCTTGGCCCAGCTCACGTATGAGTGAAGAGGCATCGCCTGTGATCTCGACATTCCATTGTTCGATTGTTGTTGCCGACCCTGTCGATCCTTCATTCATTGTGTCTCAACTCCATCCGGGAAATGTTGCATCAGCGCGTCAAGCTCGCGTGTGGTCATGGAAGGCGGTGCATCAAATGCACCTGAATGCCCACCCACAGCAGATTGGAATTCTTGCAGCGTCATGGCCCAGAACACGGGCGGTGCGAGCTTCATGACACCCAGCCCGACGCTTAAAACGTCGTCCCAGGGAAAGGGGGCACATCCCTCTCCTCCACACGATCCGTACCTTGCATGGCATCGTTTGTTGGGCGGACTTGGTTTTGACCATCGTTTTGAGCGGCGCCAAATGTTGCAGTCAACAACCGTGCAACGATTTCAATAAACCCCGCCACGCCCAGTTCAGATTTCATCGTAGCAACAACATCATTCGAAATATCATGACCTGCACCGCGCAGTCCCGCTCCAACGATACGTACGCAATCTGTTGCTGATATACGGCCCGTTTCAAATCGTGCGGCAAGCGCGATCATGTCATCGTCGCCAAAGGCGTGCTCAAGCTCGGCAAGCGCACCCAACGTTAAACAAAGTGCGTAGGTTTTTCCGTCAAGGCAGGCTTCTATTTCCCCGCGGTGGACATTGACCATTGATGTAATTTCCCAAGTTTGACTAAACAGCCGTGAAGGCTAATTCGCCCGCACTCTCAAGGGCGATTTCGAACGCGACCTCACTGTCGTGGCGGCCAGTGAGCTCAAGAGATGCAATCTGAAAGCTCCCTTCAACAGTCCCAAAATCTGGAATAATGATCTGCCAATCGCGAATAGTGCCATTGAAGAAGTAGGATCGGACGAGTTCATCAGACGCTGCATCCTTAAATAGGCCAGATCCTGTTACGCGCGCAGATTTAACGCCTGCACCCGCCAGCAACTCACGCCATTGGCCAGCAGACTCCTGGTGCGTAATATCCACCGTCTCCGCATTGAACGACAATACACGTGACCGCAGTCCCGCAACGGTTGCAAACGTACCAGCGCCATCGCTGTCGACCTTAAGCAGTAGGTCTTTGCCCTTTTGAGCCACCATGCGTTATGCCTCTTCGGTTAGGTGTTAAATAGTCTTTGACAAAGCACAGCTGTTCTAAACGGCCGGTTCGGTGACCGCCCGGTAACGAACGATACCATGATAGGTTTCGCCATCACTTTCGCGACGCGCCTCACTAAGCTCATGGCGGAAATTCACAACGGTATGTCCCGCAACCTGCAAATCCATATCGTGTAGCTTTGCTTTCATCACGTCTATGATGTCGTAGACCTGCTTGCGTCCCTTCGCGCGAGACCAAACATGCAATGTCAGAATATGTTCCAGACCGTCTTCACTTCCTGTACTCCAGTCACGAACCGTACTTTCACCAATCGTGACATAGGGAAATGGCGTCCCTTGCGGCACGTCATCGTAGATTTTCGCACCACTCAGCTGCGTGATCAGAGCTGCATCGTTGACCAGTGCGCTATAGAGCGATTTTTGTAATTCCCAGTTTGGATTTGCCATCACCAGCCTCAAATATCTTTAAACAAGGTGTGATCTGGAATCGCGTCTGCACGTTCCTCGCGATGTGAACGGGACCTGCGCGCATCATCTCCAGTTTCTGGTGGCTGCTGCGAGCTCCTTCGCGTGTTGCTTCGCGTGTTGCTTCGCGAACGGTCCCCCGTTGCGGACTTCACAACGCTCTCTAAGTGTCGACGAACAGTACCAAAGGCGCGATCAAGACCAGCAATTTTGAAACCAAAGTTCACGCCACCACCTCTTCACATCCCAGTTTTAAGAACTGCTTGTTGTCATCAAGGTTCAACACGGATCGAATTTCAAAAACGCGCGCGCCGAGAACCAAACGATGCGTCGGACCAATGTCTTCGCGATACCGGCAATAGATGGTGTGATTCACATCAGCGATCAGGGCATCGGATACACTTCGCTCACGCCCTGATGTGGCAACAACTGCAGCCCAGAATTCAGCAACAAGGGCCCAGGTCACGGTGCCACCACCGCCGCCATCATCAACACGAACAGGCTGCTCTAACCGCACCCGGTGTTTGAGATCTGAAATTCGGATGTCGATGTTCATAGCCGCGCCACCCGATACGGCTTCAACAACGTTGAAACTGCCTCAGGAACCGACGTTTTATCGGACCCAATCTCTATAGGGTCGCGGTGCTCGTACCAATGTGCAACCAACAAAAGTAGCGCATGGCGCACTGGCTGGGGCACGTCATCCGCGGTCGGTCCAAATCCGGCAACAAAGGATATCTCAATACCAGCATGAACTTTGCCAGGCTTTGGCCATTGGCTGGTCGTGCGGAGTAATCGCGGCGGCACATGATTTCCGTCAAGCTCATAGTCTGATGCTGGCATGGCAGTCGGCGCGCCATCCGATGCTAGAATTGAAATACCCGTAATGGCAGAAACGGGTCTGAGAGGCAGCGTCACACTTTGAGAGCGTTTCGGCCACGCATCAAACGTCCAGGTCCAACTTTGATGGATCAATACCAAACTCAGTGCGGCTTCAATATGCAGGCGCGATGTGAGAATGAGACTTGAAATATAAGCGTCTTCGTCACTGTGATCGACACGTAAATGATCTTTTGCTTCGGCAATCGAAACAGGTTCGAGTGCCGCGGGGCTGGTGAGCACCAAGGTCATGGGTCTCTTCTTTCCGCAACTGGTGTCTGAGGTTAAAAAGGCAGGGCTGTAAGCGGGGATGACTCACAGCCCTGCGAGGCCGCAACCAGCCGGGAGGAGAGAAGCTGGTTGCAGTCACGCGCCGAAGCGTGTGTTTTGTTGTGATAGAAACCGTCTTGACTAGGCTGCGAACTTCAACAGCTTGACAGCATCAAAGTCCTGCACACCGCCACCAACACGTTTGGTGGTGTAGAACAGAACGTACGGTTTTGAGCTGTACGGGTCGCGCAGGACACGTATACCGACACGATCCACGATCAAATAACCGCGCCGAAAATCACCAAAGGCGAGCGACAAGCTATCGGCTGCAACATCTGGCATGTCTTCGCTTTCAGCAACTGGATAGCCAAGCAGTGTCGGTGCCTCACCTGGCGTACCAGATGGCGTCCAAATGTAATTGCCATCGCCATCCTTCATTTTGCGAATGTCCGACTGCGTGGATCGATTCATCACAAAGTGTGCGTTTGCGCGATAGCCTGCTTTGACCGAGTAAATCAGGTCAATCAGTGTGTCGCATGGGTCAGTTGCGGGAAACGCACCAGAAACACCTGTTGATACGGTGCCCATATTGCCCCATGTCCAACTGGCGTTGTCGACGGTCGTATAATCCAAAAAACCCTTCGGCTTATTGACACCATCGCCTAAGACAAACGCATTGCCTTCTTGCTCAGCAAACGTTGCTCGAACATCTTCTGCCAACCATTCGTCGATGTTGACCGCACTGTCATCAAGCAATGTAGATGTTGCCGCTGGCATGGCATACAGCTCCATAGTCGGGAACGACAGTTCTGCCAGCGTCGGCGTATTGGTTTCTGGCCGTGCAGCCGTCTCGCCAACCCAACCGGTATCTGCACCAGAAATGGCAAACGGCTTTTTATAGACCGCGCCAGACACCTGACGCACACCTGCAATTGCGCGAACCGGTGAGACATCACGAACTGCGCCGTTGATCGCCCGTTCAGTTTCATCTGGAACGAGGTACCCACCGTCTGGATCCGATCCAACTGACAACGCTTTTTCTTCCAGGCCGCGCAAGCCTTGGGTTTCACCCTCGCGTACATAGGTTTCAAATGCAGATTTATGTTGCAAACCCGCACTTGAGAGCGGACGTGACGTGCCAAGACCAGGGCGCGCTGATTTCAGAACCATCTGATCCATACGTTGGCGTGTTTCATCAACGGCGCGGTCGAGGGTGTGCAACTTTTCAACCGTTAATGGATCCGCTGATGATTTTTTGGCCAGTTCTTCAAGGCGCTGGTCATTGGCATCTTTATAGGCTTCAAAGGTGCGCATAAAGTCTTCGATGGCCGCTGCTGTTGCACCTGCAGAGGCCTTGGTTTCAAGGTGCTCATTTGACATATGTTCAATGTCCTTAAGAGTTAGAGGCTTCGCCTAAGAAGTTCAGTTGCGGTTTTCAACCGTTCCATCAACCGCGCTTCATCCGATATGCCACCTCTCGCGTCCCGCAGAGCTTGGAGGCCTTTAAGGCCAGAGCGCGAAATCGCCCTCGCCTCACTGCGCGTCAACCCAGCATCCCGCCTGAGCCAACGTTCAAAAGTTCTTTCTGTCGGGAGCGCGCCAGCAAAGGGCAGGCTTTTCACCGATACAACCCGCGCGTCAGGATGCATCGGAAATGTCACGACAGATATTTCCCATAAATCAACTTTCTCCAACTGGCGTAAGCCTGTTGCTCGGTCACGACGTCCTTTAACGGCGCGAAACCCAATCGACAGGCCGTCGAGCGCACCAGCGCGCATCAGCGAAAGGACTTCTTGTGCCCGCGCAACCTCGGGCATCAGCTGGCCGCGCACCAAAAGACCACGCCCATCTTCTTTGATTGTTTGCCAAACCCCAATTGGTTGGTTGGCATCATGCTGAAACAACATTTTAATGCCGCGCGCACCACGCGCTTCGAGGCTCTCCCTAAATGCACCCGGCAACACAACATCGTTTCCGCTATCACGACGATTGAACAGAGAGGCGTAGCCTTCAAAGGTCCCATCTTCGACAATCGTGGGTGCGAGATCTAGCGCTGTAAATTTGAGTTCTAAATCAGAAGGCAGTGAAGCCACCTGAACTGGTCGTACTGACATACGCAACATATTCCTTAGGGGACATTACAAAGGTTTATCGGCAATCTCATCGGGATCTTGCTCACCCGTCAGTGGCGCATAGCCGACAGCAGTGCGCTTTTCGTTGGGTGTCAAAAAGCTTGCCGATTCCAACCGTGTCCAAAGACTATCGCGTTCGGACGCCAGAGCTTCAACACGATCTAAATCCAGCTTCAGTGCCAACGCGTCGCCATAGGCAGGACCTAACCAGGATGACAAGGCTTTTGCTGTGCGCCACGCCAGCGGCAAGACAGTTTGGCGCCAAAACGAACGCGTGGCTTCCTGATAATTCGAATAGGTATTGTCACCTGGAATGCCGAGCAACATCGGCGGCACACCAAGTGCTAAAGCAATTTCTCGCGCGCTGGCATGTTTAGCTTCTATAAAATCGAGATCCTTTGGCGTCAGGCTCAACGCCTTCCAATCCAGGCCACCTTCAAGTAACAACGGGCGCCCTGCGTGATGGGCACCTTGAAAACCTGTTTCCAATTCTGTCTTCAAACGTTGGAATTGCTCATCCGTCATCCGCCCATCACTGCCCTTATAGACAAGCGCGCCAGAGGGCCTTGCGGAATTATCGAGCAGCGCCTTGTTCCAATCCGACGCAGTGTTGTGAAGGTCAATAGCTTTAGCCGCCGGTTCAATCGGGCTCATGCCATAGTGATCGTTGGTGGGGTGAAACAAACGAACATGCAAAATGGGTCGGACATTGGCAACCGGATCAGACCGAAAAATAGTTCGGTTGCCATCGACTTGATATTCAAAACCATCCGGCCACCCATCTGCCCCTTGGATGACTTTCATCCGATCAGGGCGCAGCGTATGAAGTTCGCGCAATTTACCGCCAACCGCGACCGCCTTGAGATACCCATTCCCCGCCACCAATAGATAACCGTACCAACTTTCCAAAAGGTCGGTGGCGGTTTGATCCGGACACGGGTTCGCCAACACATCTAATAGCGGGTGCGACTCCACTTCGACACCATTTTGGTGGAGTATAAGCGGAATAGAAGCAGCCGCCTCTGCGATCATTCTGACAGAACGATAGACAATCGGGTTTTCCATAAACCCTTCGTGGGCAAATGCCTGATAGTCGCGCGGCGCCCATACGGCTTGGCCAGGAGCATGCCAAGACAGAAATGCCCCTGGCGTCGCCGATTTAGTGTGTTTTAAAGGCGCTTTTGTGCCAACAACATAATCTCTCAGTGCCGTTAAAAATGCCGGCATATAATCACCTCAATCGCATTTCTGCAGGTTGTATTAAAGCGTGCGCACCATCGGTGCTGCCCCAGAGCTCAACATCAAATCCGTGAGTGCCCAGACCAACGCATCGACGCGGTCCGGACTTCGCCCCGACACACGCCCATCAGCGCGAAACGCGCACATTTGATCTTCCAAGGCGCACAATCGACCAACGTGCGCCACACGGCCTTCAGCATAGAGCGACGCAATAGGTTCAGCGCGTAGCCACTTACCTCGTGTTGCACGCACTTTCTTTATTGGCGCTGACGATTCAACTGACTTCAATACGGTCTCAATCAGATCGCCACCCTGGTTGACTTCAGCAACCACACGGTCAGCATGATAATTTTGATACGCGGCTATGACTGCGCGCGCCCAAACTTGTGGGGCCCGACCCTGCAACGTACAATCCGCCAACACATAAGCCCGGCGGTCTTCGCCAAGACCTGCTACAATAATTCCACAACTGTCCGATGCCTTTGTTGCCGTCACAGGTGGATCAACCGCCACCACAATGGTTGCAAGATCTGGGGCCTGATCTGTGCGTTGTTCTTCAATCCAATCGCGTCGCCACAGCGTACTGTCTTGATCCTCAACAATTTCACCCAGAAACTCCTGACGCCACAAAGCCGTGCCTTGATACCGTCGGCGCACTTCTGAAATAAAACGTGGCGACAAGTTTGCTGCATTTTTGGCTGTCTCAACGCGAATTGTAACAGTTGCAGCATCGTCCATGATCGTCTGCAAAATCGGCAATGGTCTCGGTGTCGTCGTCACCACAACTTGCGGTGCCTCACCAAGGCGCAATGCAAATTGCAACATATCCCAAACCGCTTCAGGGTCGCGCCATTTGGCAAGTTCATCACACCAAGCGGTATCAAATTGCGGTCCGCGAAGACTATTGGGGTCTTCGGCTGAAAACAACTGCGCAACAGCACCATTGGGCCAAACCAATTGGTTTTTTGCGGCTTGAAATTCAGGCTGTTCATCCTGGCAATGAATTGCCAACAATCCAGATACGCCCTCCACCATCACACGGCGTGCATCAACTAACGTCTCGCCAATCAATGCGATGCGACGTCCGCGTGACCCGCTTCCATGCCCCCTGCCTGTCGCACGCGCGCGCACCCATTCTGCGCCGGTTCGGGTTTTTCCCGCACCCCGACCGCCTAAGATCATCCATACCCGCCACGACTCTTCACCATCTTCTGTTACAGGTGGTGTTTGATCGTCGCGTGCCCAAAGTGGCCAGTCTTTTTCAATAAACTCAACAGCATTAGGACTGAGCGTCTCCAGATCCTGACGTATCCGCCCATTGCGCATGGAGACGTTCAAGGCGTTCTGCAATGTCTTGACGCATCTGCTCTGCATCTTCTGCGGAAATGTCCGCACGCTGTCGCTGAGGCTTTTGCCCTGAACTGCGTTTGGTGCGCCCACCTTTAAGTTTTTGCTTGTCAGTGTCCAACTCCAACACTTTCTCAAAGCCTCTAATCATGTTCATCAAGGTTCTGGTTCTACGCTCAATGTCAGCAACACTGGCAACCGGGCTCGCATGTCCCTCATTTGCCCCAGCTTCCAATTGCTGCAACTCCTGATTGATCGCCGCGTAAAGTCTTTTTGTCAGACGCCTTGGCGAGGCAGATTGTGCAGGCGCCGATTGTTTGGTGTCTGGTCGCCCGGTGCCAGGTCTTGTGGACCAGCCCTCTCGCTTACGTCGGCCGTAATACGTGCTGACAGACACGCCGAGCCGACGGCAAAACTGCGCAGCCGGCTCCGTTGTCTCTTCATGTGCACGACGAACGCTGGCCCAGACCGGCTCGTCCACGCCCATACTATTGCTTTCAATTGTATCTGGAGAATTTGCTAATGGTGTCGGGCTTAATCTGAAGCGCGAATCCACCAATACTTATTTTCTAACAAAATAGCGGCGCGCTGTCAATAAAATATACTGAAATATATTGGAATTATTAGATTTATACTTTTAGTTATTTTGATAATACTATCCTAGCGGATTGTATCATCAGTCCCTTTGCCGGGGATAACTTTGATTTACTTCAAGAACATTAGTTCAATCATCAAAACCATCAATAATATAGCGATGATAAGACAGTTCCTTGACGCGTGCCTCGCTCTTCACCCAACCCCGCACTGAGATACCCGCTTGTTCCACGGTGTCATAGCTGCCCGACACCAGCGGGTGCCACCAGGCAAGATCCCGCCCTTCAGATATCCGCCGATAACCGCAGCTTTTTGGCAGCCAACTCAACGTCTTGACTGTTTTGGTCGTAATCGCCAGACAATCAGGCATCTTGTCATGCCGATTTTCATAGTCTTTGCAGCGACAGGTCTTGGTGTCCAACAGACCGCATGCCAAATTGGTCAGATGAATCTCTCCGGTATCCTCATCTTCAAGCTTGATGAGGCAGCACCGGCCACAACCATCGCACAACGATTCCCACTCTTTGGGCGTCATCCGGGATAACGACTTGCGGTGCCAGAAAGGCATCACATTCTCATCTGATACTTTTGATACTTTACCCAACAAAGGCCCTTTCTCGAACCGCTCGGACCAGACATCCAAGTCCCAATCAGTTAGGGTTTTTTGACCTTGAAAAACCTCCCTCGTCGTTGCCATAACCGCCTCTTAGGAACAACACAAAAATGCGCACAATAACTATGGAGCCCTAACCGTTGAGCGACTGGTTTTCCAAACACGGTGGACGCGACAAGCTCATCAATTGGCTGGGTATCGATTCCAAGATCGATTCCACGCTGGCTGAGAGCGGCGCGCGTATTCGAAACATTTGGAACAGCACCACCAGCTTTTTTGCACGCTTTCGCCTGACAGGCCTCAAGCGCGCGGTGAACGAATTAGCGTCTGAAGCGTTGACCATTGGGCTGGGTGGTTTTTTCATCATCTACACTGCCGCACTACCAGCCCTTTTTGAGTTTGATGAAGAGAAATTTCGCACGGGTCAATTTAGCGTCAAATTTCTAGATGCGGCAGGCAATGAAATTGGGCGGCGGGGGATTTTGCATAACGATGCTGTTCCGCTAGAGGAAATCCCAGATCACGTCATAAAAGCAACATTGGCGACAGAAGACCGTCGTTTTTTTGAACACTTCGGGCTTGATGTGTTGGGCACAATGCGTGCGCTTATTCAAAACTTGCGCGCGAATGGCGTCGTCCAGGGTGGCTCCTCTATCACCCAACAACTTGCCAAGAATATATTTCTTTCACCTGAGCGGTCATTGAAACGCAAAGTGAAAGAGCTTTTCTTAGCCTTCCTCTTAGAGTCTCGGTTCTCCAAGCCTGAAATATTAAAGATGTATCTTGACCGCGCCTACATGGGTGGCGGCGCGTTTGGTGTTGAAGCAGCAGCACAGTTCTATTTTGGAAAATCAGTACGCAATCTCACACTTGCTGAATCCGCGGTGCTGGCAGGCCTTTACAAGGCGCCGACCAAGTACGCACCACACGTCAATCTACCCGCCTCGCGCGCCAGAACCAACGAAGTATTGTCGAACCTTGTTGAAGCTGGTTTTTATACAGCCGCACAAGTCCATGAAGCACGCTTACATCCTGCGACGTTTATCGAGCATGGCACAACAGAAAGCCCGGACTGGTTTCTCGACTGGGCGTTTGAAGAAGTGCAACGTCTGGCGCGGGGCAAGCATGAATATATACTCACCGCCCGCACGACGATTGACCTCGAAATGCAGGCCAAGGCGGAGCAGGCTTTGCTGACTACCCTCAGTAAATCTGGCCGCTACAAACGGGCCAAGTCAGGCGCACTTGTATCGCTAGAAGTCGATGGCGCACTCAAAGCGATGGTCGGGGGCCCCGACTATGGTGAAAGTCAGTTTAATCGCGCCTCACACGCCAAGCGCCAGCCCGGCTCATCGTTCAAACCCTACGTCTATGCCACCGCACTAGAGAACGGCTACACGTCCAAGTCACGTGTGAGAGATGTGTCACCGCGCTGCGGACGCTGGTCACCGAAGAATTATAGTGGCAGTCGCGGCAGCGGACGGCGCGTAACGCTGACCGAAGCACTCTCACGCTCCCTCAATACAGTTGCCGTGTTCCTCTCGCTCAACGTGGGCCGCGAAAAAGTGATCGCGTTCATGAACCGAATCGGCATCAAAGGCGTGCGCAAAACCTGCTCAATTGCGCTTGGGGACGGGGGCATGACTCCGCTTGAACACACCGGAGGCTACGCCACGTTTGCCAACAACGGTAAGCTTGTCAAACCGTATGCAATTATCGAGCTATTTAATGCGCATGGTGAATTGGTTTATAGTCGTGAGCGTGATGAACCAGCAGCACCTCAGGTCGTGAAGCCGAAAGTTGTCCATCAGCTCAATCAAATGCTCCACTCAGTTGTCACCAGCGGCACCGGTCGTCGCGCACAGCTACCGTTCACGCACGTCGCAGGTAAAACGGGAACAAGCTCGAGTTATCGCGATGCCTGGTTCATGGGCTATACCGGCAAGTTGGTCACGGGCGTTTGGATCGGGAACGATAACTACCGACCAACAGCAGGTGTCACAGGCGGCAGCTTGCCCGCCCAAACCTGGCAAGCATTTAATTCCGTAGCTCACACCTCGATGGATTTCACACCCATTCCAGGCCTGCCAGAACACCCCGTACAAGCAGCCGAACGCCAGCGCGTCGCGCAAATGCGGCTGAGCAATCCGGAGGACAACCAGGACAAAACAAAGGAAAATCTGGCTGAGAAACGCACGTTGTCTAAGCGTACTCTTGATGTGTTGTTACGCATGGACACTGCCATGCGCAAAGCCGCTGGTATGAGCCCGCCCGACCCTGAACTCATCCAGGATACCCAACTGGAACCAACAAAACCTGCACAACAGACGAACAAGCGCTCTGATAATTCTCCCGTCCGTAGTCGCGACAAGCGATCCTCAATCAAACCGGTGCAAGGCCCCTCAGTGCGTCAAGCCACACGCACTTTGACACCTTAAACCCCAGATACTTACAAGGACCAATACCACTCATGAGGCTCTTTCTTCATCGCCTCAAAAAGCACATCGTGTTCACCACGAGTGTCGCAACGGATATCGCGATATTCGTTGGCCTTGTGTTGATCTTGGGACTGGGCAGCAGTTGGTACATGGTTGAAGCAGGCAACCGTTTAACAACTGTCTCTAAAGGACCGTGGATCATGTGGCCATCGGCTGGCCGTAAAAATGCTGACCCCTATACACGCGCTCATTTTGCCCGCCGTGGCACTCTTGCGCTCAGTACGGAAGTGGCACGAACCTACAGCGCACGCACCGACAGTGATGGCGCAGGTCTTCATTCTTCCTGCGACTACGCCATCTCTGGCGAGGATTTAAACAATCGCTGGTGGAGCATTGCTGTGTTTGACGGTAGCGGAAAACTCATTCCCAACACGTTGCAACGCTACACCTACACGCGTGATACCGCAGCGATCAACGCCAATGGTACAACATTGATGACACTGTCGCGCGATGTTGGTCCTGGCAATTGGTTGCCAACGGGTGGTGCAGGCCGTTTGGTCGTTATCTTCACGGTTATCGATCTAAAACCTGTCGCACTCACGGTTAAAGCCAATGATGAGCAACAGACTTTGCCAACCATCCGCAGGGTGACATGCAGATAAACCCAATCAAACTGATCCGCCGGATCAATTGGCGCACTGTACTGGCAGGTGTTTGCGCCGTTGGCATGCTGCACATCCTTGCTGTATTCAGCGAACCGCGTCTGGCGCGTTCCAACGCGTATGCACGTATGACACCGACGCTTCCTCTCAATCAGATGATTGTGTTGCCACCCATTACCGCAGAAGCACAACCACTGCCCTTTGTGGCCCCTGATGCGCGCTACGCAATGTGTCGTTTCACGACCGAAAACGGTCCCGTTGCTGTCAACGCAGTTTTACTGGGTGCTGGCTGGCTTGCCACCGTCTATAGTGAGGATGGAGAGAGCTTGAACACAACGGTCGCTGTCCCAGAGCGCAGCACAACAGTTGTCGCGTTGCGCTTGATGCCATCTGATGATCGATTTATGGGATTGACACCGCAAGCCCAAGGCCAGGCAGCAAAAGAGACCACAGCACTCCCCGTTGGGGCTAAAAGTGGCATCATTGTTGTGCGTGCCCCTAACCGGGGCCCCGCGTTTGCCGACCTTCAGGAGGCGGCACTACTCCAGGCCTCATGTCGTCAGCTAAAGTCTAAGTAAAGTCCAGGCGACAATCACCCGCCATCAATGCGTCACCTGCAACCACGATGCTGGAGCAGAGCAACTGTTATAGGGTCGTTTGATCTAGTCCCGCGACGTCGCGCGTTTACCTGCAACTGGTACCTGCTCGTTCGTCGTGCCAGCAGGTGCCTCATCCTCCCAGCGCTCGTAGCGTATTCCAGGAAATAATATGATCTCCGCATTTTGTGTTTCGTGCAGAGGTGCGTCTTCGATGTTCCGCATCAGACGAACTGTATCCAAATTTATGACCGCAGCCATTGTCGGTGCTCCTTGAGCTTAATGTCTGACGCAAAAACATCTGCTTTTATGCGACGTCGTTCCGATCAAAGAACACGTTTGATTCGCTTAATATGATTTCATAATTGAAGGTCTTAACAAAACGTTAATTGTGCTCAAGCACTGACTTGGCTCGCTGCTATTTTAATGCATCGACATTCTTGCAACGCTTGGCAGATGCAATGCGTTCGCGTTGCACCAGCATTTAGCGAAATCCAGCTTAAGTGTGCACTCAAGCTTTCGCCAGCCACGCGTCCAGATGATGGCAGCCGGTTTGACTTTCGACTTCAACGATCCAAATGTCGCTATCGATTTCTATTTCTCTGGAGAGATAGTCATCGATGTCAGAATCAACGCGTGCGCCACCGTCAAAAGCACGTTGCCATGTACGGTCTAGCTCGTTTCCAGAAAGCCCTGCAGGTGCAGGAACAAACAGCTGCGATGTGCCGTCAAGATGATTGATGCGCAGAAAAATTGTACCTGCATCGTCATCGCCGTGACGCACCACGGTAGCGACAAGGTCATGAGCTGCACATATTTTGATATAGGCGGACACCCAGACTTGGGCCTTGAGGCGCATGTGAGGTTCTCATTGGTCAATATGGCGTTGGAAAACACGCAGCAGCGGTTTTCTAGCTGCGTTTCTCGCTCAAACGAACCCAACCGGCCATACATGTCCAGTAGAATTTATGACGCCCATTAAGCACCACCCCAAATCACAGCTCTACTGACGTGAGCCCGTCACGCTGCCGACACCGGTAAGACGGGCCAATCGCGCCATAAACCGCCCGGAGATGCGCCCCGTGGTTGGCAGGCGTTGAGCTGTTTCAAACTGCTGGATGGCCCGGCTAAGCGCAGTATTGAAATGACCGTCGACGGGTGATGACCACAAACCCTGCTGTTTCAATCCCCGTTGGGTTGCAAGCACAAGATCACGCGCATCGCCAGACAATGTCATCGACCGACGACGGTTAGTCTTTTTTTGACCAGATCCACCAAGAACAATCGTTTGCAGGAGTGTCTCGGATGGTTTTGCGGTCAAGTCTAAGTGGTGATCGTATTGAAATGCAAAAATTGCTGCGCGCGTTACAAGTCCTGGCGCGCCGTCTTCGGCTCCTGGATCATAGCCTTTGGTTTTAAGTTCACGTTGCAAGGCACGCACGAGCGCCGCTGTATTACCGGTATTGACGGGTAAAAACCGTCCGCGCACACCTACTTGCCCAACTCTCGCACCGTGTTCGGCTGCGCGTGCAATCTCGTGGTTCAACACAACAGGTTTGGCCGCCGTACCAACACGCATCGCTACGGGCTTTGCGCTTGGCGCCGAACGTGGTGTTGTTTCCCGCTTAAGAGACGCGGTTTCCAGATACGTCAAGGTCGCTGACGGGAGCGCTTGAGCAACACCAGTATTGCCAAATGTTCTAGGTTGTAGAAGCAGTAGATTGAGAGCAACACCAGCGCTCAAGACAAAAAAGACAAAAAAACCAAATCTGAGGCCCTTCAGGGACATGGATCTGCACTCAACTGGTAACGCTAACTGGCGTGGTGGGTTAATACTCGGACTATGGCCAGCCAGCGTTAAGGTTGGATTAACTGTCCAATAAAACTGTAAAATCAAGCAAATCCGGTGCAACGCCCGAAAAACAGGGACTTTCAGAAGGTCGATAAAACTTGATCCAGTTTTAAAATAAACTTGGCGGCGCGATTTCTCCCTCCGTTGTTGGTTACACGATAGCTTTTTGTTCAAAGGCGCGGGACAACACGGGAGCCGTCACATGGGATTAATTCGAAATGCCGCAATCCTCGCGATTGCAATTACATTGATACCTGCTGATCCGCAGGATCGCGGACATTTGTACAGCAAAGCAAATGATGGCGTTGTTTGGGCCGCCACATTTTGTGATCGCAACAAGACCGCATGCGTCAAAGGCGCTGAATTGCGCGATGCGTTCGTGGAAAAGGCAGCGTTCGCCGCTTCTTCCGCTTATGATATCGCGATCGTCCATTTGAGCGGTGCAAATGACTATCAAAATCTTGATTACATGCAAACTCGGCAACGCCAACAACGCCCTGCCATGGGGACACTTACAGGCCATGACCGCCAAGCCCGATGGCGTGGTCGACACTAATTCAGATAACCAGACTTATACTATTGCTCCTGACGACTTAGGCGTTCCTTGAAACAGGGGCGCTTTTTTCTTGGGCAAAGGTCTTGTCGCATGCCCCCTGCTCCCCCTATGTGTTGGGGACGGACATAAATTCCGTTGTTCCCGTTTACACAAAGATACCGTGAGGCTTTAGATTGGCGACTTGGCAACAAATCAAAGAAGACTTTGAGGTCTTGGACGATTGGGAAGATCGCTATCGTTACATCATTGAGCTTGGCCGTGCCCTGCCAGAACTTGACCCTGCACTCAGAACGGATGCCGTTAAAGTGCCAGGCTGTGTCAGCCAGGTCTGGCTCATTTCCAAAGCTGGTGGCTCTGAGGCCAACGCGCAACCTTCGTTACGGTTTATTGGCGCCAGTGACGCCGCGATCGTGCAGGGATTGATCGCAATCCTATTTGCGCTCTACCAGGAAAAAACGGCTGATGAGATTTTGGAAATTGATGCACCAGCTGAACTCGCAGTTTTGGGCTTATCTGAACATCTGACGCCACAGCGCTCTAATGGACTGGCGTCTATGATTGATCGCATTCGCAATGATGCCAGAGCGCTTGCAAGAGCAGCATAGAGTGCAACCGGGTAAACCGAATGATGCATCCCCTCGAGCCGAACGCTTGTACGCCGCTCACACCTAGATCAAACCACCTTTAATCAGACTCGTTTTTCGGCGGATCATTTGATCCATTCAAAAAAGCTAAAGCGACTTTTCTGCGCTTAACGAAATGCAGATTACTCTAGCTGAGCACAGGACGATAGCCATCCTGACCCCAATGGCGCACATCGCACGCTTTAGTATGCCCGCTTTGCTCTTCATCAGGCTCCTTCAGCCCGTAGTGGCGCGCCAGACTTGTCAACGCCAACAACAAGATGACTTTGCCTGAACGTCGAGGCCACCCAGCTTGCTGCTCTGAGACTTCTAATCCCTTTAGATGGCAGCACACATCGACCAGAATACTAGAAAGCTCGGGCCCGACCTCAGCAAGCGCATGATTGACCTGCTCACGAGCACTTGCAACGGCTTCGCTCATCACTACAACACCAGGCCCAGCACCACGGTGCCGGTCGGTGCATGCAGACAATACCATCGACCAATCCATTGTCACTTTTGGATTGAGATTGGCTCGTGAAAAATCTCGACGCAAACGTTCCCCCGCTGCATATTGCGTTGCGCTGACCATCGGTTTTCCATCACGCCCTTTGCGCCGCGCCAGCCAGCCAAGCGGACTTTCCTCATCATTGATTTCCGACTTTGGCGTGTCGGTCGCAGATCCGCGGTTGCGCGGCGCGGATTTGTTGGCTGTTTTTCGCCGAGAGGTTGAAGAAACTTTAGCGGTTGAGCGCCCAACCTCTGTCAAACACCACTCGTGCGGATTCGCGCGGGGTGCAACCAAACTTAAGGCGACTAATTTCGTCCAGATTGATTGGGGGAATGCACCAATGATCTTGTCGCCTTTGGCTCTGCGTCGCACAATAGGAATGCTCCCTGCGTTTTGAGACAACGGCAACGCAAAGGTATCTTGGCGCGCAAGATCGCGCACGACCTTAAGGGCTTTATCACTTAGAAGAGCAACGTTTGGGTGCAAACACCGCATTATTTGCACTCCCCAGTTGCCGGACCAGAAGACCGACCGTTCTGGAGATCATACGCCTCACTTCTTGGCGTAAAACACAGCATATTGTGCACGGCCATTTCCAAGAGCCCCACCACCATATCAAACATCGGGTCATCACGCCGGTCTTCAACCAAACTGCAAGCATGAGCCACTGTGGTTCGATCGCGGGCAAATAAGGTTCCAATATCTGTAAACGTTAAACCGCAAGCGACATGAGCAATATACATGGCGACCTGACGGGCCAATGCAACGTTGGCGCGACCACGCGATTGACACGACAGTTCGACAAGACTTATCGCAAAAACTTGAGCAACGGCTTGATCAATGATGGGTCTGTAGGCACGCACTTGTGCCACCTGATGTCGCGAAGCAGCAGACCCTTGACCTAAACGTCGGTTTTTAGAACCCAAGGACACGTCTGTCGCCATCAGCAAAACTCCAAATAATAATATAAAACTCAAATCCAAAAAATAACGTTCAACGTTCCTACCATACAGCCAAACAGCCCTCCCAGACCGCGGAATCTACGCGATCGGTGAACAAGGAGGATAACTCATTAAGCATTTTGCTAAGCCCGAAACTCACCTCGGGAACGCGTGAAATGCATAAGTTTTTGGGTATTCTGACGGCTGGGCAATCCCAAACGAGACAATTTTATCCTCGCACGCCATGCACCATGACAAACTGGTCAACCTTCCAACCCGTCTCCAGTCCAGCATGAGGGTGGTTAACCGATGACGCAGCACTCTTCGCCAACCAAAGATCAAGCTCGGGACATATCAAAACATCTCAAAACAACAGTACCATCAGAACAGCGGGCACGTGCACGCGCGCTTGTAACTCTGATTCCGCTGTGGACTGAGGAGTTGAACGACACTTCCAATGCAGGTCGGTTGAAGATTCTGTCAAAGTTACGCAGAGCGCTACGCGTGGAACGTCAACATGGTGCCCGAGGTCATTGGAGTTACGATCTGGCGCGCCACAAAGCAATGCTCGATGCATATCGCCGCGAAGCAAACTTCGTCCGCACCCAAAGCCCGTCGTGCAAACTGCTATCGATATATGGGATTCAAAATGACGGATGATAGAAAAGCAGGACTCTTGACCACACAACTGCGATTTCTATTTCTGTTTTCGCGTCCCAAGGCCCATGCGTTTAGCTAGATTGGAACGCTCGCGCGCATAGTTGGGTGCAACCATTGGATAGTCATGTGGCAAACCCCAACGTTCGCGATATTCCTCTGGAGACAAATTGTAGTGTGTCCTCAAGTGACGCTTGAGAGACTTGAATTTTTTGCCATCTTCCAAACAGATTATATGATCATCCGTTACAGACTTCTTGATCGGCACTTTGGGCTTTAGCCCTTCTTTTTCAGCATCAACACCAGTGCCTGAGGCTTGCGCCAGGGCACTATGAGTGTCTGCGATCAAACGGGGAATATCTGTCGCAACCACTTCATTGTTGCTGACATAGGCTGAGACAATCTGGGCTGTCATCTCGACAAGATCTGTTGACCCAACTTGTTCGCTCATCTGGTCCTCCAAAAAATTGGCCCATCATTCTTATTTGTCGTTGATAGCTTTGCTTGATGGCGCAATTCTCGTTTAAGGTCTTAATAGAACATCCGATAGAATAGTTTTAAACTAGACAATAGTAATAGACTAAGCCGCAACATTTCCTCGAAATTATCAAGCTACCATTTTTGCAATTATCAGCTTGCTTAAGCTTAGTACAGATCTATTTCTTGTTTGACTAGGAGTTGTTGCCGCATTCTTGATATGTAAACCTAGTTTTCAAGCCAAGTACACTGATAAGTCTCGGTTATTGGGCTCAATACGATCAGCTGTGTTAGAGGCTCCCTACATGGGCCTTACAGAAATGGCGACCCACTCCACAGAACAACCGAGGGCAAAGAAACACGAATGAGTTCACAAACCCCGCCGTCGATCCTTTCACAGCCCCCAAAGGCTGCCATCAAACAAAAAACAACCCGCTATCATGGCCTCTCACTTGAGGATGATTATGCATGGCTGCGGGCTGACAATTGGCAACAAGTGATGCGCGATCCAAGTCTGTTGGACGACGACATCCGCGCTTACCTGGACGCTGAAAACGCTTTCACGAAAACGCACATGGCGCCCACCGAGACGCTGCAAGAGACGCTTTACGAGGAACTGCGGGGACGCATTAAAGAAAACGACAGCACTGTTCCATCCAATGACGGTGCATATGCCTACTACGCTGATTTTATTCCGGGCGGTCAGTACCCACGGCTGTTGCGCCAAGCGCGTGATGGTCATGGTGAAGCTGAAGTTCTTCTCAACGGGAATGAAGAAGCTGAAGGGAAAGCCTATTGGGACCTTGGAACCACCAGTCACAGCCCCGACCATAAAATTCTAGCCTATTCCACAGATGACAAAGGCTCAGAGCTTTACACCATCCGGTTTCGCGATCTGGCCACTGGTAAAGATCTTGCGGACAGCATACCGGATGCACGCGGAGATGTTGTGTGGGCGTCGGACAGCAGGACTGTGCTCTATACAAAGGTCGATGAAAACCATCGCCCGTTGTTTGTTTATCGCCACGCACTCGGCACGCCAGTTTCTGATGATGTCCTTATCTATGAAGAAAAAGATATTGGTTTTTATGTTGGCATTGAAAAAACGCTCTCTGGCGCGTTTTTCATTATCGATGCACATGACCACCAAACCAATGAGCTCTATCTTCTCAATGCCAGTGCACCAACAGAACCACTGTCATTGATCTCCGCCCGCAAACCAGGACACGAATACCAGGTTGATCATCACGGCTCTGACCTGATTATCCTCACCAATTCCAACGGCGCTGAAGACTTTCGCATTTGCACCTGCCCCACAGCCACACCTGAGATGATCAACTGGCGCGAACTTGTTGAGCACAAACCAGGGTGCTTGATCCTTGAGATGTGCGCCTATCAAGGTCGACTTGTGCGCCTGGAACGCGAAAACGGTCTGCCACGGATCACCATTCGCGATCTTGCGACAGGCGACGAGCACCCAATTGCCTTTGACGAACAGGCCTATGGCCTTGGCATGCAATCCGGCTACGAGTTTAGCACCACAACGCTACGCTTTACTTATTCGTCAATGACGACACCTGCTGAAACGTATGACTACGACATGGCAACCCGAACCCGCACGTTGCGCAAACGCCGCGAGGTGCCAAGCGGACACGAGCCAAGTCATTACATCACACGTCGATTGATGGCTCCCGCCCATGATGGCGAGATGGTCCCGATCTCGCTACTTTATCACAAAGACACACCCATAGATGGCACCGCCCCACTGCTGCTCTATGGCTACGGCTCTTACGGCATTTCAATGCCAGCATCATTTGCCGCCAACCGGTTGTCCTTAGTCAATCGTGGCTTCATCTACGCCATCGCCCATATTCGCGGTGGCAAAGAGAAAGGGTATCGCTGGTATAAAGACGGCAAGCACCTCAAAAAACAGAATACGTTCAGCGATTTTGTTGCTGCGGGTGAGCACCTTATCAAAGACGGTTATACGAAACGCGGACGCATTGTCGCCAATGGGGGTTCAGCTGGCGGGATGTTGATGGGCGTTGTCGCCAACCAAGCACCTGACCTGTTTCTTGGCATCATCGCCGACGTGCCATTTGTCGATGTACTTAACACCATGCTCGACAAAGACCTCCCGCTGACACCACCGGAGTGGCCGGAATGGGGCAATCCAATCGAGAGTCGGGAGGACTATGACGTTATTCAAGCCTACAGCCCGTACGATAATGTGGCACGCCAAGACTATCCGCACATCCTTGCGTTGGCTGGTCTGACAGACCCACGCGTAACCTACTGGGAACCTGCAAAATGGATTTCCAAACTGCGCACACACAATACCAGTGACAACCTTATTCTTCTTAAAACCAATATGGAAGCCGGCCATGGCGGTGCTTCGGGACGCTTTTCTCAGCTCCGCGAAGTCGCGCTCGATTATGCATTCGCGTTAAAATTGGCAGGTATGACTGATGTTGATGCGATGTCGTAAGCCTGTCACCTGCTCCGACCACACATCGCCAAACACCTATCCGCCGCCGCGCTGGAATGTCATTTCAAACCGGTGCGTAAATGCGTCCTGGTCTTCAGCTGCAACACCCTGATAGGCCAATGTGACATTGGCCCGTGGCAACTCTAGCAATCCACCAAGCCGCACACCCGGCAGTGGCTCATAGCGGATCACAACCGTGCCTTGCCCAAGACGAATATTGGCCTTGTCTTTGGTGACGGTATCACCCTCCTCTGCCAAACGTTCACAGCCCATTACAAATTCATGCTCTGCAAGCGACATGAGTTTTGTAATTGGTTCAGAGGCGCTGTCCGATGACACCAGCCTAACCTCCCGCCACGGGAGGCCACACAGCAACGGCGTCTCCGGCCTTAAGTACTGTTTGGCTGCGTTGACCTGGCGCTTTGAAAACACCATTGACGAGCACCAAGTGGCACTCTTTACGTGGCACCTGGTATTGATCAATCAACGCTTCAACGTTGATGCCATCGTCCACTGAAACAACAGCTTCATTCTTGTGCGCGTGATCAGGCAAGTAGGTCCCTAAAGACGCATATAATTTTAGGGTTACGTCCATATTCAGTTTGTATCCCAGAGCAACTCAGCCATCTCGTTCAAAGTATTAGAACAGCCTGCGTACGACGAAACGCAGACTGCCGTGGAAGCGATAGCGTGACTTTGAGGGTTAGTCCACAACAGGTGTGCTGACACGGGGCCCGGTTGGCCCTGAAATCGTCGCCCCTTGCGCAACAGCAAGATAGGCTTCGCGCAAAAGCTCAGGCGATTCGATTAGTTTGTCTTTCCACTCACCCATTCGGAAGCCTGTTTGGATGAGACCGCGCAACATTCCAACGTGGTCTGTCATTCCAACACATTGAGCGCCAATCAGCCGGTCATCCTCAAAATTGAGCTTGAGATATTTGAATTTACTTGAATCTGTCAGGCTGGCTGTTGTTCCGCCAGGTGTACCCTGCCAGAGACCAAATGAAGACGAAATCAGCCCCATGGTGTCCAACACGTTCATGTTGAGCGAGCCTTCATGCGGCGTCTTGATGCCCGCCATATTTTTTCCAGCAATACGACCGTGCTCAACAGCGACCGGTTGAATAGCGAGCATATCAGGCTTGCCGGTCGACAAATCAATACCCTCGCAGCAATCGCCTGCCGCATAAACATCAGGCGCTGTTGTCTCCAAGAAATTGTTGACCTTGATGCCCTGGCCCAACTCAACGCCACTTCCGTCTAGGAACGCGGTGTTGGGCTTCACACCTGCTGCCATCACAACAAGCTTTGCTGGTATCAAGTTGCGGTTTGACAAACGCACGGCGAGATCTGCCCCACCGCTTGTTGTTGAAATCTCTTCAACACGCGTATCGGTCACGACATCGACACCCTTGGCAACACACCAATCACCCAACATGCCACCAGCGGTTTCATCCATCATGCGAGCAACCATACGCGGTGCGATTTCTACAACCGTCAAACGGCAACCACGTTGATACAGCGCCTCCAAAACGATGGATCCGATAAAACCTGCACCGACCAACACAACAGGTGCGTTTTTGTCCGCGAGTTTCAGAATTTCACGCGCGTCAGCAAGCGTCCAACAGTTGTGAACGCCGGGCAGATCTGCACCCGGGATGGGCGGGCTGATAGGTGACGCCCCAACGGCCAGCAATAGCTTGTCATAGCTGACAGCTTCCCCGCCTTTGAGATGAACCTGTTTGTTTTGTGGATCGAGGCGCTCGGCAAAGCCGTGTTTGTAATTCACGTTGAGCGCATTGTAGTGGTTGTCATCCTGGCGCAAATAGGTGCCGTGCTCATTGATAGAGCCGTGCAACAGATATGGAATTGCCATGCGAGAATAGGGTGGCTCTGGCTCTCCACCAATCAGCGTAAGCGTAGCCGTTTTATCGTGGGCACGAATGGTTTCAGCAGCGGTCACACCGGCTGGTCCAGCGCCAAGGATTACATAATGCATGGAGTTCACCACTTATTGCTCGTTGGAATTTGAAAAAGGGCAGGTCCGCAGCGCCTGAAAGCACAGTGAACCTGCCCGCGTAACGTTGTCGTGGCGTCCTCAAGGTAACGAGGGCGCCCCATGATCATTAGACCGCGAGACGTGACAGGGTCTCGTTGGTTGGAACACCATCTGCCGTCCAACCTCTGAGTTGGTAGTATTCCGGCAGCATTTTTTCCAGACCATTAACACGGCCCTCAGCAGGCCCGGTCTTCGCTGGCTCAGAAAGCAAACGTGGTGGAAGGTTGTCATCTTTGCCCGTGAAGCCAGCCTGCATATTGAACATGCGTTCCATGTTCCAAATGCGTTCTCCGACTTCCATCATCCGATCCGGCGTCCATCCACCCTCACACGCAGCATCAACTTGAGGTGCGATGTCTTCCAAAGTCCAAGCAAACGTGGTGAACACACAGATGCCGGCGGAATCGACGGCGGCTGTTGCGTCCTGGAATGCTTTCACCAGTGCAGGTTTGCCTTCGGTTGCTAATGGATCGGTTTTCTCCGGAATGCCCAAAATTTCAGAGGACACCGTGTATGAGCGCAAGTGACAGGCCCCACGGTTTGATGTTGCATAGGTCAACCCCATGCCCTGAATACCGCGTGAGTCATAGGCCGGGAACTCTTGTCCCTTCACTGTCATCGACAGGTCTGGACGACCATACTTGGTGCAGAGCCTAAGTGAGCCCATACCCAGTTCTTTACCAAAGCCTTCTGCCTTACCAGTCAGCTCAACGCACTTCACAAGCGCTTCAGCAGAGCCAAACTTCAACTCAATGCCACCGGTATGTTCTGTTGTAAGCAGACCAAGGTCATAGAGCTCCATCGCCGCGGAAACCGTGGCACCAAATGAGATCGGGTCCATACCCTGCTCATTACAGATGAAGTTCACGTAGGTCAGGGCTTCCAAGTCATCGATCCCAGTGTTGGAACCCAGTGCCCAGGCGGCTTCATACTCAAGACCACCTGACGCATGCCAGTATTCCGGTTTGTTTTTCACCGAGAAGTGGTTTTCATCGATCTTGGAAATACGCCCACATGCAATAGTGCAGCCAAAGCAGGCTTGATTGGTCAGCAAGTTTTTCTTGCCGTCCGTTTTGCGCGGCTCGTGCATGGCTTCTGCCGAAATATCATGCGAGCCTTCGAATTGTACATCACGGTGATTGCGCGTTGGCATGGCACCTGCTTCGTTGATGACGTTCATCAACACCTGCGTGCCATAGGTTGGAAGGCCCTGTCCGGTCACCGCATTTTCTGCGAGCACCTTTTTGCCGTCCATCGTTGCTTTTAAGAATGTCTTGCCGTCTTTGACAGCAACACCTTGGGTGCCACGCACAGCGATCGCTTTTAGGTTCTTAGAGCCCATCACAGCACCGACACCCGAACGTCCGGCTGCACGATGGAGATCGTTCACAATGGCAGAGTAGAGAACCTCTTTCTCACCGGAAACGCCAATGGCTGCAATGTGCATCATTGGATCTTGATGTTTGGTCTTAATCCAATCATCGGTGTGCCAAACTGTGGTGCCCCAAATCTCGGACGCATCATGCAATTCGACTTTGTCATCCATAATGGTGAGGTAAACCGGCTTTTCGGCCTTACCTTCCAAGATCAACATGTCCCAGCCAGCAAACTTAAATTCTGCACCCCAATAGCCACCTGAATTGGAGCACGCGATGGCGTTGGTCAGTGGTCCCTTGGTAATGACCGAATACCGGCCACCCGTGGAAGCTGCAGTTCCCGTCAGTGGACCAGTTGCAAAGATCATCTTGTTATCTGGGCTTAACGGATCAACTTTCGGGTCAATCTCATTGATCAGGTATTTCGAGGCTAAACCACGTTGACCGAGGTATTGTTGTGCCCACTCCATGTTAAGTGGCTCGACATCAACAGTGCCTTTAGACAAATTAATGCGGAGAATTTTGCGGTGCCAACCCATGGCCGAAGTGCTCCCTATTTCATTTCGATGTGCGCGTAACGCACTTTTTGTTTCTATGTTCTAAAACGCGGCAACGGGTTTTGGTAAATCTGTAAAGACACCCTACCCTCATCGCCGGTTGCGCGATGATGTGCTTAGTGTGCCACTGGCGGATTAGGACCGGAGGGTTCCGCTCCATCTGCAGACTGCTTGGCCCACATCTTCATCTTATCAAAACCGGTCTGGTCGATGTCCTGATAGGTAATGGCATCGGTTGGGCAGGCCGCTTCACAGGCTGGCTCACCAAAGCACAGATCGCACTTGATCACTTTGCCGGTTGTTGAGTTGTAGTTGACCGTACCAAATGGGCAGGCAATGGTGCACACCTTGCAGCCAACACACAGATTATCATGAACGAGCTTTACACCTGATGCGGCGTCGGTGGTGATGGCGTTTACTGGGCACGCTTGTTGACACCAGGCTTCGGCACACTGGGTGCAGGTGTAAGGAACAAACTTCCCATCCTCGTGAAATTCAAACACTCGAATGCGCGACTTGGCGACGTTGAATTCATTGTCTTTTTCGTATGAGCAGGCCATCTCGCACTGCTTGCACCCGGTACACTTGCCCGGATCAATCACCAAAGCCTTTTGCATTTTTCCTCCTCGCACAGCACTTTTCGCGCCATTTTTCGTGAGACTTCAAACTCTTCTGCGACAACCTAGCTCAAAATCACTCTTGATTGAAGCCCGATCAGAGACCTATTGCACGATACCGACTAAAGTAGGAGGCAGGGGCCATCCGAGCCTGGCTAAACCCAAGATGGACTGATATCCGAGGTCTTGGAACAGGCTTTGTGGAGGCGAGAAACAGGTCAGTGGTCTAAGCCGCACACCGGCACCGTCAGACCTCCTCTCTCTCCTGAAAATAAAGCCCACCGTGTTCAACCGGCCACGACCGCGTCATCGGGGTCTGATTGAACGCAAAATGCGGAGACGCGACCAGGTATTCAATTCGGGCCATTTTGGCCGAACATGAGGTCCCATGTCATTACTGACTTTCAGGTCTAATCGGACCGAGCCACGAGCGGGAACATTGGTTAATTTTGCTGCACGGGCAACACTGATGGCAGGCTCGGTACTCGCCGGAGTTTGTCTTGCCGTCACACTTGTCAGCCCACCACTCTCGGCAAAAACATGCTCAACAGAAGCGCTTGGCGAAACGGTAGATCGCATTGGCGCATCTCTACGCAAGCTTGACGAAAACGGAAACGGCGTCTTTCGCCCAAAGCTGGCAGAACTTGCAAAAAAGAAAAAGATGACAATGCCCGTCGCGGAAAGCTGGGTTTGGCAGAACCTCAGAGATCCGCGCATCACAGAGTATGATCAAAAAATTGATGGTCTGATCGGCGATATTGACCACCTGAGCGACCCGAAGGACGCCACCCAAAATTGTGCGTCTATTGAAAAGCTCACCCGTGCTGAAAAGCAACTCATCAACTTGATGCAACAACGCTCTGATTATGTGTTGCAAGAACTTGACAAGCACATTGCTGGCCTCCCCGCACAGCCAAAAAAAGTTGCCAAGGCACCAACAAAACCAGCACCGAAACCTACGGCACAGGCTGCACCCGAGGTTAAACCGATTACGCCCAAACAGACGGTGCGTGCGCCCGAAACTCCTAAGCCTCCCCAAACCGCCAAAACACAACAGCCTGCACCAACTCAACCTGCAACGGAATGGCTGCCCAGCGTCGCCGCGACGCCAGACGCTGCGTTGGAGCAACCTCCTGTAGGAGCAACATACCCGGCGCTTAAAACAACATTCTCTGTGTCCGATATTTCCAAGGCAGGCAGCGGCGTGTTTGGCAATGTGTCCTCACATATCGCAGCCGCGATCAACGGCGCTTTTGCTAAATTTGGCCAACCCAATGCTTACGTTGTCGGAACAGAAGGCGGCGGTGCCTTTCTTGCTGGATTGCGCTACGGCAAGGGTCACGTGCATTTCACTGATGGCACCCGCCAAAAAGTTTATTGGAATGGACCATCATTCGGCTACGATCTCGGTGCCGACGGATCACGCGTGATGTTCCTCATTTACAATTTGAAATCTGTTGATCAGTTGTTCATCCGCTATCCTGGCATTGAAGGTGCTGCCTATCTTGCAGGAGGTGTCGGTGTGACCGTCCTTGGCCGCAAGGGTACAACCATTGTTCCCATCCGCTCTGGTGTCGGGCTGCGTCTTGGTGCCAGTCTCGCTTACTTGAGGTTTTCACCAAAGCGGCGTTGGAACCCATTTTAGAAGCGGCACGACTTTCGCCACAAGCCGCATAAGTTTGTGGCAACACGCGCAAGGGAAGCTACCCGTTACTTCAGGATTTTTGAAAGCCAGTTGGCGAGCATCACTACAATTCCCAAACCACCAATCTGGTAGAGCGGCACAAAAAGCAACACCAATCCATCCTGAGCATCTGGCTTCGGATTGTCGATAAAGGTCATCCAGTACGCAAAAACAGACAATGCAACCGCTGCAATCGTGGCGACGAGAAGTAGAATGCTTGCCGACTGAGACGACGCGACGTGCGGTGCGCGCGCATATGCGAACCAGAATGGTGCTGCAGCCCACGCACAGAAAATGAGAGCAAGGCCAATCATCAGCAGACTGGAATGATCGCCAACGATGAGAACCATTGCCACACTAAACAGTCCTCCCAACACTGCCGCCGCTCTGATCAACCTCATCAGTGTCATCATGTTACCCTGAGACTTGGCCATTCATCTGACTCCGTTGCGGGGAAGCACCCATAGCCTGCTGTGCCTCATCTATGTTGGATTGAGAAATTGATCATCCAGCAGAGTGTAGTTCATGCGTAAAATGTACAATTCGGTGGAGCAACGTTTTGGCAAGGTTATGACCTTTCTAACACAGCGCCACCCACTCATAAATTGCTGGCTCATAGCTCTTTCAGCCGCTGTTATTTGGATGTCGCCCGCGCACGCGACCTCTTTGTCCAAAACGCCTGACAAGGGTCCCTTATCCGTTGGCGTTTTCGTAAGCTCAGATGGAAACCGGTGTTTTGCACCTGGAACCGTTCAAGCCATTAAACACTTCACGTCAAATTACGTCGAAAAGCTGAATGCAAACGGTGGCGTCCTCGGCAGAACACTCAACCTCACAATTTATGATGACTTCGAGGATGGAACCCACACTGTCGCACATATCAAAGCGGCACTTTCCGACCCGTCGATGATCTCGCTTATTGGCCTGCCAAGCTCATCGCGCGGTCAGCAGGTCTTTGATGAAACAGGCGTCGATATAAAGCAGGCGCAAATTCCTTTCATCACAGAAATCTCGGTTGACAAAATTTTTGCTGATTACCCAAACGTTTTCACGATGGCGCGGTCCGTTCGCAACGAACTAGAGGTCGTCCAGAAATTTATCGAAACAGGTGGATATCAGCGCCCTGTGTTTGTAGGCCTAGGCGATGACCTTTACTCCAAGTCACTCGGAGACGGGCTAGAAACTGCGACGACACCAGCGCTGTCGGGCCGCTACGAAGTGCCGGTCAAAGATTATAGCCTAGACCCAGAGGAGATCACCGAAACGGTTTCTGATATTGTCCAAAAACAGCCTGACGTCATTTTGTTGGCGATCCACAGCGGGCCGAGCGCAACACTGCTGAAAGAACTTCGCTCAGCGGGCGTCCAAGTTCCAGTCCTTGTGCTTCTGGGTCGAATTTCGAGTGTGGCTCGAAAATTAGGTGTCGATGGATATCGGGGTGCTCTCTCTCAGGTTGCGCGTGAGGGCGTTCCAAATGTCTACAGTGAACGGTTGCGACAGCGAATCTGGAAGGCACCAAACAAGACTTGGATATTTGAAGACACACCAAACCCTCAGGCAAAAGGTTGGAAGACAGGCCAGTGCACCCCGCGCTCTGATCATGAACCCCGCAGGTTGTTTGACGCTGCAAATCGTCGAGCGGTTGGGCGGGGCACGCAATATAAAGATATGCTGCAGCTCATCGTCGAGATAGCCAAGTCAGCTCCGAAAACTAGCACAACGTTAGAAATCCGCCGTTACATTTCGTCAAAGTTGTATGGATTTACGGAGGGGAAAAAGGTTTTTGAAGGCCTTTGGCAGGACTGGAGCTTTACGAAAAACAGAACGGCCGCCGGTGACGTACTTCTTTTAACAAAGTCTGCAGACGATCCCGCCATTGTGCTCAACCCAATGCAATTCCGACGCGTCAACAGCACGCTCGATACCATTCCAACAGTTTACACGACAATCGATCTGATTAGTCTGTCACGCATCAATACAAATGATCGAAGCTTTGACGCCGAATTTTTTCTCTCTCTCAAAAGTCCCAATAATGAGATTGATATCCGGAACATGGAATTCACCAACGCCTATCGATCTCAACTGGGTCAAGGAACACTCCTGAAAAAAATTGAAATTCATGATGGTCGAGCGGGGACAAACTTCCCAGAAGGCGTCAAAATATATCGCGTATCTGGAAAGTTTAACTTTGAGCCCGAACTCGGCAGCTATCCCTTTGACACGCAACGCTTGTCCGTTTCATTCCAATCGAGAAACACCAAACAATCCTTTTTTATCCAGCCTCCAACGCAGAAGAGCTTTCGAAGCAAAGTTCGGATCGATGGTTGGTCACTTGTGGAGCAGTACGTTGGCTCAGAGCAGGATATCATCCCAACGTTTGCAGCAAATTTTGACGAGCGTAGAATTATGCCGTTTTACAAATTCAATATAACGTGGGTCACGGACCGGATTTCTTTCGATTACTACTTGAGAGTAATAGCGCCGCTTGGCTTTATTCTTCTGGTGACCTACTTTTCCGTTTTTCTTCCCCATGCGCGCTTTGAATCGATGATGGCCATCCAAGTGACAGCACTGCTGTCCTCCATCGCTCTTTATCTTGCCTTGCCCAAGGTCGACTCGGATCAAGCAACGCTTTCAGATAAAATTTTCATGATGACGTATGCAGCGGTAAGCTTGATGATCGGCCTCTCGGTCTTGAAAGATAATATCCACAAACGGGACTCATCTTGGCTCTCCGGCATCATTACGTTTCTGCAAAAAGTGATTTTTCCAGTGGTCACCATTTGTCTTACTGCGCTTTTGATGTCGCAAATGCCGACACTTCTGGCCGCCGCCCTCGCGTATCTTCACGATGCATGGGCGGCATTGAGTCTAAAAAGTTAGATCAACTTGCCGTCAAATAATTGCAAGGTCGTCAATCAGATTAGTGGTTGTAATGTCCGTCCTCTGCTCGAGGCACAGCATGATGTTGCCAAATTTTCAAAACCCAATCTCAAAAATGACTTCACTTAAAATCCTAATGCGCGCCAACAAAAAAGGGCCGCTAAAAGCGACCCTTTTCCGAATTAGATTTTGCCTAGTATCCTAGGCGGCCTTCCTGTTGAAAGCCGGCCGCTTCTTATCCTCCTTGGAGGCTTCAGCGGTTTTCAGCGCAATGCCAATATACCGAACACGCCCTGCAACTTTGGCTTTCTGAACGCCCAGCTCACCAAATTGGCGACCAAAGGTTGGCAGAGCCATCGGCTCCTTGCTGCGTTCTTCACACCAAGCGCAGTATTGTTCATAAAGCGCTGTAGCAGTCATGCTTGATCCGTCCTGTGTTTCCACGCTTTCACGATAGAAACGCTCTACATCAGTCTCTGGCGCAACGAACCGTTGCTGTGCTGCCGGCTTCGACTTGTTGTCGTTGGCGGTCGCATTAGGTTTTTGAACCTTGACAGGTTTTGCCTGGACTTTGCTTGCGACAGCAATGTCTGCCTTGGCCGCAACAACGGTTTTTGGCTTGGCTTCAACTTGAGGTTCTTCAACTTCATGGTCTGGTTCGTTTACTACACTCGGCGTTGCAACAACTGGGGTCTCAACAACAGGCGTTTCAATAACGCTTGGAGCGGCGACCTTTGGTGCTTCAACATGTGTACGCAAGACACTTGGGACTAGCGCTTGTTCGACCTCGGCCAAATCACGCAACGGTTCACGTCGGCTGCGTGGCTGAGCACGGTGGTCATACAGACGCCATTGGCTGAACGCGATGTACATGCCAAGGCCTGAACCAATTTCGAGCAATAGCGCCACAAATACAGCGAGCGCTGTTTGCACGTCTTCGACTTTCAGGTTCCAGGTCGTCAGCGAACCTGCAAGCTTGGCGAGTACCGCCGCTTGAGGATCTGCTTCCGCCATCACCGAGCCGCCTTTGGCTAAGCCAAGCTTATCGTTCAAGCCGGCGATCTTGGATTCCAAAGTTGCTGCCTGATCTGCCGCTGCAAGCTCAGCCTGCAAAGCGTGAAATGTTTGGCAGTATTTACGGCCCTTTGGACCGGTGACTTTGGAGCAGCCATTTGTGTACCGCCACGCACGTTGCGTTTTAACGGCATCAATATCAGCTTGCACACTCAGCATCGGACGATGCTTTGGGATCCATCCAGCTTGCTCTTGCGCACGTGCAAGATCAGCTCTGAGATCTTTATATGTGGAGGCTGCGGCCTGACGTTTTCCAGAAACATCAAGTCGATTCAAGGCTGCGTGGCCAAGTGCTGAGGTGAGTGAGTATGAAACCACTACGACCCCAACTAAAGCAGAGGCAGCCGCTTGGCTCCACATCTTGCTTCGTATGGCGGCAAACAAGAAGAACGGTATCAACGCTTTCAAACAATCAGCTGCGGCACTGGCCGAGCCATAAATCATTCCGTCAAACTCTGTTCTTCCTAAACTCACACCAAAACGCCAATTCATGGCGGCAGAAACGGCAAGCAATACACCAGCCGCCAATATCCCTAGTACACCTAGAGCATGTCTCATTGCCCTCTCCTTTGCGGATGGACCGGTACAATCAATACGCGAAACGACCGGCCTAAAGCGGTCTTGCGGAATGGCCTCGGGGCTGAGATTGGAGAAACGGCCTGATCCGGCCAGCTCAAAAGCTAGACTGCGTGTTCTTCGGCTGCGTTGTGACATTTGTCTTGAGCATCTGAGACCTCCCCAAAAGACCTCAGCTGACAGATGTCACACATCAGCACCACAACACGGCTTGAGCTGGTTCCTACCTGAGAAAGCTTTTATCCACGCTCGAAATCGCCGCTTGATCTCGTCTGTGCAAAAGATTTGCTTTCCTGGGCGGGACTAGAATTCACATACGCACAACACGCCCCCATTCGACCGAAGCTATGTGATTCGTAACCTTTTGTTAAGATTTTCAGGGTGCTAGATCCAAGTCAGCAAATCAGCCAGATTTTTCATCCCCAGGCATTCATATCTCAATGCCAACTTCTTCAACATGTACGACCAGTTTTTCAACATCTCATCCCCAACCAATCATGCACAATTTGCACGCATCGTTGGCCACGAGCCCGACGCCTAAAAACGTCTGAATGATGCCGATTTCACACGGGCCTAGGACACATCCGACACACGGTACCGCTTCCGTTTTGTGAATACAGATTTTGCTTTCAGGCACACACTCTTGAGTTGCAACAGCATGGTTTTTGGTTAAAAATCATGCTGTAATCGGATCAAAGAAGCGCCTTGTGCGCACCGAGTACTGCACAGCGCATTTTTTGAAATCATAAACCAGTGCACAGAAGCGGGGCATCGCACGTGATGCAGGTGTACAAAATCAAGGAATAGGGAGGGGACGGCATGCGTGGTTTTATCGGACTGTGCTTACTGATCACCGGACTATCCATTGGTGCGTATTCTCATTACCCAGGATCAGCGCATCGCCAAGCTTCACTTGTAGAACTGACTGAAATTGTCACTGGGGCAATTCACAAACCGTCACAACTTGGCACAATCAGTCGGTCCGCGCATGCAGCCGAGCTGAAATCCAGAAAAGCGCATCGGACAAAACGCAATGCGCCGCCTGCCGCAAGAGCACCTTTCCAACGCCGTGGCTGGTTTGCTAACTCGAAAATTTTGGCCGCTGTTGAAACTGATGCCCAGCGCACTGCCAGCCACCCAAAACTTATCTCATCTCCAACACGCATTGCCACACACAAAAAACCAAAATTGCGCGCGCTTTCAATTCAGGAACCGCCAAAGTTAGTTAGGTCAGGGACAACACAACCTGCACTTTCTGGTGGCTGGCGAACGGCCGTCGTGCGCGTTGATGTTGCACCGCGCGACATTGGCCAACGTCCGTCCTCTTTAAAGCCGAAAAGCACCGCTGAGCGGTGGCAGTTGATAAAATTAATCCAATCTGAACTGAAGCGCGTTGGCTGCTATTGGGGCCGCGTTGATGGGATCTGGGGCAAAGGCTCGAAGTGGGCGATGGCTGACTTCATGCGCGCGGCAAATGCAGCCTTGCCAACGAAAGATCCTGACTACATCCAATTGCAGTTGATCTCATCTCACAAATCCAAGGTTTGCGGACGCAATGATGATGGTTCGCAGATTGCAATGCGCAGGCACCCCGGTGTGCTTCAGCGCAATTGGCGCACCAGAGTGGCGCGCGCCAGCGAAAGCACAAGCGTCACCAGCCCGTATCGCATTGCGACCGGTGCTTTGCCATCAAAGCCTGATGCCACGGCAGCACGTCAACCTCGCCGCGCACCTCTTCCGGGGCGTATGGCAATTGGTGTGCTCCAAGGCCCACCAGAACTTGTGACGCGTCCAACACGTGCCGTACAAAACGCGCAGATGCCTTCACGTCCGACAGTTAACCAACGACGGTTGAAGGTATCAGCGCTAGCAAAACCCAACACTCAAATTGACCTTGAGGGTCAGCAGGTACGGACCAACAACCTGGATGTGAACGAAGCACGGCGCGAACCGAGCCCATCCAGGCAGGTGAGCCCATTCATTGAAGCGGAACGCTCCGCTGCAAAAGCCCGCCGAGCCCAAGCCCTGCGCAAAGCTTCGGTGCGCAAGAAACGACGCCGTCATTATCGTAAGCGGTATCGTCGCCGTTCACTTCAAACGATGTTTATGCACCCACTGGGTCGAAGATGACAGACTGACCGTTACGCCGCTCGCTTTAACTCACGTCTATTGCGGGCGGTGTTGTTTCTTGCCCAATCCATTTTAGAAAATCTGGGTTCCCGGACGACACAGGTAGCACCATAATCGCAGGCACATCGTAGGGGTGGCGGGTGCCCACCTCCTGCACAACCCGCTCCGACAAATCGTGGCGGGTCTTGATGATCATAACCACTTCGTCATCAGCATTAACCTGCCCCTCCCACCGATACACAGAGATCATTTCAGGCAAGATGTTGATGCAGGCGGCAAGGTGCTTGTCTACAAGTACGTTGGCGATCTTTTTCGCCGTCGCCACATCCGGAGCTGTGGCGTAAACGACAACGATAGGTTCCTCTGGTGCCATATTCACTCAATCCCTTAACTTGCCTTTTGTACCGGTTGTTGAAAATGGCGTTCGAGGCATGCACGAGTAAACGCCGATAAACACCAACTCCATGCGCAGCATCATACAGCAAATAAACTCGCAGGCAGACAAACAAGGGCTTGATCTAGGTCAAGCGACAAACCACTGTTTAAGCCCGCTTGTGACAAATCATGGGCTTTATTTGCAAATAGCGCTATGAGAACGTCGAACCCGTTATGAAACCAGTATTGCCAAAATAAAACTGCACCGTTCACAGTTGAAGAAACCGCTGCCATGATTGCATCACAAAAGAAATTTCAAAACATCGCTTTTGTTGCAAGTGATGTCCCGGAAGCGGTCACGGCTTTGGCTCGGCTCAAAGAGCGTTATGGAGTGACGCGCGCGCAGGATGCTGATGCTATTGTTGCCCTGGGTGGCGATGGCCTTATGCTGCAAACACTTCACACATATATGAATGACCGCATTCCGATTTACGGAATGAACCGCGGTTCTGTTGGATTCTTGATGAACGAATACAGCGAAGATGATCTTTGTGAACGGCTCGCCAATGCAACTGCGTCTATTGTCCATCCCTTATCTATGATTGCGACGGACATCGACGGACACGCGCAAAAAGCAATCGCCATCAATGAAGTATCTTTGTTCCGCCAGGCCCATCAGGCAGCCAAACTGCAAATTTCTGTTGACGGCAAAGTTAGACTTGAAGAATTGACATGTGATGGTGTGTTGATTGCAACACCTGCTGGTTCAACCGCCTACAATTTGTCGGCCCATGGCCCGATTTTACCGATCGATTCATCCTTGCTTGCACTCACGCCAATCAGCCCATTTCGACCCAGACGCTGGCGCGGGGCACTGCTCCCCAACAATGCCGAGATTTTGGTAACGGCACTAGAGGCAGACAAGCGTCCAGTCAGCGCCGTCGCAGACCACTTTGAAGTGCGCAACATCGTGCGTGTTGAAATTCAACAGGCACGCCATATCGATCTTTTGATGATGTTTGACCCTGGTCATAGCCTGGATGAGCGTGTCATTGCCGAGCAATTCAGAGTTTAAAATGCAATTGAATTTTTCGATGCTGCGGACTTCAGCGCTGGTAGCGTCTTAACAAGACCAGCTCCAAAGCTAAATCGCTCGACAACGCGACCGGCACCGATCGGTGTCATGGCGTGCATGTCCATTTGCGATCCACGTTTCAGCAGGTCACGTGCAGAAATACTTGCTTTTTGCACAAGCGCTTTTACGCGTTGCGAAGCTAACTGTGACTGTTTTGGCCGTCGTCTCTGATTTGCTGTACGACCTTGCGCCTTGCCGCTTGCGCGATAGACCTGGCGCTGTACCGCTGCTTGCATGCGTTTTGCAAAACGCCCAACGGTCATAACTTTATTTCGGCCAGCATAAACCCCGGGCTCAATCGTGTCCAACGCGGGAAACAGTCTGGACATGCGTTTTTTAGGTGTTTGGGCGACGGCCTTAAGAACGCGCACGGCGTGATCTGCACCAAATACATGGGCGATATAAAGATCCGTCAGTGTTGCATCACGTCCCAGATCTCTCTTCAAACGGTGTGCGTTATTAGCCGCCGACGATAAGGCGATAAAACAACTGATTGCGTTATCGTGTTGTAGTTTGAGAATTTGGTCGCGGTACTGGGCAACAGGCACGTAGAACCGACCACCAGATGTTTGGAAAATGCGCCCCGCCAGCGCCGAAAAAGCGACCCCTCCGGCCCCTTGATTGAGGGCTGCAAACCACGCCTGCTTTCCATGACGGCATGGCGCATCTTTGAGCTCAAGTGCCGTTGCCGACTTTGGTGCAGCAAGACCTGTCGCAGTTGTTGCCAAGTCGGTTGGACTAGTTGTCACCAGCGACAAAACAAACAGTAGGCCAGACGGTATGTCGAATATGCTTCCCAAGAGTTCCACTCCGCAGACTGTGGTGTAGGCAACAACTTGAGATCATAGTCCGCTATTCGGGACTGAACACGCAGAGCTAGACTGCAAAAAATAAGTAACGAAGCGGTTAAGGAATGACTTTAAACGAGACATCTGAGCTGCAAATCGCCAAACAAGGCTTGCTATTACGTGCGTCTGACAGCAAAAGGCGGGTATGAGATCGCGATGGGTGGAGATTCTGATGAGTTGCAGATCACAGTCATGGCCGGATCGAACGCTCAGAGCCACAACGCTGGTTATTGAGCCGCCGATACAAAACACAGATTAAAAGGAACCATTTATGCGCTCAGTTTTGTTTGTCCCAGGGGATTCAGAAAGCAAACTGACGCGTGCGCAAAACGCCGAGGCGGATGTTATCGTCGTTGACCTTGAAGATAGCGTTGCTGTTTCTGAAAAAAAGCATGCGCGTGAGTTCTCAAAAGATTTTATTAGTGGATTTAATCGCAAAGACAGCACGCGGCGTGTGTATGTACGCATCAATGCATTGCACACACCGTTTGCAACAGCGGACATCGAAACCGTGATGCAGGCAGCCCCTGATGGCATCTTGTTGCCAAAGGCACGGTCTGGATCTGATGTTGCCAAGCTCGCAACTCTCTTGGATGGAGCGGAAAATACGAACGGCCGGCAAGGCGGGACGACTGAAATTTGTGTTCTGGCAACGGAGGTTTCTGAAGCGCTGCTCGCTATGCATACATTCGTTGACTGTAGCCCACGCCTGACTGCGCTGTGTTGGGGATCAGAAGATCTGTCAGCTGACCTTGGCTCCAAAACCACGCGCGATGCCACGGGCAACCTAACGTCACCGTTCCGCTTTGCCCGCGATCTATGTTTGGTGACGGCAGCTGCCAGTGATGTTGCGGCCATCGACACGATCTACATTGATCTCAGAGACCAACCAGGTCTGGCCCGTGAAGCTGCCGATGCCGCGCGCGATGGGTTTACAGGCAAACTGGCCATCCACCCAGACCAGGTGTCCGTGATCAATGACGCCTTCACGCCAACACCTGCGGAAATAGCAAAATCGTCAGAAATCGTTCAGGCCTTTGCTGAAAGTGACTCCGCCGGCGTATTGGCAATGGATGGCGAAATGCTCGACCGGTCGCACTTAAAGCGTGCAAAAGGGGTCCTCTCGCGTGCACGCCTTGCTGGTCTGATATCCTCCTAAATATGCATTGTATCGGAGGGATGTTGCGGCTTGTCTCACCTCAACCGAACCGCTCCATCCAACGGTACAAACCTCACGTGGTCAGATCGATGGCATTGGTGGCCTGGCCCAATAACTGACAATATCATCCATGTTAGGCCGCGCGCGCTCAACAGGGGGTTCATTCACTGTGCCAATATGCACAAAGCCCGCAATCTTTTCGGTTTCTGATAACCCCAACGCACGCTGAATTTTCGGATTGTAAGCTATCCACTCGGTAAGCCATGAGGTGCCAAACCCCAAAGAGTTGGCGGCCAAACACAAATTATAAGCAGCGGCCCCAGCAGATAAAGTTTGTTCCCAATGTGGCACACCAGGCCGGTCCGTCAGACGGGCAACAACAGCGACCACCAAGGGCGCGCGCAAAAACCGGCTTCGTTCTGTTTCCAGGCGGCTGGCGGAGGGTTCAGGCTGCTCATCTTCTGCACATACGCGCGCGATAATCTCTCCAAACTTGACCCGTGCATCACCGTCAAAAACAATAAATCGCCACGGGGCCAGCTTTTTGTGATCGGGAACCCGGGCGGCAATCTTGAGAATTTGGGCAAGTTCTTGGGCTGAAGGCGCAGGTATACCGAGCCGGTCTGGCTTTACAGAGCGTCTGTGCGCGAGAAATTCAGTGAGAGCTTCGGTCATCGTATGAAATTCCATTGCGTAGTTGCCAATTCTGCCTCGCTATCTGAGTTCAACTTCATTTACAATGACAACGGGATTTTTTGATCCGACGAGGGATTATGACTATTCAAAAACCATGGATTGCCAGGGCTATCCTCCAGGCCTTGACCGCCATCGCAGTGTTGGGTGTTGTTGCAAAATCAGCCCCCCTCCTTGCTGAGGCGGAGCATGCACCGCCAACGGTGATGGTTATTCTTGATGGTTCAGGCTCAATGTGGGGCAAGCTTGGCCAGAGCCAACAGACCAAACTCGGCTTGTCGCAGAGCTTGCTCATTGACGCGTTGCAAGCGCCGAATCCCAAGCTCAATCTGGGATTTGCATCTTTTGGCCATCGCAGGGCTGGCAACTGTTCTGATGCACAAGTCATTGTGCCACCAGGCCCTGCCAACGCTGAGGCCGTCATTCAGAAGATTACCAAGCTTAATCCTCGCGGCAAAGGCCCGCTGTCGCTTGCACTACGCAACACCGTAGCCAGTATCGAGCCAAGCGTCGCAAGCTCCATTGTCCTTGTTCATGATGGCTATGACAATTGCCGCCAAGACCCATGTCAAGTGGCAGAAGAAATAGCGACATCCCACCCCAATCTGGCAATCCAACTCATTAGTTTGGATCTACCGGAGAACACCGCAGATACTATGTCTTGCCTGGCAAAAAGAACCAACGGTAAGGCATACCTTGTGCGCAACGAAGCTGAATTTAAAACCGCGGTGCAGTCGGCCATGACCCTCACAATGCTGCGGCCACCCAAAGCTGCAGAACGCCTGACCGACAAGCCACCTCCCAAAGCAGACGTACAACAATCGGAAGCAGACATCGGCCCTTCAAGGATACGCCTTGTTGCTGGATTTAAGACGGATGCAGGCCAACGTATTCGCGATGTCACCTGGCGCATTGTGTCACCCGCCGATGCACAAAAAACAATTATTGAAAAACGTACAACCGAGTTTGCAGAACCGCTCCCAGCGGGTCGTTATATTGTACACGCTCAAGCTGGCCTTGCCAAAGCAGAGCAACAAATCACGGTCGCTGAAAAGGGTGAAACGCGCGTACGCGTGATGCTTGAAGCCGGCGTTATCACGTTCACATCTCCACCTCAACATAACGTCGGTAGCGACATGGCCGACCCGATGTTTCTCACCTTAGGGCGCAACACGAAAGATACCTCGCCTGATAATGCGCAACCGATATGGATTGGCGCTGAAAAAAAATCAGATCAACTGATTGTGCCAACCGGCACCTATAAGTTGGACATTGAGCGGGGCTCGATCTCCAAAACAGTGGAGGTTACTGTAACTTCTGGAAAAGCAACGGCGGTAGACACTGCCCTGGACGGTGGCCTTCTCATCCTTGACGCTGCAATAGCTGTGGCACAGAGCACAGAGATACCCTCGACAAACTCCCTTGCACCAAGGCTGGCGAAGAACGTTGCTTACGTCATCAGCACTGATGATCCGTCTGCGCCAGGCGGTCGGCGCGAAGTTGGGCGGTCAGCCTCACCGAACGCCAAATTCCAGTTGCCACCTGGAACCTTCTACGCTGAAGCGCAACTGGGACAGGCAAAGCGTGAACGCCGCTTTGCAATTGGCGGCGGGCAGATTGTGCGCCATCAGTTTCGCTTTGATGTCGCGCATGTGAGGCTTGAAGCACAGCTTGGCACCCACCCTGTTCCAGACTCAACACCGGTTACCTTCAAAGCTTATGCCTTAACCGCCGGTCCGCGCACGCCTGTGCTCAGCACGAGCAAACGAAGACCAAACCTGGTCTTGCCGACAGGCCGCTATCGTTTTGAAGCTGAGGTGCATGGCAAGGTGCGCGGCAAAAGCGGTGACGTCGATGTGCGCTCAGGCGCTGACCAAACATTTACAATTCCGCTCAATGCAGGTCAGGTAGACCTCAAAACTGGGGCTCCCGCGGGTCGTAGCCTCGCTGCCCTGACACGATATCAAATCCGCAATGCTTCCGGCGCAATTGTCTGGCGCGGGCGTGTCAACCGTCAAATCTCTACGCTGCTTACACCCGGCACATATGTTTTGGAGAAGCGCTCCGAGCCCAAACAAAAACAAAACTTTGAGGTCCGAGTCGGCGAGGTCACTGTTGTTGGCCTCGACGGTGCGCGGTGACGACTTAATAATGCGATAGAATCAGCTGCTGAACCCCATATTCTGGTCACCGTTTCCTGTTGTGTTTGGCGTGCGTTTGATTCATTCTCTGCCATAGAGACGCAGGTTCCGTTATGCCAACAAACATGGCAGAGTTCGTTGCCTCTAGGTCGTCAAAACGTTCCTGATCCGCAAAGCGCGGGAAACATCACGTAATGACTGAAAATTATAGCGATCACATTTCACGCCACATGCACTGTCCCACTTACACACTATCGGCGCAGGCTCTCGTTGTGGCGATCATGAGCTTTTTACATTTGCTCGCCACGCCCGCCATCGCTCAAGATTGGCAAACGGGCGTTGACCCTGGCAACACCACCACAATCGTTCCCAACACCGCTGCCCCCCAACAAGCTCCAACAAACTCGCGTGCAGTAAAGGCAATCAAGTTGATTGCTTATCTCACCGACGAGGGTCAGCGCATTGATAAGGGTCTTGTTTGGCACATTTATAAATTTCAGGCACCAGACCGAAATGGCGCCTTGATCACAACATCGCGCCAAGCCAGCCCAACTGTCAGCCTGAAGAACGGTGAGTATCTCATCAATGTTTCGTTTGGTCGGGCCCACATCACCAGAGAACTGAAAATTTCAAACGCTACGCGCGCTGTTGAAAAGAAGTTTGTACTCAATGCAGGTGGTTTGCGCGTCAACGCGCTTTTGGAATCTGGTTCAGCATCAGATGCAAAGTCAGTACGATATGACATCTTCACAGACCGCGATCAACTCGACAACCGTGAAGTCGTGTTGGCAGGGGTGAAACCAGGTTTAATCATCCGGCTTAACGCTGGCATTTATCACATTGTTTCAAAGTATGGGGATGCCAACGCGACGGTTGCCAGTGACGTAACCGTTGAGCCTGGCAAACTGACAGAAGCAACGGTGACTCATTCTGCAGCAAAAGTGCGCTTTAAGTTAGTTGCGCGTAGCGGCGGCGAAGCGCTGCCCGACACTCAATGGAGTGTCAGAACCACCAGCGGTGATGTCGTCAAGTCAAGCGTTGGCGCGCTGCCAACCCATATTTTGGCGCCAGGTTCATATACGGTTGTTGGGGTTTCAGAAGGACAAGCTTACGAACAAGCCTTCACCGTTGATAATGGTCAGTTGCTCGACGTTGAAGTTCTCAAGCGCTGAAGCAGTCTGCTTTTGGTTAAGCGCAGGTCAGTTGATCTGGCTCCGTGGCGCAGTTTCAATCATCGGCCATAAATCGGCGCTGATTTAAAGCGGTTTGATCTCGGCCGACCGATGCTCGACCAAACGCTCACATCAAAAATCCGTCAGAACCCAATCTGTTGGACATCCATTACTCAACATCCTTGTGTCGGTCTTTTTGATATCGTCTTGCGCATCAAGATCATGAAACAACCCGCGCGCCATTTGCCAGTGTTCGCACGCTGTCGTCATATCACCCTCAGCTTCGGAAATTTCTGCAAGTTCCAAACGAGCTGAAGCGTGAATATTTTTAAGATTGTGCGATGTTGCCAGCATAATAGACTTACGCAACTGATCGCCAGCGGCATCCGTATCACCGTTTGATATATCCAAACGGGCACGTTCCAGATAAAGGCCCGCCAAGGCTTCTTGGTCGCCTGCCAATTCTGCGATTTGAATATGCTTTGTGATTGTCGGTTCGTCCCTGTATTGCCGCTTGTGGGAAGCAATTGTTGTGCCTTGCCCATCATTGTCTGGGCTAGCATCTGGATGTGCGTGCCCACCATCTGACGAACCAGCAGCTGTGGGCTGTAGCACGCCCTCAGACATGATTCCAACATGGTGCTGGGAAGGATTGTTTTTCTTTTTTCGACTTAGTCTCAGCCATACGAACAGGCTTAACAACAAAAGCGCTACAGCAATTCCCAGATACAGGTTCGTATAAACCCCGCCTGGTAGCTCCAAACCAGGAACCAACTCATTCATGCGACTCGTCCTTCACACCGCATAACCACGCCGAAAACGGTGCCATGTTCACCATCTTGTGGCAAGGCGCGGCGCATGGCCCCGACACAATTGCTAAATTCAGTGCCCGTGAAACACGAGCAAGCCTTGACGTTGCCCGCCAACTACGCCACAGGGGGCGAAGCTCAAGAAGAAGATCAAACCCGATGACCAAATCAAAAGACAAAAATGCCTGTGATAATCCTGCAACAAAAGTCGCGCATCTTGGACGTGACCCCGGGGCGCAACATGGCTTTGTAAATCCACCTGTCTATCGCGGCTCAACCGTATTGTTTCCAACGTTTGATAAATTGCGCAGCCGCGAGCAGGACTACACATACGGGCGCAGAGCCACGCCAACCACCAGAGCACTTGAAGAAGCAATTTGCCAACTCGAAGGGGGCGCTGAAACAATTCTGGTCGGCTCAGGCTACCAAGCTGTCACAACAGCTATCCTTGCATTCTTAAAAAGCGGTGATCACATCCTCGTCACCGACAGCGCCTATGATCCAACACGTAAGTTTTGCGATTACATGCTGGCAAAGCTTGGTGTCGAAACAGAGTACTACGACCCAACGATCGGCAGCGAAATTGCAACCCTCGTCAGAGACAATACGAGGCTGATTTTTACAGAAAGCCCTGGCTCACAAACATTCGAGATCCAAGATATTCCAGCTATTGCCAAAGTTGCACAGGCCAAAGATCTTTGGCTGTTGATGGACAATACATGGGCGACACCACTTTACTTTCAGCCGCTTGGCCTTGGCGTCGATGTTTCTATTCAAGCGTGTACAAAATATCTCGTCGGCCACGCGGATGCGATGTTGGGTGCGATTACAAGCACCACGCGGGCGGCCAAATACGTTGACAATGCCAAAGAGACACTGGGCACAACACCTGGCAGCGAGGAAACATATCTTGGCCTTAGGGGTCTACGCACGTTGCAAGTCCGCTTGGATCGTCATCAGGCGTCTGCCTTACACATTGCCCGGTGGCTTGAGGCGCGCGATGAAGTTGCCCAGGTCATTCACCCAGGCCTGAAAAGCCATCCCGGTCACGCCATTTGGGCGCGTGATTTTAAAGGCGCGTCCGGCCTCTTTGGGATAGTTTTAAAGCCCGTCGATACCGACGCTCTCGCGCGGTTTTTAGATGACCTCAAATTTTTTGGAATGGGGTATTCCTGGGGGGGCTTTGAAAGCCTGATTGTCCCCGTCCTCCCTGGCAATTATCGCACGGCAACCACGTGGGCACCGGACGGTCCTACTTTGCGTCTGCATATCGGGCTCGAAGATGTTGAAGATCTCAAAGCAGATCTGGAAGCCGGATTTGCCCGCATGGCAACACGTAGCTAAGGCGCCTTAGCTCACCTACTCGCCTGCCGCTCGGTTTGGGTTTGTAAGGACGCGCAGCTTTTGTGGGATCGACTTGTGTTCCTTGCCAGTCCTGCGCGCATCAATAAACCGGATCATCTGTGCAATCCTCGGGTAAACCTCGGTGCGCCAACGTGTGCCGTTGAAGATGCCGTAGTGACCAACGCCTTTTTGCAGATATGGGAAATGCTCATCGCTCTTGATGTTCGGACAAAGAGAATGTGCGGCCTCCGTCTGGTAACGGCCGGAAATGTCATCCCGCTCGCCTTCAACCGTCATCAATGCCGTATCGGTAATAGCACTACAGTCAACAAGTTCTCCACGATGCATCATCTCGCCTTTCGGCAAGGAGTGCTCCTGGAACACAGTGGAAATTGTCTGCAAGTAGAACTCAGCCGTCAAATCCAGCACCGCCAAATATTCATTGTAGAATTCTTTGTGTTGGCGGACGGAATCGCAATCACCCTCCACAAGGTGTTCAAAGAACTTGAAGTGCGCATTGGTGTGGCGCTCAAAATTCATACTCACAAATCCAGAGAGCTGAATAAACCCTGGATAAACCCGGCGCATATAACCGGGATTAGGGAAAGGAACGTGCACAATCACGTTTTGTTCAAACCATGAAAGTGGACGGTCTTTCGCCAAGTCATTGACTGCTGTTGGCGACTTTCGCGTATCGACCGGTCCGCCCATGAGAGTTAACGACGCTGGCTTCATGTCGTCATTACGTTTTGCCATCACCGCTGTGGCGGCCAAAGCAGGGACGGACGGCTGACAGACGGCAATGACATGCACATTCGGGCCCAGGTGGTGCAAAAACTCGACGATGTAATCGATGTAGTCATCGAGATCAAAATGACCAAGGGTCAATGGCACCAAACGAGCATCAACCCAATCCGTGACGTAAACATCATGGTCTTGAATCATCGTTTCGACAGTGTCACGCAGAAGCGTTGCGTAGTGACCAGAGAGAGGCGCAACCAACAAAACTTTTGGATCATCGCGCGTCTCGCCATCAGAAAACTTGCGTTCAAAATGCAGCAATTCACAAAACGGCTTGCGTAGCGTGACATGTTCTTCGATGGCAACCTCTTCACCATCAATCGGTACATGCTCAATGCCAAATTCTGGTTTGCCGTAACGACGCGTCGCACGCTCAAAAACCTGAAGGCTCGCCGTCATCATCTTAGTCATTGGATGAGCGGCCATTGGATTGAATGAAGATTCTAAGGTCTTACGGCTTGTCCGCGCGAGGATCCGAAAGGGAGAAATCATCGCGTGGGCTAATTCATAGGTGTGGTATTGCATTCAAAAAAGCCAATCAGCCGTACAGAAACTCGTTGCAGTGCACCACACTTACCCGATTGGGTCAAACTCATGGGTGTGGTAATTCTGCCTAAGAAGTTGGAGTCTAGGACTTTTTTTCAACTGATGCGGCATCCGAAAGTTGATTCTCAACACTATCGTTAATGGCCCATAGTCTCGTTTGGTTTTGCACCTCTGCTTGCGATCACTGCGTTTTCTCACCCTGTAGGAAAAATTCGAGATGCCAACCTTGCGCGTTTTGATAACCGGTTTTGGACCGTTCCCAGGTGTTGATAGAAACTACAGCGCCGACCTTGCTGTGGCTGTGTGTTCAGCGCTTGCTGCGCAGCCTGCTACTCACACGCACACAAGACTCTGTGTGCACACCGCGGAACTCACAGTTGAATGGCAGTCGGTCCAAGCCCAACTTGCCCATCTTTATAAAAAGCACCGCCCCAAGATCGCCGTACATTTTGGCGTCTGCCGCTCAGTGACAGGCTTTGTCATTGAACAACAAGCTCACAACAGTTGCACACCAGACCTCGATGCATTTGGCTGCCAACCCACCTCTCATGTATTGGAAGCCGGCGCTTGCGAAGTCCTGAAAACACGCCTGTCCGTCACAGACATCATTGCAGACTGCAAAATGATCGACGTCAATATCGTCTCATCAGATGATGCTGGGCGTTATCTTTGTAACGCGGCCTATTACACATCTTTGTCTCTGGCAGCGCATCAGACACCACCAAGTGACGCTTTGTTTATTCATGTGCCTGGCACATTGAACAAAAACACGCCGCGTTGGCCTTTGTTTGTTGAAGCCGCCCAAAACATCATAAATTGTGCGATCAATCAGCAACAACGGATCACGCGTTAATCTTAATATGCAAACCCCACCCAAAGTTCCTATTCTCAACGACGGCAAACGGTGTCATTTGGCGCGCGCCTTGCGATGCTGTGGCTTTCTTCCATAGAGAGGCCTTGCATGAGACCAACTCGGCGCACAGTTATGACGGCAGGACTGGGTTTTAGCCTGACAACCGCAGCAGGCGCATCGGCAGTAGCGGGTCGCTCAGGCCGGTCAGGCTCAACTGTGGCCAAGCGTCAGACATTGAGCAACCAGTGGGCCGATCTTGCAGGCGACAGCACAGCCGAACACTCCGCACGCCTGCAACAACTCATAGATACGCATACCCAACACGGCGCACCGCTCTATTTGCCACCTGGCACATTCCACGTCGCCAACATTATTCTACGTCCTGGCACAAAAATCATAGGTGCTGAAGGGCTGACGCGCTTGCACTATACCGGTGGAAAATCGTTTGTCAGTGCCACAAACGCCGCCGACATCAGACTTGAAGGGCTGGTGTTTGATGGACAAAATTTGGGGCTAAATGCCCATCACTCGGACGCACTCCTAAAGTTTGAGGCGTGCTCAAATGTCCAAATGGCTGCTTGTGTCGTCCGTCAAAGCCTCCTCAACGGCGTAACACTGGAGGGATGTTCAGGCCACGTTCTCGACACGACAATTGAAGATGTACGTTTAACGGGTTTGTTTGCCCGTGATTCAAGCAACCTCGACATCGTTCACAACAACATCCACCGCTGTGGTGACAACGCCATCCAAGTCTGGCGCAACATCGCCGGCCCTGATCGCACGCGGGTGAGTTCAAATCGCATCCAACATATTACAGCAAAAAGTGGTGGCAGCGGCCAATACGGCAACGGCATCAACATCTTTCGCGCTGACAATGTCAGTGTCTCCGACAATCACATTTCAGACTGTGCATATTCAGCGGTGCGCGGCAACGCCGCCTCAAATCTGCAAATTCTCTCCAATTCCTGTGCCCGCATCGGAGAAGTTGCACTCTACGCAGAATTTGAATTTGAAGGTGCGATGATCGCCAATAACTTGGTGGCTGAGGCCGCAACGGGTATTTCCGTTACCAACTTCAAGCAAGGCGGGCGCTTGGCGACGATCACTGGGAACTTAATCCGGGATCTAAAACGGCGCGAATTTGAACCCGTTGACAAACGTGGTGTTGGCATCTCTGTAGAAGCCGACAGCGTGGTTTCAAACAACACAATCGAGAATGCACCGAGCGCCGGCATAGTGCTTGGGTGGGGTGCTTATCGCCGCGATTTGTTAGCGTCACAGAATATTATCCGTAATGCCAAGGTTGGCATTTTGGTGAGTGCAGATCCAGAAGGCGGACCAACGCTCATCACCAGTAATGTGATTACAGGGAGCACCCACGGTGCCATCCGCAAAGCCCGTTTGGACGCACCTTTTGGACCACATCTTTCCAATGGCATGGCAACAGAGACGGGTCTGATGATCTCACAAAATGTGATGAAAAACGCTACCGGCTAACATGCGCGCAATGCATACCTGCCGTTCACTGCTGGTCGCGAACATACTTTTAGACATAAACCTCACGAACGCCAGACACGGATTCCCGCATCAGGTCGCCGGCACCAGACCAAGGCTTGCGAAATAAAACCAAGATCATGATCACCAGAATGGTAAAGGCTGGCGTTTTCGCCGACAGGCTGAGCGATGCGGAGGCCACTGCAAAGAAGCTCGCAAACACCCAGAGCGACGGTGTTCTCTTTGCCGCCCGCGTCACGGCCCCGCAAAACAGAAATAGAGCAGCAAAAAAGGGCAGTGCCACCAATAGGCCATTGACCATAATCATCGCCAGCCAGAAACTCTCAATGCCAAGCTCCAGACCATAGATTGTCGTGTAGGTCTTAAGATGACTCGGATCAGGGCCAACCATTAAATCATACCACGACATGTGTCGGAACAGTTCCAGCATAGCCAGACGGGTCCCTGCACTGCCATCGTCATCAATAATGCGACTTAAAAAGCGATCAAAAAAGCCAACGTCATAGATTAGCGAAAACCCAATAATCGCGATCGGTATGACCGCTAGAAAAAACCAAACACTGCGCAGATCGAACTCGCGCCCAGCCAAGATTTCAAAGAGTTTCTTGATGCCAATCAGGACCAAGAAAACAATCAGAATCAACGTTGCCGCGCGACCGCCAAAAACGGCCATGCTCAATGCTGTAATGGCAAAAACGCTAAGACGTAGGAATGGTGGCATCTCACGACCCGCCCCAACCGCCAGAGCCAAGACATAGCAACCCGTCATCAATGCGTTCGAAAGCGGATGGCCAAGCAATGCAGAAGACCGCCACTCGGCACCAAACTCAACACCTTCAATCACGAACGGGGTGAGACGAAACCCAAACAGAAACTCAGCAATACCAATCAGCGCGTTGACAAAAAACAATGCATGAATGAGCAGCGCTAAACGCCGACCACGCACTTCCGGCAAGCGATAAAAAAGAAGAAACGCTGCGACGGATGCTAAAAACGTATCAATGTACATTGTGAACGGTTGGCGCAATATAAAAATCGCCTGAACAATAAGCATAAGCACGGCAACGACATAGATCATCACCGATGAATGTGCGTGGGCCGCCTGCACCACAGCAGAGAGTGGATTTCCGCGCGCGCAGGCCGAAAAGAACAGAACTGCAAACAATACCCACGTCGCGGGATGTATTTTCTCAATTACATTGCCGCCTGGAGACCCGTAGGCCCATCCCAGGTTTTCAAGAAGAAACGAAGATACGCTCAAAAACAGCACCAAAACGGCCATTAACGCGAGATCAAACACGCGCGTGTTGGGCGGCACAATAGGGCTTGATGTAAGGACGTTGGTCATTGAGGTTTGCAAGTTAGGGTATCTACGCCAAAACCCAAGTTTTAACCGGTTAAAGCGTTAGTTTTGAGAGCCTATTTCACGACTATGCTTAACGGCTGCACCTCAGCACGAATGCACATAACATCCCTGCCTAGCCAAGCAACTCGGTGCGCCAGTTCAGCCCAAGTTCAGTACGCCCGCGCGGGCGATATTCACAGCCGATCCAGCCCTCATAACCCAGTGCATCAATCGCCCCGAACACAGCCCGATAATCGAGATCTTGGCTGTCTGGTTCACCGCGATCACGCGGTGCGGCGCACTGAATATGGCGGGTGATTGCAGCATAATCGGAAATTGCCGCCATAACATCGCCTTCCATTTTATGGCGATGGTAGAGATCAAATTGCAGACCAATATTATCAGCGCCAACCTGTTCGATGACGTCTGCTGCCATTTCTGTGTGGGTCAAAAAATAGCCGGGCATATCACCGGAATTTATAGGTTCAATCAGGATGGAAATACCAAACGGAGCCGCCCACGCGCACGCAGTCTTGAGGTTTGTCACGTAAGTCTGTTGTTCAGCTCCACCTGATACCAGACCCGCCATGGCGTGGAGTTGGTTGCAACCAAGCGCACGCGCATAATGAATGGCGTTACGAACTGCTGCCTGAAATTCTGTTTCCCGCCCCTTGAGAGCCGTTAACCCACGCTCACCTAAAGACCAGTCACCCGGAGATAGATTGAACAGCACAAGATCGAGATTGTTCTCATTGAGGTGTTGTTTAATCAGTTCTGGTTCATGATCATACGGAAACAGAAATTCAACCGCCTCAAAGCCTGCCGCCGCCGCTGTCGCAAAGCGATCAAGAAACGCGTGCTCCGTGAACATCATGGAAAGATTGGCAGCAAACTTCGGCATGTTTTTTTTGTTTATCCGTTGTGGGACCGACTTGGCAAGGTTGTGACATCAATCATAGTCAGGTTTGGCATGCCTGAGCCGCTTTGTATGGCTGCGCCGGGTTTTGGCATCAAGGCGCCGTTTAATCGCAGCCCGCGACGGCTTGGTCGCAATACGACGTTTGGGCTTTTGGCAGGCTCGGATCACCAAGTCCGTTAAACGGCGGCGCGCATCAGCTCGGTTTCGGTCCTGGCTGCGAAACCGTTCAGCACGAATGACGATCACACCATCTTGATTTGCACGCTGTCCTGCAAGAGACAGCAGTCGAGTGCGCACACCATCCGACAACGTCACACAATTGGCAGCATCAAACCTTAGCTCAACAGCTGTTGCAACTTTGTTGACATTCTGTCCGCCCGGACCAGAAGCACGCACGAACTTTTCCTCAATATCGCGCTCATCAAGAACAAGGTCTGCTGTAATGTACATCACCCTGCCCTTCTATATCCAACGCATGTGTTTCTTGATATCGCGTAAGATTTCGCGCGCTGCGTTGTGTCCTGGAACGCCCGTAACACCGCCACCGGGATGGGCACCAGAACCACAAAGGTAAAGCCCCTTCAACGGCAACCGGTAATTGGCATGCCCCATCACCGGGCGCAATGCGAACAGTTGACTGAGTGACAACTGACCATGGAAGATGTCTCCATCAACGAGACCAAACCGCCGCTCCAGATCAAGCGGCGACAACACCTGACGTGCCAGAATGCTACCTCGAAAGTTTGGCGCGTGCTCCGTCACAGTATCAATAACAACATTCGCGAAAGCTTCTTTTTCCCTCTCATCCTCCCACGTCCTTGGTGCTGGCAAATGGGGGGCAACGTGTTGCACGAATAAACTGGCAACATGCTGGCCTTCGGGGGCCAAAGACGGGTCTAACGTTGACGGGATGACCATTTCTACGATGGGTTTGCGCGACCACCCATGTTGGCATGCATCAAGATAGGCCGCTTCAAGATAGTCGAGCGTTGGGCCAATGATGATTCCTGAACCGTGGTGCAGGTCGGGTTTAACGCCAGGTCGGACACTAAAATCTGGGAGTTCAGAAAGGGCAACATTCATACGAAATGTGCCAGACCCTGATTTGATGTTTAAGAAGCGCTGCGCGACCTGATCTGCAACGGCATCCTTAGGCACCAAATCACGAAACAATAGTTTGGGAGCTACCGCCGCCGCGATGGCACGCGCTTTGATAACCTCACCATTTTCCAAGCAGACACCTACGGCGCCGTCGTTTTCCACGAGGATTTTTTGGACAGCGGCCTCTGTTCTTATTTCCGCACCAGCTTCACGGGCCGATGCAGCTATGGCATCGCTGATCGCACCCATACCGCCCAGCGCATGTCCCCAAACTCCGGACTTCCCATTCACCTCACCAAAGCAGTGATGCAGCAACACATAAGCTGTACCAGGCGTTGAAGGGGCTGCGTAGGCACCAACAATACCGTCAAACGCAAAGGCTGCTTTCACGATAGGGCTCTGAAACCAAGCATCCAGAAAGTCCGTTGCACTTTTGGTGAACAGGTCGATGATTACACGTTGGTCCTCAATCGGTAGCCGCATCACCGTGCGCGCAAGCTTCGCGCCCTTAAACAGGGTCAGCAGTCCATCTCCGACATTTGGCGGCGTTTGCAGAACAAGGTCGCGCACAACATCTGCAGCACGCTCGAGCATCGCTTCATATGCGGGCAATCGCGCGGCATCGGCTTTTGAAAATTTCGCAATTGCATCCTGACGCGCCTGACTACCGTACGGCAACAGCAAGGAACGCGTCTCATCAATCGGCCAGAAGTTTGCAGCAGGTCTTTCAACAATAGTGAGCCCATATCGGGCCAACTCAAGATCTTTTATGATTTTGGGGTTGAGTAGACTAACGGTGTAAGATGCAACCGAATTTCTAAAACCGGGATGAAACATTTCCGTCACGGCTGCACCACCGACGACGTTGTGTTTCTCCAACACAACGACTGCGAGCCCCGTGCGTGCTAAATACGCAGCCGTAACTAAACCATTGTGACCGCCGCCAATGATGATAACGTCGGTTGTTGCGGTCGCTTCAGGCATTGGTTTGCTCGGCATTCAGTCTTCGCCTTATTATTGTCGTGGATAAATGCAATCGAACCAAAGATTTGCAGTGACCTGTGCAGAGATCACGCAAATACTGTTTCAAAACAATACGTCTGCAGGACTTTATTAGGTACTGTTTCAAATCAATACATCTGCAGGACTTTATTAGGTTAAGTGAATTATTCGAGACAATTGACCAACTGAGATTAGGGTTTCATTTATGAACTCCTGGCTAGCATCCTCAAACAAGCCCGGCATGTCACGTGCCGCTCAGCAACGGATTGAGGACGACCCTATGGCTCATGCAGCACAAATAGCCTCTCCGCCAACCTTTCTTGCCTTCAATTTTGACCAGGTTCTGGGCCTCGCCCTTGTTGCTGGTCTTCCTGCCTTGTTCTGGGCCGCTGCAATATTTGTTGCCTTCGCGAGCTTCGGTGTCGCCTTGTCACTGACAGCAGTTGGCGGCATTGGCGTCGGAATCTTCGCCTTCCTTGGCGTTATCTTTCGCGCACTGAGCCATAACAAGAATTAAGACCGCTGGATCTGTGGCAGGGTATTTGGTTGGCAAGACAGCGCCCGAGCAGCACAAATACACAACCAATACGCGGGCTAATGCGCGTCACGCTTGGCCAAACGCGCTATTCAGCTGCAACGTCGGCATTACTCGGTTGTACGTCGGCCATATAGTCAGCAAGCAACGCTTCGCAAATCGCACCTGGCGTAAAGGTGATGTCATCAATTGCTGACACCGGTGTGACCTCGGCAGCTGTTCCTGTGATGAAACACTCGGTAAAGGTTGCCAACTCATCAGGCATAATCACCCGCTCGACAACTTCAAAGCCGCGTTTTTCGGAAAGTGCAATCACGGAGCGACGTGTGATGCCATCCAGAAAACAGTCAGGGATTGGTGTGTGAATAACGCCTTGTTTGATCAAAAATATGTTGGCGCCTGTGCATTCAGCCACCCGACCCCGGTAGTCGAGCATCAACGCATCTGAAAAACCAAGCCGTTCCGCACGGTGTTTCTCAATCGTGCAGATCATGTAAAGCCCGGCGGCTTTCGCCTTGCAAGGTGCTGTCGCAGGATCGGGCCTGCGATAGTGTGCTGAACATATCCGAATGCCTTTTAGGCGTTCTTCCATAGGAAAGTATGAGCCCCAATCCCAAGCAGCAACAGCGACATGCGTTTTGGTGTGTTGGGCTGCAACGCCCATTTGCTCACTGCCGCGCCAGGCAATAGGGCGCACATAACAATCAACAAGATTGTTGGCGGCCACAACTTCGCGGCAGGCCTCATTAATCTGTTCAACAGTGTAGGGAATTTCAAATTCTACAATACGGGCACTTTCGAACAAACGTTCGGTATGTTCGTTCAGCTTGTAGATTGCCCCACCATAGGCCCGCTCGCCTTCGAAAACAGCGCTGCCGTAATGGAGAGCATGGGTGAGAAGGTGAAGTTTGGCATCGCGCCACGGCACCATCTCGCCGTTGAACCAAATTGTTCCATCTCGATCATGAAAGGGGACAAGATCGGCCATATGGTACTCGGTCCTTGCTGGAGCGCGGCGCTGTGTTGACGTTGCCGTTTAGTCTAAAACATGCGCCCAAGACGGGCACCTACGGTTCATTAAGGCCATAGTTTACGGCATCCAAACCGCCAAAAGAGCCCGTTCTAAACGCAGGATATTGCGTTGAACCAGACTCTCAACGCCCCAATGTGACAGCGACATGTCGCATAAAATGACTTGCCACGACTATCAATCACATCCAAATATGTCAACATGGCTGACATATTGACTGATACCCCTGAGACACCGGATCTCGACGCCTGCCAAAGCGAGACGGATCGACTGGTGGCCTGTGCTGAGCTGTTGTTCTTTGCTTACCGCGATTTCACTGGCGAACCTGACGCTGTGCTCGAGCAATATGGATTTGGTCGCGCGCACCACAGGGTCCTACATTTCGTCTATCGCAACCCAGGCCTACGTGTTGCCCGTCTGCTGGATATCTTGAAAATTACCAAGCAAAGTCTGGCGCGTGTGCTCAAACAATTGATTGATACCGGCTTCATCATTCAGCGCACCGGGCCTCAAGATCGGCGGGAGCGCCAATTATTCACGACGGAGAAAGGTAGCGCGCTTGCCGAAACACTGACAAATTTGCAGGTCAAACGCTTAGCCCAAGCCTTTGCCGATGCTGGCGAGGGGGCCGATAAGGCAACGCGGGATTTTCTGCTAGCTATGATTAGCCAAGATCAGCGCCAGGACGTTGAGCGCCTCACCCGCTGCAGGGACCACGCCAAGAACCACGCAAGCGAAAAAGATATGTTAGACAACGACCCAACAAGCGTATCCACAAATAAGGATTGATGCCCCGTGCCAAAATCCAAGCCTAAGTCCAAGGCAAAATCCCAACCTAAGTCTCAGCCCGCGCCTGACCAATTAGCCCTGCCTGATGATGCCACCCACATCCTTGTCGTTGATGATGACAAAAAAATTAGAGATCTGTTATCGCGCTTCCTTTTTGAATCTGGTTTTCGGGTAACGGGAGCCAGCGACGCAGCGAGCGCCCGCGCAGCCATGCGGGGCTTATCTTTTGACCTTATTCTTCTTGATGTGATGATGCCGGGCGATAGCGGTTTGGTGCTCGCACGCGAACTGAAATCCAAAAACGATATCCCAATCATCTTATTAACCGCCCGGGCTGATCCGGAAGATCGTATTGAAGGCCTTGAGGCAGGTGTTGAAGATTATCTCCCCAAGCCTTTTGAACCGCGCGAACTTGTATTGCGGATTCAAAACATTTTGCGCCGCGGTCGCCCTTCTGCTGGCCCACATGATGAACTCCATATGGGCGATTACATCTTTTTCATCGCGCGTGGTGAATTGAAAAAGAACGAAGACACTGTCCGCCTCACAGAACGCGAACGTGATCTATTGCGCCAATTTGCTCAGCGCCCCGGCGCAACAGTTCCGCGTCATGAACTCTGCAATGATGACTCAACAGGGAGTGAGCGCGCCATCGATGTGCAAATCAATCGCCTGAGACGAAAAATAGAAGTTGATCCGTCAAATCCGGTATATCTGCAAACGGTACGCGGCAAAGGATATATCCTCTACACGGATTAGAGATTGGCCAAGGCGATGCGCAAGCCCCGCATGTTCGCTCGCGAACCGACGATGGATCCCACCGAGCAGGAAAGCTCAGGTGGCGGTCCGACATGGCTTCAATCGCAATGGTCGGCTCTGTCCGCTTTGTTGTCGGATCTTATGCCAAAAGGCCTCTATGCTCGTGCACTCATAATTATCATTGCACCGATTGTGGTGCTTGAAGGTGTCATTGCATTCGTATTCATGGAACGGCACTGGCAGTGGGTTACACGGCGTTTATCAGAAGCAACCGCGCGCGACATCTCATCGCTGATTCAGGTTTATGAATATGACACGTCGCAAAAAAAGCATGACCGACTGATTAAGCTCGCGCGAGACAAGCTTGATTTATCGATGAAAATATTGCCGAAAGGAAATCTACCACCGCCTCGGCCAAAACCTTTTTTCAGCTTGCTTGATCAGGCGCTGTCTCGTGAGATTTCCAAACATGTGAAGCGACCATTTTGGATCAATACCGTTGGCGACAGTGACCTTGTCGAGATTCGCGTTAAGCACCCCAAGGCCATATTGCACTTTATTGCGACCAGATCGCAAACCTATGCCTCCAACTCGCATATCTTTCTGTTGTGGATGGTCGGCACATCAATCATTCTCCTCACAGTTGCTATTCTGTTTTTACGCAACCAAATCCGCCCCATCTTGCGCCTTGCCGAAGCAGCCAGCGAGTTTGGGAAAGGGCGTGGCGTTCCAGAGGACTTTCGCCCACGTGGTGCCCGCGAAGTACGCGATGCAGCTGAAGCCTTTCTTGAAATGCGCGAGCGCATTACCACCCACGTCGACCAACGCACAGCCATGTTGGCGGGTGTTAGCCATGATCTGAGAACCATCTTAACGCGCTTTAAGTTGGAGCTTGCCTTTCTGGGTGACTCTGAAGACGTCAACTCACTCAAATCTGATGTTAAAGAAATGCAGCATATGCTTGAGGACTATCTCGCGTTTGCACGCGGTGATGGTGGTGAAGACTCTGCTCCTGTCGATTTGAAAGATCTTTTGGCTGAGGTGGTTGATGAAGCCCAGGTCTACGGCGTGCCAATTGACCTTAAATTTCGCAGCCGTCAGAACAAAATTATTGTACCCCTCAAACGCAACGCCTTTAAACGGGCGATTACCAACCTCGTTTCCAACGCAGTGCGGTATGGGGACAAGATCATAATCCGTGTCGCACGCGAACAAGATTGGGTGCGTGTTGAGGTCGATGACAACGGCGCGGGCATCCCTGAAAATGAGCGCTCGGCCGTGTTTAGACCCTTCTATCGCCTGGACAAGGCACGCACACAAGGAGATGGCAGCACCGGTCTTGGCCTCGCCATCGCCCGCGATATTGTCCGCGGCCACGGCGGTGATATTAAACTGGGTGACAGTACAATTGGCGGACTGAGAGCCGTGATCTCAATTCCGATTTAGACGCGTGCTTTGATTTACGCGCGAGATCCCTGGTTCGATGTCAGCAAACCCGCAACCCACCATGCAAGTGTGGCGCCGACAATTTGCGCAGCGATAAACGGCGCCATATCCTCAGCGCGTATGCCAGCAAAGGTATCGGTCAAGCTGCGCGCAATGGTGACGGCAGGATTGGCAAACGAAGTCGAGGCTGTAAACCAATAAGCCGACGTAATATAAAGCCCAACAGCAGCCGCCACCCTCTCCGGCTTAAAGCGCACCAAAAGAAGGATCGTCAATACCAATCCAAACGTTGCAACGACTTCAGAAAGCCACAACCCCGTACTGGAGCGCACGGTTGTGGAGGCTTGCAGAACAGGCAAATCAAACATGGCGTTGGCAAGTAAAACCCCGACGCAGCCACCAAGAACTTGAACACCACAATAGGCTGCAAAGTCCCGTGTTGAGAGCTCACCATTGAGGCGAAAGGCGAGTGATACCGCCGGGTTAAAATGGGCTCCGGAGAGTGGCCCAAACATTTGGATCAAGACGGTCAGTGCCGCACCTGTAGCGATCGCATTCGCAAGCAGGGCCAACCCCACATTTCCATCAGACAGCTTGGCCGCCATGATCCCAGAGCCGACAACGGCCGCCAAAAGAAAGCCGGTGCCAAGACATTCAGCCGCCAGTTTTTGCCCTTTGGTGGCAAGGTTCAGGTGTGTCATCGGTCCCCGTCTTCCAATAAAACGTGCACGCTTATCGGCAGTTTTTACCAAGAGCTGACAGCTTTTCCTGCAAACTCATCTTATTCAACGTGTCAAACGGCAGCGCAATGAACTCCAAAATGCGCTCGCGTAGGATCTGATGCGTCTTTTCAAAGGCCAGCTTGCGCGCTTCATCCGTGCCAACAAACCGCGACGGATCGGCAACGCCCCAGTGCGCACTGATCGGTTTGCCAGGCCAGACCGGACAGACCTCATCGGCAGCCTCATCACATACGGTAAAAATGAAATTGACCGGCGGGGCGCCGGGTTCTGCAAATTCATCCCACGATTTTGATCTGACACCGGTCGTGTCATAGCCAAGTGCATCCAACATCGCCAGCGCTTCTGCGTTGATCTTTCCGCTTGGGGAACTGCCAGCGCTCAAACCGCGAAACTGGGCACCACCCAACTTGTTCATGATGCACTCCGCAATCACAGAGCGACATGAGTTGTGGGTACATAAAAAGAGAACGTTTGACGTCTGCATGTGCTGCTGCACACTCCTCACCACAATAAAACGCAGTATTTTTTGCGCTTATATCTCACTATCACGACAGTTCGTTGACAGTTTTCGTTCGCAGTCGGCTCAAGCCCGATAAAAAAATCGACTGCTAACCCGCGAGCTCTTGGCCGCGCATCTTGGCCGCAGCCACCGCTTTTTCGAGAAGCTTTTTCAGCGCATCTTGATCCATCAGCACATTGAGCGCCGCAGCCGTCGTCCCACCTGGCGACGTTACAGCTTCGCGCAGTACTGAAGCAGCATCCTCGGAGCGATCCAACAACTGGCCAGCGCCGGAAAGCGTTGCACGCGCCAACTGCTCAGCAAGTTCGGGGGCAAGGCCTGCGGCCACGCCTGCGTCTGTCATCGCTTCAGCCAGCAGAAAGACATAGGCCGGGCCAGACCCAGAAACAGCAGTAACGGCATCCATCAAAGCTTCATCTTCAATCCAAGCCACATCGCCAACACAGGCAAATAAGGCATGGGCCAAGGTTTTTTGTGCCTCTGTTGCCGCGGCATTGGCAAGACAGACTGTCATGCCTGCTCCAATCGCGGCCGGCGTGTTGGGCATAGCGCGGATGATGGGTTGCTTGTCCTTAAGTCCAGCCTTAAGTGCACCAAGTGGTTTCCCTGCAAGCACACTGATCACCAACGTTGAAGCATCAACAACGCTGGTTAGCGTTGGCAAAACGTCCGCCAAGACTTGTGGTTTCACCGCAAGCAACACAACAGTCGGAGCTGCGCTAAGCTTAGCGTCAGCGTCAGATGAAATCGTGATGCCCTTGGCTATCAAACGCTGCTTGATGGCCGCGTTGGGAGCTGGATCTTGTACAATCACCTGATCGGCCGGCAATCCATTGGCCACAAAGCCTTCAACAAGGGCAGCGCCCATCTTGCCCGCGCCAACAACCAGCATTTTGCCATCAAATTTCAGTGTCATCGTCTTTCCGTCCCACCATCTTGGACGAACACGCGAGAAAAGATGAGCGCGCCCGCTTGGGCCGTCGTCATAGCATAAACGTTGTGAAGATCACCCAGATCAGCACAAAAACCGCAGCTTTAAGTGGATCGCCTTAAAGTTTGGAGAGCTCAGTAAACGCTCCGGCTGGATCAAACCGCTTTGCGCCGGATCCGATTTAAGGGGTCTCAGTTGATCGAGTTTGCCCAACACGGTCGAAAGCATGTTGGGCTTAAAGTCGCTTACTCTAGGGGGTCGGTGTTGGGTGTGAAAGCCACTTATTTGCGTTCCGCAAAACGCAAGGTAGCCTTAGGCTTGGCCTTCAGTCTGGAACATAGCCGAGGTTAAAGCCTCACGGCTTTCTTTGCCGGCCCAGACCACAAACTGGAATGCCTGGTAATAGCGTTCACACGCTTCAAGAGCAGCGCGCAGCAAAGCTTCACTTTGTTCCGGCGTTGCCACAGAGCCATTGAGCAGCAACGCGTGACGGAACATCACCAGCCCCTCCTGCGCCCATAAATCAAAATGTCCGAGCCAAAGCTGCTCATTGATTTGCGCAATCAGCTTGTACATCTCGTTCAAGCGGTTTTCCGGCACTTTAAAGTCGAATGCACATGCCAGGTGCAACGCCTCAAGATCATCCCGCCAATTGAGCGACAAGTGATAGTCCGTCCAGCTACCGCTCACGGCCATCGACACTTCATCTGCGTTGGTCCGATCAATGGCCCAACCATGAGCCGTTGCGAGACGTTCAAGAAGATCTATTGGATTGCTCTGGCGCGCAGTGCGCTGGTCAGCCGATGCCATGGAAGTCCTTCAGCAGAGACGGGGAATCATACCTGTCAATTGCCATTACAGTTAGGCAAGTGATTTGCCGGGACCAAACACCCTTGGGTGGCGAGTCGCAAGGCCACACGGCCTTTGTCCACGGCCAATGTCTCCGATCTGAACACGCACCACGCGTTCGGGATCAGTTGGGGGCAACTCTGTTGAAAACTAAGGTACAACGTGTGGAAGGGGCATTCTTGCACTCGACGCGTCGACAATGACGTCGCCAGCGATTCCTGTTGTAGGGGCGAGTTGAAACGGCGTTAGGTTTAGCGTTCTTCAAGCTTTGCTTCCAGAGCGGCTAGTCGTTCGTTCAGCGCTTCATTTTCCGCGCGCGCTTTTTCGGCCATCGCTTTTACGGCCTCGAACTCGTCACGACTGACAACATTCATATCGCCCAAGATGCGTTCAGCTTGGCTGCGCACCACTGTATCAACTTCGCGCTTGATACCTTGAGCGGCACCTGCGGTATCCGTCATCAATTTTGCCAGTTCATCAAACACACGGTTGGTCGATTGGGACATAAAGTTCACCGAATTTAGGTTAAAAGAGTCATCTTATGCGCCGGACGATCATAGGCCCGTTATGCGCCGTTCGATCATAGGCCCGGCACGCCTCAGCGCACCATTGCTGAAGTGAAAAACTTAACCGCTCGCAAGGCGTTTGTCGCAGATATGCGTCAAAAAGCGACGACGCCATGGCCCTTCTCTCAATAACAGGCTAACACACGTCCCGGTGCCCCACATGAACGGCTGTTGAAATGACCTTTGCGCAAATACCATTTCCAAATCTTGACCCTGTCGCCCTAGAGGTCGGCTTTTTGTCAATCAAGTGGTACGGCCTTGCCTATCTCGTCGGGCTCCTGATCGGTTGGTATTATGTGCGCCGGCTGTTGTCAGAGCAGCACCTTTGGCCTGACGGCAAAGCACCGTTTGCACCCGCAAAGGTCGATGATCTCCTTATCTATATCACCGTCGGCGTCATACTTGGTGGCCGCCTTGGATTTGTTTGTCTCTATGAGCCGGACTACTACCTGGCCAATCCGCTCGAAGTTTTAAAAATTTGGCGCGGCGGCATGGCTTTTCACGGTGCCTTGATTGGGTCTGCGGTTGCGATTTTCTTGTTTGCTCGCAATCATAAAGTCAGCGCGCTTTCAACAATGGATCTGTGTACCGCTGCAGTACCCGTTGGTTTGATTTTTGGACGCATTGCCAACTTCATTAATGCAGAACTTTACGGCCGGGTCAGTGATGCCAGCTGGAGTGTGATCTTTTGCAACGACACAATTCGCAAATATTCAGGCGGTGTGTGTCCAGGCGGGTCACTGCCGCGCCATCCAAGCCAGCTCTATGAAGCTGCACTTGAGGGCCTTGTCCTGTTTCTTATTTTGCGGGTCTTTACACACCGCTTCAAAAGCCTGACGTCACCAGGCATGACGGCTGGACTGTTCTTGATTGGCTATGGTTTGGCGCGTTCAGCCGCAGAACTGTTTCGTGAGCCCCATGAAGGTCATGCTTTTAACATCGGCCCGCTGACCGCTGGTATCGCCTATAGCATCCCAATGATCTTAATAGGTGCGTGGCTCGTCTATCGGGGTCGTAGAGCGTTCAATCAGACGGCGTGACGATGGATTATGACCCACATCTACGACGCAACACGCCACTTCTTGCCTCGCTAAAGGACTGCATTCACCAGCTTGGGCCGCTGTCAATTGATCGTTATATGCAATCCTGTTTATTTGACCCCGACCATGGCTACTATAAAACCGCCGCCGTGCTTGGTCGTGATGGCGACTTCATAACAGCCCCTGAAATCTCACAAACCTTTGGTGAGTTGATCGGCCTTTGGTGCGTGGCTGTCTGGAACCAAATGGGCAAACCCGGTCGCGTGCAAGTTGTTGAATTGGGTGCAGGCCGCGGCACACTTCTCGCTGATGCCTTGCGCGCTTCCCAGCGCTCCGCAGATTTTTTTGACGCTGCGTCCGTCGCCATCATTGACACCCATCCCGGCCTCAGAAAACAACAAGCCGAAACCCTCGAACGATTTGCTACGCGCATCTCATGGCCAGGAGATCTTTTCACCCTGGACGCCGTGCCGACAATCCTGATTGCCAACGAATTTCTCGATTGCCTGCCCGTTGAACAATTTGTTGCAACACGTGCAGCTGACCCAGGTTGGCAACGCCGCTGCATCGGCCTGGATGACAAGGATCAGTTGCAATTTATGCTTGGCCGGTTTGAACCGCCAGCGCATACAAAACTTCCTGATGAATTATCAAATCTTGACGACACCCTCAGCACCGCAAATGAAGGTGACATTATAGAAACACGCTCCTTCACCGGGTCTGAAGTCGCCAATCTCAAAGACTTTGCTTTTGGAGGCAGTACAAACGCTATCCCGTTCGCAGGCCTCTTTGTTGACTATGGCCACACACGATCAAGCGCTGGTGATACCTTGCAAGCGGTTCGTTCCCACGCTTATGAACACCCCCTCACCTCACCTGGCGAAGCGGACATCACAGCGCATGTTGATTTTGAACAATTCGCCCAAACGATGCGCCATCAGGGCTTTGCAACCGATGGACCGATCACCCAGGGTGAATTTCTTGGCCGCCTCGGCATTGTTGAGCGCGCGTCGCAACTGATCGCACATAACCAGGATCAAGCAACTGACGTAGAGGCAGCCGTTGCGCGATTGATATCACCAACCGGAATGGGCGGGCGCTTTCAAACAATTGCCATTCGCTCGCCAGGCCTTGCACCTTTGCCCGGCTTATCGTCATAAACAACTGCCATTTTCCCACGGTTGCCAACGACCTTTTGACAATGACCAAACAGCAAAAACCCATGCCCTCGCCCATCGAAGCTGATAATCTCAAATCCCTCGCTGGTATTCGCCACGGCTTCTTCACGCGTGAAGGCGGAGTGTCGAAGGGTATTTATGCGGGATTGAACTGCGGACGCGGGTCGGATGATAACGCGGATCATGTCGCAGAAAACCGTGCCTGTGTTGCCCGGCATCTTGAGGTCCACACACCAGAGATCGCGACGCCTTATCAAGTCCACGGTGGCGATGCGATTGTGCTCAACGCCCTGCCCGACATCACCGCTCTACCCAAAGCTGATGCTGTCGTGACAGCAACGCCGGGTCTTGCCGTAGGCGTCCTTACCGCCGATTGCGGGCCGGTTCTGTTTGCAGATCCGAAAGCGGGCGTCGTCGCTGCAGCCCATGCTGGATGGCGCGGTGCCGTTAGCGGCGTGCTGGAGGCGGCAGTCGCGGCTATGGTTAATCTTGGCGCGGAACGCTGCCACATTCATGCAGCACTCGGGCCTTGTATACACCAGCCCGCGTATGAGGTTGGGCCCGAGTTTGAAGCTGAATTCACTGCCAAAAACCCAGATTATGGCGTTTTTTTTGAAGCTCCTCACCCAGGCGCGCGCGTGAGATTTGACCTGCCTGGATTTATCGCTCAAGAATTGCAAAGATGCGGCATTGCAACCGTTGAGCCCTCAAGTCTGTGCACTTTCGAGACCGAATCACTTTTCTACAGCTATCGGCGCGCTCAGGCCCGCCGAGAACCGGATTACGGACGCCAAATCTCCGCCATTGTTGTGGCTTAACTGCACAATCCACAATTGCGTCGCGTTATCCCGTTGAAAAATTAGGGACAAAACCAGTTTTACACCGGAACCGGCTGGACGCTCGCTGGCGGACTGGGTACACGGAAATGTGTGTGTACCGGAATGAAAAGTATCTGCAGGGCCGCAATGTCAGTACGTCGGCCGCCGGAGACAGCGGGTCAGAAATAGGGGGACGTCACTGTGACGACCATTGATACTGCTGCAGCGTGGCGCGTCGTAAAGCCTTTCACGCATGTAGCGATGGCAATCATCCTGAGCCTCGGTTTGGCTGGGTGTGAAACGGGCAACAATCTGTTTGGATCGGACAGCACAGGCACACCTGCTTTGACGCAACAAGCACAATCGGGTCAGCCTTCAGGCCGAGCCAAAGTCACAATTGCGCCCGTGATCGGTGCTCCAGACGCTGTAGCTAAGCAATTAGCGGCACAGCTGTCTTCAGAAATTGAGCGCAAGAACGTGTCCGTGGCCAAAGTGCCTGGCACACCGTCTGATTACACGGTTCGCGGTTACATCGTTTCTGCCAAAGAAAGCGCAGGAACGAAAATCTCTTACATCTGGGATCTCACCGACACGCAAGGCAAACGCGTCACCCGCATTACCGGTGAGGAGTTGCTCGCCAATGCATCCGGAACAGATCCTTGGGCTGCGGTAACGCCAAACGTTGTGGGAACGATCGCTGGTAAGACAGCAACCTCCATTGCGACGTGGCTGCCTTCGCAACAAACAGCAGCGGCAACACCCGCTCCTGGAACCGCGACGACAGCTCGTGCGCAGGCACCTGCCTCACCGACGACCACGCCACCCACTGCAACTGCACCCGTCGCATCATCAATTGGATCAATTGGGACAATACCACCCCCAACAGCCATTGCATCCAATGCAACAGGCAGCATTGGTCAGTCCGGCAAACTCCTTGCCATGGTACCAAGCGTAACCGGTGCACCTGGCGATGGTGGCGTATCGCTTACTGGCGCACTTCAGCGTGAATTGGCCAGAAAAGGCGTTGCACTATCAAACGCACCAGGTGGTCAGACCTACACGGTTGCTGGCAACGTCATTGTTGGCCAGGGATCGCAAGGTAAACAGCCGATCCAAATCGATTGGAATGTGAAAGACCCCGCAGGCAAGAAGCTTGGCACCGTTTCGCAAAAGAACGAAATCCCACAAGGCTCGCTTGATGGAGCATGGGGCAAGACAGCAGATTTAGCAGCGCAAGCTGCAGCCCAGGGCATTCTGAAGTTATTGCCAAAGCCTAATTAGACTGGGGCTATCAAGATGGGCGTCCTGAAAACACAACTGGTTCAGCTACCCCCACCCACTTAAGTCGCACACTCAATTGGCCCCGCCCTGTTTACAGGTGCGGGGCCAATTGTTAGAAGCCGCCTCGTAATACAGCCTTGGAGCAAAGCCTGTGCCCTTCGATTCCCGCGAATGTAATGGTAGCGGTTCCCAGAACATGAAGATTGTCGCGGGCAACTCCAATCGCCCGCTTGCTGAAGCGATCGGGAAGTACCTTGACAAGCCTTTGACCAAAGGGTTGGTCAAGCGTTTTGCGGATCTGGAAATTTTCGTCGAGATCCAAGAGAATGTACGCGGTCAGGACGTGTTTATTGTCCAGTCAACATCATTTCCTGCCAATGACAACTTGATGGAACTGTTGATCCTGATCGATGCGTTAAAACGCTCGTCAGCACAGCGAGTTACCGCTGTCATCCCGTATTATGGGTATGCCAGACAGGATCGCAAACCAGGACCGCGCACACCGATCTCAGCCAAGCTCGTTGCCAACTTATTGGAACGCGCAGGTGTCGACCGTGTTTTAACGCTTGATCTTCACGCTGGACAGATCCAGGGTTTCTTCGACATTCCAACCGACAACTTGTTTGCAGCGCCAATATTTGCACGCGATATTCAGGAAAACTCCGACACCAAAGGTGTTGTCATTGTTTCACCTGATGTCGGTGGTGTTGTGCGCGCGCGTGCACTTGCCAAACGCATTAAAGCGCCAATTGCGATTTGTGATAAGCGTCGTGAAAAAGCAGGCGTTTCCGAAGTCATGAATGTCATTGGTGAAGTTGCTGGTAAACGCTGCATCCTCATTGACGATATTGTCGATTCCGGCGGCACGCTGGTGAACGCTGCAGAAGCCCTTTTAAAAAACGGTGCAACTGATGTTCAAGCCTATATCACGCACGGTGTCTTATCAGGCGGAGCTGTCAGCCGCGTGCAGAATTCACCTCTTGAATCGCTGGTCATTACCGACTCGATCATGCCGACAGAAGCCATCAGGGCGGCCGACAATATCCGCGTGCTTTCGATTGCGGGCCTGATTGGGGAGGCGATATCACGGACGGCGCGCTCTGAAAGCGTCTCCAGCCTTTTCTACTAAGGCGGAGAGACTGAGGCCTGCCTCACCGCGCAAAACTATGAGGCATCATGGTGGGGAGCGCTCAGCGGACCGCCGAGCCCCCTAGAGCCCTGTTCTCAAATGCCGCGCCAACCTGCGACACCTGCGACCGTTCCCCGTTTGCCATTTTAGGCCACGCCCGTTATAACGCCGCCACCTCAGCCGACGGTTGAGGTGCGCTGTGCGGCACCCTTGGAGGCCCAAGCGCTGGATATTGGCCCTTAGGGGCCTTTTTTCATTGGAGAAAGCCCATGGCATTCGAGCTCATCGAGCTGAAAGCTACGGCGCGCGAACGTGTCGGCAAGGGGGCCGCACGTCAAGCTCGTCGTGACGGACAGATACCCG
>JAJFHG010000041.1 GCA_021775735.1 Hyphomicrobiaceae bacterium
CTGAATGCGCACTCATCCTTAGAAAGGAGGTGATCCAGCCGCAGGTTCCCCTACGGCTACCTTGTTACGACTTCACCCCAGTCGCTGACCTTACCGTGGCCTGCTGCCTCCTTGCGGTTAGCACACAGTCTTCGGGTAAAGCCAACTCCCATGGTGTGACGGGCGGTGTGTACAAGGCCCGGGAACGTATTCACCGCGTCATGCTGATACGCGATTACTAGCGATTCCAACTTCATGGTCCCGAGTTGCAGAGACCAATCCGAACTGAGACGGCTTTTTGAGATTAGCATCCTCTCGCGAGGTAGCTGCCCATTGTCACCGCCATTGTAGCACGTGTGTAGCCCAGCCCGTAAGGGCCATGATGACTTGACGTCATCCCCACCTTCCTCCGGCTTATCACCGGCAGTCCCACTAGAGTGCCCAACTTAATGCTGGCAACTAATGGCGAGGGTTGCGCTCGTTGCGGGACTTAACCCAACATCTCACGACACGAGCTGACGACAGCCATGCAGCACCTGTCCCACTGCCTATTGCTAGGATGAATCCATCTCTGGAAACGGTCAGTGAATGTCAAGAGCTGGTAAGGTTCTTCGCGTTGCGTCGAATTAAACCACATGCTCCACCGCTTGTGCGGGCCCCCGTCAATTCCTTTGAGTTTTAACCTTGCGGCCGTACTCCCCAGGCGGGATGCTTATTGCGTTAGCTGCGCCACCGACAAGCAAGCTTGCCGACGGCTAGCATCCATCGTTTACGGCGTGGACTACCAGGGTATCTAATCCTGTTTGCTCCCCACGCTTTCGCACCTCAGCGTCAGTACCGGACCAGTGAGCCGCCTTCGCCACTGGTGTTCTTCCTAATATCTATGAATTTCACCTCTACACGAGGAATTCCACTCACCTCTTCCGGACTCAAGATATGCAGTATCAAAGGCAGTTCCGAGGTTGAGCCCCGGGATTTCACCCCTGACTTACATATCCGCCTACGTGCGCTTTACGCCCAGTAATTCCGAACAACGCTAGCTCCCTTCGTATTACCGCGGCTGCTGGCACGAAGTTAGCCGGAGCTTATTCTGTGGGTACCGTCATTATCGTCCCCACCAAAAGAGCTTTACAACCCTAAGGCCTTCGTCACTCACGCGGCATGGCTGGATCAGGGTTTCCCCCATTGTCCAATATTCCCCACTGCTGCCTCCCGTAGGAGTCTGGGCCGTGTCTCAGTCCCAGTGTGGCTGATCATCCTCTCAGACCAGCTACTGATCGTCGCCTTGGTGAGCCATTACCTCACCAACAAGCTAATCAGACGCGGGCCCGTCCTTCGGCGATAAATCTTTCCCCCTAAGGGCGTATACGGTATTACCCCAAGTTTCCCTGAGCTATTCCGTACCGAAGGGTTGGTTCCCACGTGTTACTCACCCGTCTGCCACTCTCTCCGAAGAGAGCGTTCGACTTGCATGTGTTAAGCCTGCCGCCAGCGTTCGTTCTGAGCCAGGATCAAACTCTCAGATTGAAAGTTTGGATTCTGGACAACTTGGAGGGAATTCTCTCCAAGGAATATCTGCGTAACGGGCACCTTCACACAGGCACGCTGTTGTCCGATTTGCATCGAACGCCAACGCACATGGTGATGGCTTGAAACGCAGACTTCGCCAGAGTCTATTTGCGATCTTTAAAGCACCCGAAAGCACTCCAAAGATCCGCCAGGACTCCGCCGCCTGCGTTTCTCTTTCTTCTAAATTCAATTGTCAAAGAGCATCAACGACAGCAAACCGAACCAGCCTTGAAAAAGACTAGCCTAGAGACAACAAACTCTCCTACCCGGACAAGCTCCGGATGAGAGCTGAGTTCAGTGATCTAGAAGGTGTGACCCAGTCGAGGGCCGAAGCACAATTGTGCCCCGCACAGCGACCCAATAAATAGGTTCGTAACCCTTTTGTCAACACGGAGAACAGGGGTTTTGCGAACTTTTTTCAAGTTTTTATAAGCGGCAGAATAGCACACATTGTGCAGTGCAGTGTAATTTTGCCGGACAAAGCTCGTCAAAACGTGCTCCGCAAGCATCTTATGCGCCAAAACAGTCCACACTTTGTCTCCCTGCCATCACAACGCCAGGATTGTACGGAATGAACATCCAGTGCCTCTGCAAGGCATTGACTTACATCAGATATTCTCTGAATACTGTGTTTCACAACCTGTTGTTTATCCAGTTGGTTTGGCCTTGTTTGGCGACAGGACGTGTCCGTGATTGACGGCATTCAACGCGTATCAGATGTAAAGTACCTGGATCGAAGCATATAAATTCGCGTGCGGATTGATGTGCGTACATTGGTCTGTTTCAAGATCAATACGACTTGTAGGACGTATTGGCCAAAGAATACTGGGCAGGCCCGTGTTGGGTAGAGTTAGAGCGATTCCGTAGCGTTTTATCGCGATGCGCTTTGCTCTAGGCGCTGGTTTCGCCTTCGGGGGATGGCAACACACTCATGGATCGCGATCGCACGTCTCGCAAAAGCTCAAGAACGCACCGTTCGCAACGTGCTGCGTTGCGCAATTTGCCGATGAAGCAACGCGGACGCGCGCGTGGCGGACACGATGAACTGTTTGCATCCGATCATGTCGATAGCCAACATGGTGGTCGCTTTCGCTGGGTTATGAGCACCTGCCTGGCCGCAACGATTGGAGCATCAGCCATTTTTGTCGCTGTGTTTGGCGCTTCTGATAACGACAACAGTAGCGAAGGGTTTTTACCGGCGATCAAAAAAATACGCGACGGTGGCCCGCCCCCAACGATGCGTTCGATACTTCGTCGTGCAGATGGATTGGTTTGGTCGGTCCCTAAGGGCAATCGCTTAGAAGTCACGTCAGGTGCATTTTCAACGCGCTACACAATTCACGACACACACAAAGAACGGCGCTCGGGTCGAGAATACTTAAAAGCCAAACCCTATGTGCGCATCGTTGCAAACTTGGCGGCGGTACCATCCAACTATAACGACGTTATTCCCCCGTTTAATCCTTTCTTACTTTACGCCGACAAAAAACCTGTTGGTGCAAAAGAAAAAAACGCGGTGCATGAAGATGCCGATATCAAAGTACGTGTTGTCGAACTTATCGGCGGCTTTATTCCTGAAGAAGATGGCCAGGAACTTGACACCCGCGAAGTCGACGAAATCGTTCGCGAGACAGTGACCAGCACGCAGGCAGCAAAAGATTCAATCGATGACTTTACTGGTCTTGCAGATCGCGAACCCAGTGACTCTGACCTTGTGTTTCCAAACACCACGACTATCGTCAAATCAAAATCAGGTTTTGATTTTGGCCCTGACGGCGACATTGAAGGCAGCGAAGAAAAAGTCATTACCGTGAATCACGGCGATACCCTCAGTGGTTTGCTCATCGCCAACGGTGCCGACACCTGGCAAGCTCAAGACATGCTTGATGCGGCCAAAGACCATGTGACCGACAAGGGCATTAAACCCGGCCAGCAACTGCGTATCACAATGGTGCCGTCCCTCACTGAAGCGGGCAAGTACGAACCTCTACAGTTTTCGGTATTTAATAACGATAAGAGTCATCGCGTCACCGTCGTTCGCAACAGCGCTGGTGAGTTTGTTGCCAACGCCGATCAGCCAGATGTGAAAGATATTCTACGCGCATCACTCAACGAAAGCGTCAAGAGCGTATCCAAGACAAGCCTTTACAAGAGCCTCTATCACGCGGCCTTGGTGCAGCAGGCTGATCCCGATCTGATTATGCGAATTTTACGCATACATGCCTATGAAACAGACTTTGGCCGACGGTTGAGAGCGGGCGACAAGCTGGAGCTGTTCTTTGACCAGAAACAAGAGGCAGACATCAATGGTCCACCGGGTGAACTGCTTTATAGCTCGATCACATCGGGTGGCGAGACCAGCAATTTCTATCGCTTCCGCACCAGCGATAGGAAAATAGATTTCTACGATGAGTCAGGTTCAAACTCGCGCAAGTTTCTTATGCGTCGGCCTGTACGTGGCGGCAACGTGCGTCTCACCTCAGGCTATGGCTCGCGCTGGCATCCATTGTTAAAGCGGCGACGTATGCACACCGGTGTTGACTGGGCAGCCGCCCGCGGCACACCAATTCTTGCCTCTGGTAACGGCACAATTGAACAAGCCGGACGCAAAGGTCCCTACGGGAACTACGTCCGCATCCGCCATGCCAACGGGTATCAGACGGCCTATGGGCACATGTCGCGCATTGCACCGGGAGTGCGTGACGGTGTGAAAGTGCGGCAGGGCCAGGTGATCGGCAAAGTTGGCTCAACAGGGTTGTCGTCAGGTCCGCATCTTCACTTTGAAGTCTTGGTCAACAAGCGCTTCGTCAACCCGATGTCGATTGAGGTGCCACGCGAACGCCAACTCAAAGACAAAGAGCTTGACGCGTTTCAGAAGGAACGCAAACGCATTGACGAATTGATGCGCCGCCCACCTGTCATCACCAAGACAGCAAGCCGGTCCTAGTCCCTGCCTCAGCGTCACACAGCTACGCACAGCTATTTTATTCTGTTGAGGTGACTGGAGGAGTGTCCGCTTTGCGTTTTCATGCGGACATCCTCGTGCGCGGCGCTCAAGGCCCGCTAATGACCCAAAGCGGACATTACGGGCCGGGCGACAAAACAGGCAATCTTAACTCGCTTCTTCGGCGCGAGATGCACTAAGTGACGTCATAAAAGTGCGGTCGTGCAGACAGCCATTCGGTAAGTAACAGCGCGCTGGCTTCATCGCAGCGAACGAGTATCCGTCGCCCGGGTTGACCGCCAGAAATGACCTGACTAACGTGAAAAGACTGCATAGCGGGACCGCCGATTTTGATCCGCTGGATCAATTTGCTCAAGGTGTCAAGAACCATGCTGTTCGGTTGCAGACGATCCATCGTTCAAGCGCTTGTGCTTGTTGTTGCGGCAGGTGCCATGCTGGCCGCGACATCGGCCCTGGCCCAGAGGGGGCGCATGCCGAGGCCAGTGCCGTCTCCCGTGCCCCCTGCACCGTCTCTGATGCCACCTGATCTGAATTCGCCCGGCCTGGACATGCCAATGCCCCTAAGTCCCAGCCAGGTAATGCCCGATTTTTTGCCAGCGCCCGTTCCAGTGCCAAAGCATTCCGGCGTGTCTAACGAAAAGTTGGCAGTTCTCTACAAGCAGATTGTCAAGCTCTATGAGACCGGCAAATACGGCGAGGCGATGCCACCTGCCAAGCAATATGTGAAGGCGATCAAGACCCGCGTCGGCGATGATGATCCGTCATACGCGGCCGCAATAAATCTACTGGCTATGATTGAGCAGGGGCAGGGCCAATACGCCGAAGCTGAGGCGCACGTAAAGCGCGCACTTGCCATTCATGAGCACCAGTCCGGCAGCCAACACCCAGATGTCGCCATCGATCTTAATTTACTTGGCCAGCTATACCATGAACAGGGCCGCTTCGATGAAGCGGAGCGCATGCTCAAACGCGCGCTCACTATCAACGAGAAATCCTTCGGCCTCAAGCACCTTAATGTCTCCAGAGATCTCAACAATCTTGCTTGGCTCTACCAGGCGCAAGGCCGGTACGCCGAGGCCGAGCCGCATGTCAAGCGCGCTCTCGCCATCGTTGAGAAAGAACTCGGGCCCGAGGACGCTGATGTCGGCAGAGTTCTCGATACCCTTGCTAAAGTCTACGAAGGGCAAGGCCGAGTAAAAGACGCCGAACCAATCTACAAGCGCGCACTTGCGATATTAGAAAAGTCACTTGGCATTGATCATCCCGGTGTTGCTGTCACGCGCGAAAATCTTGGCGGCTTGTATAAGTCGCTGGGGCAGGCGGGCGTCGCCGAACTGCTGCTGAAGAGCGCCTTGTCGATTAAAAAAAGGGTCTTTGGTGCCGATCATCCCAGCGTCGCCCGCTCGCTTGTGCTGCTCGGAGATCTCTACCGGATGGAAGGCCGGTCTGGTGAAGCTGAATCGCTCTTCCTGCGCGCGCTTGCAATTCGCAAGGCCGGCATTCGCGAAGTTCCAGTGTTTTACGCTACAGATCGCAAGCCGACTAAGAATGCCAAAATGGTTGTGTTTGGTGGCGAGCGCTCCCACAGCCTGACCTTTGGCCGAGCAGACGTGATCGTGCCCAAGCCTGCGAGCATGTCCGGACACGCGCGTTATGCGGTTAGCCAGGCAAAGGTGAAAATGCCGGTGCCTGGGTTCATGACCGATTACGCACGTGTTGCGATGGGGTTGCCGGATCACGTTGCTGCCCCCGCAACGCTGCAAATCGAGACAACAGAGATTGCACGTCTGTCGATCCGACAGATAGACGTTGTGTCCAACGAGCGGCAATTTATGGAAGCGGTTCAGAAGCGCCTTGACGCCTCAAAAATATTTCCCAAGCATGTCTTTATCTTCGTACATGGCTACAATGTCTCGTTCGAGAACGCGCTTCGGCGCACAGCACAAATTGCTTACGACTTGAATTTTGACGGCGCACCCTTCCTCTTTAGTTGGCCTTCGAGCAGTAGCCTTGTGAGCTACTGGTCTGACCGCGCGAGCGCGAAGGTGGCCGTCAATCATCTGAAGAAGTTTTTGGAAAAAATCGTCGCGGAGACAAATGCAACCAAGATCCATCTGATTGCACATAGCATGGGTAACGTTGTGCTGCTCGATGCACTTGAAAAGATCAAACTCAGTCACGGCGATCGATCTCGTCAGACCTTTGCCGAAGTGGTGTTGCACGCTCCAGATGTCGATAAGGACCGGTTCCGCCAATTGATGAAAGCGATAAAGGGTCTCGGTGGCAAGGTCACCCTCTATGTATCTAAAGGTGACAGGGCACTTGGTCTTGCTGGATGGTTTTGGGGTTTTATGCGGGTCGGCATGACACCAACCGTCGTCAAAGGAGTGGAGACAATTGACGTCACAGCAGCAGGCTCGAGTTTGCTCGGGTTCAATCACGACCTCTATGCGACCAACCCGACGATTTTCAATGACATGAGGCTCTTGTTGGAGCGCAGTGACCACCCGCCGGACAAGCGTTCCCCGGCCTTCATGCCTGTGGGTACAAAAGATGGAATGTACTGGCTGTATCATCAGCCGTAGGAGGCCACAGAATTGTAGATGCGGCCTAAGCAGCGAAGCCTCTGCGAAATCCGTTATTGGCCCTTAGCGTACTCGTGTGCCACGCATAAGCGACGTCTGCTGTTGGTGCACAAGCGGACGCTTCAATACGAACGCGACGGTGTCCCTACATTGACAACTAAAAACGGCATGGCCTTCGCGTGAAAGCCATGCCGTAAACGTTTTGTGATGGTCTTGCCGACTAAATGCGGAAGATCGCACCTTTTAGAGAACGCGCACGTGTACGGACGCGACCACTTTCATTGCCACCCGTGGTGATCCAGCGACCATCAGCTGTGCGGCCTGTAATCATTGAAACGTGATGGCGCCAAACAACAACTGCACCGATTTGTGGAGACGTTGCACGGCCATACTTGCGCCAGTTCCAAGCAACATTGAACTGTGGACCGCCACCTTTTTGTTTGCGCATCCACCAGCCACACCATCTGCGTGGGCGACGGCCAACACCACCTGAATAGCGGCCTGACGTCCGATATGTCCGACCGCTGCGTGAACTGCGGCTTGAATAACGACGACTGCGCGTTGTACCTCGCGTGTTTAGTCCAACACCTCTGTTTAGTGTTTTACCACCGCCGTATGAGCGGTCTCCAAAAACACCACCTGTCACAAAGGTCGCGTTTGCGGCTGGCACAGTCACAACCATTGTGACAAGTGCAAGCATTAGTGTAGCAATTTTATTCATAGCTCATTGATCCCCTTTGTTTGTTTTTTTATCGGCGCGGGTAACGCCGACGCGCAATGAGCAAAGAAGTGTGGCAAACCACACGTGGCAATTCGTCTCCGAATTTTGGGGTGCCCGAAAAACAAGGGTCTGCGCGCAAAACGCAGACAACATGTCTCAGTTTTTAGCAGCACGCATGTCGCAATTGACCAGCGTACAGTGCATTTCTTGTCACTTAAAACAGCAAAAAAGAAAACCTAACGGCGTACAATTACACCGTTAGGTTCAACTTGTATTTGCGCGTTTTTCTGCGTCTCAAGCAGCAACGTTTACAGGTTCATCGTTGATGATCAATGCACCATCGCGGATTGAAACCCGCACGCCATCTCCATCTTTAACGCGACCTGCAAGCATCAAGTCAGCGAGTGGATCTTGCACTTGCTTTTGAATGACGCGTTTTAACGGACGTGCACCGTAAGCTGGATCATAACCCCGCTCGGCAAGCCACGTGCGCGCTTGATCATCAATATCAATGGTGATCTTACGCTCCTCTAACAACGCTGAAAGACGGCCAATCTGGATGTCGACGATGTGGCCCATGTGCTCGCGCTTCAGGCGATGGAATAGGATGATCTCATCCAAACGATTGAGAAACTCTGGCCGGAAGCGAGATTTCACCTCTGCCATCACCACATCACGCGCACTTTCAACAGTTTCATCTTCGGCTTGCGCTACGAGATGTTCTGCGCCGATATTCGATGTCATCACAATCAGCGTGTTGCGGAAATCAACCGTGCGACCTTGGCCGTCAGTTAGGCGACCATCATCGAGTACCTGAAGCAGCACATTGAACACATCGCTGTGCGCCTTCTCGATTTCATCAAACAAGATGACCTGATAGGGCCGCCGACGTACCGCTTCTGTCAGCGCACCACCTTCCTCATAGCCGACATAACCTGGAGGCGCGCCGATCAGACGCGCAACCGAGTGCTTCTCCATGTATTCGCTCATGTCGATACGCACCATCGCAGTGTCATCATCAAATAAGAACTCTGCCACGGCTTTCGTCAGCTCGGTTTTGCCAACACCTGTTGGTCCGAGGAACATGAATGATCCCATCGGACGGTTAGGGTCTTGAATGCCGGCACGTGAACGACGCACAGCCGTTGCCACAGCTTTGACCGCCTCGGCCTGGCCGACCACGCGTTGAGAGATGACCGTTTCCATTTTCAAAAGCTTGTCGCGTTCACCTTCCAGCATCTTTTCAACCGGCACACCTGTCCAACGCGAAACAATCTGTGCCACGTGATCAGGTGTAACGGCCTCCTCGACCATCGCTGTGACTTGAGCGTCTTCTTTTTCAACTTCGGCCAGTTTGGCTTCAAGCTCAGGAATAACGGAATAAGACAACTCGCCGGCGCGTTGGAATTCGCCTTGGCGCTGCGCTTGATCAAGCTCGTTGCGCTTGGTTTCAAGCTCTTCTTTCAGCTTTTGAGCGTCGACCAGCTTTCCTTTTTCCGCTTCCCAGCGCTCTGTCAGGGCATTGGAGCGTTCTTCAAGATTGACAATATCCTTCTCAAGGGCTTCGAGGCGGACTTTTGAGGCCGCATCTTCTTCCTTGCGCAACGCTTCGCGTTCGATCTTGAGTTGGATCAAGCGACGGTCAATCTCATCAAGTTCTTCTGGTTTAGAATCGACTTGCATTCTGAGACGCGATGCAGCCTCATCGACAAGATCGATAGCCTTATCGGGCAAGAACCGATCTGTGATGTAACGATTGGACAATGTCGCAGCAGCAACGAGCGCCGAATCTGTAATTCGAACACCATGATGCAGCTCGTACTTTTCATTTAGTCCGCGCAAAATCGAGACCGTGTCTTCGACGGTAGGCTCATCGACGAATATGGGCTGGAACCGACGTGCAAGGGCTGCGTCCTTCTCAACGTGCTTGCGATACTCATCTAGCGTGGTCGCACCCACACAATGTAGTTCACCGCGGGCAAGCGCTGGTTTCAATAGATTGGATGCATCCATCGCACCGTCGGCTTTTCCGGCGCCAACGAGTGTATGCATTTCATCGACGAACAAAATGATGCGCCCATCTTCGGATTGCACCTCTTGCAATACCGCTTTCAAACGTTCTTCAAATTCACCACGATATTTTGCCCCCGCAATCAACGCACCCATATCAAGGGCCAACAGGCGCTTATCTTTTAAACTTTCAGGAACGTCGCCCTGCAAAATTCTCAATGCCAAACCCTCTGCGATGGCAGTCTTGCCAACACCAGGCTCGCCGATCAGGACGGGATTATTTTTGGTACGGCGGGACAGCACCTGAATGGTCCTGCGGATTTCTTCATCACGACCAATCACCGGATCAAGCTTGCCGGTTTCTGCCGCCTCGGTTAGATCGCGGGCATAACGCTTCAATGCATCATAGTTTTGTTCAGCCGACGCACTATCCGCCGTACGGCCTTTGCGCAGATCGTTGATTGCTTGGTTGATCCGATCTGGCGTTGCTTTAGCATCGTCCAAAATTTTTCCAGCGGCTGAAGATTTTTCCAACCCCAACGCCAATAGCAATCGTTCAGCAGTGACAAACTTATCGCCGGCCTTGTCTGCGACTTTCTCAGCCGCTTCAAAAACACGGGCCAACTCAGATGACAGGTACAGTTGACCGGCACCACCACCAGACACCTTCGGGCGTTTGGCCAGGTCGGCTTCGACTGCTGCACGGGCTGCTTGGGGGTCACCACCTGCACGACCAATCAGGCCCGCGGCCAGCCCCTCACTGTCCTCCAGCAGCACCTTAAGCAAATGCTCCGGTGTAACTTGCTGATGATTTTCACGCGTTGCCAAGCTCTGAGCAGACTGAACAAAGCCCTTGGCGCGATCACTATAGCGCTCAAAATTCATTATGGTCCTCCTCGGCGCATGCCTCAGTCCCAAATGGCAACCAAGATCATGCCGTCATCAAAGAAAATGTCACGGGCGCGCGACCGTCCCTGAAACCGTCCAAACATAGCTCTCTGACGATCAAAGGTGGGCACGGTGCAACACCCGTTCAATTGAGATATAGGTTGTTGTCTGGGCAGTTAAAGGGTGAAGCCAGCAAAATCTGAAAAGTTAACAACGAGCACCATATGAGCAACAACAACGAAGCAACGATTTCAGCAATTTATCGCTACCCCGTGAAGGGCCTGACGCCGGAGCCCCTGCAACAAGTTGCCATATCTGCTGGCGAAACACTACCCTTTGACAGGGCCTATGCCATTGAAAATGGTAAAGGTCGTTTTGATCCCCAAGATCCTCGCCACCTGCCGAAAGTCAATTTTCTCATGCTGATGCGCAACGAGCGCATGGCGACACTCACAACTCGGTTTGATAGTGACACGCATCAACTCAGCATCGAACGCGATGGCAAAACGGTGGTGCGCGGTCAACTCAACACCGGACCCGGACGCGCAATCATCACGCAGTTCTTAAGCGCATACTTTGCAGACGACCTTCGAGGCGCACCGCGCATCGTTTCCGCACCCGATCACAGCTTTTCTGATGTTGCTGAAAAATGCTTGCACATTATCAATCTGGCATCCGTGCGGGATCTTGAACGTGTTGCAGGCGCGCCCCTTAATCCACTCCGCTTTCGGCCCAATGTAATTGTCGACACAGGTACACCGTGGCAGGAACTTGATTGGATTGGAAAAACGCTCAAAAGTGGAGATGTTGAGCTTGAAGCGTTGACCCGCACGCGGCGCTGCGCTGCCATTAATGTTGATCCTGACACCGGTCAACGCAATATGGATTTGCTTGCACACTTGGCACGCAATTGGAGCCACACAGATTTTGGCATCTATGCCAAAGTGACAACCGCTGGTGATCTTGCGATCAATGTGCCCCTGACCTGCGTTGGTGAAACAGCCAAATCACACGCAAGTGTGCCTGCTGCCAGGGCAGGTTCAGACTAACCTTCCCCAGTTGACCCGCATGAGATCTTGGAGACCCGCTCTGACCTATGCTCTCGCAAGAGAAATAGTTTAGGATTTAATCCTGCGCAGGATCATCTGCTGTTACGGCCGCGCCCTCAGGTTTTTCAGCGCTGCGGCGTGGGCGACGAATAGAGCGGCGTAAAAATTCAGGCTGCTCATGTTCTGGGACCGTACCGCCTTGATCTGCTGAACGACGCGGTGCGTCGTCACCACCGGATGCATCAGCCGGAGCCGTACGTGGTTTACGGGTACGTGGTTGACGCGGCGCGCGACCTTCCCGACCATCTGATTGGCGCTGCTCTCTGCCGCGCGATTGGCGACGTGCTGGGGTTTGTCCGTTGGCGTCTGGCTGAGCAGATTCTGCAGGATCCAACTCACCGCCTTCAACAACCGGTTGGTCTTGTTGTCCAGCTTGCTGGCGCTGCGGAGCGTTGCCGGTTGACTGCGAACCACCACCACCTGCCTGCTCACTCGCTTGTTGAGCTTGTGCATCCCGGTAGGCAAGAATAATGCGATTGTAGTGTTCTGCGTGTTGCAGAAAGTTTTCCGCAAGAACGGGATCGCCGTTGGTCTGCGCATCACGCGACAAAGCGATATATTTTTCAGCAATATGGGCCGGTGTGCCGCGTATCTTCATCTCGGGACCGTTGCTTTCGTAGCTTCGTGTCACCGGATTTTGACCTTTGCGCGAACCACCGTTGTTATGATTACGGTTACGGCCTCGCCGATTCTGGTGTCCCTGCCTCATGGGCTCCGTTCTCTATGTTCTGTGAAAATGCCCGGTTCCCATGTTTTTGGCCAAGATCACGCATGGATCTTTATTGGCCGACCTCGCGCAGTGCACCGGGTCGCACTGACAAGAAAAATTTCGCTTCGCGTTAACCTCATCTACGGTCAACGTCGCGTCCATTTATTCTCCGTATTCAGTCTTTTAAGACCCACGATAAGCGCAGCTCTTAGTAAACGCTCATGACATCATTAAATAGCGAACTCAGTTACCTGTTCGGAAAGGGCGTACACGCGAATCGATCCATCAAACGGCCAGGATTAAAGAAGCCAACAAGACATTACGTGCCCTGATTGTCTCGCAAATGCGTGCGTTTAAGGTGCCACCTTGTACGGGAACAGAGGCTCTCATGAGCACAGTCAAACCCGTCTGACATCACACTAGCTTGGTTATCCCTCAAATCCAAGACTTTTTCACCTGACGGTTACGATAGGCTTTCTCTTCACGGTTAAGATAGTGTCTGCAACGCCACACAGCGTTGATGCCCCGCAAGGTCTTTTTTGACTTCAAATTGGACCGTACGATGACCTTGAGTATGACTCTTTAGAATATCAACAACTTCATCGCCTTGATCGTAACCGATCTCAAAAACGGCTAATCCCGCGGGGATAACGCTCGTTATATGAGGTGCCATTTCCCGATAGAATGCAAGACCATCTTCGCCGCCATCCAGGGCGAGATGTGGGTCAAAGTCGCGCACCTCCGGGGCAAGCTCAGGGATGTGATCGCGCACAATATAAGGTGGATTTGAAACAAAAATATCGAACGATTCGACCGGCTCTTGAAGTCCATCCTGACATTGAAACGTTGCGCGTTCGAGAACACCAAGCCTCGATGCATTATCGTTGGCAACCTTTAATGCCGCAGGACTGATATCTATTCCAACACCTGAAGCATTGGGTAATTCAGCCAATAATGTGAGCAGCAAATTCCCGCTGCCGGTTCCCACATCAATGATCCGCAACGGTTTTTGGAGCAGGTCGTTTGCTTTGGCATAGTCCAAGACGCACTCAATCAACGTTTCCGTCTCAGGTCGTGGGTCAAGCGTTGCCGGTGAGATCTTAAATGAGCGTCCATAAAAATCGCGATGTCCCAAAATTCGGGACACGGGTTCTCTACCAAGGCGTTGCTGTTGATAACGTGCGATGCGTGCGCATTGATCTTCGGTCAGGACCATTTCTGGGGTTTGCAACAACGCCTCGCGGGACACGCCTGTTGCACCGATCACCAACAGTCTCGCATCAAGGCGCGCAGTCTCAAAACCCGCTTCGTCAAAACTACGCCACAACGTGTACACAGCCTGTGACAATGTTTGGGCAATGAACGTCGCGCCTTTTGTGCCGGTTGCAGCCTTTGGTGTGCTTTCAGGCGGTGTGTCAGACTTAGACATCTCCTTCTCCCTTCATCGCTGCCATCAGCTCAGTTTGATGATTGGTGATCAGGCTATCAATGATTTCATCAAGGCCCGCGCCTTGCATCACTTCCTGCAATTTGTGCAGGGTCAAATTGATACGATGATCTGTGACCCGTCCTTGCGGAAAGTTGTAGGTACGGATGCGTTGCGACCGATCACCAGATCCAATTTGTGTTTTTCGTGCGTCTGAACGCTCGCTATCAACTTTTTCGCGCTCGATATCAAACAATCTCGTGCGCAGGACCTGCATCGCTTTGCGACGGTTTTGATGTTGGTTCTTTTCTGCCGAAACCACGATAATACCGGTCGGGAGATGCGTAATGCGCACAGCACTATCCGTTGTGTTGACGTGCTGACCACCGGCGCCGCTGGCGCGCATGGTATCAATACGAATATCTTCAGGGCGAATGTCAACATCAACTTCTTCTGCTTCCGGCAACACTGCAACCGTTGCCGCTGATGTATGAATACGCCCTCCGGTTTCTGTTGCAGGAATACGCTGTACGCGATGCACACCCGATTCAAACTTCATGCGCGCAAAAACGCCTTTTCCGGTAACATTGGCAACAATTTCTTTATAGCCTCCGAGATCATTTTCAGAGGCCTGAATGATCTCAGTTTTCCAACCGTGCTCATCAGCATAACGTTGATACATACGGAAAAGGTCAGCGGCAAAAAGAGCCGCTTCATCACCGCCCGTTCCCGCGCGCACCTCAAGAATGGCGCTGCGCTCATCAGCAGCATCTTTCGGCAGCAGTAGAACCTGCAGTTCACTTTCCAAGGTTTCGATGCGTGGCTCAAGCTCGGCCAACTCTTCCTTAGCCAGCGCTTTCATTTCCTGATCAGCATCTGCGTCCGCTGCCATCGCTTGCAAATCTTCACGCTCCTTGCGCGCTGATCTGAGCATGTTTATGGCACCGACCACAGGATCAAGGTCGGAAAATTCCTTGGTCAACTTAGCGAACCCATTTTGGTCCACACCGCCATGATTAAGTTCGCCCTGGATGCTTTCCCAGCGCGCAACCAAACTATCGAGTTTTTGTTCAGGTATTCCGCTCATAATGTTTTTCTTTTTTGCCAGCCGCGTTGGACTGCTTCATTGACCTATTTTTTTGTTTGACCGCTGTCGCGCTAAATCACAACACCCATCGCCTTGGCATAATCAGTGATGGCTTGGCGCAAATTTGTGCGTCCCTGGCTCATCATAGTATTGATTTCCTGGGCGGCATCAGCGGCATCAAGCGATATGATCATTTCTTTAATGGGTCCGACGGAGGCCGGCGCCATAGACAACGATCTAAACCCAAGTGCAATCAAAACCATGGCTTCCAAGGGCCTTCCGGCCATCTCACCACACAAAGTTAGCGGCACTTTATGTTTATTGGTTGCATCAACCAACGTTTTCAACACCCTGAGTGGAACCATTGAAAGCGAGTCATAACGACTTGCCACGCGTGCGTTGGTGCGATCGGCTGCGAATAGGAACTGCATCAGATCATTGGAGCCGATCGAGACAAACTCAACCTTCTCAAGCAACTCATCAAGCGCAAACAAAAGGCTCGGCACCTCTATCATCGCGCCGATGTGCACAGATTTTGGCGTGCCCAAGCCGTGACGCGTTAGAAAATCATGCTCTTTTTCGAGAAATTCACGGGCACGGTCAATCTCACTCACGTCCGAAACCATCGGGATCATGACATAGAGATCGTCACCGCTTGCAGCTTGTAAAAAAGCGCGTGCTTGAGAGCGAAACATACCTTCGCGGTCTAAAGACATGCGAATGCCGCGCCAGCCAATCGCAGGGTTATCTTCTTTGACCTGGCGGATATAGGGTAAAGCCTTGTCGCCTCCAATATCAAGCGCGCGAAATACGACAGGCTTGCCTTGGGCTTGTTTTAACACGGCTCGATAGGCATTGCGTTGCTGCTTGGGACGGGGAAATGTTTGCGACAACATAAACAGCAGTTCAGTCCGAAATAGACCAACACCATCAGCCCCCGATTCCTGCAGATGGGGCATATCAACAAGCAAGCCCGCATTGATGTGCAGAGCTATGTCCTGACCATCTTTCGTTCGTGCAGGCTGATCTCTCAGCGCACCATAGCGCTTCTGGCGTCTGGCTCGAAAACGAACCTTATCTGAGTAGGCTGCAACGACATCTTGTGAGGGACGCAAGTGAACTTGTCCGGCTTCTGCATCTACAATAACCGCATCACCCGATGAGACACGGTCAACAATACCGATAGCCTGGCCAACGCCTGCAATACCCAACGCCTTGGCGACCACAGCAACATGGCTTTGACCTGATCCATCTTCAATCACAAGGCCGCGCAGCTTATGGCGATCATAGTCCAACAGTTCGGCAGGACCCATCGTCCGCGCGACAAGAATTGTATCTGGCGGCAACTCTTCTGAGCGGCCTCCATCAATGCCACGCCCGGCGAGCGTGCGGAGCAAGCGATCTGACAAATCATCAAAGTCACGCTGACGCTCGTGCCAGAACGGATCACCCTGGCGCAACATGCGCGAACGGGTGACGTTAAGTACGCGCTCAACTGCAGCATCTGCCGTCAACCCACCTTGTACGGCTTCACGCAAACGGCGTTCCCAACCACTGTCATGGGCAAACATACGATAGGCATCGAGCACGTCACGATGTTCCCCAGCGCCTGACAAGTGGTCATGCGCCAACAATTCATCCAACGACCTACGCAACTCTGTAATCGCTGTTTCAAGGCGCTCTAACTCAGCAACAGGATCATCGGCCATCAACTTGTGTACGACGATGCGCGGTTCATGCAGAACCACATGACCGAGCGCGATGCCATCTGAAATAGACTCACCCTTAACAACACCGGACAGAGAATCGGAAATTTCCAAGTCTGGTCCGCCGCCAGCAACGAGACCAGAAACGAGATTCTCCGCCACCACCATGGCGGTTGATTCCAACACCTCAACATCTTCTTCTGAGTAAACACGCGCCGCATGGTTCTGCACCACCAAAACACCCAACGACTGACCCGAGCGTTGAATTGGCACAGCCAACAACGAGTGATATGGCGCCTCTCCCGTTTCAGGGCGATAGGAAAACGCTGGATGCTGCGAGGCTTCTGATTCATTCACCGTGATATTGAATTCAGCGGCGCGACCAACCAGACCTTCGCCACGCTTCATGCGCGTCTTGTGAACGGAATCTGGATTAAGGCCCTGTGTTGCAAACAGCTCCAATGAGCCATCTTTGCGCTTCAAATAAATCGAGCAGACTTCCGTCACCATCACGCCAGCAATTTGGTGAACAATTTTATTCAACCGGCTTTGTGCATCACCTGACTCGGACATGATATCGCGCAAACCGCGCATGATAATGCGCAGTGTGGGCTCGGATGAAATCACCCGCTTATCGTCGCCGCGTTTGTTGTGCATATGCACTGCCGTTTGTTGGTCGCCGTCGAACGTCGCGCCATCTTATCATATGAGAACCTAAGACATGATGTCAGACGCCAAAAGCATATGAACGAGCCGAAGAGGTCATTATACAGGTCTTAGTAGCATAATATGGGCCTTCAGTTTACGGCCCATCCGAGTCTCAGCTTGGCTAATCTCCATCCAGCCCAAAGGCGGTATGGAGCGTGCGCACCGCTAATTCTGCATAATCTGTATCAATCAATACACTAATTTTAATTTCAGATGTTGATATCGCGATGATGTTAATGCCCTTGTCAGACAGCTCTTTAAACATTTGCGCGGCCACACCGGCATGTGAGCGCATCCCAACACCAATGACTGAAACTTTCGCAACGTCATCCGAGCTTAGCAATTCAAATTCGCCAATATCAGCCTTGGCGGCATTTAAAACTTCAAGCGTGTGGGGGAGTTCGCTGGCACCAACAGTAAAGGTCATGTCGGTGGTTTTTCCGTCTGCCGATACATTTTGAACGATCATATCAACGTTGATTGATGCATCCGCTAAAGGCCCAAAAATGCGTGACGCGACGCCAGGTTTATCAGCCACACCGAGAATGGTGATCTTGGCTTCATCTTTGGCGAAGGCAATTCCGCTGACGACTTGGCTTTCCACGATCTCATCCTCACCACAAAGTAAAGTTCCGGTCTCTTCCAATGTATCAATACTGACAGCCGGCATCTTATCTGGATCAACGAAACTTGATAGAACACGCGTCTTCATGTCGTGCACCATCGCCAGTTCCACCGAGCGGGTCTGCAATACTTTGGAGCCTGAAGATGCCATCTCGAGCATTTCTTCAAAGCTGACTTTTTTTAGCCGTTGCGCCTTCGGCACCAGACGCGGGTCGGTGGTGTAAACACCATCAACATCCGTGTAGATGTCACAAACATCGGCTTTGACAGCGATCGCAATTGCAACAGCACTGGTGTCAGACCCACCGCGGCCAAGCGTTGCGATGCGTTGGGTCTCAGGGCATATGCCTTGAAAGCCAGTTACAACTGCCACTTCACCACTATCCATTTGAGCACGCAATGCCTGCCCATCAATGTCTACAATGCGTGCAGACCTATGAGCAGCACTGGTCTTAATTGGAATTTGCCAACCCTGCCACGATCGTGCTTTCAGCCCCATTCCCTGCAAACACAGGGCAAGCAATCCGGCTGAAATCTGTTCACCGCTGGCGACAACTGCGTCATATTCGCGCCGATCAAAGCTTGGATTGGCTTCACGCACCCACTCAACGAGTTGGTTCGTTGTGCCGGCCATAGCTGAGACGATCACGGCAACTTGGTTGCCCGCGTCGTGCTCGCGCTTCACATGACGCGCGACATTGCGAATGCGATCCACTGTGGCCACCGAGGTGCCACCGAATTTCATAACGACAACTGCCATTCCATCACCGGGTTGGGGCTGGGCCAGACGTTGGGCCACCCCTTGAAGAAACTTGACCGCTCAGTCCCTGTAAAGCGGGCCATTGAGCTGTTTATTGGGTCCGGTGGGCTTACACCTCCGGCGCTTCTGGCGCCCCTGATAGCGGGAACCGGCTTTCGGCGCAAATCTCACCAACTGATCCACAGCTATTAGACAAGCCTTCAGGGTCTGGGGATTGCTGCTCTTAGACGTGCCGGGCCAATCTGTTTGCCATTCAACACCAGAACAAGGCTGTCAGATTTTGGTAAAGATGACTTTTTGCGCAACTAATAGATTTCGAAGTGAGGCGGTTTGATCTAGAACAGATCCCATGACCACTGGCACCGCATCGCGCAAAAACGACTCTGAGACCAATCTCGACTCTGACGAAGTTGAGCGCTTTGAGCGTATGGCAAAAGAGTGGTGGGATGCCAACGGCAAGTTTCGCCCACTGCACCAAATCGGACCGGCACGCCTGCATTTTGTCCGCGATCAGCTGGTCAACCATTTCAACCTGTCGAACACGTCGCCGCTCCAACCGCTCGATGGCCTGAAGGTGCTCGATATTGGTTGCGGTGGTGGGCTCATCTCAGAACCGTTAACCCGGATGGGTGCCACCGTTACCGGCATTGACCCAGGCGAGATGAACATTGCCATCGCGCGATCTCATTGCGAGGGCCAAGACCTTGAGATTGACTACCGAACAACCACTGCTGAAGCGCTCGCTGAAACCGGCGCACTCTATGATGCGGTTGTGTGCTTGGAAGTGGTCGAGCATGTGCCCGACGTCAACGCGTTCGTAGCAACGTGCGCCAGCTTGGTTCGTCCAGGTGGATCCATTGTACTGTCAACGATCAACCGCACCGTCAAATCATATGCGCTGGCCATTGTGGGCGCCGAGTACATATTGCGCTGGCTGCCAAAAGGCACACACCAATGGGAACGCTTCGTCACACCAGATGAGCTTGAGACTGCTCTGACAAAAGCCGGAATGCGCACCACCACCTTCACCGGCCTCGTCTATAATCCCTTGACCGACACATGGTCCTTGAAAGCAGACGATACCAGCGTCAATTACTTGGCAAGCGGGACAAAACCGGAGAGCGCTCCAACACCGTCGTGATATTTCGGGCCAACTTCGTGTAAGACACGGCTGTGCGGCACTTTAGACCTAGCCGCCGGCGCACAGATATGGCTTCAACGCTTGACGGGCTTTGAGCGGAGAACTTATAGCTCGGTGCCTTGTTTGCGGTTGAAATGCCTGCAAAACCCATTTTACTGACACAGCCGCGCAGCCGGATACTCCAATCTGGCGGCCTGCAGTGTCACTGGTCTTTAAGTCAAAGTCGTATCTGAGAGGAACTAAGATGTCCCGCGAGCCCCGTCGCCCTGGCCGCCATTTTCTGCAAATCCCTGGCCCGACACCGATCCCTGAACGCATCCTCGCAGCGATGTCCAAGCAGATCCTGGATCATCGTGGTCCAGAATTTCAACAGCTTGCAAAGCACCTCTTCGCCAACCTCAAGACTTTGTTCAACACCAAAAATGACGTGGTGATATTTCCATCCTCTGGCACCGGGGCCTGGGAAGCCGCATTGGTCAACACACTGTCTCCAGGCGACAAAGTTTTGATGGTCGAGACCGGGCAATTTGCCTTGCTGTGGTCGGAAATGGCCAAGAGCCTCGGGCTTGTTCCAGAAGTTCTCAACACAGATTGGAAAATTGGTGCCGACGCAAATCTGATTGAAGAGCATCTTAAGAAAGATACCAATCACGAAATTAAAGCGGTTTGCGTTGTGCACAACGAAACCTCAACCGGCTGCCGCACCTGGTTGCAAGATGTCCGCAAAGCCCTTGATGCGGCTGGCCATCCAGCTCTGTTCATGACCGATACCATTTCCTCACTTGGCGTGATGGACCTTCAGCATGATGCTTGGGGTATCGACGTCACCATTTCGGGATCACAAAAAGGTCTCATGCTGCCGCCGGCACTATCCCTCAATGCCATTAGTGACAAAGCCATTGAGGCATCCAAAACGGCAAGCCTCGCAAAATCATATTTTTCTTGGGCAGATATGCGCGCCAGCAATGCTGATGGCTTCTTTCCCTATACGCCAGCAACAGGCTTGCTCTACGGCCTCACCGAAGCCATTGAGATGCTGAAGGAAGAGGGCTTTGAAAACGTCTTTGCGCGCCATGAGCGTTTGGCGGAAGCGACGCGCTGCGCTGTCAAAGGTTGGGGCTTGGATATTTGGTGTCGCGATGAAAAGTACTATTCACCAGCTGTCACTGCTGTCACCCTACCGGATGGGCACAACGCTGATCAGTTCCGGGCTTTGGTTCTCGACACATTCAACATGTCGCTTGGTACCGGCCTCAACAAGCTGGCTGGCAAAGCCTTTCGTATCGGTCACCTCGGCGACACCAATGAGCTCACCATCATGGGCGCTTTGTCTGGCGTTGAAATGGGATTGAAGATTGCGGGCATACCACACGCGAGCGGCGGTGTTGATGCGGCGATGACTTATCTTGCGGAAACTGCAACGTCCAAGTCTCAAAAGGCTGCTTAGACGCTACACCGCACCGCAAACAGCAAACAAAAAAGGCTCCGTTCGAAACGGAGCCTTTTTTTGTTCACTTGAGAACAAATTACGTAAGAGATCAGCGCTTCAATCCGGCAGCTGCAATTTCGTATTGGCAACGTCGACCAAGTTGCGTGAACTTACGCATCACACAGCGTTTCACCTTAGCAACCGTTGGTTTATTGCCAACGCATAAACGGCGCACATCGCTTTCACAGGCTGCACGCAACTTTGGTGTCACTTGTGATGGCATCTTAAAGTTATCGCCTGCCATTGCTGTTCCCGTAAGCAATACCGCGCCAGCGACCACACCTAATAAACCTGACTTCATGCCCAATCCCTTAACTAACGTGTCGTGAGTTGACGGCGTCAAACCATGTCGAACGCACGAAAAAAAGGCAGCACATCGCCTCGCGACACCCCACCACAGGGGTATTCAAACAAGCGTTGTGCTCACCTCATTCTGCAACCAACTGCCTTGAGCTCAATTAGTGCAGGAACTACGCCAACTTAGCGGTGTTGAACATTGCTCATTGAAGCAGGCTCGTTAACCACAGGAAAAAACTAACGGAAAAGACGAGCACATGTCAGCTTAGCCGTTCAGTATGGTTAGCAAAGGCGTGGCGCGGGTTACAGGAAAGAGCATAAGCAACCGATTTTATGGTCCCAATGTGTGTGCTGGTAGGGCCGTCTATGTTTGCGGTCAGTTCTAGAGTTTTAAAGCGGCCAAACCAATAAGATCATCGGCACACCAACCGCGACGATCAAGATTTCAAGTGGCAGTCCCATGCGCCAATAGTCACCAAACGCATAACGGCCAGGCCCCATGATCAGGGTATTGTTTTTATGTCCAATCGGGGTCAGGAACGCGCAAGAGGCGGCAACCGCGACAGCCATCAAAAAAGGTTCCGGGCTGACGCCAAGCTTAGTTGCCACTTGCACAGCAATTGGGGCAGCAATGAGCGCTGTCGCCGTATTGTTGAGCACATCCGACAAGGTCATTGTTAACGCCATCAAAATGGTCAACACGACCCAACTTGGCATACCAGCAACAGAGGTGACGATGTTTTGTGCGACAATTTCAGTGACGCCTGATGTTTCAAGTGCCACACCAATTGGAATGAGCGAACCAATCAACACAACCACCGGCCACTCAACACTATTGTAGATCTTTTTCGCTGAGATAATGCCAAACAACAGATAGAGAAGCGTTACAATTCCGAGCGCAATCGACAGATCCAGAAGACGAAGACTGGCCAAGACAATTGCACCGGCAAATAAGGCTGCAGCCAAGGCAGCTTTGCCGCGTGTACCAAGCTCCAAACCGCGATCCGCCAACGGCAGTACGTCCATGGTCTCAATGAGGACATTGACGCGTTCCTTTGGTGCCAACAGAAGCAGGACATCGCCAGCTTGCATTGCTGTGCGGCGCACGCGGGAACGCAGACGCTTACCCTGTCGTGAAACGCCTATAAGCCAAACACCGAAGCGATCAACAAGCTGCACCGAAGCGCTACTGCGTCCCTCAAGATCAGAACCAGGCTGGACAACGCATTCAATAAATTCAAGCTGTGCGCCTTCGACGAGTTCACGATGGCGGTCCTTTGCAACAAACCGCAATTGGTTTTCTTTTGCCAGCCGCTCAAGATCTTCAGCGGCCGTTTCTACCAGCAACACATCGCCTTGTTGCAGCTTTATCCAGCCTGCATGCTCTGGCAGATGAGCAGACTCTCGGATAACGCTCAGGAGCGTGATGCCGGAATCACGCACAGTTTTCTCAACTTCTGCAAGCGCCTTTCCCAAAAATTGTGACTCTTTATCAATGCTGAGCTCAGCAACATAGTCATCCAATTTAAAGCGCTCGTCATCCTTTCCCGTATTGCTTTCTTTTTGCGGGATGAGCCGCCAGCCAATCAGCGTCACAAACAAAAGACCGACCAGAGCGCAAACAATGCCGACAGGGGCAAAGTCAAACATATGGTATGGCGTGCCAAACGTTTTTTCTCGATAGGCAGAAATAATGATGTTGGGCGGTGTACCAATCAGCGTCACCAAACCACCGAGGATGGTTGCAAATGACAGCGGCATCAAGGACAGTGAAGGCGACCGTTTGGCTTTCTTAGCCGCCTCGACATCGACCGGCATAAGCAGCGCCAGGGCGCCAACATTATTCATTACGGCAGAAAGTGCCGCCCCAAGCATACCCATAATGCCGAGGTGCGACGTGAATGTTTTTCCAATCTGGCCAACGGCATGCGCCAACCGATAAACAACCCCAGACGCGGCCAATCCGTGGCTGACAACCAACACCAATGCAATAATGATTGTTGCCGAGTGAGCAAAACCCATGAAGGCTTCTTCTTTGGGAACAACCCCTAAAACTACGGCGGCCATCAATGCCGCGAAAGCGACGGCATCGTAGCGCCATCGCCCCCAAACCAGCAGCACCAGAATAAACCCCAACAAGCCAACAACAAGCGTTTGATCACCAGTCATAAAGTCGTGCCCTCTTGGTTTTCCACCATTGCTTTATGACCGCACTGAGATCACGCCAGCCAGTCACCGGTCCGCACTCTAACAACTTACAGTGAGATATCCAGAGGTGATCAAGATTGGAATGTTGTTGAAAAACAGATGTTAAGAAAGGACAGCAATGAGATCCTGCTCAAATTAAACGTCGCTGCCAAACACTCTGATCAACGCTTCGCCCAAACGCACGCTATCAACATCATCTTTGTGAATGACATCTGTAGCCCCCGCGTCTTTGAGATCAAACGCGCGTTTTGTTGTCACCTGCCCACTAACAACAACAATCGGTCCATCATACTCCGCGCGGCGCAAAAATGGTATTGACTGTGCAGCGTTATCGCTTGGTTTCAAAAAGTCATCGAGAAAAATCAGATCTGGCTTTTTCTGCATAACGAAATCAACACCCTTTGTCAGGGTATCTGCATGACGCACCTCAATGTTATCTTGAAAAATAACACGCAGGGTTGCAGCCAGCCGATCCGCGTCAAACGTTTCGTCTTCAATGATCAAGATATTGGACAGCGCGGGCAACTGCTTGCGCAGTTTTGTAACCTCACTTTTTTTAGTGAGAAAATCTCCACCTGAGCCTGACGACGAATGGGCCATTTCACTTCTCAACTTGTTAACGGAGGCTGCCGGTCCACAACCGTCGGACCACAGAAACGCTCCCAACCTATCGCTGTACAAGGACCAACATCTGCTTCTGCCAGCCAAATCGTGTTGGTGCAAGTCAAACAAGGTGAATAGCGAAATGTGTGCATACACATATGATCTAGATCACTCTAGTCTAAAATCGTCTTCGGCCACAGAACTCGAAACACAGCACCAGTTTGGCCATCGCTGCGCCCCAAAATACTGATCCCACCGCCAACACTGGTCACAATACGGTGGACGATCGCCAACCCCAGACCACGCACCTCGTCACCCTCAGCTTTTCGAAGCGTGCGAAAAGGAAGAAAGATCGCGTCTTGATGCTCGGGCGCAATACCGGGCCCATTGTCGCTCACTTTGATTTCAAAGTGCTCACCAAGCATCTTTCCTTGAACGTTAATGTTAATGTCTGATCCGCAATGATGCTTCACCGCGTTATCGATGAGATTGCGCAATACAAGATCGAGGGGTTGTTCCAAGGTCGTCAGTGTTGGCCAATCACCTGTTACCGTAATCGTACGTTCAGGACCTTGTTCGATAGAAGAAATGATCGTGTTCACGAGCGCGCGTGTATCAACATCAAAAAGTGCCGCTGATTTTCGACCAATGCTGGAATACTCCAGAAGTGCAGACAACATCTGACCCATGCGGCTGGCCTGAGTGCGCATGCGATCCAATCCTTGGATCACGTCTTGGGACGCTGTTTCACGAAGTGCAACCTCAAGGTCATCAACTTGATAGCGCAAAGCGCGCATCGGTGCCTGTAAATCATGGGAGATGACAGATGCGTAGTCTTCAAGGTCTTTGTTGGCGCGCGCGAGCTCTTTTGACTTGGCCTTGACTTCTGCCTCTGCAATCAATCGACGGCGAACTTCTTGAGCCAAGTCTATTTCTGTTTCATTGCCAATGCGCGTGCGCATGACAAGGCATAAATAAGAGTCCTGCTCTCCAATCCACATCAACAACAGATTAAGACGCGGCGTGGAACTGTCGTGGGATACAATGGCGACCGCAGGCATTTCCAGCAATGCACCCGGGGTCTCTTTCAATGCGCGGATATCGTTTTCCACTCCGACCAATGCTGGAAGGTCAAAGGTGATGTCTTCGCCAATCGTTACAAAACCAACAAGACGGCCATAAGACGCCGTCACCACGAGGTCTTCATCCGCCCACAAAAAGCCATAGTGGCCACGCTCGGCCAAAACCCTGCCGACCACGATCAATGGCGCATCACCTACTTTGTTGTCTTTAGGCGAGGCGGCGTTGGATGGCGACGGCCGTGTCATGAAATGCCTTTTGAACGTGAGTTCCAGATTTAGCACTGGTACGAAGAAGGGTCACACCTGCACGGTCAAGTGGTGCAGGAAGTGGCCCACAGTTTTGTCCCTCGACGAGATCTACTTTGTTAAGGAGAATTGTCGCCTGGCGACCTGGTAGCGCTTCTTTGAAACCTTCATAAAGCGAGGCTGCGGTTTCAAAAGTCTCAGGGCGCGAAAGATCAGCAACAATCATCGCAGCAGCGGCATCGCGAATATAGACATGTCGAAAAATAGCATTTCCGAAGTTGCCGTCCGTGTCCCAGACGATAAATGACATGCCATCGTTACCATTGTCAGAAGGTGGCACGTCATAACGATAAATATCGACCCCTATCGTGGGCTTGTAAGTTGTATCAAAACGGTCAAATACGAGGCGCTGGACAATCGATGATTTGCCCACGCCTATGTCGCCCAACAACATCACTTTGCGTGCGCTCATCGCCCAATTTCATTGTCATAACTTATTTCAAATTCGACTCTGCGATTGGGGCTACGACCACCAATTTCAGCACTAATGTCTCGCATATCTTTTCGGCCCAGCGCAATCAACCGAGATCTTGGAACACCTCGTCGCACAAGCGCTTCTGTCACTTTATTCGAACGCTCTCGACTGAGGGGTATATTATCATCAGATGTCCCTTTTTCATCTGTGTAGCCAACCACGCGCACCGTGACTTTGGTTTTACTCATGTGGCGCGCAAGCGCATCAAGCACCTGGCTTGCATCGCGACCGCTGCGATAGGTCGTTCCATCTGAAAAGAACACAGCATAACGCTGCGCAAATTCTTCCAATTTTTGTCGCGCACTCGGCTCATAGGGCTTCGCAGGCGGTGGCGGTTTTGGCAACCGTTTCTTCAATGCCGCCAATTGAGCAACGGCGACCGTTACTGTTGCCAGATACGTGCTATCAGAGGCTAACATTTCGGTCTCACCGACAAGCCCGCTATTTTTGACTTTCAACGGTGCGCGCATGGCCGGCACATTGTCCGGGTCAATCAATAATGACGCCATTTCGCTGGCCCGTCGACGTACCGTTGTTTGCAGACTTGTAAACCCGTTTGACAGTCCTTCAAGTGAAGACAGTTGTATCTTCGGGGCATGGGCTTTCTTCAAGAAGGTCTCAAGCTTTTGATCTGCGACTTGTGCAGACTCTTGAAGTCGCGCAACCAACGCGCGCTCATTGCCAGCGCTGATATCAGCCTGCAGTTGAGGCAGCTCAGCCAGCACAGATTGAATTGCACGGTGTGAGCGAGCCAAATTGGAACGCACTGCGGCAAGGGCGATGCGACCATCAACAGCGCTAATGCCGTCGCGCAATGTTGCAATCTGCGGACGGAATTGACCAATTTCCTCGCGCAATTGATTGATATCATCAACTGCTTGGTCACCGCTTGGAACAACGGTGAGCTGTGATGCGTTGACCTTAGTGCCAGGCAGCGCCATTTGCAGTCGTTCAACCAGGGAAGATTTGGTGTACCGACTTGGAACCAAACCTGAGACTGTCACCTCGCGACCCAACGGCGCGACTTTAAGATCTGTTGGGTAGCCCTTCAGTTCACTTGATGAGATGACAATTTGATTTGCAACATCTGATACGCGGGCGCGCCAATAGTTCTCATAAACCATCCAGCACATCCAAAGACCCAGCGGCAGTCCAATGACCCAAGTCAATATTGAGAGTGGGCTACTGCCAACTCGTTCGCTCTCAGATGGCGCGGGCACGGCGTCTTGAACCTCTGCCAAGTCCTCCTGCAGGTCACCAGCCAAAAGCGCCAGCATTTTGGCTCTAGTTTCCGGCCCCTTGTCGAGTTCTTCGTTGTCATTCAAGGCATGGATTTGATCAATTGCTGACAGAAACGCATCATCAAGAACCCTTTCAACCGCAACTGTTCCCGAACCCGAACATTTCGCAGCCAAAAGATAGGTTGGCGAGGCGCGCAAATAAACTTGCCGATCACCAAGATCAATTTCACGCAGTGATGAACCCTCATCCTTCATGGCTTCACTGGCAAAGTCATTTATTGCGGTCAGCACACCGCTCATGACTTGGTCTTGATTGTGCCCAGTGGAGTTGGCAGGCCAGCGCGCAACCAATTCGCCGGCACCTCGACGGATCAAAAATAACTGGTCCAGTTCGATACTCTGACTATCGGCGATCAACAATTCGCTCACCGGCCGACCTGTTGATAGGGACCGCATGCGCAACATCACCGCATTATTATCGAGTTTGCGGTTAAGCGAGTCTGCGAGTTCTTTTATGGCGCTGGCAACGTAGGCCTTCACCATGCGCCCAGTCATTGGATAGATGGCTTCTGCAATTTCATCGCGCGAATTGCGAATTTCGGTTTTGATGGTGTTTACGACAACGGGCGCAACTGCGTCTGCAAGTGCGTCATGATGCTCTACTTCAGCATCACGCACGGCACCATCAAGAACGCCAGCCACACTTTTTTGCAGCCGCTCGTCTGACCCCGCTCGTTTAAAGACAGAATCAAACCGTCGATTAAACTCAACACGGTCTTGCTGCAGCAAATCCAACTTGCGAGACAGATCCGCAAGCGCTTCTGCTTCATTATCAAACAGGAGTTGTTTTAGTCGGGTGACGTTATCTGACACAGTGGTCCATCAACTCTATACTCAGGCGTTGCAACAGATTGATCAACGAGCCTTGTTAGCCCTTGCCCAACTTTTGAATGTCTCGACCAAGCTCTTGCACAGCGCGAGACAATTCATCAAAAGATGAACGGCGATCCGACTCCATTTCACCACCCATAGCTTCAATGCGTGCGGCGATGGCGTCAAAGCGTTGCTGGAGTCGCAGCTCCAATTCGCTAATCCGTTTTTCCAGACCGTTAATTCGAGATTCTGCGTGGGCGAGATGATCGCCGAGCAGAAGCTGACGAATCTGTTCCATCTTTTCTTCTTCGAGCCCATCGGTCACCGTCTTGGCCCGAAGCTCGTCGAGAGAGGTTGCGTTCATACCCAGTCCCCTCCTTTACTCATTAAACACGCTTACCCATTGGCTATAGTCGGCAGTTGCAAGGCTGCCAACACGAACGGACATGAAAAATTCGTGCCAATCTAACTGGATTCTAGCATATAACAGCTTTTCAAAATTGAGAAACGCAAGAATTGGAAACGGTTAGGAGCCGCAATTCTGGGCCAGTCGCCGCCTTTTAGATCGCCTCCTGACGGACCCCGGGGCGCGCCTTATTTGCACCAGTTCTTGGCTGACGCCTGCAAAAATGCCCGTGAATAGGCCCGTGGTTCCCCGCTGAAACAAAACCAACCCCCGCCGCGCCCTCCCAAAGCGCAGTCAGCCCCTGACAGACACCTGCCAAGGGCTGATTGAAATTTCGGTTTGTTGCAGTTGCAAACTAGGCCAGGGCGCTTAGCTTGCCGGACTTTTCTGCTAACAGATAGTAGAAGGTGACACGCATCTTGCGTTGATCGCCTTTCATTTGCTCACAGACGTCCTTAACCAGTTTATCAAGGGCGGCATCATCATCACCCATCTCGAGCTTTTTCTTCAGCCAGCTGTCACGCACCCGCGCCAGCTCATCCTTGCTTGAGCATGACACGAGCGAAGCGTCCTTGCTTCTCAAGGCGATGCCCAGATGTTTGACAATATTGTCGATAACCTTGTCATCGGCTGACGCAACATACCGTTTGACGTCACCAGCATAATCATCGCTCATTGAAAGGCTCCTTTTTAAAACGTCCTCGCCGGGGCAGATTTGCCATCGGCAGAGTGCCACCTCTCCAACACGCTTCAACACCGGTACAGGACGGGTGGCGACCAAATACACGATAGCCATAAAGTGACTCGCACGGATCGCAAAAAAACAGTGTTTTCACTGTTATTCTTTGATTTTGAAAATCAGAGTTTGTCTGTTTTTTGGCAGATGATGACCAACAACTTCAAAGACTTGGACTACGTTCAGAGATAACGCAGCCACACAACAAAGGTGCACTAACCAAACCCGTCACGGTGCAAAGCCTCTAAGACGTCAATCCGTTTGCCTTCAAAAAAGCCATGTAACTGGCGTTGATCCGCTCCGCTCTCGGACTTGAAGCTGCAAGATGCGCAAGCACAATATCACTGACCCGCGCCACTGTTTGCACAACGTCTGGTGCGATGTCTTCAAATCGCAGCCCAAACTGAGACGAGCATGCCGCCACCATCATCTGATTTTGACTTTGCGTAAAAGCAACTGTCTCATGGTACGTGCTGGACGCCGCAGCCTCAATCAAAGCGCGTTCGCCCGCGCTGAAACCATCCCAAATTGATTTTTGAAGACCAAACGCAACAGCACTTCCGACACGGTTGATACCTGGCGTGGAGACGACTTTTGCAGCCCGTACCAACCCTGTACCAAGCGCTGTTGGAATATCGCCAACCTCAGCGGCGAATAAGGTGTCCTCAGAAAGGCTTTTAGAGACATCTGACGATGTCCCGGCAAACGCTTTGGCACCGATCCCTTTAACGACTTCAACGGCAAGACCTTCAGCGTAAATCGCTTGATCCGAAATCGCTCCTAAACTGTTGATCGGCCCACGCGACCACAGGCCAGACGATGGCCCAGTGTGCGCTATCGCTAAAGGTTTGATACCGAAGTCAGCGGTTAAGCCGTCCCACAAATCCTGACCACCACCAACACTGAGCCAATTGTGATAGGTTACAGCATCCATCGCCGTCGCACCTGGAAGGCCAGCAAAGAAAGCCAGCTCAGGTACAACATTTTGGTTGCCATGCTCTGTGGCGCAATAACACTCAGCAGTACCACTTGCGATGGCATCAAGTCCTGAACCCGAGTGAGGCACAATATCAATGGTGATTGCACCTTCAGTCGCCGCGTAAACGCGCGCGGCAAATTGTTGACAAAAATCCGAGATGCCTTGGCTATTATCTGGACCAGACAAAGCAAGACGGAGCCTGCGCCCGCCAGACCCAATGTGAGGTGCGCCACGATCAGACCTCTGGTGAGATGTGACAGCTTCTGCTGCAACTGAACCGCCAGCCACTGCAGTTGCAGCGCTCGTGACCGACTTCAAAAAATTACGCCGATCCATTTTCCTTCACTCCCTCACTCGATGTGCGCCCAGGCACGCCTAATCACCCTGTCTTAGCAAAAAAGACCGGCATTCAAAATGACGGAAGCGTGATATTTTGAATTAAGGTGCCTCTGACAGCAGCCGATTAACCGCATGCAGGAACGTTTCTGGACCAATATGGCCTGCAAGACGCCCCACTTCGCGGCGGTGATGCAAAAGGACGATTGTGGGCACAGTCTCGATTGGACCGGTCAGCTGGAACGCTGACAGAGAGCCATGATCAAGATCCACAAACCGCATAGGAACAGATTTCGCATGAGACGTCGCATTATATGTCGGCACAACATCGCGGCGGAACAGCTTGCAATAAATGCAGCGTGAAACTTCCAGCACGACCAGCTCATACTCAGACGTTGTCGCAATCTCAGCGGTCAGATCGCGGGCGGCACGACTTGGCAGAATTGCAACCATGGCACCCATGACAACAAAAACACCAACAATGAAAAACTTGTACGCACCTGAACGCAACGGACCGACCCACCTACAAACAAAACGATCCTTCTACCCGTACAAATCCCAGGCCAACTCAACGTCGAGATCGTTCACGATGCAGACTAACGTTAATCAACACACTTAATGAGAGCGTTGGACAGAAAAAAGCAAGCCTCACTCAAGACGCAGTCCCTAAAATGGCGACGTTGGGCTCATAGAGGCGACGAAGAATGACGCCCCCAGCGCAAACACCAGAAATGACCCAACAAGTCCGGCGGTGCGCTCAATGCGCCATCCCCATCTGCTATCGCCACCAGCAAGACGCGTTGCAAGTCCGCGGGACCCGACCGCAGCGGCTGCAAGGACGGATACTGTGATTGCTGTACCGAGCGCCATGGCAAACGTTGCGGCGATACCCGCCCAAAGCAAGCCATTGGTGAGCGCAAAGATGAGGACCAACAGGGCACCCGTGCACGGGCGCACGCCCACGGAGGCCGCAATCAAAAAGCCCTTGCGCCAGGAGAAGTCATTTTCAAGCTGTTGCGCATCAGGCATATGGGCGTGACCACAACACGCCCCATCATGAGCGTGTGCACCATGCGTTTTATGATGATCACATGACGCCGCGTTGACATCTGCTCGCGCATTCCATGCGCGCCACAAAACTTTGAGCTGACCGTAGAGCAGCCACGCCCCAAGTAGCGCAATCAAACCCCAACTCAATGTCGTGATCCAGGCTTCAGCGCCTTTTATCTGAAAGCTGGTGGCTTTCATAAACACCACAAGAACCGTGATGATTGTGATTGCTGATAGAGCTTGGAAAAAGGCGGCCAAAAATGACAACAAGATTCCACGACGCACCGTGCGTTCATTGGCCAACACATACGACGAAATCACCGCTTTTCCGTGACCTGGACCGGCAGCATGTAATACGCCGTAGATGAAACTGACAAGGATGAGTGCGAGAGCGGCAGATAAGCTCGCCTCAGACTTCAAGTCCTTCACTGCACCGACAATCTGACGATTAGCTTTTTGTTGCTGGGCCAAAACCCAACTCCACAGACCATCGAACCAACCAGCTTGTCTCATCGTTGGTGCGTTCGCTGCAGGACGCCCCGACGTCAAAGCTGGTGGCCGACCGCCTAAAATTGAGCGGCGTTTGTCTGGAGCAGACTTGGCTTTTGTGTCGGCTTTCGTGGCTACACTGGGTTGTTCAGCAGGTGGGGTCGCATGCACATAAGACGCCACTGAAAGGCTGAGGGCGAGGCCAAGCGCTGCGAGCAGCAGTGTCGTAAAAAAAAAGCGCATCATGATCTTGGGCAGGAAACTTCGACCTGTTGCATCATGCTGATACCCCCTGCGTAATCTCCCAACTGAGCTACTAAGGCTTCATTGAGAGCAGCCTGATCACCACCCTCATCTTTGTTGGTCAACTTTGCCAGACAGGCTTTTGGCGCACCCGGCCCTAAGGCGACAGCGTTGGTTTTCACAAATTCGTAAGCGATGAAGAAGCTCGGGTCATAAACCGAAAACGAAAAGCCTTCCGCTTCAGCCAAGACAGGGCTCTCAAAGTCGACGGTGAAATGCAGCGTCAGCACACCATCTTTGTGTTCCAGCCAATAGTCATCGCGCTCTTTCACGCCCAAGCGTTTTTCACCAAGACGGGCATCGGTGAAGTAGCCATACTCCTCGATGCCTTCCATGTTAATTTTGGCCAGCTCTGCCAACTCTTCGCGTGAATAGACACCATCACCATCCTTGTCCAAGCCTTGGATCGCCATGGCAGTATAAAGCTCATCAAACAACCAGCTTTGCGTGATGCCAACCAAAGACGCGTTTTCATAGTTCAATGTTGCGCGTGTCTTCACCCAAACGTGAGGATGAGCATGGGCCACTGAAACGGAACCCGCAGCAACGAGCACTGAAGCTAAAAGCACCCTTCGGATCTGTTTTAAATTCAACATTACGGTTCGCCCCATCGGCTGTGTCACGATAATTGTGTCCGACTCTCACGTCTTTAAAGTGTTGCCATCTTGCGGCCTGTGTGGCAATCCCGACGATCATCATTCCCGGTCGGCAGCGTTATAGGCTCAGATAGGCTCGAGCGGCTCATTTGTGCCCCAAACCTTGGCCAAAGCAGGGCCCAACTGGCGTACACCCTGTCACATCAACGGTACTTTTAAGCCCATGTCCCCACTTGCCTTTTGCCGAAACACTATTAACTGGCTCACACGCATTTCTAACGCCTGGCGTAATTATGCAGCAACCCTACTTGCATTTGGTATGACTGTCAGTGGCGCTCAAGCCGAAGACCTGCGCGTTGTCACCACAATCAAGCCCGTGCACGCGCTGGCGTCTCAGGTTCTAGATGGGATCGCAACACCAAAACTTCTGATTGAGGGTGCCGCTTCACCCCATGTCTTTGCACTCAAGCCCTCAGACGCTGAGGCTGTACACCATGCCCATCTATTTGTCCGCATCGGACCTTGGATCGAACCGTTCACGGAAAAAATCGTCGCGTCCTTGCCGAGCTCCGTTCACGTGTTAACGGTGATGCAGGCGGACGGACTTGAGCTGTTAGGATTACGTGGCTCGGGCGCTTTTGAAGGTCATAATCATAACGAAGACCATGATGATCATGACCATCACGACAACGATGAAGAGAAAAGTGCCCTCAGCACCGCTGCAGACCCTCATATTTGGCTTGACCCAGAGAACGCAGCGGCCATCGTGCGCGCCTTGGTCAACGCGCTACAACGTATCGCGCCTCAACACAAAATCCTGTTGGAGAAGAATGGAACGGCGGCTCTTGCTCGGTTAGAAGCGCTCAAGACCGAACTTGAGGCGAAGCTGGGCCCGGTAAAATCAGCGCGCTTCATTGTCTTTCACGATGCCTTTCAATACTTTGAAAAACGCTTTGGGTTACAAGCTGCAGGCGCCATCACTCTGCACCCAGAAGCGCCACCAAGTGCCAAGCGCCTGAGAGAAATACGCCAAAAAATCAAACAGTCTGGTGCACGCTGCGTGTTTTCTGAACCGCAGTTTAATGCGCGACGCATTACCACCGTTGTTGAAGGCATCAATGCCAGAACTGGTGTCCTCGATCCAATTGGCTTTGACGTTCCAAGTGGCCCAAACGCTTACGAAACCATGATGCATAAGCTTGCAGATGGTTTTATTGCGTGCCTGAAAAGTTAAACTCCAAAACTCGGGTTAAGCTTGTATTGAAGCGCTCATTTTAGCCAACACACGGCAAGCCAGTGTTGGGACACTAATGTTAACCAACACACGGCAAGCCGGTGTTGGGCGATACTCCAACACGACTTTAGGAAGTGTTGGGCAAAAAAATTGGGCGGCGCCGAAGCACCGCCCAACTCAACTGATATCGTGCTTGCTTGTGCGTTTACCGGCGCTCACCACGTGAAACACGATAGGGCGCGCTTAATGTACCGCGTCTCAGACGGGTCACGCGGCGCTTTTTAACAACACGCGCAGGCGCATAGTTGCGTTTTACACGACGCGGTGGTGACTGCTCATAAGATGCGTAGCTGCCCGCGCTGGTTTTATAGCGCTTCCATGTCACGGTGACTTTAGTGCCAACGCCCACATTTGGATAAAGCTTTGCAACATCCTTATTATACATCCGAATGCAGCCTTTGGAGACGGCTTTACCAATAGTCCATGGCGCGTCTGTTCCGTGAATACGATAGAGGCTTGAGCCTAAATACATCGCACGATTACCGAGAGGATTCATTGGGTGGCCACCCGGTACGAAGCGCGGCAGCCTCGGATTTTCGCGCAGCATTTCTGGTGTTGGTGTCCACGAAGGGTTGACCTTCTTCATCGACACGCGTGTTACGCCCGACCAACGGCTTTGCGCGCGTGGCACAGCGATAGGGTAGCTATCAGCCGATCCCTTGCGACGAATGTGATAAAGGCGACGATCACCAAAACTGACGATGATCTGGCCAGCGTTATATTTCGGGTTGAAGCTGACGGTTTTCAGTCCGCCACCGTATTCTTTGCTACCACCCCATAGAAAATCAAACAGGCCTTGTGCCTGGGCGCCGGTTGGCGTCAAAGCCACGGCAAAAAGGGCCACCAGCGCAAGTGCGCCGCGACGGCCTTGGGTTACGCTACTCGACATGTACTTACTCCGCATCTTTACAAAAACTCGAATGGCCGCAGGATCTTTGACTTTGCTCACGGTCGTTCATCTCCATCATGTCTGAGTTTGGTGAACAGATCGTATATCTCAGTCCCAAAATGACTGGCAGAGCAGATCGGCCACAGTGATGAGGTGATCGACCTTCGTCAGTTCACCGACCTTCGGAAACATCACCAGTCCCCTGTTTTAAAACAGGAAAAGACCACTTCTTTTGCGTCGTAAGAGCATTAGCTCTTCTGTTGAAAAGACCGTTCAATTGTGTCGCTGAGGCATCAATAAGGTTCACTGTGCAACACCAGAAATTTGAAGAATATTCTACTTTTGTTCTTTTTTCTCCTTGATTGCCGCCTGACAATAAGGCAGAACAAAGACAGAACGAACGCCCATCGTTCTGAGTACTGCGTCTCTCTCTTCGTTATGAGTTCAGTAGCCGAGTTTCCTGGTTTGCTAATGGCGTGCCCCCCACACACTCACCGCCAAGGCACTCCAGGTTCATTGCAGCGTCTGACATCTCCACTGCTGGAACCTGATGCGTTGCAACACCGGAGCGGTGAGCCCCTCTCGCCGCTCCGGTTTTTTTTTGATCTTGGAACTATTGGATCGCTAGTTTTTCGGCTGCGCCGCAGTCGCTCGAACCGCGGTTGGCTGTCCTTGTTCACCTATTGAAACCGCCAACACGCGGACCGGTTTGTCCGACACATTACGACCCTGATGGACACGCGCCATCGCCTCCATCAGTGCATCACCTTGGCGAAAGGTCTTTTGTCCCTTCGACCCGTAATCCACTTCGATCTCACCTTCAATGATGTAACCGAACGTTGGCATCGGGTGACTGTGCCACGGTGTTTTATCGCCGGGTTTTAAAGTGATGACCTGCGCTGTGATCTCAGCGCGTTTGCCTTGGGGGTGCAACGCGCTATGGGGATAGCGGATCACTTCGCCGACAACAGACTGGGACGTCATCAGGATCTTTTCAGCATGAACACCGCCATCACGTGCGCGCGCAAAATGAGCTGCCCCGAACCCCAAAACAAAACATAAGGTCGCAACGGCCAAGCTGTGACCAATCTTGTGCGACGGATTAGCAGTTTTCATGAGGTTCCCCTTATCGCTGACATCATTTTTAGAGTAGGCTGCGCTCTCGTTACTTACGTTTTCTTAAACGCAGAAAAGTCGGCAAAGCGCTCTGAGATAGATCAAATCATCTGCCATAAATTGATACAGAAAAAAGGCAGTTTGATCGAGCTTGGCATTGACCGCAAGCATTACGGGACCCAAAGGCCTGCCATGATGAGAATTGCATTGCATCAAAAATATCTCACGACACCCGTCCACATCATGGCCATGATCCTCGTAACGACAATCACAGTTGTGGTCAGCGCTCCACCCGGATTTGCTCAACGCGGGCGCATCGCACCAGAAACAGCAACAGGCTTTGGCTCCCAAAAACTTGCAACGGCGAAAAACTATATGGTGTCCGCTGCCAATCCGTTGGCAGCCAAGGCCGGCTTGGAAATGTTACGTGCAGGCGGCTCTGCCGTTGACGCAGCGATTGCCACTCAGTTGGTTTTGGGGCTCGTGGAGCCACAATCCTCCGGCCTTGGCGGTGGTGCGTTTATTGTGCACTTTGATGCAAAGGAACGTGCACTTACGACCTACGACGGGCGTGAGAAAACACCGGCAAGTGCAAACCCGGAACGCTTCTTAACAAAAGCCGGTGCGCCATTGCCGTTTAAAAAAGCCGTCAACTCCGGACTGAGTATTGGTGTCCCCGGGACAGTACGCCTCTTGGAAACGGCGCACAAAAAGCATGGGCGTTTGGCATGGACAAAATTATTTGGGCCTGCTCTGCGTCTCGCCAATGGTGGCTTTAAAGTCTCCCAACGCTTGCATTATCTTTTGCGGTGGGTGGGGGCAAAAAAGTTTGACACCAAAGCACGGCGCTATTTCTTTGATGATAAGGGCAATGCGCGACCTGTTGGATCACGCCTTAAAAACCCTGCATATGCCACAACGCTGCGCGCCATCGCGAAAGGTGGTGCGGATGCGTTTTACACCGGCAAGACCGCTGAAGAGATCGTCCAGGCCGGGCAAGCAGCGCGCAACTTCAAAAGCGACATGACGCTCCAAGACCTCGCAAGCTACCAAGTCGTGGAACGCACACCAGTTTGTACGCCTTATCGTGGGTTTCGGGTCTGTGGCATGGGCCCGCCTTCATCGGGTGGACCTGCCATTGTACAAATTCTCAAATTGCTGACGCCGTTTTCTCTCGGATCAAGCGCCAAAGATGCCATGAACCCAAAGGCGCTCCATCTCATCGCGGAAGCCGAAAAACTCGCCTACGCAGATCGCAATCGCTACATTGGCGATCCAGACTTTGTCTCAATTCCAAGCGGCATGCTGAACGATAGGTACCTCGCAACGCGTGCAAAATTGATCGATCCAGCACGCGCTATGGCAAAACCAAAACCTGGCAACCCGCCAGGCGCCAAGCGCGGTCAATTCGGCAAGGACTTTTCCATTGAACGCTCTGGGACCAGCCACATCTCAGTCATTGACGGCGACGGCAATACCGTTTCCATGACAACAACAATCGAAGGCGCCTTTGGCTCGGGACATTGGGCAGCCGGTTTTCTACTCAACAATGAGCTGACTGACTTTTCCTTCCGCCCAACAGACAAACAAGGTCGTGCTATCGCCAATCGCGTACAAGGTGGAAAACGCCCGCGTTCGACCATGGCACCTGTGATTGTATTTGATCAAAAAGGCGATGTATTTGCTGCTGTCGGATCACCAGGTGGTGGGCGCATCATCCTCTATGTCACCAAAGCACTCATCGGCTTGATCGACTGGAAGCTTGATGCGCAAGAGGCGGTATCACTTGCCAACTTTGGCTCGATGGGCAAAGCGTTCCAGATCGAAACCGGGTTTAAAGCCGTCCAACGCGCCTTCACGATGAAACGCTTTGGCCACGCCATCCGCCCAGATTTGATGAACTCCGGCCTTCATGTTGTTGTGCGCCGTGGTGATCACTTGGAAGGTGCGGCCGACCCGCGCCGTGAAGGCCGGGCACTTGGAGACTGAGCTCTAACATGCAACGGACCATCACCATTGTTGGCGCAGGCATTTTCGGCCTTTGGCAAGCACTCACCTTAGCGCGCCGTGGCCATACCGTGCGTCTGGTCGAAGCCTCTCAAACACCGTTTGCCAATGCTGCAAGTCAATACGCTGGCACATTGTTAGCCCCTGAGTGCGAGTTCCCGCCAGCTCAAAAAGATGCGCGTATATTTGCACGCCACGGGCTTCAACTTTGGCAGAAAAACTTTACCTGCGTTAGAACAGAGGGCACGCTGGTTGTCGCAGCCCCCGGTGGCACAGGTGACCTGCACGATCTCGCCACCCAATCTGAAAACCGCACAATACTCGCGCGCGATGAAATCGTTGAACTGGAGCCCGGGCTTGGCACGCGTTTTCAAAGTGGTCTCTATTTCAAGCAAGAAGCTCACATCGTAACCGAAAGCGCGCTGCACCAGATGTTGGACGCGCTCAGTGAAGCTGGCGTAACGATCTCCTTTGGATCACCTGTCGCAAGCAACACGCCTCGTTCAAGCGATTGCATCACCATTGACTGCAGGGGGATGGCGGCACGCGATCAACTCAAAGATCTGAGGGGTGTCCGCGGTGAGCGTATGGTGATCAGAACAGATGACATCAAACTCACTCGCCCCGTACGTCTCATGCATTTACGCCAACCCATTTATGTCGTGCCGTGGGGAGACGGTCGTTTCATGGTTGGCGCAACCACAATTGAAAGTGAAGACACCAGCCAAGTTAGCGTCAAATCTGCGCTTGACCTTCTGGCACAGGCCTACCAGTTGCATCCCGCCTTCGGCGAAGCCGAAATCATCTCATTGGACTCTGCTGTGCGCCCCGCGTTCCCGGACAACCTGCCGCGCATCACTGTACGCGATGCCGGACAGCATATTTGGGTCAACGGTTCCTACCGACATGGCTTCTTGCTGGCGCCTGTATTGGCAGAGGCAACGGCTGATTTTATCGACAGCGGCGCAACCCACCCCTGGCTGAAACTGGAAACGGAACCTTGCAGTCCAGCGCAAGCGCTATAGAGTGCCGCCCATGAACAAAGAGACACCGTCCTCAGATCAAAAGACCGAAAACGTCAGCTTTGGCTTTCGCGAAGTGCCACGCCAGGAGCGCCAGGGACTCGTTAACGATGTCTTCCATAGCGTCGCCAGCCAATACGATGTGATGAACGACCTGATGTCCGCTGGCATGCACCGGCTTTGGAAACAGGATCTGATTACACAGCTCCACGCACCGAAAAATGACCAGCCCTTTGCCTTGCTTGATGTGGCAGGCGGCACGGGTGATATTGCCCTGCGCTACGCAGATCAATCTGGCCCGAATACAACAGCGATCGTTTGTGACATCAACGAAGACATGTTGTCGGTTGCGAAAGACCGTATATCGAAGGTGGGGCTGGAAAGCCGCATCACCACACTACAAGGCAACGCGGAAACTCTGCCCGTGGCAGACCGCACATTCAATGCCTACACCATTGCGTTTGGCATCCGTAATGTCACCGACATTGATTCAGCATTGAAAGAGGCCTATCGCGCCCTCAAAATCGGCGGACACTTCTTGTGTTTGGAATTTTCACACGTTGAGATGCCACTTCTTGATCGGTTCTATGACTTTCATTCGTTTGAAGTCATCCCCCGTATTGGCAAACTCGTGACGGGCGATGGTGATCCCTATCAGTATCTCGTCGAAAGCATCCGCAAGTTTCCAAAACAAGCTGATTTTGCCAAACGCATCGAAGCAGCAGGTTTCGAACGGGTCAGCTATCAGAATCTGACCGGCGGTATTGCCGCCATCCACAGCGGTTGGAAGCTATAGGCAAAAACAAAACGGGGTTGAACCACCATGAAGGTTCAACCCCGTCTTAAATTCAAATCTATTGACCCGCGTTTTAGTGCGCAGGTGCCGCGCGCCGTTCTGCATCTCGCAGCATCGACTGCAAGGCGTCTGTCAGTTCACGCTCTGTCGTCTGGGGAGCTGGTGATGCGCCTGGTGAATTAGCAACAGTTGGCGCTGCGTCCATGGCTTGCAGGACCGCATTGGCGATGTCTTGGATCATGCGCCGACGTGCAGCTGATCCAACTGCTATGGCTGCCAACACATCATTGACCAGTTTCTGCTCTTGTCGCTGATCAACATGAATGGCTTTCAGCAGGTCTTCAATTTCTCGCTGCACGCAAACACCCCCTCTTTTGAATGCGTAATTTCTTGGAACGTAATGAGATTCGCATTCGTTGTCGCTGTACACGCAATGCAAATATGCAACATGGGGAAAACACGACACATTGCGCGCTTGAGCCCCCTATCAACACACTGAAATACAATGATATTTCACGATTTCTCCGTTGCGTCCGTTCACCAACGCGGGCACCAATATATCTGAAACTTCTGATGCGCCTCGGCGTATCTCAACTAACGCATCGATTCGAAAACTCCGTTTGAAGACATGCGGACAACTGAATTTCATATGATGATTACGTCTTGCTTGCTTCAGGAGCACCCAATGATGAAGATACTTCTTGCCTCAATGGTCACCATGTTTGCTGTGAGTGCCATTGCACTCCCGGCAACGGCAGCTAAAAAATGTCCAGATGGCAAATATTATGATGAGTCAAAACGCAAATGCGTGACCAAACGCGGCAGTTAATCCAAACAACAGGACAAAGCGCACTGTGGTTGAGCGGTGCGCTTTGTCTTATTCTATTTGCTTTGGTGTTAACGCGGTTGTCTGCGCAATTTGGCTATGACTGGGCTGTCATAGACATGCCGATCATCACGTTGACCACGCTGTTGGTGTGCGCAGGCATCCTTTTTTTTACCGGCGTCGTCTTTGCCAAACGGGTTTCAGGACCTACTCCCTTTAACAACACCAAAATTGCGCTCTGTCTCATTATCCTGGTTGGACTTGTCGCTCGATTGATCCTGTTTGCCAGTGAACCTGCTCTTGAAGATGACTATCAACGTTATTTCTGGGATGGTGCGGTCACAGCGCATGGTTTCAATCCGTATATAACCGCGCCACAAGCCGTTATTGATGGCAGGGAAGACCATCAACTGGCGGACATTGCCATCCAATCCGGACCTGTTCTGGAACGTATCAATCACAAAAGCCTGACGACGATCTATCCTCCTCTGGCGCAGGCGACATTCGCCATCGCACATTTCATAAAACCATTTTCGCTGTCCAGTTGGCGCAGCGTTTTGTTAGCGGGAGATATCGCAACACTCGGATTGATTTTAGCCCTGCTGTCATTCCTCAACCGATCCCTGCTCTGGTCGGCGGTTTATTGGTGGAATCCCATTGTGTTGAAGGAATTTTTCAATTCAGCCCATATGGATGTCCTTGTGCTGCCATTTGTACTTGGCGCACTTTACTTCGCTTTAAAAACGCGACCCGTTTTGGCAACGATGGCCCTGGGATGTGCAGTCGGCATAAAAGTTTGGCCGGTCTTGTTGGCTCCGCTCATCTGGCGACGAACGCTACAGCGGCCCGGGCAGGGTCTGCTTTGCGCGTTGGTCTTTTTGGCAATCTGCGCGTTGTGGCTGATGCCTTATCTCGCAGCCGGGTTTGGTGACAACTCTGGCACCGTAACTTATGCCCAGCGCTGGACCATCAATTCTCCTCTGTTCACGACGGTTAGAAGTGGATTGAGATGGCTTTTTGGACATTTTGGGGATCCGGCAAGCGCTGCGCACTGGGGATCTGTTGCAGCTCGCGCAACCATGGCTGGATTGGCAAGCCTCATCGCACTGGCGGTCGCGGTGAAACCAACCAACAACGCGACAGACTTCATAACGCGGGCACTGGTGGTGATCGCTGCGCTGATCTTTTTGTCACCAGCCATCTATCCCTGGTACACGCTGTGGATGGCGCCATTGCTTGCGTTGGTGCCCCACCTTGGATTGGCTCTGCTTTTTGCCACCATTCCGCTCTATTATTCTTACTTCTACTTTGCCGCACGAGAGGTGACCAACCTCTATCAAAACGGTATGGTATGGATTGTTTGGCTGCCAGTTTGGCTGTCGTGTCTCTATTCCTGGCGATCTGCGTCGACTGTGTCTGATGTCAAGATGCACGCCAGGTTCAGTAACTGACACTGTAGAAAAAGAAACGGGTAGAAAGAAAACTGACCGGCAGGAAAAAGAATGCGTAACGAACAAACAATTGGCGTGGTCATTCCGACGCTCAATGAAGAGCAAGCGATTGCCAGTGTTCTCAGAGACATCCCTAACTGGGTGGACACTGTTGTTGTTGCTGACAATGGCTCCAGTGACCAAACGCAAACCATTGCACGCCGGCATGGCGCGGTCGTCGTAGTTGAACCAGACCGGGGCTACGGAGCCGCGTGCCAAAAAGGCATTGCAGCCGTTGGCAACCATGACGTCATTGTATTTTTGGATGGCGACTATTCTGACCACCCCCAAGACATGTCTCTTCTCGTCGACCCGATTACCCATGGTACGGCTGAACTTGTGATTGGATCACGCATAGAAGCCAGCCGGGACACCGGCGCGCTCACCCTGCATCAACGATTTGGAAACTGGCTAGCGTGTTGTTTGATCAGCCAATTGTTTGGCGTCTCCTACACCGACCTTGGCCCCTTTCGCGCCATCCGATCTCAGGCTCTTACACGTCTGAAAATGCAAGACCGCGCCTACGGCTGGACGGTGGAAATGCAAATTCGAGCTGCCAGACACGGCCTCTGCATCAAAGAAGTGCCGGTACGCTATCGTCCGCGCATTGGGGTTTCAAAGATTTCTGGTACGATCCGAGGTTCATTGCGCGCGGGCACGACCATATTGCGGATCATCGGGCGCTCGGCGTTGCAGCCACAATAATCACAGCACACGCTTAAGCGCTGCCTTCCCGCGTACATACATCACACATCGTGTCGGTCCTTGCCCCCAACTTCATTACGTTGCCCGTCAAGCCTTGACCTTCTCGCCCAACCCGGCAATGTCCATTACGCGCCGCACCGTCCGCCGCGCCCGAAGCAGGTATCCAAGCACGCGCATGGCAAACGCCCTGACAAATACATTTAGACTGGCCAAAGCTGGTGTCGTGCTCGCAGGCCACGGCATTCGATTTGTTCCCAAGGGACAAAAGGTTCCACTGGTACTGCATGTTGCACGCTGGCTGACCGCGCCGTTACGACTTCTCTCGTGGCCGTTTCGTATTGGAAAGGACAAATCAACGCGCATATCCGATGCGCTGACAACACTTGGGCCCTCGTACATCAAGCTTGGGCAATTCCTTGCAACGCGCGGCGACATCATCGGGCCTGAACTCGCGACAGATCTCAAACATTTGCAAGACAAATTACCGCCATTTGCGATGAGCGAAGCCGAACGAGCGATACAAGACGCACTTGGTCAATCCGTCCGCGAAACGTACACAGAACTCGGGCCCCCCGTTGCAGCCGCCTCCATCGCCCAAGTGCATAAAGCACGCGCAGATGTGAAAGGCGTAGACCGCCAGCTTGCTGTAAAAATTCTGCGCCCAAATATCGAAAAGCGTTTCAAGCGTGATCTCGACAGTTATTTCTTCGCAGCACGACAGGTCGAACGGTTCCACCCACCGACCAGGCGCCTTAAACCCGTTGCCGTCGTCGACAACCTGGCGCGCACAACGCAACTGGAAATGGATTTGCGTCTTGAAGCCGCTGCCATATCAGAAATGGCTGACAATATCGCGAAACATAACGAGGTTGCTGATGAAGCACTGCCCTTTCGCGTTCCCGATGTGGATTGGAGCCGGACGGCAAAGCGGGTCCTGACCACAGAGTGGATTGACGGTACACCCATCTCCGATCACGCAACACTGAAAGCAAAGGGTTTCGATCTCAAGGAACTTGGTTTGGTGGTTCTGCGATCATTTCTGACCCACGCCATGCACGATGGTTTCTTTCACGCCGACATGCATCAAGGCAATTTGTTCGTCGATGATAGTGGCACAGTGGTGGCTGTCGATTTTGGCATCATGGGACGGCTTGGCCCCAAGGAGCGCCGCTTCCTTGCTGAAATCCTCCATGGTCTTATTACGCGCGATTATCAACGCGCCGCAGAAGTCCACTTCTGGGCTGGTTATGTGCCACCTCACCACCCGGTTGAGGTGTTTGCTCAAGCTTTGCGTGCAATTGGCGAACCCCTCCAGGGGCGGAATGCTGATGAAATATCCATGGCAGATCTTCTCGGCCAACTGTTTGCCTACACCGAAGTCTTTGACATGCAAACGCGCCCTGAGTTGATCCTGCTGCAAAAAAGCCTGGTCATTGTGGAAGGTGTTGCGCGCGAGCTAGATCCCAAACTCAATCTTTGGAATACAGCAGAGCCCGTCGCAAAAGCGTGGATGGAAGAAAATCTCGGTGTCACCGGACGCATACGTGAAGCTGGTGAAGGTGCCACCGCAATTGCCCGCGTGATGGCGGAAGTGCCAGCATTAATGAGCCAAGCGCAAACAGCAGCGACAGGCCTAACGCGTATGGCGCAAGAGGGGGTTCATCTAGATCCTGAAACCGTGACCGCTTTGGCCAAAGAGCGTGCCCGCGTTGATCGGCCTTGGCGGTGGGTTGCGGCCCTGAGTTTGCTCGCCCTGGCAGGTCTCGCAGTGGCAAAAGTGACGGGCACACTTCCCTAGAACCGAGCAGAGCATTGGACACAAAAAAAGGACCCGACAGCACAACGCTAACGGGCCCTTTGTATCGTTTGAGTGAGGACCTAGATTTCGCCCTTCAGACCTTTTTCGTAATATTTGTGAACCAGCTTGTCCTGGTTTTCGAGAAGCCAATCAATCGAAGGTTCATGCGACATCGCTTTATGAATGGCCTGCGCTGTTGCTTTGCGGTGAATCTCAAACAGGATCTTGTGATCCAGATCATCAATCGTGGCGACCACTGGGTTTAGCCAAACCGAGACGATGATGCCAAGGTCGTTCGCTCTGTCTTTTGGGATGTCGCCTGAGCGAACAGAATCCAAAACACCCATTGCCGTTGCATACTGCACGGTACCCATCAAGATGTTGGTGTAGCGCTCATTATCAACGGTGACCTTAGAAACACAAATGGTTGGCGGGCGCACCATCACGTCGGTGTTCAAGATGGCCAATACACGACTGTGACCTTTGACTTGATCGCCAAGAAGGTTGGCAAACGCAGACCCAAACGGTCCGTCCATTTCACCAATAGCAACTTCCGGCTCTGCTGCAGTGCCTGGTGGGCCCCCGGCAACAAGGCTTTCTCCGACACGCAAAGCAATGCGATCGCTCATAGTCTTCCTCCTAGTCTGACTTATTTTTCTGATGACTCATCGACACGTTGCCGGACTATGGCTAGCCGCGCGGAAAGACACAAGGCGGCGCGACCAAATGGCTATCTCAATTTAGAGCATGATCCATTTTTCTGAGCTCTTACAGACGATAAACAACGGCACCCCCAGTGAGACCAGCACCTGCTGCAGCCATCAACACGATTTGACCAGGTTTCAATTTGGCGGCCGCTTCTGTTGCAGAGAGAGTCAGCGGAATTGTTGCAGCCGAACTGTTGCCGTAGTCTGCAACTGTGGACCCCACCTTTTCTTCTGCGATACCAAGACGCGCCCGCACCGCCTCCATAATCCGTAAATTTGCTTGATGCGGTACGAACAAATCAACGTTACGTGCCGTTATGCCCGCCTCGCCCAATGCTTTTTCTGCTGCACTGACCATCATTTTGACAGCGCGGTTAAAAACAGTCTTTCCATTCTCAATCTGCATCAGGGCCATTTCTGCCGCCATGTCAGCTTCAAGTGGTTGTCGGCTGCCACCGGCTTGAATTTTTATTAAATCATAGCTGGCGCCATCTGACGCAAAACTGGCTCCAACAAGCCCGCAACGCTCGTCCTTTGTTGGCGCAACGACGACAGCACCGGCGCCATCACCAAACAAGATTGCGCTGGAGCGATCCTGTTTGTTGGTGCGTCGAGACAGAATGTTTGCCGCAATCACCAGCACCGGTTCTTTCGCGCGGCGCACATGGGCATCCGCAAAATTAAGCGCATAGAGAAAACCCGCACAAGCCCCTGCCATATCAATTGCGCCCGCCCCTGTTAAACCTAAACGGTGGGCAACCAACGGCGCAGTTGGCGGCAAAGGATGGTCCGGCGTTGACGTTGCCAAGATGACAAGGCCAATGCGGGCTGGGTCAAAGCCAATTTGGGATAGTGCGCGTTCACCTGCAGCAACTGCGAGATCCGACACCGCTTCATCGTCTCGCGCATAACGGCGGTGTTTGATGCCCGTGCGTTGTTCAATCCAACCGGCATCAAGTTCAAAGCGGCGTTCGAGCTCCGCATTACTGACGCGGGTTTTTGGCACGTAGTGTCCGACTGCCAGAAGTGTACTGCCGTAACCGGTCATTTAGCGCACCTCACGCGCAGCATCGGCTATCGCGCCATAGACGAGATCAAGATCGTTTGGTGTGCTGCAATAGGGAGGCATGACATAAATTGTGTTGCCGAGTGGGCGCAGAAGAACGCCACGCGCCAAAAACGCATCATAAAGCTTGGGGCCAATGTCGGCGAGATAGTCAGAGTGCGCCACTGCAATTTCCATTGCCGTGATGGTGCCTATCTGGCGTAGATTCTTCAACCCATCAATGCCCTGCAAACCCTTCATGTGCGCGCGCTGTAGAGTTTCCAATGCCGCGATGCGGTCCATAACCGGTTCACTGTCCCAGATATCCAGATTGGCTAATGCCGCCGCACAACACAGTGGATTGGCGGTGAAGCTTGAAGAATGAAAAAATGTCTTGCTGCGGTCCGTTGAGTAGTGCGCCTCAAAAATATCTTCACGCGCCAGAGTTGCAGCAAGCGGGATCGAGCCACCCGTTAGACCTTTCGCAAGACACAAGATGTCTGGCGTAATGCCGGCCTGCTCTGAGGCAAACCGTGTTCCGGTTCGTCCCCAACCCGTCATCACTTCATCTGCAATAAACAGAACATCATATTTGCGGCAGACCTGGTGCAATGCCCGTACGGTGTCGGCACCATACATCTTCATGCCACCGGCACCGAGGATAAGCGGCTCAATGACAACAGCTGCAACGTCACCTGCCGCACAGGCTGTTTCACAGGCCGCGATCACGTTGTCTTCTAAACCTTCTGAAGGAAACGGAAGATGCGTCACATCATAGAGAAGAGGCTGGTAGGCCGCATTAAAGACCCCGCGCGCGCCAACCGACATCGTGCCAACCGTGTCGCCATGATAGCCGTGTTCCATGCACACGATCTTGTGGCGCGGCTTACCTTGATTGTGCCAGTAGCCAAGCGCCATCTTAATGGCAACTTCGACAGAAGTTGACCCAGAATCTGAATAAAAAACACGTGTCAGACCGTCAGGTGCGCACGCCACCAATCGTTCGGCAAGATGTTCTGCAGGTGCATGGGTAAAGCCTGCAAATATCACGTGATCCAGCGTCTCTGTTTGACGTTTGATCGCATCCATAATTTTAGGGTGGCGATGACCATGTGTGATCACCCACCATGACGAGATGCCATCAAAAATGCGCCGACCATCGCCAAGCGTCAGCCATGCGCCCTCCGCTGAGGCAACGTCCAAGGCCTCAGGCTGGATCGCATGCTGCGTAAACGGGTGCCAGACAGGTGAAGACGACGTCATGCAAAATCCTCAGGTTGGAAATTTGCATCAAAAGCCGCCCGCAGGTTTTCCCGGTCGAGGACATCGAGTTGCGGCATGCGCCCAAGGGCACGCACCCCACCCATCTCAACGATGGTTCTTTGACTGTCTCTATTTTCTTCACCGACAAAGATTATGCCATGTATCGGGAGTTCCCAATCATGCAGCACCGCTAGAGACATTAAAGTATGATTGATTGTGCCAAGACTGGTGCGAGCACATAAGATGACGGGCAGATCCCAACCGGCAAACACTTCAATTTGCAACGTTGAACGTGTGATCGGAACCATCAATCCGCCCGCACCTTCAACAATCAATGGCCCGGACACGTCCGGCACCTCCAGCCTTTCAAGGTCAATCGACACACCATCTGTCTCGGCAGAAAAATGCGGCGAGGCGGGGTGCGAGAGACAATACGCTTCGGACACGATTTTTTCGCCAGCAACTCCTGCCATCTCCGCAACGCGTGTCGCGTCGGTGCCACCGTCGGTGCCAGCCTGAATTGGTTTCCAGTATGATGCACCAAGTCCCGCGACCAGCATCGCAGACACAACCGTTTTGCCAACACCCGTATCGGTTCCAGAAATAATAAAGCGGCTCATGAGGCGTGCTCCTCAAGCGCCTTCGCCAAGGTCGCCAGCATCTTCCGAATATCATCTGACCCCACGTTCAACGTGAGTGTGAGCCGCACACGACTGGTCCCATCTGGTACGGTGGGTGGGCGCACAGCACGTACATCAAAGCCAGCCTCAATCATCTGTTTTGAGATAGAAACCGCGCGCGCTTCGCGCCCAACATGTATCGGCTGAATTTGTGTGGCCGTCGCAGACAACCCAAGCTTGGATTTTATTTCCGACCGCGCAAGCGTCACCAAATGTTGCAACCTTTCGCGCGCCTCATCGCCTGCAGCACATATTTTAAGGCTATCGCGCACAATCGCAGCAATGAGGGGCGAGGGTGCGGTGGCATAAATAAACGCGCGCGCGCGGTTGATGAGAAAATTGCGATGAAGCGACGGCAAAGTCACCAGTGCACCCATTGCGCCCAGCGCTTTTCCGCACGTGTGTACTGTAATGACGTTATTCGCACCGTCGAGATCAGTTGCCAGGCCGCGGCCTTGCGGCCCATAAACACCGGTTGCATGGGCTTCATCGACAATCAACATCGCCTCATGTCTTTGTGCGATGCTCTGCAGGTCAGCCAGCGGTGCCCTGTCACCGTCCATAGAAAAGAGGCTCTCGACAACGATCCAGACGCGACCTGTGCCACCTTGCTCTCGCCACACCCTGATCGCGTCGCTGTAAGCATTTGCATCGTTGTGGGAAACTGTAACCGACGTTGCTTTACTTGCTGCCATACCCTCCCACATGCTGGCATGGGCCAATTCGTCGGCAACGATCAGGTCACCACGCGCTGGCAACGTCGACAAGAGCGTATGATTGGCGACAAAACCGCCTGCAAAGAAGAGGCAGCTTTCGCCGCCAAAGAACTGTGCAGCTTCATGCTCCAGCGCTTCATGTTCTGGATCATTCCCACGTAACAGCCGTGATCCCATGGCACCGACACAAACACCACGTGCAAGCGCGCTCTCAGCCGCTTCACGCAAAGCGTCAGAAGCTGCCAAGCCTAAATAATCATTTGAGGAAAAATCTAATCCCCGGCGCGGCGCAAGTGAACGCAAACGCCCACGTCGATCCAACGCCCTTAAAGCGCGCTGCTGGCTCTCCTGCATGAGGTGTCCTGCAACTCCTGTTCGTCACTATGGTCCTCAAGCGCCATCGCATGGATGCCGAGCTTGGCGAACAATTGGGCATCTTCAGATTGTTCGGGATTGTCTGCTGTCAGCAGCGTATCGCCGACAAAAATGGAATTGGCACCGGCAAAGAAGCACAACGCTTGTGTTTCCTCTGACATCTCCGTGCGTCCGGCAGACAATCTTACGTACGACTTCGGCATCATGATACGGGCAACAGCAATGGTGCGCACAAAATCAATCGGATCTATTTTTTTAGCGTCAGAAAGCGGTGTCCCTGGGATCGCAATCAACATATTGATTGGTACGCTTTCAGGGTGCGCTTCGAGATTGGCGAGTGTCAGCAACATGTCGACGCGATCACCATCCTCTTCTCCCATACCAATAATACCGCCACTACAAACCTTGATACCCGCCTCCCGCACGCGAGCCAAAGTATCCAAGCGGTCCTGGAACGTTCGTGTTTTAACGACTTGGCTGTAGTAACGCTCAGACGTATCAATGTTGTGGTTGTAATAATCCAAACCCGCCTCTTTGAGCGCAGCAGTATCATCATCTGACAACATGCCAAGTGTCATGCAGGTCTCAAGCCCTTTGGCTTTCACCCCTTCGACCATGGCAATTAAAGTCTCCATGTCACGTTCTTTAGGTGACCGCCACGCAGCACCCATGCAATACCGTGTCGCGCCGCCTTGCTTGGCCTTGTCCGCACCCGCCAACACCTCTTCGATAGCCATCAACTTAGAAGCTTTCAGGCCCGTCGTATGGTGAGCCGACTGGTTGCAGTAACCACAATCTTCCGCACACCCGCCGGTTTTTATCGAAATCAGTTTGCTCATCTGCACAGCATTGGCATCGAAGTTTTCCCGATGCACAGATTGTGCGCGAAACAGCAGGTCATTAAAGGGTAGATTGTATAGCGCGTCCGCCTCGGCACGGGTCCAGTCGTGACGCACAGCCCGTGTGGTGCTGGATATCGGATGGCTCGGCTCGAGTGTCATGCAAGATCGCCTTCATCAGTACCGTACAGCAACATCAGGGTGTCGCCAGCGGGCAGGATATGAACCCGCTTGATGGCCCAATCTGCACGCGCGAGCAAGATCTTGCCGCGCTATTTTGAGGCTTTCAGTCCGATCACAGCCATTTCTGCGGCGATACGTCGTCTGATCGGCGAGATCAGGTGCCGATTTTGCCGCCACCCTTGCGGGTTATGGCAACGACGGACGGGCGTGGCGGCACGCCGTCAGCAAAGTCGGGCCAGCGGGTCGCAGGCGCCTCAAAGGTCGCCAAAACCCTTGGGTCATCAGATTCACCTGGATGTTGAACCGCAACAAACGCCGTCTCAAGGTCAGGCGTAAAACACGGACCACACAATTCTGCGCCAACAGGACAACGGAAGAACAACCGACCCATGCCACGCACACTGCCCTCCGTCTCCAGTCCCCACAGGCCATCGCTGCGCCCCGTTTTGCGTTTGGTGTTGCCATCCGTTGCAATCCACAAGCGGCCAAACTTATCGACGACACAGTTGTCCGGATTTGCAAACCAACCATGCTTTGAAGTCAGCGGATTAAAGGTGGCACCAACATCTGGTTTCTCAGGATCACCGCAACGGACCAACATTTCCCAACTGAATGTCTCTGCTGCGTGATTGTCATCATCGGGCGTCATCTCAATGATGTGACCAAAGGCATTTTTTGATCGCGGGTTAGAAGCGTTGGTAATTTTATCACCGTGCTTGGATCGTTCCTTGTTCTTGGTCAGCATCACATAGACGCGATTGGTCTCAGGATTGACGTCAATATCTTCAGGGCGATCCATCTTCGTGGCGCCAAGCACGTCGCTGGCCGAACGTGCGTTGATGAGAATTTCGCCTTGGTCTTGAAAATGATTCAAACGCGGATCACTGCGCACTAAGGCCAGCCATTGCCCGCTGCCATCATCATTGAAACGTGCAACATAAAGAGTACCGTGGTCGAGAAGATCTCGATTGTTTTTAAGATCCTTTAGATCAATTGGATCGCGACTGACAAACTTGTAGACGTACTCAAAGCGTTCATCATCACCTTGATAAATGACATAGCGGTTATCGCGATTGACGACACCTCCCGCGCCCTCATGCTTAAAGCGACCCAGCGCCGTGCGCTTCACAGGTTTAGAGCTTGGTTCGAATGGATCGATCTCAACAACCCAACCAAAGCGATGCGCCTCATTGGGCTCGTGAGAAACATCAAAGCGCGTTTCAAACTTCCCCCAAGGATAGGCTTTCGATGTTGGTATGCCATAACGGTGCAAGGTTGTCGGAACATCCGCCACGTTCTTGCCACCCGATTCAAAATAAAAATTGAAATTTTCCTCACACGTCAACCAAGTTCCCCAAGGCGTCACACCGCCCGCGCAATTATTGACCATGCCCAACACGTTGCGACCCGTCGGATCGGCATTGGTTTGCATCAGCTCATGACCCGCTGCAGGCCCTGAAAGGCGCATTTCTGTTTCAGGTGTGATGCGCCGTGCAAAGCGCGAACCTTCGACGACGCTCCAGAGTCCGCCGGACCGTTTGATTTCCACCACGCTGCCGCCGTGCGCCTGCATTGAGGCACGCACCAAGGGTTCGGGGAGGCCTCGGATCACCTGCTTGCGTGTTTTTCGTGAGCCAAGGCCTGGATACATCAGTTCATCGTTGGTGTACTCGTGGTTGACCACCAACACACCATGATCAGAGCGGCCATCAATCGGGAAGTAGCCCAGAAAGTCGTTATTGTAACCAAACTGTTGGGCTTGTCCGTCAGCCGTGGGGTTTTCCGGATCGAACGGTGGCGCACCCTCCAGCACGCGATCACCCCAGCGTATCAACACATCAGCGCGATACCCGTCTGCGACATGATGCGTTTCGTCAACACCTGCAACCACCTCCGGAAATCTGAACGATGGAAAGTCAGCCGATGGCGACACTTGAACTTGATCACACCCTGTGACGCTGACCGCTGATAAGCCGGTTGCAACACCACCTGTTACGGCGATAAGACCTTGCATCATGTCACGTCGACTGAGACGCTGTTCAATAACGGCGTTCAAAGTTGAGTTGTGAGACGGATTGGAGGGGATATCTTCTTCGTCATCGAGCGGACTCGACGGAAAATCAGTCTGTCGTTGCTGTTGAGATTTGTGCTTGAACGGTATCGTCATCATGCATCCCTGCGACACTTATTATTCGTTTAAAACAATAGATCAATTTTTCATCAACGGGATGATAGTGTAGATCAACATGTGTCTGAAATTTATCTGAGAGCCAATTTGGACCAGAAAAACCGGACGATTGCAGACCTCTTTGCAACGCAGCGGACACGAAGAGAAAAAAATATACAACAAGCTTAGATCAAATAATTTGGAAATTTGTTCCTGAAATAAAGCAAATTGCGTAAGGTAGACATCGCATAAATATTTTCGAACATTCAAAAATCAATTAGCACAATCACTCAAGAGCATCGTGCGCCTGCCAGTAGGTGCGCTATTTTTTTGAGTGTTTAAAAAATAGCGTAATCACTGCGGGGTAATTTTGAAAAATGATGATGGTTATTAAATCAGAAGAGAGACGCCTCATTGAGGCACTGATGGAGCAAGAGGTACTGCTACTCAAAGGTTTCACCTTTGAGTTGGAGGCAAACATTGGTGTTGTTGTTTCTCGTGGCGAACATGTGCGCGGCTTCTGGCGTTATCAATCAGGTCGCTTTGCCTGGACACCTGCCGGCTACTACGAAGCTACCGTTCACACCAAGGTCATGGACGATGCCATCGCCTTCACCCTGACACTTGCTACAAATGGCAATGGGTCCTAGGACGCCGGCTAACCCACTCCGTCAAAGATGAGATCGACGCGATTGGAGACTTAGTCGGAGTCTTCTGGAAGACGAGGAATTGGTACAAACTCGATTTCATCTTCAATAAGATCACGAACTTCCTCGACAGTTGCTTCACCCCAAATATTGCGTTTTGGCTTATCTTCAAAATGCATATTGCGGGCTTCTTCAGAAAACTTGGTTCCAACGTATTCAGAACGTGCTTCAACGTCAGCACGGAAACGGCGTATAACTTCTGTTATCTCAGCTTCGGTGGCAGCTACATCTGTTGGCCAAGAGATGTCGTTCTCAGACGCGCGTTCTTTCGCACGTGCAATTTTGGGGGCCATAACTGACTTGGATACGTCCACCGATCCACAATGCGGGCATTCAATTTGATGGATCGCAGATTGGACATCAAACGTGTTGGAGCATCTAAACCAGGCTTCAAATTCGTGGTCTTGGCAACAGACCAACTGGTACTTGATCATAACTGACCCTCAACTACGCAACGCAACACCTCAGGGCATGAACTGAAATGCCCTGTCATGACGAAGTGACGGCACGCGCGCCCTCACCTCCTCAACTTCAGCCCATTTAACATCCGAAATTATGACGGAAGGGTGAACTTCTGCCTCCGCAAGCACCTCTCCCCACGGGGAAATCACCAAACTATGGCCGAATGTCTCGCGATTGTTGTCGTGGAGCCCGCCTTGGGCAGCTGCGAACACGAAACACTGACTTTCAATGGCTCGGGCTTTTAACAGCGTGTGCCAATGGGCTTGGCCGGTTGTTTTTGTGAACGCAGCAGGGCTCGCAATAAACTGAGCACCCTGTTGCGCCAAGGCACGATGGAGTGCTGGAAAGCGTAGATCGTAGCAAATTGTTAACCCCAAACGGCCCCACGGAAGATCCGTTACAACGGCTAATTCGCCAGGAAGATAGCTTTCACTTTCGCGATAGCTTTCACCGGATGGCAAATCAACGTCGAACATATGGATCTTGTCATAGCGCGCGCGGATTTCACCATCAGGGGCAATCACATATGAACGATTGGCCAAGTGAGTCTCGTTTTCGCGAACTGCCATTGAGCCGATGTGCAGCCAAATCTTAAGCGTTCTGGCAATGGCGACGAATTCTGAAAGCGCGCGGTTAGATGCTTCCGGCTCAACTATCGCGAACAAACGTTCACGATCTAGTTCCATCAAGGTCGTGACTTCCGGGGTTTGAATATAGTGCGCGCCACGGTCTGCTGCTTCTTTGATCAGCGCCACAGCGTCTTTAACGTTGCGATCAACATCTTTGCCTGAACACATCTGCACGAGACCGACGCAAAAACTGTCCGGGGATGGCATGGCAAAAATCTCGCTACAAGAGGAACGTGAGCCGTACGGGCGTGCTGGGCGCAAAGGCTTGCTTCGGGTGGTATTACACCGTTAGCAATTGCTCAAGCTTGCCCGACCGATCAAGCGCCATAAGGTCATCGCAACCGCCAATATGCTGCTCGCCAATCCATATTTGAGGGACTGTCAGCCGTCCACCCGATTTTTCGACCATAGCCGAGCGGACATCAGGTTTGCCGGTAACATCAATCTCATCAAAAGGAACACCCTTGCCCGACAGTAGGCTTTTGGCCATCCGGCAGTAGGGGCACAAGGACGCGGTATAGATGAGAATCTTCGACATAGTGTGTGATTGGTCGGTGTGGCTCATTGAGAATCTTGCCCAAGAATACTATTTGCAGCCGCAACGGAAAAGAGCTGAAGCTGATTTAACATCAATTTTCTGGAGATCGGTGAGCTCATTCGGGCACGGCAAGCCCGCTGGCGCCATCATCGCGCCCTGGAACAGTCAGCGCCACGGCAAGAACATTAACTTCGCCAGCACCTGCTTTACGCAATGCCGTTGCACAGGCCGCCACCGTCGCCCCCGTCGTAATAACATCGTCGAGCAACACGACACGGGCCTGGCACACCTGAGCCGCCATGTTCTCTGGAACGGCAAAAGCGCCGCGCACGTTATCAATGCGTTGTTGGTAGGTCAGCCCAACTTGCTGTGCGGTGGCACGTGTGCGCTGCAGCACGTTGGTTCGGCAGGGCACGCCTGTGAGGGGGCCCAATGCGCGACCAAGAACCGCTGACTGGTTAAAACGGCGTTTGAGCAACCGTCGTCGATGCAGCGGAACGGGTACGATCAGGTCTGCATCAGCCCAAAACGGCGCACCTGCATCTAAAAGCCAGCGTACAAACAACCGACGCAATTCCTGGTGGTCGCGAAATTTAAAATCATGCACCAGGGTTTTCAGCGTTCCAGCATATATCCCGACAGACCGCGCGCGATCATAGGGTGGGGGATTTGCAGCTGCTGCGGCGGAAATCATGCCTTCGCCAACCCCATAGGGCATTGGCAAACCGAGGCGATCGCACAGCGGCTGACGAATAAAGTCGATGCCTGCCCAACACGGAGCACACAGCGCATGATGAGTAACGAGAGGCGTTTGGCAACTGACGCAGACTGGCGGCATCGCAAGATCGGCAACGGCCATCAGCATGCGCCGCCCCCAACGCACCTTAGGAATGCTCTCCGCCGCCAAAGGGGCCTCAACTTCATCACGCATGACCTGTTCGTCCATGCAAGATATGATAGAGCAACACCAGCTCGGTGAAAATCACCCTAATCCCGTAAACCTACGTCATGGCGCACAAACCACCTCACGATGTCACAACCAGAACCTTTGTTTGATCTCAACCTCCACGAACAGCGCCGCAACCGCTGGGCGCGGCAGGTTAAAGCTCAAGATTTCTTGCTGCGGCGGGTCGGCGAAGATCTTTGCGAGCGTCTTGCCATGATCAAGCGCTGCTTTACAAAAACACTCATTCTCGGCGCGCACCATGGTATTATTGGAAAAGAAATCGCAAACCTGGAAAACATAGACTGGATCATTTCAGCGGAAACAGCCAACGCACTTCTGGTGCAATGTTCCGGCACGCGCATAAATGCACATCAGGAATGGCTGCCACTCAAAGACGGTAGCCTGGATCTCATCCTTTCCCCGCTCACGTTACAATACGCCAACGATTTACCCGGTACACTAACCCAAATCCGTCGCGCACTTAAAAACGATGGGTTGTTGTTAGGTGCCCTGCTTGGCGGCAGTACACTCACCGAGCTGCGCCAATCTTGGCTCCAGGCGGAAGCTGAAATCACAGGCGGTGCCTCACCGCGTGTTGCACCTTTTGCAGACATTCGTGACCTTGGTGCGCTTTTGCAGCGCGCTGGCTTTGCGCTCCCTGTGGTTGATAGTGAGCGGCTAACTGTAAACTACGCATCTCCCCTGGCTTTGATGCAGGAACTCAAAGCCATGGGCTGCAGCAATGCCCTGATCGCGCGCAGCCGAAGACCGGTGACCAAAAAACTGCTCGGGCGGGCCTGTGAAATATACATTGACCAATTTGCTCACCCTCATTCAGGGCGGTGTCCGGCAACGTTTGAAATACTAACCGTCTCTGCTTGGGCACCTGATGACAGCCAGCAAAAACCGTCGCCTCGGGGCAGTGCAAAAATGAGGCTTTCAGATGCCTTAAGTCTCTCCAAATCGCGATCTGAGATCGACAAATCAAAACTATAAATTCAATGTTTTATCAACTTTGCCGCACATTAGAGACGTACATAGCCGCAAAACAGCCTCATAACGATATAAACGAAGTTCACGGGGCCTCGTTTTCAATGTCTTCTTCATTTTTGTTGGTTTCAATGGTGTTGTTCAAACGCTTGGCGAGGTTTGACGGGTATTTGTAATAAAACCCTGAGATAAACAGCGTTTAAAAAGCATCACGACGGGTAACCAAAGCGGCAATGGCAAAAACTCAGGTCATATTCCTCAAACCTGCCAATCTTGCTGCCGTGCAGGTCATTGGCCCGTATGGAGAAACGGCTCCAAAAGCCTGGGCAAATATCTTTAAGTGGTTGGATTATAGCAAACCAGATCCAAAACCAGATCATGGCTATGGCCTTACCTTTGGTGACCCCCGCAAAGTCGCAGACAAAGAACTGCGTTATATCGCGGGCGTCGTCGCACCCTCCAATTGGGTATCGTGTGAAAGCAACCTGGTTTCTGGTTGGCGTTTTGATGGCGGCACATTTCTACGCACGCGCGTTGTTGGCCCCTACTCGGACATTGGCAAGGTCATTTCAGGATTGCGCGATAAGTGGATTCCAAAAAACGGCTTGGTACTAAACCGAAAACAACCCATTCTAACAATCTACCGCAGCGACACGCGTACCGTTGAACCGGCCGAATGCGTTGCAGATGTATGCCTGCCTGTCTTCGCAGATCGCCGTAACAAACCACGCGATTAACTGATCGCGTAGACAAGACGTCTCAGAGCAATCGTCTATGTCTTGAAGAGACACGCTTGAAGAGGCACGTCTGCCAACTCTGAACCGGCTTGCTTCCCTTTTCGCCGAACTCACCAACCTCGTGTGTACGCTCCACATCAGCGGCAGCGCACGCACTTTGTCATCGTGAAGCCATGAACGCACCAAGCAGCCCCACCCCGCCCCGCAATGGCGGTCGGCTCGCACCATCCCCGCGACCAATCCGTCGATAGATCACAATTTATTATCAGACTGCAAATTTAATACGATTGGACCTTATGGCTCAGACACTCCAGTGTTCCCAAAACACAAAAAATGGAGCGTCACTTATGAGCACGAAACCAACATTGACAACGACGGGTGGTGCACCCGTCTCGGACAACCAGAACTCAACAACGGCAGGTGAGCGTGGCCCCGTGTTGTTGCAGGACTATCAGCTACTTGAAAAACTTGCCCATCAAAACCGTGAACGGATTCCTGAACGCGTGGTCCACGCCAAAGGCTGGGGTGCGTTTGGCACTTTGAAGATCACGGGTGATATTTCCAAATATACCCGCGCCAAAGCCCTACAACCGGGCGCTGAGACGGACATGCTGGCACGCTTTTCGACCGTTGCTGGTGAACTTGGAGCTGCAGATGCTGAACGCGATGTGCGTGGATTTGCTCTCAAGTTCTATACGGAAGAGGGAAATTGGGATTTGGTTGGCAATAACACGCCCGTTTTCTTTGTCCGCGACCCTTATAAATTTCCTGACTTTATCCATACGCAAAAACGTCATCCGAAAACCAATCTCCGCTCACCAAAAGCAATGTGGGATTTTTGGTCTCTGTCACCAGAGAGCCTGCACCAAGTGACGATCCTGATGTCTGATCGCGGACTTCCCGTCACGCCGATGCACATGAACGGATATGGGTCGCACACCTATTCGCTTTGGAACGAAAGCGGCGAGCGCTTCTGGGTAAAGTTCCATTTCAAAACCAAACAGGGGCACAAATTTCATACCAATGCCGAAGCGGCCCAAGTCGTTGGCAGCAGCCGCGAGACCTATCAAGAAGCACTCTTTGGCGCCATTGAAGACGGTGAATTCCCGAAATGGACCGTACAGGTTCAGATCATGCCTGAAGCGGACGCTGAAAAAACCGCATACAATCCGTTCGATCTCACCAAAGTCTGGCCACATAGCGACTACCCATGCGTTGAGATAGGTGAAGTGACACTCAATCGAAATCCTGAGAACTACTTTGCAGAGATTGAAAACGCTGCATTTTCGCCATCGAATGTTGTGCCTGGCATCTCATTTTCACCAGATAAGATGCTTCAAGCACGCGTATTCTCTTATGCGGATGCGCACCGCTATCGTCTTGGCGCGCATTATGAATCTCTTCCCGTCAATCAACCAAAATGCCCGGTCCATCACTATCATAAAGACGGACCGATGAATGTTTACGGCGGCATCAAAAGTGGCAACCCTGACACCTACTACGAACCAAATTCGTTCAACGGGCCGGCCGAAGATCCATCAGTCAAAGAGCCACCATTGCGTATCTCTGGTGATGCGAACCGCTACGCGCAAAAAGATGGGGCTGGCCAGCAGGTAAGTGACTATCAACAACCTGGGGACTTATTCCGCTTGATGAACGATGACCAACGTAGCCGGTTGATGGACAACATTGCTGAGGCAATGGACGGCGTTCCAGAGGACATTGCCCAGCGCCAAGCGGCACTATTCTACAAATGTGACCCTGACTACGGGTTGGGTGTTGCTCAACGCCTTGGGTTGTCTGAAACCGACCTACCAAAGGCTGCCGCCGAATAAACAGGTCCATGTTCCGCGTCGGCCGTGTCCTGATCACATTTATTTTTTGCGCCGAGGACAAACAAAAAAAAGACCGGTCACTTCTCCCCAGTGACCGGTCCCCTCCCCCGCTGCCATGACGTGGTGGACACGTCGGGCGTAGCAATTATTTTGTGCGCTTTACGATTTAACCTTCTGAGCTTCCTTGCCAGCATCTGCGGGCGCCGTTGCGGCAGGTGCTGCAATTTGGGCCGGTGTTTTGTTGGCTGTGCGATCACGGCGACGCGCTTGCGGTGGTTGGAAGGCACGGCGGGCATGGAACTCGCAGTAGGGAAGCCCGTTGACCTTTGACTTGCCGCAGAAGTGGAAGTCCGCCATTTGCGGATCACCAATTGGCCAGCGGCAATGGTTTTCGGTCAGCGTCTGAATGGTTTTGCGATCCTTCTCCGGAATAACCAGCTCTTCCACTGCCGGGACATAGGGCTGGGCATCGGGATGATAAAGGGCTCTGAGGGCCGGATTTCCAGTTGAGCCGAACCGTGACTTGCCGTTGCGTTTGGCAGCGACACGGGCTCGAGGCCGATGTGATTTCATGCGCGATGTGGTTGCGCGCCCTGACAAACCGAGGCGATGCACTTTACCGATCACAGCGTTGCGGGTGACACCACCCAAACGCCCAGCGATCTGGCTTGCACTTAATCCCTCAGCCCAGAGCTTTTTCAACAGATCAACGCGCTCGTCATTCCAGGCCATGCTTCGCTCCTGACAAAATTACGCCTAAGCGCCGCACGCCCAAAAATGGGGCGGCGCTGAAAAAATCTCCAATCAGAAGCAAGGCTTTGAGGGGGGCCACAACAAAGGAGGCCGCTCCCCAAGTCACACTTTGACTGGGACGGGACGCTTTACAGAGATGAACGCAAGACTAAACAAACGCGTACTAGAGATAGGGGGCTAAACCTGCAGCCTCACCAACTGGGTGAGCCTATACAAAGCAGGGGCCCTACGCGTGCCGACAACAAGATACACACCAGGTTACTGGGGACATTTCGCTAACAACACGCGAGATGTCGTGGTCGGACAAGAGGAAACTACAACATCCAGAATCCTGCATACAAGCCAAACACGCAAACGTTCGGGGCTTGACAGGGGAAAGTGGCTTCACTGCAACAACTTGATTCGCGGGGGTAAATCCCGAAACCGGCTTCCACTGAGGCTTTCAAACATCACCTTGTGACGGGTTGAAGGCCGCCACATTTGAGTTGCATCTGCTCTAAACCCTTGTCGTGCCTGCGTTGACAGCCGCTAGGGGCCCCTGTATCACCGCTCTTCCGACGGCCGCCGGTGAGGCGGCTTTTTGTATTTCTGCGCAAGGGATGGACAAGATGTCCGGGCCCAAAACGCCGACCACATCTCATTCTTCCACAGCCCTGTCCAATCCGAGCGATGGACCGGTCATGGCAACGTACGGCCCAAAAACGCTGGCCTTTGTGCGTGGCGAAGGCTGCTGGCTGATCACCAAAGATGACCAGCGCTATCTGGACTGCGGGTCTGGTATTGCCGTCAATGTCCTGGGCCACGCCCATCCAAAACTGGTGGCTGCTTTAACAGAACAAGCGGGCAAGCTCTGGCACACCTCAAACCTCTATGAGATTGAGGGTCAGGAAACCCTGGCCGCCAAACTCGTTGCAACGACATTTGCTGATGTTGTGTTCTTCTGCAATTCAGGTGCTGAAGCCTGCGAAGGAGCGATCAAAACCGCACGGCGCTACCACTATGTGAACGGTGCGCCTGACCGCCATCGCATTATTACGTTTGAAGGCGCATTCCATGGCCGCACGCTGGCGACGCTCTCTGCGGCGGGAAATCCAAAGCACCTCGACGGCTTTGGACCGGAGATGCCGGGCTTCGACCATGTGCCGTTTGGTGATGTTGCAGCCGTTGAAGCGGCACTCACGGATGAAACCGCAGCCATCATGGTCGAACCTGTACAAGGTGAAGGCGGCGTTCGCGTTTTGCCCTCAGACGTCCTCACCAAACTCAGAGAGCTGTGCGACGACAATGGCGTATTGCTGATCCTTGATGAAGTGCAAACCGGTGTTGGACGGACCGGCCATTTGTTTGCCCATCAGGCAAGCGATGTATGGCCCGATATCATGGCAGTTGCTAAAGGTCTTGGTGGCGGTTTTCCGATCGGCGCCGTGCTGGCAACAAACGAAGCCGCCAAGGGCATGACGGCGGGCACGCATGGCTCAACCTTTGGCGGCAATCCACTTGCCACGGCTGTTGCCGGCACCGTACTCGATATTGTCTCCGCGCCCGACTTCCTGCAATCGGTCAAGGACAAGGCGCTACGTTTTAAACAAGGCCTTGCTGCATTAAAGGATACCCACCCGACGCTCGTAGAAGACGTGCGCGGGACAGGCCTCCTGCTGGGTCTAAAACTGACATGCGAACCAGCAGACCTTGTCAAAGCCGCACTCAACGAACACCTACTCCTGGTGGGTGCTGCTGACAATACTGTACGCATTCTTCCGCCATTGAATGTTGAAGATGGCGATATATCAGAAGCGCTTTCCCGTTTGGATCGAGCTTTGAAAAGCCTATCTACCTAATTCCACAAAGATCCCTTTAACTTTGGAGCTGGGCCGAAACCCATGGCCAAGAACATGAGACATTTTTTAGACCTTGATCAGATTTCTGCATCTGACCTACGCGCGATTATTGATGCTGGCCATGCCATGAAAAAGGCAGGCAAGCGTACGCCCAAGTCTTTGCTGCCCGACGGTATTGAAGATGATGTGTTGGTCATGATTTTTGAAAAACCATCCACGCGAACACGCGTTTCTTTCGACGTCGCGATGCGCCAGTTGGGTGGGCAATCTATCATGCTCAACAACACTGATCTGCAGTTGGGCCGTGGTGAGAGTATTGCCGACACCGCGCGCGTGCTATCACGCTACATCGATGCAATCATGATCCGCGCCGACGCGCATCAAACCCTGGTTGATCTGGCCAAATGGGCAACTGTGCCCGTGATCAATGGTCTGACGGATGACACACACCCATGTCAGATTATGGCCGACGTGATGACGTTTGAACAACACCTAGGTCCAATCAAAGGTAAAACCGTTGCCTGGATTGGCGATGGCAACAATGTTGCCGCATCCTGGATCCACGCCGCCCAACGATTTGGCTTTAAATTACGCCTCGCCTGTCCTGAAGAGCTCATGCCCGATAGCAAATTTCTCAAATGGGCGAAGGACAACAATGCGGACGTGCGGGTTTCAACTGACCCCGTCAAAGAAGCAGCCGGAGCCCATTGCATCGTCACGGATACCTGGGTCTCGATGGGCCAGAAGGATGCCGATCGACGCAAACAGATTTTAGACCCATTCCGTGTTGATGAAGCGTTGATGGCAAAAGCTGATCCCAAAGCAATCTTCATGCACTGCTTGCCCGCCTATCGCGGCAACGAGGTGACCGAAGCCGTGCTCGAAGGCCCGCAATCGGTTATTTTCGATGAAGCGGAAAACCGCCTGCACGCAGAAAAAGCAATTCTTGCATGGTGCCTTGGAAGCTAAATTGATGACAGATGCACATGCCGGTGACAAAGACACCCTTGAGATCACGGATGATCTTGTGCTGCGCTTTCGCACTGTAAACTCCAATGTCACGGGCCGTGTCGTACGCCTTGGTCCTGCACTGGATACAATCCTAAATCGTCACAACTATCCGCCCAAGGTCACTGAAGCCCTTGGTCAATCTTTAGCGCTTGTTGCCATGCTTGGGACATCATTAAAGGGCGACGCTGGCATTCTGACCCTGCAAGCCAAAAGCGATGGTCAAATTTCACTCCTGGTTGCCGACTATGCGTCCTCAGGCTCAGTGCGCGGCTATGCAACGTTCAGCGATGACAACGAGGCCGAGAGTACCAACACACCCGTGCTTGGTGACGGCAGCCTTGCATTGACCATTGATCCCGGGCCAGAATTTGATCGCTACCAAGGCGTTGTTGCTTTGGAAGGTCAATCACTCACCGAGGCTGCACACACCTACTTTCGCCAGTCGGAGCAATTGCCAACATTCGTTCGCCTCGCGGTTGCCCACCACTACGATGCGGAAGCAGAAAGCGAAGAGCAAAAATGGACCTGGCGCGCTGGTGGATTGATGATCCAGCACCTGTCGCGCGAGGGGGGTGTTTCGCGTGATCTTGCCAGCGGCAAAGAAGATGAAGAACCACCTGCCCTTGGTGAAGATGACGAAGACTGGCAACGTGCGCTCCACCTTGCCATGACGGTGGAAGACCATGAGCTTCTGGATCCAGGCCTGGCACCTGATCGTTTGCTCTATCGCCTGTTTCATGAAGAGGGTGTCGTCGCGTTTCCCGCGGAAAGTGTACGCGATGATTGCCGCTGTTCGCGCCAACGCGTGCACAATCTGTTGCGTACGATTGGCGGGTCTGATCTCGACGACATGACGGATGACTCCGGCAAAGTCACGGTCACGTGTGAATTTTGCAGTACCAAATATGCGTTTGACCCTACGGAATTTTCAGAACCCTCTGGCAATCCACACTGAAGCGTCACCCCGCCCAACGGAGGGCACAACATGTCTGCTCTGTTTGAAGAATTGGACTATCAGGTCACTGATCTTGGTGCGATTAGCCTGAGACGACGGCGAAGCACACAGCACAACACGGACATTTACGAAGTAAAACTCGACGACGCGTTCCTGATGTCGAGCTTATTTACCGCGTCGGAGATTGCGCTTGCTGAACTGGGTTTGAAGGCCTGCCACGGCAACACGCTTGATATCATCGTTGGTGGTCTCGGCCTTGGCTACACGGCAGGGGCTGTACTTCAAGATAAGCGTGTATCGTCTCTCACCATCGTTGAAGCGTTACAGCCGGTGATTGACTGGCACACCAATAAACTCGTGCCGCTCGATCCACCGTTGGTGGATGATCCGCGCTGCCACTTTGCACACGGCGATTTTTTTGCCCTTGCGGCATCGAACAACGGATTTGATCCAGAAAATTCGCCACACCGTTACGATGCAATCCTGGTTGATATCGACCACACACCGGACATGCTGTTGTCTGCCAACAACGCATCATTTTATCAGCCGGAGGGCTTGAGACAACTCTGTCGGCACCTCAAACCCGGTGGCGTATTTGGGTTATGGTCCAACCTTCCCGCCGAGCCTGCGTTCACAGCACGCCTGGATACTATCTTCGCCAAAGCCTGGGCTGAAAACGTCACCTTTCACAATCCAATCCAGGGTCGTGACATCAGCCAGGCTGTGTATTTGGCGCAAACCGATGACGCAGCAGCGTAAGTAGAGATTATGGGTCAAACCGTTCCCACACCAACGCCTCCCTGTCCGCTTTGTCATAACCCGCAACCGCACCATCTGCTCGCTGTTGATGGGAGAGACTACTGGGCTTGCCAGATATGTGCAGCGCGTTTTCTAGATCCACGCGACCACCCAACGCCAGCCCAGGAACGCAATCACTATTACCTGCACGAAAACGATCCCAATGATCCAGCGTATCGTGCCTTCCTGTCCAAGCTGGCAAAGCCCCTGCTCGAAAAACTTTCACCGGGACAAAAAGCACTCGACTACGGCGCCGGGCCTGGACCCGCGTTGGCAGCGATGATGCGCGAAGCAGGACACGACGTGACAATTTATGATCCCATTTTTGCCGATAACAAATCGGCACTTGTTGGACCCTATGACGTCATAACCTGCACCGAGACCGCTGAACACTTCCACAACCCCGCTGGCGAATTCGCCCGCCTTGACCGTCTGCTTCGCCCCGGTGGTCTCTTGGCCGTGATGACATGCTTTCAAACCGACGATGATAAGTTTTCGAGTTGGCACTACCGAAAAGATCCAACGCATGCCGTGTTCTATCGAGAACAAACATTTCATTACATTGCAGATCAATACGGCTGGACGCTCGAGATCCCAGTAAAAGATGTTGCATTGATGCAGAAGACTTAAATGCAGAAGACTTGGGCGCGGCTTTTACAGTCAGACGGTATGAACGGTTTTAAATGTGCAAATGGAACCGTTAATTCGACCGAGCCCAAACAGCCAGACGTTCTAAAAATCGATCACATGCTGCAAGTTGGTCTTCGGCCAACCATTCGTTGGCCGTATGTGCCTGGGCAATATCACCTGGCCCGCATACGACACTCGCCACACCTACTTCCTGAAACAGGCCCGCTTCGGTCGCATATGAAACAGCAAATGTATCGTTTTGTTCCGCCAGCTTAAGTACGAGCGGGATGATGTCGCTTGTCTGATCGGCTGCAAACGCAGGCACATCATTGACGCGCTCAATACGAATTTCAGATTCTGGTGCAACAGACTTCATCTCAGGCAAGCACGTATCTTCAGCAAATGCGCGTAGTCGCGCCTCAATTTCATCTGGGTCGAGCTCTGGCGTCGCGCGCACATCAAACCCGAAACTGCAGGCCTCAGGGACAATATTACTCGCGTTGCCACCTTGTATTTCTGTGACCTGCAGCGTGGCATAGCCTGGCTCAAAACGCTCATTGGCATGTGTTGATTTCAGTTCTTGTTCAATCCTGGACAGTTCACCAATCAGAGTGCCTGCCGTTGTAATCGCATTGACACCCAAATGAGCCATGCTTGAGTGCGCGGGACGGCCCTTGACGTCCACCTGCCAGCGTACCGGACCCTTGTGCGCATCAACAACACGCATGGATGTCGGCTCACCAATGATTGCACCGCGTGGGCGGATCAATTGATGACCGAATTCCGCCAGCATCGGGCGTACCCCCGTGCACCCAGTCTCTTCATCGTAAGAAAATACAATATGGAGCGGGGTTGTAAGGCTCTTTGTCGTCACCTTCGGCACCAGCGCCAAAACGGATGCCAAAAACCCTTTCATGTCACACGCGCCACGTCCGTAAAGTCGCCCCTCTGCCTTGCACAAGGTAAACGGATCGCTTGCCCAATCTTGACCTTTGACGGGCACCACGTCCGTGTGTCCTGAAAGCGCAATGCCTGATGTGTCAGATGGGCCAAGCGTTGCAAACAAGCTTGCCTTGGCCCCGTCGTTGGTTTGAACGAGCGTTGAGGAAACACCATGACGGGTCAGATAGTCTTCAACAAAAGCGATCAAGCTCATGTTGGATTTGTGGCTGGTCGTGTCAAATCCAACCAAGCGTGCCAGAAGGTCTTGTGATGAAAGAACCTCACCGGACATAACGCTACCAACCTCAATTTTATTAGAAAAAGTCGCGATGCGTCATGTTAGTTAACGCTTTTGGCGACGAACGGGCTATCGAGTGAGAATGGCGGGATCTCAACGTCAAACAGTTTGCCAGCTTCATCAACCAATTGATAGCTGCCAACCATGATGCCGGATGCCGTCGATAGCGGGCACCCTGATGTGTAGCTAAATGACTGCCCAGACTCGATCGTTGGTGTTTGACCAACAACGCCAGATCCGCGGACCTCCTCGGTGTGGCCTATCGCGTCGGTAATCTGCCAAATGCGGGATTTCAGCTGTACCGGCGTATCTCGCTCGTTGGAAATCTCCACCGTATAGGTCCAGAAGTAATAGGCTTCATCCGGCTCTGATTGCTCTTCATCATATTCGGGAAGGACACGCACGCGAACACCAGCCGTGAGGGCTTCATACGGCAGAAGATCGTCCAAAGCTTCGGTTTCGATGTCTTCAAACTGGGTCATAGTGCTTTTATAGCCTAACTTTAGCGGACTGCGGCAAGAGCCACATCCAAATCAGCCTTAAGATCTTCCACTGCCTCGAGCCCGACTGAGAGCCGTACTAGGCCATCAGAAATGCCAAGCTCGGCGCGGGCTGCTGGCTTGACCTTAGAATGGGTTGTCGTAGCTGGGTGGGTGACGAGACTTTTCACATCGCCCAAATTATTTGAAATACGGATAATGCGCAGTGCGTTTTGGAAGCGAAATGCTTCGTCCTTGCCGCCATCAATCTCAACCGCGAGCACCTGACCGCCACCCTTCATCTGTTTGCGCACCAGATCAGCTTGCGGATGGTCTGGCCGACCACAGTAAATTACTTTTTTCACAACCGCCTTGCCTGCCAGATAGTCCGCAATCTTGGCCGCAGACTCGCACTGTGCCTTAACGCGGACTGGCAATGTCTCCAATCCTTTCAACATCACCCAGGCATTGAACGGACTGATCGACGGGCCCGACTGACGGATGTAGTCCTGCAAATAGTCAGTTACAAATTTACTATCAGCAAGCACGATGCCACCTAAGCAGCGGCCCTGACCATCAATATGTTTGGTTGCTGAATAAACAACAATGTCAGCCCCGTGCTGCAGTGGCTTTTGCAACATTGGTGTTGCAAACACATTATCAACGATAACCTTGATGTCGCGTTCTTTAGCAATCTTTGAAACAGCCGCGATATCAACCAAATCAAGCGTTGGGTTGGCGGGCGTTTCAAAGAAGAAGGCTTTTGTATTGTCCTGAATTGCATCTTTCCAGGCATCCAAATCACGGCCATCGATTAGCGTGGATTGAATTCCATAGCGCGGACAAAGTTCATCGATGACATAGCGACATGAACCAAACATAGCGCGTGCCGCCACAACATGATCACCCGCTTTTAAAAATGAAATCAGCGATGCGGTAACGGCAGCCATACCCGTTGCAACCGCGCGTGCCGCATCAGCCCCCTCAAACAAGCGCATGCGTTCTTCGAACATCGAAACGGTGGGATTGCCAAATCGGCTGTACTGGTAGCCGTCATCCTCACCCTTAAAACGCGCTTCCGCTTGGGCGCTGTCGTCATACACAAAGCCCTGGGTCAGAAACAGCGCCTCAGATGTCTCGCCAAATTGCGAGCGCAACGTCCCACCGTGAACCAATTGCGTTTCAGGATGCCAGGATTCCGGATTCGACGGTTGCGAAACCTTTGTCGACATGAATGCGCTCCTACAGTTCTGCCAGCCTCTCCGACAGCATGACCCAAGTAAGGCCCAAAAACCTGTTGTCGAGATGTCGCATCAACAAACGTAAAGACCGGCAACAGGAAGCGCGCGCGGCCTTTTAGCGAGTTAATTTCACGTGGCTGCAAGCCGGCCGGCCAAATCACCACAAAACAACTTGGCGGGGATTAGCCCTTTCAACCTCTTGGCGTCAAGTGTCGGGTAGGCTAGAGCGGTTAAATTAACGGAGATTGCTGACATCCATGGCTGAACATCAAGACTTGAGCCCAGAGGCGCCGCTTGGCAGCGCGGTTGAGGAGGGCATATTGCCAGCCCAGGCAATCCGCGTTCTGATTTCGTCTGGCGCGCTCAAATTGGCCGAACCCTTGGGCGAAGCGCAATTGCAGCCCGCCAGTATTGATTTGAGGTTGGGGACACGCGCGTATCGCGTCCGCGCCAGCTTCCTGCCCGGACCCAATGTCAAAATTTCAGACAAGATTGACGATCTTGTCCTGCACGAAGTCGATCTCACGCAAGGCGCTGTCTTGGAGACCGGCTGCGTTTATATCGTACCGCTTTTGGAAAGCGTCAACTTGCCGGAACGGATTTCAGGCGCCACCAACCCCAAAAGCTCAACCGGACGCCTCGATGTGTTCACGCGCGTCATTGCAGATGGCGTCTCAGCATTCGACCAGGTGCCGTTCGGTTATACCGGTCCGCTCTATGCAGAGATTTGTCCGCAAACATTTCCAATCATTGTACGCACTGGCTCCAAGCTGACGCAGCTTCGTTTGCGCATAGGAGATCCACGCGAAGATGATGCGGGTCTCCAAAAACTTCAAGACGAGCACACGCTCGTTTCAGGGCACACAACGGACATCGAAGATGGCATCGCGTTGTCGGTTGATCTCGTCGGCAACGATGAGGGGCTGATTGGCTATCGCGCGAAGCGTCACACAGGCGCTGTTGACGTGGATGTGTCTGGTGCGTGCGATACTCTTGACTATTGGGAGCCTATTTTTGCGCGCGGTAAACACCGCCTGATCCTAGACCCTGATCAATTCTACATCCTTGCGTCAAAGGAAGCTGTTCATATTCCACCGTCTCATGCCGCCGAGATGGTTCCGTTTAATCCGCTGGTCGGTGAATTTCGTGTCCACTATGCGGGCTTTATGGATCCGGGCTTTGGACACGTCGAAGCGGGCGGCAGCGGCGCCCGTGTCGTCCTTGAAGTCCGTTCGCATAAAGTGCCCTTTATACTGGAAGATGGCCAAATTGTCGGTCGCCTTGTTTATGAGCGTCTGATTGAGACACCAGAGACGCTTTATGGCCAAGGTCTTGGCTCAAATTATCAGGCCCAGGGCCTCAAACTCTCCAAACATTTTCGCTAATGACCCGCGACCCTGATCCAATACCGGGTCGAGACTGCATCTACCTTGTTTTGGCCCTTAATTCCGTCTGCCGATTTGAAACCCACGAGGCAGATGGAGCGTAACTTCCTGTGCGGACGCCCCGCATATCACGCTCATAAGCGAGCCAGGGGCCTTGCAACAGAACAAGGGGGCGAGGGATCACCAGGACATGCTAATTGCACTGATTGTCGTTGTTACAATTTTTCTTGCTTATGCCAACGGCGCCAATGACAACTTCAAAGGCGTCGCAACACTTTATGGTGATGGCACATTAAGCTATCGCCAGGCGCTATCGTTGGCGACGTTGATGCAGATCCTTGGTTCAATGGCTTCGGTGATCTTTGCAGCAGCCTTGGTCAAAGCGTTTTCCGGCAAAGGTCTGGTTGCACCCGACATCTCTGCATCAAAAGAATTTTTGATTGCAATTGGGTTTGGCGGCGCGCTCACCGTGATGCTTGCAACCATGATCGGATTTCCAATTTCAACAACCCACGCTTTAACGGGTGCCTTGGCTGGAACGGCATTCCTTGCCAATGGCTTTGCAATTGATCTCAGCGTGATCGGTAAAAGTTTTTTTCTCCCCCTGCTCCTGAGCCCCGTACTGGCACTCGCCACGGCTGGTCCACTTTATCTTGCCGCCCGCTGGTTTTTTGGAAGATTAAATCTCACCTCGGAAAGTTGCATCTGTATTGGCGCACCTCAGCCTGCTCCGGCCTTGCAACCGGCTGTTGGCCCTATCTCAACAGTCTCAAGCCCCACGGGTCGTCGGCTGTTTCGGGTTGCCAGCATGGAGGCCTGCCGTCGTGAGGATTTTAACACCGGCATGGTGATGATCCCGTCACAAAAAATCCTTACCACTTTGCATCTTATCAGCGCCTGTGCGCTTTGCTTTGCGCGCGGCTTGAACGATACGCCCAAGATTGTCGGCATTATTTTTGCCGCCAATGCATTTAGCATCGAGGTGTCTTTGTCTGCGATTGCGCTAGCGATGGCCGCTGGGGGGTTGATTCATGCGCGCAAAGTTGCCGAACGGATCAGTAAAAAAGTAACGCCGCTCAATGAACCACAAGCCCTGATTGCGAACCTCGTTTCATCTCTTTATGTCATAGGTGCCAGTCGCCTCGGACTCCCCGTCTCCACAACCCACATATCGGTCAGCGCTATCTCTGCCGTTGGTCTGGCCAATCAATCCGCAAATCTCACGGTTATCCGGGACATTCTTTTGTCCTGGCTGTTGACGCTACCCACCGCGGCCATATTTGGTATGGTCACCTACACAGTATTCCAATCCTTCGGAGCTTAATCTTCAGATGACGCAGTATCATAAAGTCACGCACGACGTTTACAAAGAAGCGGCAGAAAGCCCACAGGAAGGCCTGTGCTGCACAACGACTCCGATTTGGCAGTTGCCTGGGCTCGACATTCCCTCACGCATGCTGGAAATGAATTATGGCTGTGGCTCAACAGTCAACCCACGTGACTTAGTCGACAACCCTACGATCCTTTACGTTGGCGTTGGCGGCGGCATGGAGGTTTTGCAGTTTTCCTATTTCAGCCGCAAGGCGGGTGGCGTTATCGGTCTTGATGTTGTCGATGAAATGCTCACCGCATGTGATGAAAATCTCAAAAAAGCTGAACAAACCAATGCGTGGTTTCAAAGAGACTTTGTCGATCTTCGCAAGGGTGATGCGCTGAACTTACCGCTTGAAGATAATTCCGTTGATGTTGCCGCACAAAATTGTCTGTTTAACATCTTCCATGATGATGAACTTAAGCAGGCATTGTCCGAGATGTACCGTGTCCTCAAACCACGTGGGAAGCTGGTGTTATCAGATCCGGTTTGTGAAGATGATATGCCTGAGAACGTCCGCAAAGATGGTCGCTTGCGGGCGCTATGCCTGACAGGCGCTATCCCGCTGCATGATTACATCAAACGACTGACAGACCTCGGCTTTGGGACAATCGAAGTGCGCGCCAAACGGCCTTATCGCCTGCTGACACCCGGCCACTACGACGTCAACGACTTGATAGCGATTGAAAGCGTTGAAATCTGCGCCATTAAAGACCCGATGCCAGCCGATGGCCCATGCGTGTTCACCGGCCGCACCGCCATCTACTACGGCAAGAACTCCTTGTTTGATGACGGCAAGGGGCACACGTTGGCGCTCAATCAACCATTGGCTGTTTGCGACAAGACCGCCAAAGCTTTACTCGACCTCGGCCGTGACGATCTCTTCGTCTCCGACTCGACCTTCTTCTATGACGGCGGTGGTTGCTGCTAAACGTTCTTGATACCTTGGCGCATCGGCGGCTAAACCAGCTAACTGGCTGCCTTAAAGTATGACGCGATGAACCTTTGGTAGACCTTGGTCAATTGCTCAAGGTCATTGAGGTCCGTGTGCTCATCCACCATATGAATGGTTTGATTGACAAGACCAAACTCAATCACCGGGCACAGGTCTTTGATGAAGCGCGCATCCGAGGTGCCGCCACTCGTTGTGAGGGCAGGTGTCTTACCTGTCACTTCAGACACTGCCGAAACCATCGTGTCAACGAGCGGACCGGGCTTGGTCAAGAACACCTCACCGGTCCCAGCGAATGACAGATCGTAAGATACATCGCGTCCATGACAAGCAGCTTCACACTGCAAACGCACCCAATTAGACATGGTCTCGCGATCCCAAAGGTCATTGTAGCGAATGTTGAATGTTGCTGTTGCCGAACCCGGAATGACATTTGAAGCTGTATTGGGTCCGTCGAGCACCGTGATTTCCAAATTCGAACGCTGGAAATCAGCCGTGCCATCATCAATTCTCTCGCCAGCTAGCCGGTTCAATATATGAACCAGTTTCGGAACAGGGTTATCAGCCTTGGCAGGATAAGCGGCATGACCTTGTCTCCCCGCAACCGTAAGCGTGCACGTCAGCGACCCACGACGTCCAATTTTAATTTCATCGCCAAGTGTATTGGGGTTTGACGGCTCGCCAACAACACACGCGTCCAGCGTTTCATTACGGTCCTTCAACCAATCGAGTACTTTTGCGGTACCGTTGATGGCGTCACCTTCTTCATCACCGGTAATGAGCAACGAGATGGATCCAGAAAGCGCACCGCCTTCTGCCCGTTGTTGGCGCATGGCGGCTGCGATGAAGGCTGCAACACCTCCCTTCATGTCAACGGCACCACGGCCATAAAGCTTGCCATTGCGAATGGTGGGTTCAAATGGTGGTGACGTCCACGCAGCCACTTCGCCTGGCGGCACAACATCAGTATGGCCTGCAAAACAAAGATTGGGAGCCGTTGTACCAAGTCGGGCATACAGGTTTTCAACGTCTGCGGTACCAGCCTCAGAAAACGTCATGCGGTGGCATGTAAAGCCAGCAGGCTTAAGCACATCGTGCACCAACTGCAAGGCGCCACCTTCGTTGGGTGTCACGCTTTCACAGCGAATGAGTGCTTCGGTAAGTTGAATGGGATTTGTTGGATCAAGCATCTAGATCTGGGCCATATTTGTTGGCACCTTCGTTGCCGGGGAAAAAGCCCAGTTGGAATAAGAACCAAACACCGGCTGTACCAGCAAAAGCTGTAATCCATGTTGACCATTGCGCAATGTCGCGCACCATGGGGCTGTCGCCGAAAAAATAGAGCAGCGCTGCGACAGCCGCGGGCAAATAGAATGCAGCGGCATAAACGCCAGACCGTCCGCGATCATGCAGACGCTTGGTCATCAAGGCCGCAACACCGATGAGCAGCAGTAAACTCCAACCGAGCCCCGCAAGGCCAAGCTGATTCACCAGTGACAATGCGTTTTGAAACGGATTGTCGGAAAGTACAGTACCGATCGAAAATGGACTGATAGCGGCCAGCAAAATGATGCCAAACCAAAAGCTGCCACGACCAATGCGGCCTTTGAAGCTGCCAAACAAGCGAAATGGGTTCATGTGTGTCTGTCCTATGGGAATGATTCCGCGATCATAAAGGACTTTTGCCGCCCTTTGAACCAGTGACCAACACCGGCAGGTCTCAACCCGTCCATTGTCAAGCGTTGGATGAGGGCTCTTTGATCTCCCGGGCTTGGGGAAGGCTCGATGATGAAACCACAGGCCCTGGCGCTGGTGTCGGTTGTGCGCGCGCCTCCAGACGGTGGACCAGCTCAATCTTCTGCCAGATCTTGGCTGACATATTCGTCGTTACCTGGCCGAGATCACTGGCTGTTTCGACGACCACGCCATCGCCGCTGCCTTGAGCATAAAGCGCTGCGACCTTACCTGAGAGAGACAGCATTTCTGAGCAGTAATCCAAATAACGGGTCAATTCATGCGGGGTCATTGTTCGCAGAGGGGAGGCTGGCGTGTCTCCATCACCTTTTTCGCCAAAGCTGACGAATGACTTGGCACTGGGGTCCTTGGTCAACTGGTGCATATCAATGACATGAATAATCGAGCGCAATTCATGCAAATCTTCAAGTGCCGTCTGGCGTCGATGACGCGCCTCCAACCCCCAAAGGAAAATGGCGATGGCACCCATCAGAATTACGATGTTGAAGGCCGAGTCAATGCCCTCCAAAACGCCGAACAAATTGTCGATCGAATTTTTGTATTCAATAATCGAGCCTACATAGACCAGGGACAACAGGCCGAGACCCATCAAAGTCGTACTCAGAACGCGCAACTTATAGTCTGGTTCGCTGATCGCTTTAACGCGCGCTTCGCTTTCTTGCGCGACCGCTAACAGCTCGCCGCAGACGACACCAAGTCCGCGGTCAGGAAACCGCTCATCAATACGCCGTTTTAGCTTAACAATCGTCGCAATAATCTTGTCGGGATTGAGAGTGCGGTACACACGAACCTCCTAACACAGTCATTGCAAAAATAGTCCAGACCTTGGTACTCAGCACAGATCGGAACGAGGGCGCACTAATAAGCACACACCCACCTAATCACGTAGCAATTCGTTAATCGATGTCTTTGAGCGTGTTTTTTCATCAACGCGTTTGACGATCACAGCGCAATAAAGGTTTGGACCGGGGCTACCATCCGGCAACGGCTTTCCTGGAAGCGCGCCCGATACCACGACTGAGTACGGTGGTACATGGCCCATAAAGACTTCACCTGTTGCACGATCAATAATTTTCGTTGACGCGCCAAGATAAACACCCATCGACAGCACTGAGCCTTCACAAACACGAACGCCTTCAGCCACTTCAGCACGCGCTCCAATAAAACAATTGTCTTCAATGATAACCGGACCAGCTTGCAACGGCTCCAACACGCCACCAATGCCTGCGCCACCTGATAAGTGCACGTTCTTACCAATTTGCGCACAGGACCCAACTGTGGCCCACGTATCCACCATGGTGCCGCTGTCAACAAAGGCACCGAGATTAACAAACGACGGCATCAACACGACACCCGGTGCGATGTGTGCCGAATGGCGGACAATGCACCCAGGCACCGCCCGAAAACCAGCTTTTTTGAATTCTGCTTCACCCATCCCAGAAAATTTGGACGGCACCTTATCCCACCATGAAGCACCACCTGGCGCACCTGAGATCGGCGACATGTCGTTCAACCGAAATGACAGCAGAACGGCTTTCTTCAGCCATTGATTGACCACCCAACCATCGTCGCGTTTTTCAGCAACACGTACCGTACCAGAATCAAGTGCGTTCAGCGCCGCATTGACCGCATCGCGAACCTCACCTGTCGTCTCTAAAGATATAGACTCACGATTGTCCCAAGCCTGTTCGATTTGTTTTTGCAATTCGGCGTAGGACATAGAGAAAATTCCTTGCGTAGTGATCTAAACGGGATTTGCAGCGTTCATGGCTGGAGATGCAGAGTGTGTCAACGCTCTGGAAAAAATTCAACGGGCACAAGAACCTAGTTGGATTGAGCCAGTGCCCGCTTTATGAGCGCAATTGCTGCTGGGCTGTCCCATTCGGCAGGTCCCACTAGTCTGCCAACCTCCCGGCCCTGAGTGTCAATCAAAACCGTCGCCGGCAGGCCAACCACGTTCAACCTGGCGCCCGCCTTCACGGTCGGATCAATATAGAGCTTCAAGTTGCCACTCTTGGTATCATCCAAAAAGGCCTGAGCTGCGTTGCGACCTTTGCGATCAAGTGCCAACGCCACAACTTCAAACTTATCCGAGCCAAGCTGGCTTTGCAGGCGGTCCAGCGACGGCATCTCGGCTTTGCAGGGCGCACACCACGTTGCCCACAGATTAAGAAGAATTGTCTTGCCGCGAAAATCGGCGAGCGATTTGCTTTTCCCATTGCCATCTTCAAAAGTGACCTTTGCAAGCGGGGCAGGTGGCGACTTTTCGACAAATCCGGCCAGGTCTCCACCCAGATCCGCCTTGTAATCTTTACCGTCTGGTGCCTGAGTTTGCGTTTTTGCCGTCTTGTCTTGCCGTGCGCCGTTGTCAGACCCCCCAAGCGTGACGTATACCGCCGCAAACCCAATCAGCGCTGACAGCCCAAGGATGCCAAGTGCCATAAGCAAAGAGGGCCGTTCTGAGGGGGTGTCTTCTGACATGGGTTCAACCTTGACCTTTTGAATTTATATGCGCTGAGACCAGCGCGATGACCGGAGCACACCTTGTGACTAAGAAATCCGCCAACAAAATGTGGGGCGGGCGGTTTTCCGCCTCCCCTGCCGACGTTATGGAGGAGATAAATGCCTCCATCGATTTCGACAAGGTGCTGAGCCCACAAGATATCCGCGGCTCGAAAGCGCATGCGGCAATGCTGGCTCAACAAGGCATCATTACGAAAAGCGATGCCCGGGAGATCACGAAAGGTCTCGACAAGGTTGCAGAGGAAATTGCCGCTGGAAAATTCAAATATTCACGGGCCCTTGAAGATGTTCACATGAACATCGAAAACCGGCTGCGTGAACTGATTGGTCCGGCCGCGGGAAGATTGCATACAGCCCGGTCGCGCAACGATCAGGTGGCCACAGATTTCCGGCTCTATGTGCGCGATAAGATCGACGGCTTTGCTGGTGCGCTGTTGGCCTTGCAGCAGGCGTTGGTGGAAAAAGCTGAGGCGCATGCGGACACGGTCATGCCGGGCTTTACCCATTTGCAGCCCGCGCAACCCGTTACATTCGGCCATCACTTGTTGGCTTACGTTGAAATGTTTGGTCGCGACAGAAGCCGGTTTGGCGATGCGCGCGCACGGTTAAACGAATCGCCCCTGGGTTCAGCGGCACTGGCGGGCACCTCGTTTCCAATTGATCGCAAGCAAACAGCTGTAGCCCTAGACTTTGATCGGCCTATGGCCAATTCGCTTGATGGCGTGTCAGACCGCGACTTCATCTTGGAAACACTGGCAACGGCATCGATTTGCGCCATGCATCTGTCACGGTTGGCCGAAGAGCTCGTCATCTGGTCAACACCGCAATTTGGCTTCATTGTTTTATCCGATCGGTTTTCGACCGGCTCATCAATCATGCCGCAAAAGCGCAACCCGGATGCTGCCGAGCTTACGCGCGCCAAAATTGGACGTATTGCGGGGGCCTTCCAAAGCCTGTTGATGGTGATGAAGGGGCTGCCGCTCGCCTACTCCAAAGACATGCAGGAAGACAAGGAAGTCGCCTTTGATGCCCTCGCGCACATGCACACCGCCCTTGCCGCGATGACCGGAATGATTTCCGATCTGGAACCCGTGCCTGAGACCATGCGGGCAGCCGCAGGCCGCGGCTATTCCACAGCCACAGATCTTGCCGATTGGCTGGTCAGAGAGCTGAAACTCCCGTTTCGAGACGCCCACCACGTCACCGGGCAGATTGTGAAAATGGCCGAGGATCAGGGCCTGGAGCTGGAAAAGCTTCCTTTGGCAGAAATGCAAAAAGCCGAGCCGAAGATCACAAAAGCCGTATTTACGGTGCTCAGCGTCGAGAATTCGGTCAAAAGCCGCAAAAGCTTTGGGGGAACCGCGCCACAGAATGTGCGTAAAATGGCCCGGGCATGGTTGAAGCGGTTGGAAAAAGACCTCGAGAAGGTCTAAAACCCGTACCATACTGCGGTTCGGCCTCGATGAGGGGCGGAGCCAACACGAACGCACTTTTGGAGTGGCGCAGACTGATGTCCAGCCCGTGGAAAACACTAGCCCTTGTTGGCCTGTTGACGCTGACCGTAGCCGCCTGCGGCGTGCGCGGCTCGCTGGATGCACCTCAAGATGGCGCAATCGACAACGTCGAAGGGTCGCCGCAACGTGATGCAGATGGCAACGTGGTCGCGGATAAAAGCCACGACTCCTTTGTTCTTGATGGCCTGATACGCTAAGGGGTTGGGCTATCTGTGAGCCCTTTCACCCACGCTTCCCACAAGACACCGCTTCATGCACCACTTCTCCTACAAGAACGGCACACTACATGCCGAAGACGTAAGCCTTGTTACCTTGGCTGAAAAATTTGGCACGCCGTTCTATTGCTACTCCACCGCCACGCTCGAGCGCCACTATCAGGTCCTCGCAGATGCGTTTGGCGAATTGGATGCGTTGATCTGCTTTGCCGTGAAGGCAAACTCCAACCAAGCTGTACTCGCCACCATGGCGCAAATGGGCTCAGGCATGGATGTGGTGTCAGAAGGCGAGTTACGCCGCGCGCGCGCTGCTGGCGTCAGCGCCGACAAAATAATCTTCGCAGGTGTTGGAAAAACCCGCGATGAAATAGCATTTGCTCTCAAAGAAAACATTCTTGGCTTTAATGTTGAAAGCGAACCGGAGCTTCATGCATTAAGCGATATTGCGTCAAGCCTTGGCGTAACCGCAAACGTTGCATTGCGAGTCAACCCGGATGTTGACGCCAAGACTCATGAAAAGATTTCAACTGGTAAAGCGGAAAATAAGTTCGGCATACCGTTTGAGCGCGCACGCGAACTTTACGCCGCCGCACGCGATCTGCCTGGCATTGAAGCAACCGGCATTCACATGCACATTGGCAGCCAGATTACGGACCTTGATCCATTCCGCCATGCCTTCAAGCTCATGCGCGAGTTGGTCTTGGCATTGCGTCTTGATGGTCATGTCCTGCATCACCTGGATATCGGAGGTGGTTTGGGTGTGCCCTATCGTGGAGCGATTGATGAGCCGCCTGCGCCAACAGAGTACGCAAAAGTTGTCAGCGAGGCGTTTGGCGATCTTGGTCTCAAAATCGTGCTGGAACCAGGCCGAATGATTGCAGGCAATGCCGGCGTCTTAGTCTCGCGCACGCTATTTTCAAAGCGCGAAGGCAAACGAACGTTCACCATCGTGGATGGCGCAATGAACGACTTGTTGCGGCCCACTCTGTATGAAGCCCACCATGACATTTGGCCGGTGCAAGAACGTGCATCAGACGCGCCCCTGATCGAGCAGGATTTGGTGGGACCCGTCTGCGAAACCGGTGATTATCTCGCCCGCGGTCGTGCCCTGCCGTCTTTAGCGGCGGGCGATCTTTTTGCGGTTATGACCGCTGGGGCTTATGGCGCGGTCATGGCCTCAACCTATAACTCGCGGCCCTTGGTGCCAGAAATACTCGTCAAGGGTTCAAGTTACGCCGTGGTCCGCCCAAGGCAAAGTTATGAACAGCTACTTGACCTTGACCAGCTCCCGCCCTGGCTCAGTTAGCCCAGCGCCCACCCCAATGCCCATTTCAACCCATATTTTCCCGCTTTATGGCCAGACCGTAAGGTGACGAACCTGCACCTCAGGTGCTAAGTTTTTGCCGTAAACGAAATCAAATCGCACGCCTTAAATCAGAGTTGATTTTAAGTGTTTTGGTCTGGGCAAACGGCAGAGTAGGGAATCTGGCCAATGGCCGAACGTGAAACATCGCACAATACACGCGCAAACCGATCTCTTGAACGCACGTTCGAGCGCAAAGTGTGGCGCACCAAATTATCATTGATCTTTGAACAAGTGTGGCGACGCGCGTGGGTGCTGTTGTTTATCGCTGGGCTGTTCACCTTGGTATCTCTGCTTGGCGTCTGGCAACACCTGCCTCCACTTGTGCATAAAATTGTTCTAGCGGGTTTTGCGATTGCGGGCCTGGTTGCTGGGCTTGGTTTGTTCGTGATCCGCTGGCCAACACGCTCCGACGCCATCCGACGTATCGAGCGGGTGTCCAACATTCCGCACAGACCTGCATCTTCATACGAAGACACACTCACCACTGTGACAGACGACCCCGAAACGCAGGCATTGTGGAAAGCTCATCGCAACCGCCTTGCAGCCTTGTTTCAACGGCTGCGGGTTGGCAAACCTCGTCCGCGCATTGATCGTTATGATCCCTTCGCTCTGCGTGCGCTAATGATTCTCCTGATTGCGACTGGCCTTTGCTTTGTTGGCATAAACTCATTCGATCGCATCAAGACTGCGTTTCAATTTTCCGGCACAACAAATCTTGCAAGCGTCCGCCTTGATGCCTGGGTCTCGCCGCCAACATACACCGCACGGCCACCGGTCATGTTATCTGACGGTGCCGTGCCACTGGCACAAACAGACAAAGCCGGAGCGGAAGCACAACTTACACCTGTGACAGTGCCGAGTGACTCAACATTGGTGGTCCGCGTTAACGGGCTTGGCGCAACCAAGGCAAAAGTCACAACCTTCTCCAGCGAAAGCTTTGAGGATGAGAGTAAAGCCAAGGTCATAACGCCTGAAAAATCTCTTACAGGTGGCGATGTTCAAGAATTCCGCAGCAAGATCTCTGAAGAGACCATGGTCCGCGTTGCAACTGAGACGGGTCAACTTGGACGCTGGTACATCTCCGTCATCCCGGATGCGCTCCCAACCATAAAACTGGTTGAAAAGCCTGTGCGCACACAGCGTGGCTCGATGAAGCTTGCTTATGAAGTAAAGGATGACTACGGCCTTGCAAGCGCCGTCGCCCACTTCGAGGATGCCGAACCGGTGGCAAAGCCACCGAGAATGGACCGACGTCACCAACGACCGGCCCTGAAGCCATACAGCAAAAAACGTCAACCAATGGAAATGACGTTGCCCCTGCCGGGCCCCAAAAATAGTGAGGGCAAAACACAGACCTATCTTGATTTTGCGCCAACGCCGTGGGCTGGTCGTCGTGTCATCATGAGTTTAAAGGCCAAGGACGTGGCGGGCCAAACCGGTGTCAGTCCGGGCATTGAGATTGTTCTGCCAGAACGAAAATTTACAAAACCCCTGGCACAGGCTGTTATTGAACAGCGCCGTAAGTTGTTCGACACCCCAAATACGCGCCGTCGCGAAGTGGCGTATGCGCTCAACGCGCTGACAACAGATCCGCAAGAGTTTTTTGAAGACACCCGCGTCTATCTCAATTTGCGCGCTGTGTTCCATCGCCTCCACCGCAGTGGTGCACCGGGCGACATCAAACAGTCTATTGACCAACTCTGGCATACAGCACTGCGCATTGAGGACGGTGATCTCTCCGAGGCTGAACGGCGCCTGCGTGATGCACAGGATAAATTAGCCAAAGCGCTCGAAGAGGGGGCATCTGAAGAAGAAATTAAAAAATTGATGCAGGAATTGCGTCAAGCGATGAACGATTTCATGAACCAGATGGCTAAAGAAAACCAAAACCAGCGCGATTTCACCCAAGGCAACGACCAGAATAACCAGTCGATTAGCCAAAAAGACATCGATGAAATGATGCGCAACATTGAAGAGATGGCAAAAAACGGAGCCCGTGAACAAGCAAAAAATATGCTGTCGCAAATGCGCGACATGATGGAACGCATGCAGCGCGGCAACCAATCCAATCAAAAGCAAGCGCGCCAGCAGCAGCAGCAAATGAAGGCGATCCGCAAGCTTGGTGGTATGGTTGGCAAACAACAAAAGCTGATGGACGATACATTTACAAAGCAGCATCGCGGCGAAGGAAAGACGCCCGGCCAGCGTGCAGGCCAACAAAGAGCACCCGGGCAAATTGGCCCGCAAGGACAGCAGGGCCAGCCACGCAATGGGCGTTCAAATCAACAAGGCATGGGGCTTGGCCAGCAGCAAGGTCAATTTGGCCAGAGACAACGGGGTCAACGCGGGCAAGGCGGCCAGGATCCGCAACAAGGCCAACCTGGTGGCCAACAGCCTACAGCGCAAGAACTTGCTGCCCGCCAGCGCCAGTTACGCGATCAATTGGAAGCGCTTCAGAGAAAACTATCTGAACAAGGCATCGGCCAACCCCAACAGTTGGAAAATGCACGACAAGCCATGGAGAATGCCGAGCAAGCGCTGAACAATCAGAACTTGTCACGTGCAACAGAAGAGCAAGCCCGGGCTCTATCCAACATGCAGCAAGGCGCTCGCTCAATGGCGCAGGACATGATGAACAACTCGCCACAACGGTTTGGTGACAACGGTCAAGAGCGGCGCGATCCTCTTGGACGACCACAACGTTCTTCTGGCCCTGAGCTTGGAACGTCCGTCAAAGTGCCTCAAGAAATTGAACTACAAAGGGCACGCGAAATCATTGAGGAGTTGAGGCGCCGGCGCGGCGAAGTCACACGACCGACGATGGAACTCGACTATCTCGACCGCTTATTGAGACGGTTTTAGTCCAGGGTTGTACGTGGACTAATGCGCTGCTGCCGCCGGTATTGGAACAATACGAACGCCCAAACCACCAACCACTTGATGGCTGGCAAACGTCGTTGTCAAACGCCCTGCTGGCGGTGCTTTACCCTGCCACCAATTTTGAGCCTGGGCCCACAAATCAGAAAACAAATACGTACCGTTGCGCTCGGAAAGTGGCATGTCGTAGGGCGCAAATGAAAACTTGTATTCCAGAAAATACGACGTACGCGCAAAGCGAAACTCGAGCCCCACCAGTCCCTGCGCCACGGGACCAGTATATTGATACTCATAGGTGCGCTTTTTGTTGCCGGCGAAATGAACTTCCGAGTGTGGCAGGGATACACCCGCGCCGAGACCAAAGTAGGGGTGCATGCGCAGCCCCCAAGACGGAAGGCGCAACAGGCCATTGAGCGTCAACATGTTGTGGCCGTGCGAGGCCTCAAGCTTTTGGAAGACCTCCTTGATTTTTTTACCCTGCGGTGTGGGTTTGCCATCCATAATACCCTCAAGGTCAAGCGTCTGGCCCCGCTCTGCAATCGCCTTGGAATGCGTGAAGTCCACCATCCAGCCGGTCCGCGCCGCCTTACCCCACTGCGCGATGCGCACACCATAGTAGATAGGATTATCAAATGGCTCGCCAATCCACTCGACATCTCGTGCAGTAAAGTCGTGCTTTCCTGGTGCTTTGATCGTTACGTCACTTGGATAGGTATAGGGCACACCGGTGTAGGCTGAAAAAATGACCTCGCCCGTTTTTGCCAAATTAAAATCCGTTGCAAATCCAGGTCGGGTTTTCCCATCTCCAGCATCGGTCAATTCATCTTGAAGCGCATCATCTGGCTGCGCCAAAGCAACAAAACCAGCAGCACAAACAATCAAAGCAAGCATGCCTTCAACCCTGCGCCAGCGCGACGCTGAAGACGTTACAACACCGCGCCTGTTTCCCCAGGATGGCCAAGAAAATCGGGCAGGTTGTGTAATAAAGGTTGTCATAGGTCTGCTTGTTCCTGTGTGTTCGACGTTAGATGCATAAGCTTAAGATGTGCGACTGAGATGCTCGAGCATGCGATTAATGACTTTGAGTTGGGCCCCTTCCCGGGTCAAGAAGTTGTCGCCCGTATAGCCCCACCAATCCCAGCAAGCTTGTGCGTTACCTGGCCCGCTTCTGACTTGTGGGAATAAAACAATCAAGCGATTGGTGTCTGCCCAACGATCAAATCCACTGCCTTCTATGAAGGCGTTACCAACCTGAGCTCTATTTTGCCCACACCCGTGAAATGCAATGTGAACCCGACAACCAACATCCGACTGACAGCTTGTTGGAATGTACGCGATGCCACTATCGCCTAAGCCGTGGTGAGCAACTCCATCGGTAAATGGTTTTTGATCAAATGAAATGTAACGTCCTGTTGGCGAAGAGGACCGTGACTGCAGGGCACCGTAAATATGCGCCAACAAGTCTCCTGCCTGATCGTAATCACAATCAACGACATACGGTTTGGCAGACAGCTGACACGACCCGCCTTCGTTTTCCGTTACAAAGGCATGGCCTGCTGGATATTGTGCAACGCGCTTGATGTTGGTCTGAGGCAGTCCAAGCTTGAGGTAGAATCTCTCCGCTGCGCGCACAATGGCTGGAACAACGGTTCTGTCTTGTTGACCAGAGAACAAATAAACTTTGTCACTTTGAACAAAAGACAACGGATCAATCTTGTTGCCTTCAGCGATCAGTTCAGCTTGGCGTGCCAACACCTTGACATTGGGAACACCCCAAATGGCATAGAGGTTCAGCATGCAGCCGCTGACAGCCTTTGATAGATTCAGCATCTGGCGACCAAAACCAAATGAAAAAGCGGAAAATGCGCTTCGCGCGCACCCATAAGGTCCACCGGCAATAATCGCGGCCCCAGCAACCTTTTTTCCATAGGCGATTTGAAACTGCCCCGCCATGTAGGCACCCGAAGAGATTCCGGACACGGATACACCGGTCTTAGCCGCTCCAAGTTTTGGAAGTGGTTGAGTTTCAGCGCGCACCGCATGTCCATTTAGCGTCAGGACGTGGAAAAACAGCACCGCAAAAAGCACTGCGCTAAAGACTGAGTTGTCGTGCAAACGATGATGCCGAATTTGCGGGTATGACATGAGCGCGGTATCCAATGACGTGTTCGCTTTTGGACGTTCTGTACCGCAAATAGAGGCTTGTTGTACCGGGTTGATTTGCCGCTGTCGTTTACTTCAGGCGGACATGCACCCGCGCCGCTTGGCCTGATGCATCAATCACCGATACATTTACGAATCCATTGCCCTCCGGTGTCCAAAAGGCTGTGCGCCGATGTGCCGTAGAGTCGATAGGCTTGCCATTGACAAGCCACGTTAGCGGCAACGCCCCACCTCTGGCTTTTAGGACCAATGGTTCACCGGCGCGGTCTGCAACATCTAATTCTGATCTATCAGGTGGGAATGAAATCTCTACCGTTTGCACATCAAACGGACCCGGTGCCTGCGCAACGTGATCGCTGCGAAATCTTTTGAGAGGTGGTGGCAGATCAGCGCCCGTCGCATTGAGTGCGCCACGCGGTCGTTTTTGCAGGGGCGCTGCTTTGGCGCGCAGGCGCGTGAATGCATCAAACAATATCGGAGCCGCCGCCGTCCGTCCGATCAGTCCAGGCGTTGACGTTGCATCAGGACGACCGACCCAAACTGCAACTGTAAAATCGCCGTCGTAGCCAACCGCCCAAGCGTCCCGATAGCCGTACGATGTTCCCGTCTTGTAGGCGATACGACCTGACTTAACGTTTTTGGGAACAGGTGCATCTCGCAAAATATCCGTCACATACCAGCTCGCGATAGGAGATAACATGGTTGTCTTTTTTGCTCTGCGCGTATTGCTTTGGGCTGCAGGCGAGTGCACACGGGCATCCGTGTCCTTGCGCCACCTTATGGAAATCGGTTGCCCGCCGCGCGCAAGCGCTGAATACATGGACACCAAATCCACCATCCGCATCCCAATGCCACCAAGGGCCACTGCAAGTGAAGGCTTTGCACGGTCTGGCAGCTCAGTCATGATATTGAACGCTTTTAGACGCTCAACAAACTTTACTGGCCCTACCTCATTGAGCATCTTTACAGCGGGTACATTAAGCGATTGCCCGAGCGCTTCGCGGATGGAAACCGCACCATGAAAGCGATCATCGAAGTTTTCAGGGCTGTAGTTGCCAAAACGAACGCGGCGGTCTTCGATGAGCGTTTCAGGATGAGCGAGACCAGCTTCAAACCCAAGACCATAGATAATGGGTTTCAATGTTGAACCAGGCGACCGCACAGCTTGCACCATATCAATACTACCTTTGCGTGCACCATCCAGATAATCGGATGCACCGACATAGGCCACCACGTTGCCGGTTTTGTTTTCAACTGCCAGCAAAGCTGAGGACAGCTTATCGCCCATCAGGCGCGTTTGTTCACGAAGCAAGGTCTGCAACGCCTGCTGTTTAGCGCGCAGCAGCGTCGTCTGGTGCCGCTGTCGTGAAGAAAAGCGCGCCACCTCTTGTTCTGCCAAGTGTGGTGCCAACAACGGAAACGCTTTGCGACCGACGGGAACCGGCTCCAGTTTGGCACGGTCAGCTTCGGCTTTGGAAATCACACCAACTGCCAGCGCAACATCAAGCACACGATTGCGCGCGCGCTTTGCACGCTCTGGACGACGGTCGGGCCTGCGGCTTTCCGGAGATTGTGGCAGGGCCACAAGGAGGGCTGCCTGACCCAACGATAGATGCTTGGGTTCTTTGCCAAAGTAGGCAAGTGCTGCAGCACGCACCCCTTCAATATTGCCGCCAAACGGGGCTAAGCGCAGATAAAGGTTGAGGATATCTCGCTTTGAGAGCCGCTCCTCAAGCTGCAACGCGCGGACAACCTGGCGCAATTTGCGCGCCAAGGATCGCTCATGTCGACGCTCAACCAATCGCGCCGCCTGCATGGTTAGCGTCGACGCGCCTGACACGAGGCGACCATGTTTGATGGTTTGCAACACCGCGCGCAGCACAGCACGCGCATCAACGCCTGGATGGTTATAGAAACGCCGATCTTCAAAGGCGAAGAGCAATGAGAGGTAGCGCGGATCAACATCATCCACGGTCACCGGCAAACGCCAACGCCCCTCTTCTGTTGTGAATGCGCGCAGGAGTTTTGCATTACGATCCACAACCACTTTGGAGAGGTCGTTGCTTTCTGTCAGGTCGATTGGGCCAAGCTGGCTCTTGCCAACATGCAGCCCTGCCAGTGCACCAAGCGCAAAGCCAACACCTGCGAGGACAACCATTGACAGATAACGCAATGTGCGTTTGCGCAACGACCCGCAGTCGTGTGCAAGACGATTGAACCATCGCAGCGTTGATTTGGCGCTGTTGGGTGTCATTGCGGTGACCCTAATTGCCAGTTTCAACAGTTAAAGTTCCTGCCGCGGTACGTGCATACCGCTCAGGGCGATACATGTCTTCGACCGACGCTGCCGGGTGCACAAATTCTCCCGGCGTCACCGCACGTACAATATACGCGACAGATACCGAGGCGACAGGTGCTTGCTCAGCGACACCTTCATTCGTACCATTTGCTTGCTGGCGCGTCCGTTTTGGCAGGTTGGCGAGATTGAAGGCAGCCACCAAACGATCATCGCGGAAGGCGGTGTGGTTGGGCCGCAAAGGCGTCTTGAACCAGTTCAGGCTTTGTACATCACCACCATCCACCAGCTTTGGGTTTTCGATCTGGAGGCCTGCGGGCAAACGATCCGCCAAGAGTATGTTTCCATTGGCTTCATCGCTGTCAATTTTGACCACAACCACGAGACGGTCGTTCTGTTTGACTGTGCTGATGCCACCCGACGCACTCGCCATATCAAGCTTTTCACCATCAAGCGTGTAATAACTACGCTCAATTTTAAGACCCTTCTCTGCTGCAGGCTGCGGATCCAACGATGCACCGATCACAGAGACAACAGCGTCAACACGCTCTGGCCCATTGTTGGCAATGACAACATCACGCGACAGATCTGATGCCTTCATCACACGCTGCAACGTACCTTTCACCGGCGCACCATCTATGGCGATTTTCGCCGACTTGATCTCATCTGACAACGCATGTGCGGCAAGCAGCAACCAAGCCTGTTCCTGTGTTGAGGTATGCGTGCGCGTTTGATAGGCCGTCGCAATCACGTCCATCAAATCTGGTGTTGAAATTTGCGCGCTACGCGATTCTGCTGCAAGCGTGAGAAGGGCAGCACCATCACGTAACGACGAACCATAGTCCCGTCGCACTTGCGCTGGTGACGCACTATCGAAGGACGCTTTTGCTGAGGTGAACGCCTGGCCAGCCCGCTTTACATCACCCATCATCGCAAGCGCGGCACCAATTTGAGCGCGCGCCAACGGTGTTGCAAATCGATCAATGCGGGCATCTGCATAATAGCGCAACTCGCCGATCGGCGCACGCGCATTACGTGCAAGTACGTACAGCGCATAAGCTCGTGACTCACCACCTTTTTTGAAGTCAGATGCATTAACAACAAAGTTCTGCAATCGATCCAAAGCCAACGCAAAGCCAGTTTGTTTGACTTTAAATCCCTGCTCTTTGGCGCGGGTCATGAAGTCCATGATGTAACCGGTCAGCCATAAATCAGCACTCCCCGGACCCCACACGCCGAACGAACCGGATGCATTTTGCATCTCAAAGACACGGTCAATCGCTTTTTGAATACGTGCTTTGAGTTGCTTGTCTTTGATCAGTCCGAGATCACCCGACAAACTGTTAACGTACAGCAACGGCAAGGCGCGTGAGATTGTTTGCTCCGCACAGCCATACGGATAACGATCAAGAGCGGTGAGAAGGGCTGGAACATCCAGACGTGCGGTCGGCCCAACACTGACATTTACCGTCGTCTCACTGGAAATCATATCCTTGACGAGGTCGCCACCAAGCGTCAGCGTGCCGCCGTTACCAGCAACGCTACTCACCGTCGTGCGCTTAATGTCTTGCGATGGAGGTTTGACATCGAATGTCAATTCACGCGCAACATCAATTCCATTTGGCCCTTGCACGCGCACTGTATAGGTGTGGAGACCAACATCCTTCGGCGCAACCGTGAAGGCTTCCAGAACACGTTGTTGGATTGCAAGTTTCAGGTCGCGCTTTTCAAGCTCCGAGGCAGAGATCACGGGAACTGCGAGTGGGTCACCGGCAACATTTACCGCCATCGTGTAGGCGCCGTCTGGGCCTTCGACGTTATGAATACTCATCTGGACGGTGGCTTTATCACCGAGCGTTAAGAAACGCGGACCCGATGCCGTTAATGCAATCGCATCGCGAACAATCACGTTTTGGCTGGCACTTCCGAGCTTGTCTCGTGTCCAAGCTACCGCCATCAGACGTACAGTTCCATTAAAGTCGGGCAGCTTGAACGACACCTTGGCTTTGCCATCAGCTCCAACAGACACGATGCCAGAGTAGTAAGCGATTGTTCTTTCGACAGGCGGTGCGCCTGCGGTGTTCATGGCAGAGCCCGCATCACCGCCGGAGCGAATCACGCCACGTTCGGCACGCATGCCATCAATCAAACGACCATAGAGGTCACGAATTTCCATCGCCAGACGCCGCTGCGCATAGAAGTGGGCTTCAGGCTGAGGTGACTTAAAGCCGGTGACATTCAAAATACCAACATCAACTGCAGCAACCGTGACATAGGCTTTCTCGCCCGACGTCAAACCAGAAATTTCAACCGGCACATCAAGTGTTGTCGCGGATTTTATCTTCGCCGGGGCCGACAGAGCCACATTCAATGTGCGCGGTTTTTGGTCGACACTCAGCCACTTGATTCCGACAGACCGACTAGGCATCCGCTTGGTGCTTTCGTCCATCGCACGATACAACATCGCCGTTGCATACGCGCCGGGACCCCAGTCTGCACCGACCACAAGATTGATCTCATTGTCACCTTTAACAACCGAGACTTGCTTCATCGTGTGTAAACCACCACCGATCACAGCGACCAAAGCGTTGCCGGCATGACGCGAGGCAATTCTCAGCTTTGCCGTATCGCCAACACTGTAGCTTTCCTTATCAAGTGCCACATCAAGAAGTTCAGGGCTGTCAGATGTGTCACCGGACGTGTACCAACCCGCATTGAACAGCAGATTGCTAGCCATTTGACGCTTGTCAGCCGAGGTTACGGTGAGGCGATAGCGACCGTAACGAACTGGCATTGAAATTTTACCTGGGTTGTCCGCCGCCACATCAAGTGTGCCATCTGAGACTTTACGAGTGATGGTTTGCGGTTCATACATCCACTGGCCATTGGCGTTGTACCATTGCCAGCTGGTTTCAAGTTTAAACAGCTCCCAACGCACACCGGCTTCCGCCTTGGCTGTGTTGGTCGCGTCAACCACAACAACATTTACTTCTGCGTTGCTATTCTCAGGCAACCCGCTTGTTTCAAACAGCGGCTTTAATCCTATGCGCGGTGTTCCTGGATCAACCGGCAGCACGGTCGCGCGTTCGATGGTGCGCCCACCAGGTTCGCGCAGACGCAACAACACCTTGGCTTCAAGGGGGCGCGCGGTTTTTGGAATTTTCGGCAGCGTTATGCGCGCTTTGGCCGATCCATCGGCACCCGTTTTTGACAAACCATCAAGCGATTTGCGCACCTGGGTGATCGGCTCATCAACGAGACCGAACTGATATCCGGAAAACCCGTCAAGCCCTGTCTGGGATGGCCGAACAATCACTTCACCTTCCATGCTAAGGCCAGCAGCAGGAGGCCCATAGAGATAACGACCTGCTACATTGATGTCTTGCGTACCACCAGGCGCGAGCCGCGCTTTCCCGGAGTCTAAAGTCAACTCAAGGCGTTCTGGCTGAAAATCTTCGACCAGGAATGAAGCTTGTGCGATTGGTTTTGCTTTTGGATCAACATACAGCTTAACGCGCCATGTGCCGGTCATCGCAGCATCACTCAACCAAAGCGCATGTGTGCGCCCACCAAGGGCTTCATCAGATAAACTGACACGCTGATGCTCGACGCCGTCAGGGCGTGAGATTGCAAGAGTAACTGGAAGCGAGGCTGCAATACCTGTGGCATCGCGCACCAATGCTGTCACGTTCATCTCCTCGCCGGGACGATAAACACCGCGCTCAGTGTATAAATAGCCATCAATAGGTCCTGGAGCGGTGCGGCCCTTAACACCACGATCAGACAGATCAAACGCATTGGCGCGTAAATCGAGGAATGCATATTCCCCGTTTGTATTTTGCGCCACCAGGATCGCTGGTTCCAAACCACCTTCGCCACGCGTCAAGCGATCTTCAAAATGTACATAGCCATTTTCATTCGTTTTTGCGGTGCCAAGCACTTCGTTGTTACGCGCAACAAGTTTTACATCGACAGCATTTTGCGTGGCTGCGCTCGCCAAGGAGCGAACAAACGCATGAACGCCATCGTGACCGGAAAATGCCGTCAGTCCCAAATCAGAAACGATAAACCATTGCGTCGGCAGAGTGCGCCAGCGCTCTTGTGGACGCCCACTGGGTGCAGCCGTCATTACATAAGCACCGGGCTTCAGCGTGCCCAGCACATCAGCCACTGGAAACGCTGTCGTCACTTCGCGGTTTAGTTTCGACACAACCGCCATCTTGCCGCTATAAATCTTGGAACCGGTTTTGTTCTTCAGTTGGTCAAGGTCATATCCAGATAGCTGGCGGTTAAGACTTCCGCTTTCCATTTGCGATGACAAGCTGCGATCACCAATGCGATAGACGTTTACGTCGACAGACTCGGTGTTGACGCTGACAAGCGGAATGCCCTGTTGACCACGTGCTGGCAGGACGTAGGCTTTGCCTGTGAAATTCGCAAACGGTTTACGGTCTGGTACATAAATCGCCAGATCGAGATTTTTTGGCAGAACTTCGCCAATGTCAGCAGGAAGCCCAGCGCGCACCTGAATCTGATAGCGTTCACCGTGGCTCACTGCGCCAAAGCACAGTTGTTTCTTTTCAGCGGATAAAGCTTCCGGGTCCTTGCCATTGATTGCAACATACTTTGAAAAGTCTTCAACCGAGCGCGACAACAGCTCGGAGAAACGGAGACATATGCGCGGTTCTGCAACATCACTTTCCGTTGCATAGTCCATCATGCGAAAGCCGTGTTGCGCACGTAGCTCCTCAAAGGACTTGCGGACATCACCATCTTCAACATAGATGAGTGAGGTTTTCAGTGCCTCGATAGCAGGTCGCCAATAGGAGCGGCGTTGCAAAGCTTGGGAGAGAACGTGCAACGCAACCGCTTTGTCATTATCTTTAAAGGCAAGATGATAAGCGCGGTAGGCCGCACCGCTGGCATTAACCGGCAAATCATAACGCTCAGAGGTGTTTGATGGGTCTGGCTTGATAGCCAAAAGTGCTTGTGCGAGACCGAGCCAGTTGGCCGGGTTTCTATCTTCGTTCACGACAGCTGAAGCAAAGCCGCGCGATGCCGCGCGGGGATCAGAGCTTAAAACGCGGGTGGCACGAATTCTTAAAACACCTGGGCGTGCTGACCCCGGCTTCCAATGTTTTTTGATAAACGCTTCGTAGCGTGTGGCATCTTTTTCAATACCGCGATGAATGAACTTCGCGGGCTCTGCCAGCGCCGCCAGGGTAAACAGAACCAAGACAGTGAAACCCAGAACCAAGCGCACAGCCTGGGTGATCAAAAGTGGGGGTCTCAAAACCTGAATGTCGGACATTGGGGGCTTCCTCAAAATAGGGGCACTAAAAATGGGTCATCACTGGCAAAGTTGGGTCGCCTGAGACGGGCGCATGGTTCATCGGCGCGGACATAGTGTAGGCGTAGCGATATGGGGATCTGAAGACCATCAGACTCCAATGACAAAACATTGACGATAAGCGGCGCGTTATCGCTAGATACCGGGGAATGCGGCTATTTTGCCAAGGCTAAGATTATGAGCAGGTGTGTGCTGCGGTGCACACGGTCTCTCGGTTCATAAATCATCCTATGAATGCACAACGAAAAACCCGCCTGGCATGTGGCCAGACGGGCATAAAATTTGGCAATGATTGGGGCTCTACGGCGTAGAGATAAAGCCGACCTAGTGGCGTGTTGTTGGGGCCCGCAAACTGACATCGTCAAGCGGCGACATTGCAGCGGACGTTGCGAGCAGCTCTTGGTCAGAAATAACAGTCCGTGCTTGACCCTGAGCCGTTGACAACCATGCCGATTTCACTGGCCGCGCACCATTCCAAAGATGTTCAAATGCAGACAGGGCGCTGGCATTGGTAAACGTGCAGTTGCTGCTATAACGCTCATAGGCATCACTTTGTGCAGGGTCACGACGCATGCAATCGCCAATCCAAGATGACTGATTATCAAGCAGCAGGACTTCATGAGCATCGAGCAAGCGCTGATCTTGAACCTGGCGAACATTATTGAGGTCTGAAGGTTCCTTCTGGCGCTTTGACGCGGAGCCACGTGCACCAAGAGTTGCAAATACCGCATAAATTGAAATGCCAAGAGCTGCAAGGTCATCAGAAAGCTCTGCAACCGCACGGGCAACGGGACTATCTGGCGAGCGGGCAATAAGGCAATATGTGCGGGTCGCACCTTCCACGGCTGGCACTTTGCGGCGCGCTTCAATATCTTGCGCAATAAATGCACGAAGGACAGATTGTTTGTCCTCTTTCTTAATCACATGCATTGCCGAAGTCGCCGTTTCACTCATCTGTCAGGTCCTCTTTTTTTGCTGGCTCTAGAATACGCGACGATAGAAAAGGCCAAGTTTCGAAAAGGAGTATCGCCCGACTGTGTTAAGTAACCCTTTCTGACTGGCCTATTTCCTGACATTTTTTTCCGGCTCATGACTTTAAACATCTGTATGCGCTGCAAATCGGCTGGCGAGACGCGAAACCTCTTCTCCATCATGCAGCTCAACACCTTGTTCTCCCGCGTTATTTTTACCTTCATCAGACTGGTATGGGAGTGCAATTACCGGTGTTTCACTGACAACAGGAACTGACAATTCAGCGTCCGAATTTGCAGCGAATTGCGCATCATCTGTGCCGTTTAACTCTTCCTTCGCCGCTTGCAACGCCTTGCGCATCAAACCTGCAACACCCTTCGGCAATGTTGCTTCGGTGACAGGCACAGAAAATGTTGCGGTATCTCTCGTCACAACCACATCAACCTGGCCTTCGGTTAACTCTGTGTTAACGGAAACTGGCGCGGTCAACGTTGCTTCTGTTGTTGGCATTGTTGCCAGAGACGTTGGCTCGTCCCGCCCTGCTGGTACAACATCTGAAACAGCTTCAAACCGGTTCGCTGACGGCACGTGGATTTCGGTCGCCGCGACTGCATCAGCCTCTTGTGTCAACACATACTTACGCGGTGCCACGTCATCCAATAATTCCTGGCTTGGCGGCGTCACCGTCACATCTGCTTCCGTTGCATCCGCGGGAAGGGTGTCATCAAATTCAGGAAACTCACTAACATCAGCATCGTTCACGTGCATGGCATAGGGACCAAATTTGGCTTCATGCTGTGCGGTGACGTCTGCCGTCGTTGGCCGCGTCTGCGTCTGCCAAGACGCGTTTACGCCCGGGCTCGGAGCCGTTGGCTGGGCAGCCGTATGAACCGGTGCACGGTCGTCATCACGGTGGCGTTGGCGCGGTGCGCCGCTCACAAAATTATAGGCTGCGGTTTGAGTGGTATCGTATGGTGTCGAGGACAAGATATCCGCCGCCGGTGGTTCAGTGGCAGCAAACGGTGCAAAGCTATCGACACCCTTGCCGGATGAACTCGTTGCAAACAGGTCTTCTTCCAGCTGCTCACGACGACGCTTGGTCTCAGCGCGGCGCGCGGCCCCCATCACCGCGCCCAGAATAATGTCTGACCAGGCACCATCGCGGAACTTATAGACACGGAACGCCTCACAGCCTGCAAACTTGCTGCCCTGTCGGGCCAACCGTTTCTGGATAGCGCGCGTATTAAGCAGCAATGGATTATAAACACGTCTAAAGATGCGTTCTTTTTCAAAACTAGTGAACAGGTTAGCGAGCAAGTGGGCTTCATTCTGAAGCTCTTGGGCTTGTTCGGTGCCGTAGTTTTCACTCAGTGGCGCACGCGAATGACCACGGAACGGCGCATCGAGCGGTACTGCAACATAGTAATCGCCGTTTTGATCAAACACGACATGACGGAAGATTTCAAAGTTATCGCGCACTTGTGGATCGCGATGAATATCCTTAAAGCGCGACAGAATTTCAATCACCGGACCGCGTTCTGCAGCACGCATTTTCGGCACGAGATTTTCAATACGATTGGTAACCCGGCCCATTGAAACCAGCAGCAGACAAAGATCCACAAACAGGGCTATGGAAAGCGGCACGTAGTCACGATTTGACAACCCCGCCGTTTCCATTTCGAGTTTTGCGCGGTCGGTTCTGCTCACAGCCTGGCGAATGGCTTTTTGCTGAAGTTCGCGTAATTCATCTGCCGAAGGTGGCAATTTAAACGTCAACGCACCCTGTATCGTCGCCGTCAAACGGCGAAAGGCCTCAATGGTTGCTTCCGAGCCTTCAACAACAGCGATCTTTGGCTTGTCGAGTGTCGGCAATTGATCCAGCGCACGCACTGCACCACGCAATGCTTGCTGAAGTTGCGCGTCAGGACAGGAGAACGTTCGCCCACCGGCTAGTTTAAAGACGGTTTTGTCTGCACGCACCGCCAAATCCGCGCGCAATTGCTGTAGCTGGGGATCGGTCCGAAAGGCGTTAAAACCAGTGACCGTAAGGTCAAGCTTGCGGCCAAGCGCGCGCATAAACTCATTTCGCGTGCCTGACTTAGGATCGATAATCGATTGGTCCTTCTTGGCAATTTTCACGAGATCGCCATCGAGCGCTTTCATATCTCGTTTAATCGCACCAACACGACCTGCAACAAATTCAGATGAAAACGTAAATTTGGCCGCATCCTCAGCCCGCATCTTGCGTCTTGGGCCATCGCCTGGGCGGCTGTTTGGGCATGACGTGCCTTTGGTCCGCTCAAGTTCTGACTTCTTCTGAGAGACATCAGCCAACTGCGTCAGCGTTGCCTGCAATTGTTCAAGGCGCGTTGAAGCACCATTGAGAGAGCTTTGCACTTGTCCGACAGCCGACTCAGCAGAACGCGAAGCTTCGGTCCGACTTTCCAAAACCTTCCAATAGAAGCCAAAGCCAAAACCAACCGAGATCAGCGTCAAAAATAGATAACCACCAACGTAGGCCAGTTTAATTGCGCCAGCATGCGGCTTGAACATCTGGTCGAGCAACCAGACGATCATCACCATCAACATGGCGACGGAAAATCCAATAACGACTTTGTGGGCGAAGGGAAGTGACCCTAGGTTGGCCTGGATCAGCTCCAGCATACCAATATAGGTCGCGACCCACGACAAAGCGCCGAGACCAACAACCAGAATATACTTTTTAATATCCCGTCCGGTCTGTGGATCTTGGTGCCAGTCATCATCCTCTGGCGCGAAATCGAGTTTCAGAGATCTCGGGTCAAATCGGTTTCGGTTACGCGGCTGCGACGCATACGCCATGGGGTGTGCCTATCAAACTCGTTTACGCCCAAACGCCGTCGCCACACCGGTGCGCTTGAAATCTCAAGCCCCCATGCAACGCCCAACACCGGGTCAGCAAACATCTGTTGCCTCAAATGTCCCATCAGCCCCCCAAGGCCTTCATGATCCATCATCCGATCTATTGGGTGTTTTTGACCGGAGTACGGCGGTTAAGTGTCGGTGAAAAGCGCGTTCGTTTTTCCACAGAGTACACGCACATCGTTGGGTCCAGACGGGCCTGAAGTGGCCGGGCCGATCCGAGCCATGACAACCGTTGAGGTGGCTTAACCAGCAACCCTGAAACCATACAAAGTTGGGTGTTGCGGCTCAATGAGGCTAAGATTTGAGTCTCACCCTGCGTTTGCGAGCGCAAATGCGACGACATAGAGGCGGAATGACACCAAATGGCCGACGATACCGAACGCGAAGCACAGCAAAAATCCAAAGACAAGAACACGTCTGATCCGCTCGCCAATTTCGACATTCATGAACCTAAATTACCCGATGTGATCAAAGACGCAGCCCTGAGCTCAGGTCGCTTTCCCTATAAAAAACGGATCAAAAAAAATCTCTATGAACAACGCTTGCTGGAGCTGCAACATGAACTTGTAAAGTTGCAAACAGACGTTCAGAAAACAGGCAAACGAATTGTTGCCCTGTATGAGGGTCGCGACTCTGCGGGTAAGGGTGGCTGCATATCGCGCACATTGCGGTATATCAATCCGCGCCATGCGCGCTCTGTTGCGCTGTCCAAGCCGACCGAAACTGAACAAGGCCAATGGTATTTTCAACGATATGCCGCCCACCTGCCAACAGACGGCGATGTCGTGTTGTTCGATCGGTCTTGGTACAATCGCGCCGGTGTTGAGCGGGTGATGGGCTTTTGCACCGAAGCACAACTGGCCAACTTCCTGCGAGAGGTTGCAGATTATGAAGCGCTGTTGGTGCGCGATGGCATTCACTTCTTTAAATTTTACCTGACGATTGGTCGTGAAATGCAGCTAAAGCGGTTCCATGAGCGCCGTCACAACCCACTGAAGCACTGGAAGCTCAGCCCCATCGACATCAAAGCGATGTCAAAATGGGATGACTATACTGAAGCTGAAAACGATATGTTCCGGTTCTCTCACACAGCAACCAGCCCGTGGACCATCATTCACGCTAATGACCAACGTCGTGCCCGATTGGAATCCATAAAATCAATTTTGTCAGCAATCGACTACGACGGCAAAGACCCAGACGTTATTGGCGAAATTGACTCACAAATCGTCTCAAACGGGCCCCGGCAAGATAGCTGAGGCCGTGCCATAGGGCCAGACCACACTCCAGATCCGTTGCAAGGTGATTGGGTTCGCTGCGGAAATCAGAATGTAAGCAATCATTCCCATCGCAAAAATGGGAACTAGATAGATCTGCACAAAATTTACAATCCTAATGCCATTGGTTGAGCCAACAAGCGTCTGATTTACCTCCAACACGGAAAGCGTAATCATGACCGTGATTGAGGCGTAGGCCATGACAAAGATGATATCGGACAACGTCGCTTTGTCTGATGCAGGCTGATTGAGCGCCAGATAAAGCGCAATCGCAGACAATAGCGCGGTCACCTGAATACCCATCACCGCTTCAAAACGTGCAGTTGGAATGAAATGCGCCACGTAGGCAACAATCATAATAAAGGCAAGGGGCACAATCACGCGCAGCAAATAATCAATCACGTGACGATGCATGACCCAAGTGTAGTTGAAATTATAATAGGGCAGAACCTTCTCGCCCCCCGCAGCGCTTTCAATTGAGCGAATGATCAACTCATTGGTGCCGACGTAGTGGGAATGCATTTTCCAACCATCGACCTGAAATGTGTCAGCTCGGATCTCATCAGCGGGCGGCTGAAGGAAAAAGGCGGCATCCATTGTTGCTGGCTGGAAGGAAATCGAGAATATCTGTTCATCAAATGGATATTTCCTGAGATCTGGATCAAAACGAAACCGACCCACGACCTTATAGATGCGTGAAACCAGATCATCGTCTCCCGAAGACGTCTCTTCATAGACACGCCGGACATTGATCATCGGTTGCGCAGAATCAGAACTCCACATCGCATTTGTAAATTCGATAGCGCTAATTGGAATCTGCTTATTAGCCCGCAGCGTGAAAAAGAACTCTGCATCAAAGCTACGGTCGTTGCTATCGACGTGGGAAATCGACACCATATCAAGATGCACATAAAGCACTGGCACCGCTTTCACAGCGTCGCCACGGCGCAGATACTGCTGGGGTGCTAAAATAGACTTGGCGCGGGCATCCGGCCGCCACACGAGCAATGAGTGTTCACCCGAAGCCTGCGCATCCGTAAACGTCCAGTCTTGCGCCCAACCCCGCCACACCCGCCGTCCTTTGCGAAGCTTGGCAAGTTCATCGACTATGTAGTCTGCCATGCGTTCAGGGTTAGGAGATGGACTGTCTTCAGCAAGCTCTGCCAACATCGCAACCAGATCAGCATAGCGCGCGCCGTAGCCAACAGCGTATGGAGAATAAGTGCGCACTGCAGGCATGCGATCCGGACTGCGCATCAATTGTTCCAAACGTTCGTTGTTGAGATTGGCAATGCCGCCTTCCGCGATTTCATAAAACGAACCAAGGTAGCGCTTGCCGCCACCTGTTGGATGCGACACAACTCCATTGATCGAACCAAGGGCAATAAATACTGGAATTTTAATGTCTGATTTTGCCAGCCTGTCCAACACCTGAGAACCGCGGCGCGACCCTACTGACAAAAACAAAATATCAGCGTTCTTGGTTTTAATCTCACCAATCATACGGTCTATTTCAGCTTCACTATCCTCGATTTCCCCTTCAATCCAAGATGCAGCCACCATCGGAACCTTGGCATCGGGTCTAGCTAAATGATCATGAAATGCCTTGGTATAGAGATCATTCTTGAGGCCTATGAATGCCAAGCGTTGAAACTTGCCGCTCGCAAAGGACACAAACACATCTTCTTCATCGCTGACTGCGCGCGTGAGTGTGTAGATGTTGCGATGCTTGGCAAACAAATTTTCAACCGACAATTCAGAGATCAACGCTTTACCAGATGCTCCCACGGTGTCCATCACCTCTGAGCCACGGGTTGAATTCCAAATGCCAACCATGGCAAGCAATCGAGGATCTGTCAGCGCTTCATCAACGTTGGCAATTGTTTTTTTGACATCTGTTTTATCGTCAAAAAAACGAATGTTGAGTTTGCGACCCTTGACTCCGCCTTGAGTATTGATCATCTCCGCCCGACGGCGAACAAAGTCTTGGATCGCAAAGACTTCCTCTGGTCCGTTTTCTTTCTTCGATGAACTGATGTGAACGGCGATTGTATACCCGGGCTCTGTCGCAGGCGCGTTTTCAGCCAACGCCGGCAGGCCCGCACCAACAAAACCCACAAACACCGCAAACAAAAACAGGCGGCACATTATGTCGTGCTTGCACGAACGAACAAGAAAGCGCGCAGGATCCATATTTAAGTCAGCAATCGTCACGTCCCAAAAGCCCTCAAAAACGCGTCTCAGTGTCGTCTCCGGGCCTCACTCTGCCAGTATTCCCAGACCATGACGAGGCCTTGAAAAGCACATGAAACGAGCAATTGCCGCAGTCAATTAATTCGATTCCTATTTTGTGCGGTTTGATCTAGGGTCCGCCCACAATTTCTGGGTTGACGCGCTGGCAAAAAGCGCCTGATTTAGAAAACCAAACGACTGTGAATAAATGGGAGACACAGATGTCGAAACTGCTGTCCGGCCGTTGGCTTGCCATCCTCGTACTGACGGTTGCCGCCGTACTTGCTGCAACTTACATTGGCGACCAACGACTGCATCTTGCGACTGCTGCTTTATCAGCTTTGATCTTTGCGGTGATGGGACTGAGAGATAATGCGCAACTGACGGCGTCCGGCGCATCACAGCACGCAATCGGGGCATCATCAGCACAACACATGGGTTTGGTCTGGATATGGGGTGCTGCAATCCTTGGACTGTCCTACACACTGTTGCTGACACCCTGGCGGGAGTGGCTTCACTTCTTTGCCGCCTTTGCCGTTGTTGGGTTGCTGTGTCTGCTTTTTGCCTCAGCACTTGAGCGTGATGCCGCCAACAACAGTGACGACCAGACCATGCTCAAACTGGGTCGCCTACTGACCATTGGCCAAGTCCTTGGCATGCTTGCCATGCTGATTGGAATTTCAATTGACCCGGACAAAAGTATTCTGACAAAAATACGACCTGATTGGGCAGCCAATATCGTGTTTGTGTTTGGTGGACTGGCTCTGCTTGCAATCAGCGCTCACGCCCTTTGGCAACAACGAGGCGTTGAGAAATCAGGTTAACACTCTTCAATGGTGGACCCTATATGATTTCAACTCGGGATCTTGTTCACATAACTCCGAGTCTTGTTCACATAAAGTTTTAGTCGCACCCTGTCTGAATTGTTGTACTCTCATCTCACTGTCCAAGAGGGATGACAGGATCGACTTGTTCACAGCTCTGCTTGGAAACCATATATGTCACTCACGCCTCTCGTTCCATTTCTTGCGGTAGGGCTGATTTTGTCGGTCACCGGAATGGTGCATGGCGCCGGGCGCGGGGACGCACAATTTACAGCACTTTGTGCGATCAGTTTTATTTCAATCGTTGTCGCAGCAGCACTTTTGATAAACGCAAATGCATGGCGCAAATCCAATGCTTCTGAAAAAGCGGCTGCAACTGCATCAGCGGTACGCCGTAACGCGCGCCTTGCTGGCCTGGTATACACATGGGGAGCCGCCGCCATGTTCGCCGTCTATTCCTTGTCTGACCTAAGTTGGCGTCATTCCTGGCAATACGGACTTGGTATGGCGATCATAGGCATTGGTATTTTTATCTTTGTCTATCGGCTTGGAAACGCACAACCGAGCCGATTGCCATCCCTCTCCCTGACTATTCTGCACGGCGTTGCAGCGATCGGAGGCCTGACATACCTCATTGGCGCTGGAAAATTGCAAACAGTGAAGTCAGATTGGGCCGCAAACGAGGTCTTTCTGTGGGGCGGCATTGGCATTGTTGTCCTATGCGTTTTATCTTTGATCACGCATCTGATGCACAATCGTTCACGAACAGAAGCGGCAACGGCGTCTTAACGTTGGCAGCGCCCGCAGTGAAATGTTGAGCGCCCTTGGTGGACACTCCGCTTGACCAAGCCATCACAACCTTTCCGTCCGCAAACCTCGCCAGCACGGCCATATACGGCAAATGTCTCTTGAAAGCTCCCGCTGGCACCGCTTGGATCACGATAATTACGCAGCGTTGATCCACCAAGCGCAACAGCTTTTTGCAGAACCTCACGAATAGCGATCACTAAGCGCTCTGCACGCGCTGTTGGATTTCCCAACCGGTCTGACAAACACGCCGCGGCTCTGTTGGGCGACAGCCCCGCATGATGCAACGCTTCGCAGACATAGATATTACCAAGCCCAGCAACAATGCGCTGATCCATTAAAAATGATTTGAGAGAACTGCGCCGCGCGGACGCTTTTGCAGACAGGTAGATTGCCGACAGTTCATTACCAAGCGGTTCAACGCCGAGGTGGCGGAAAAGCGCGTGATCGTCGAGCATATTTTCAGGAACAAGCAACATGAAACCAAAACGGCGTGGGTCGTTGTAGGTAATCGTGGCGCCGCTCGACATATGAAACACCACATGGTCATGCTTCGTGTTTGCGCCGCTATCGTAGATGTAATCACCAAGCGTATCTGCGGATTTGGACCGAGGCTGGTGGACGAGAAATCGTCCGCTCATACCAAGATGCATGACCAGACACTCTCCTGTTGAAAGACCCGCCAGAAGATATTTGGCCCGTCGCCTCAGAGTGGCAACTTCGGCGCCAACAAGACGCGCCTTGAAATCGCGGCCAAAAGGAAACCGTAGGTTTGCGCGCCGCTGTTCAACGGTGCGAAAGGTTGCTCCGATCATCTGAGGCGCCAACCCCTGGCACACGGTTTCTACTTCTGGCAATTCAGGCATTGGCTCAGAGCCCGTTGACATCCGCTCGGACCGACAGTCGGCCAGCCCGCTCCTTACCAGATTTTTCCCCAAATGTGGGGGTGAGCTTGTTTCAATTTTGGGCGACCAGCGAACATCGGTGGGCGACGCGCTACCCTACCGGGTCATTTACCGGCCACCCCGTATAAAATGCCGCAAAATCATTGCTGAGAAAGCTCTGTCACACCTCGACACCGCTTCCTCCTTTCGTCTAAAAGGAGTGCCAAGGCGCTAGGTTTGTACCCCGTTTCCGGGGCCTAAATGTCAAAGCACCGAGGAAGACTTTCCTTCTCTATGGACGTTGGGCAATTCGAATGACGCGGCAGATCAGGTGAGAGTTTGCCGTTGTCATTGAGAAGAAAAATTGAGGCGGACAAAAAGACCCTTACGACCCCCAAAAATGGCACCATCGCTATCTGGGATATGGGTTGACCAACGTTTTGCATTCAAATGAGCTCAGCACCAAGAAATTGATCATAGAAAGAGCATCGTAAAGCTGATGTCCAAACGAGACACGCCGAAGGCAAAACCAGACGGCCGCTCCATTCACCCTGGATCAGGACGACGCAAAGCGCCTGCTTTTGCCAAAGGGCGCCAGATCAAACCAGGTGAATTGGATGCCGTGATCGCCATCATTGGCGAGGGACCTTATGAGCGCCCGCTGCTCATTGAATATTTGCACCTCATTCAAGACAAAGAAGGCTGCTTGTCGGCTGCCAACATGCAATCGCTTGGTGAGCTTTTAAAAATTCCAATGGCAGAAGTTTACGAAGTCGCGACCTTCTACGCTCATTTTGATGTCGTACTGGACGGTGAAACTCCGCCCCCCAAAGTCACGGTGCGTGTATGTGAAAGCTTGTCGTGCATGATGGCGGGCGCTGAAAAACTCATTGCGGATCTTGATGGCACGGACATGAAAAATGTCCGTGTTGTGCGCGTGCCGTGCATTGGTGCCTGTGATGTGGCGCCAGCGGCCGAGGTTGGGCACCGCCACGTCCCCAAGGCAACTACAAAAAAGCTGAAGGACCTGGTTAAAAAAGGCGCAGTGAAAACCAAAGTACCTGATTACCAGGACTTTGATGGTTATCGCAAAGATGGCGGGTACACAGTCCTTGAAGCGTGCCTCAAGGGGGAGCGCTCGATCGAAGATGTGATCGCCACGCTATCAGACGGCGGCTTGCGCGGGCTTGGTGGTGCAGGCTTTCCAACTGGGCGCAAGTGGGGGTTTGTACGTGCCGAAGCTGGGCCGCGATTGATGGCGGTCAACGGCGATGAAGGCGAGCCTGGCACTTTCAAAGACCGCTATTATCTTGAAACCAAGCCGCATCAGTTCTTGGAAGGTATGTTGATTGCCGCCTGGGCGGTCGAAGCGGAAGAAGTCTTCATTTACATCCGCGATGAATACCCAGCCGTGCGCAAAATTCTGCTCTCTGAAATCAAAAAGATTAAAAAATCGGGTCTTGCGAAACACACCAAGTTGAGTTTACGCCGTGGCGCGGGCGCTTATATCTGCGGCGAAGAAAGCGCGATGATCGAATCCATCGAAGGCAAGCGCGGGCTACCGCGTCATAGACCACCTTATGTGGCTCAAGTCGGCATCTTTGATCGCCCAACGCTCGTAAACAACATTGAAACGCTTTATTGGGTTCCTGAAATCATCACCAAGGGAGCACAATGGTTTGCAGACCTCGGCGAAGGTAAAGCCACGGGGCTGAGATCGTTTTCGGTCTCAGGGCATGTCAAAAAACCAGGCGTGATTTTGGCCCCCGCAGGCATGACAGCTAACGGCTTGATCAAGCTGGCTGGTGGCATGAAAGATGGTCACAAATTCAAAGGATATCTGCCCGGTGGCGCCAGCGGCGGCATCTTGCCAGCATCAAAAGCGGACCTGCCGCTCGACTTTGGTACGTTAGAAAAATACGGCTGCTTTGTTGGCGCTCATGCCGTCGTGGTCCTCTCCGATCAAGACGACATGAAAGCTGTCGCGCTAAATTTGATGAAGTTTTTTGAAGATGAAAGCTGCGGACAGTGTACACCATGTCGTAACGGTACAGAAAAAGCAGTTAAGCTGATGTCGGACAAAGTGTGGGATGAAACACTCCTTGATGATCTTGCAATCGTCATGAGAGACGCATCAATCTGTGGTCTGGGGCAAGCGGCCTCAAATCCTCTGACGTCGGTGATTAAGTTCTTCCCCGATGATCTAAAATCGTAACGGTTAAGTGATGCGGGAACGAGACGTAGCCCATCGCCACTAGCTCCAAATTGAGAGAACTCCATGGCTGGCAAGATCAAGTTTGAACTCGATGGCAAGACTGTCGAAGCCAACGCAGACGAAACCATCTGGCAGGTGGCGCAGCGCGAAGGCACCAAGATCCCGCATTTGTGCTGGCTGCCAGAACCAGACTATCGCGCTGATGGCAACTGCCGCGCGTGCATGGTCGAAATTGAAGGCGAGCGCGTGCTTGCTGCCTCTTGCCAACGCAAGGTCTCCGACGGCCTTAAAGTCAAAACCGCCAGCGAACGCGCTAAAAAATCGCGCGAACTGGTTTTTGAACTTTTGATAGCTGACCAGCCAAAAAAAGAAACGTCTCACGATCCCAAATCTAAGTTTTGGAACTGGGTCGATGACATGGGGATCGCCACAACCAGCCGGTATCCTCAAAGTGATCAACCAGCAATGGACGTGTCGCACCCAGCCATCTCGGTCAACCTGGATGCCTGCATCAACTGTGGTCTGTGCGTCAGAGCATGCCGTGAGGTGCAACACAACGACGTTATAGGCATGGCATATCGTGGTCACGGCTCTAAAGTTATTTTCGACTTTGACCAGGACATGGGCGCATCCACATGTGTTGCGTGTGGTGAATGTGTCCAGGCGTGCCCGACCGGCGCATTGATGGAATCAAGCCTCCTCGACACTACGACGGGTGAGCGCGTCAACTACGAAGAAAAATCTGTCGATACCTTGTGCCCATATTGTGGTGTTGGCTGCCAAACCACAGCCCACGTCAAAGACAACAAAATCCTTTACGTTGATGGTCGCGATGGTCCATCCAATCGCAATCGATTGTGTGTAAAAGGGCGCTTTGGCTTCGACTATATTCATCATGAAGATCGTCTGACCAAACCGCTGATCCGTCGTGACGATGCACCCAAACGGGGTGATTTACAGGTCACCCCAGAAAGCCCGGGAGAAATCTTCCGCGAAGCGAGCTGGGAAGAAGCGCTCGAGGTTGCAACAGGCGGCCTCAAAACCATTATTGATCGCGATGGCGGACAAGCTCTTGCCGGATTTGGCTCCGCCAAATGCTCCAATGAAGAAGCCTATCTTTTCCAAAAACTTATTCGACAAGGCTTTGGTACAAATAACGTCGACCATTGCACGCGTCTTTGCCATGCCTCGTCCGTTGCCGCCCTCATGGAAGGGCTGAACTCGGGCGCTGTTACAGCACCATTCATGGCTGCCAAGGACGCCGATTGCATTATTGTGATTGGTGCCCGACCGTCAGAAAACCATCCGGTTGCTGCAACATTCCTGCGTGAAGCGGCAAAACGCGGCGCGGATCTTATCATCATCGACCCGCGTGGACGCTTCCAGGGCACACAACGCTACGCCACCCATGCTTTGCAGTTCAAGGCCGGGACCGACGTCGCACTCTTAAACGCTATGTTGCACACGATCATTGATGAAAACCTTTATGACAAACAATATGTGCAGGCCAATACAGAGGGTTTTGAACAACTCAAAAAGAAGGTCAAGGATTACCCGCCTGAAAAGATGGAAGCAATTTGCGGCATCAAGGCTGAAAAAATCCGCGATGTGGCGCGCATATACGCAAAAGCAAACGCCTCTCTCATCTTCTGGGGCATGGGTATCAGCCAACATGTCCATGGCACCGATAATTCACGGTGCTTGATTGCGCTAGCTCTTTCAACCGGTCACATCGGCCGTCCTGGCACCGGACTGCATCCCCTTCGTGGACAAAACAATGTGCAAGGCGCATCTGATGCCGGGCTAATTCCAATGGTCTATCCCGATTACATCTCAGTCGAGGACAAAACGACCCGTGATTTCTATGAGGAATTGTGGGGCCGTAAACTTGACGCCAAACCAGGGCTTACTGTTGTTGAAATTATAAAAGCTATTCACGCTGGCTCGATCAAGGGCATGTATGTTCAGGGCGAAAACCCAGCCATGTCAGACCCTGACGCGGCCCATGCGCGTGAAGCGCTGGCAAAACTCGAACACCTCGTCGTTCAAGACATCTTCTTAACGGAGACCGCCTGGCACGCCGATGTCGTGTTGCCAGCTTCTGCTCACGCAGAAAAATGGGGCACGTTTACCAATACCAATCGACAGGTTCAGATGGCACGACCAGTGCTCGACCCACCAGGAGATGCGCGCCAAGACTGGCAGCTGATCAAAGACATTGCCAATGGCATTGGGTTGGATTGGACCTATACCCACCCAAGTGACGTGTTCAATGAAATGGCGAAGTGCATGCCTTCGCTTAATAACATCACATGGGATCGCGTTGATCGCGAGCATTCGGTTACCTATCCGTGCGATTCACCGGATCAACCTGGCAATGAAATTATCTTTGGTGATGGGTTCCCAACCAAATCGGGGCGCGCGCGTATTGTGCCCGCCGATGTATCACCACCCGCTGAAGTGCCGGATGAAGAATTCCCATTGATCCTAACGACGGGCCGCCTACTCGAGCACTGGCATACTGGTTCCATGTCCCGGCGCGCCAATAGTCTGGATGACCTTGAGCCAGAAGCGATCGTCTCGGTCAATCGCCGCGATGTAGAACGGTTTAAGCTCAAGCCCGGCGAGTTCGTGCGCGTTGTGACACGTCGTGGTGAGATTACATTGAAGGTCCGTCAGGACCGCGAAGTTGCCGAAGGTATGATCTTCATTCCATTCTGCTTTGCAGAAGCAGCAGCCAATATTCTGACCAACCCTCAACTTGATCCGATGGGCAAAATTCCTGAATTTAAATTCTGCGCAGCACGCCTGGAGCCCCAAGACAGCCATGCCGTTGCCGCTGAATAATTTGGCCATGATGGTGGGCTAAAGCAATGCCAATGCTGTAAAAGGTGGTCTTCATCCTGACCCGCCAGGCCAAAACCATCCTTAAATGGGCTTGCCCATGAAGACACAAAATCCACTCGGGACAAACATCCCTGACGCCGCAAACGACATCGTTGATGGCCGTCAATCTGACACCGCGCTGGAATTGCAGCGCGGTGTGGTCCGTGTTTTGGCACAGCACGCGCTATCCAGTGTTTGTGAATTACCGCTGCCAAATGGACGCCGTGCAGACATCGTTGCGATCACAGAAAAAGGTGATATTTGGATTGTCGAAATCAAATCCAGCGTGGCGGACTTTCAGTCCGATCAAAAATGGCCGGATTACAGTGCCTATTGCGATGCGCTGTTTTTTGCCGTTAAACCAGACTTTCCGATCAATATTCTCCCCGCCAAGACAGGGCTGATTGTAGCCGACAACTATGGTGGTGAACTGATCCGCAAACCAGACATTGATCGCCTCACACCAGCGCGGCGCAAGACCATAACACTACGCTTTGCCCACGCTGCCGCGCGTCGACTTTCGGACGCCACCGAACCAAGCCTCAGACGCAAGGTCTGGCAAGGACGACGCGAACCGCCCAGCTAAGGCCGTTGTATAAGGTTGAAAAGAGCACCCGGGCGACCGCCGCAAGACAGGTCACGCGGACAAAATTGAAGCGAAGGCTAACGCAATTAGTCCCCTTGCGTTTAGGCTCACTCATGTTGTCACGCGCTCAGATCACATATGCGCCGCACATTTTACTTTGGCGCACGCTTTGCGAGAATCCGTTGCAGTGTTCTGCGGTGCATATTCAGCCTACGGGCCGTCTCAGAAACGTTACGATTGCACAACTCGTAAACACGTTGAATGTGTTCCCAGCGCACACGGTCTGCCGACATTGGATTTTCTGGCGGTGGTGCTTTTGTATTTGGCGGAGCTAAAAGAGCATCCGTGACATCATCTGCATCCGCAGGTTTTGGCAGATAATCAATCGCACCGAGTTTGACGGCTGACACAGCGGTTGCGATATTGCCGTAGCCAGTGAGCACAATGACGCGCGAGTCTGCGCGTGAACGCGTTAACTCAGCTAACACATCAAGGCCATTACCATCTTCCAAGCGCATGTCCACAACGGCAAATGCCGGTGGCTGTTGGCGGATCAAATCAATGCCCTCGGAAACTGAGTGGGCACTACGCACCTCAAATCCGCGTTGCTCCATGGCACGCGACAAACGTTGCAAAAAGGGGCGGTCGTCATCAACGATAATCAGGGACCGATCTTCGGGCAATTCGTCTGGTTGAAATGACAGGTCTTCCGTCACGATACATCTCTCCTTCAGTGAAGGCGCGAGTATAGAACCCTGAGGCGGCGTTCGCCTAGTCAAGATTTGGCAAAAACACTAAGAATTTTAAAGCTCTAGGTCCGTTTGTCGGTTAACACAGCAAGACTTTGAGCAAATCTGGAAAAGCTCGTCTCGCGCTTAGATTCAAAAGCGCGCCGGGGCCAAATTATACGTACCCGAGCGCCAGTATTTGGTTGTGCCCTGTTTTCAAAGCTTAATCTTGCCCCGGATCGCTCAAGCAAGGTCTTCGCGATGAAGAAGCCAAGACCCAAACCACCAGTTTTTTTACCATGCTGGTGCTTGCCTGCGTCCGGTCTGGAGGTCACATAAGGCTCGCCCAAAATCTCGATAATCTCAGGGCGAAAGCCCGGGCCATCGTCGACAACTTGTAGCTCCACCTCATTTTCATCCCAACTGGCCGTCACATCAACTTTGGATTTAGCGAAGTCAGTGGCATTTTCTATAATATTGCCGAGGCCATAAAGAACACCGGGGCGGCGAACGCCAAGCGGCTCACTGACACCCTCGCCTTTTGCTGACGGGCGGGCTGCGGCTGACACAACTATGGAAATCACACCATTCTTGTAGGGCGCAACACCCTCTGACAAAAGGGCCTGCACCGTGAACGAGCCATGCAGGGGATCTTCATCTTCCGGCGAGCGTTGGGTTAGTTTTTGCAGAATTTCCCGACACCGCTGCGCCTGCGTACGCAGCAACGTAATATCTTCATGATGGGCACTGTCCTTCGAGATACCCCGTTCTAGCTCTTTGGTTACCAGAACGATGGTTGAAAGCGGCGTACCAAGCTCATGCGCTGCTGCAGCGGCCAACCCATCTAAGGCGTGCAACTTTTGCTCCCGCGCCAACACAAGCTCTGTAGTCGCAAGCGCTGTTGACATTTGAGACGTTTCTTTCGTGATACGCCAAGCATAAATAGCTAGAAAAGCCATACACGCCGTTACGGCAGCAAAGTAGCCCAGCTTGTAAAGGAACGGCAAAGTTGGTGCCTGACTGGCGCCCCAAGGCAGGGGCATTGCGAAGAATATCAAGACCATCGTGACCAGCAACGCCAAGCCACCTAGAAAAAGAGTATTGCGCAATGTCAGTGTCGCGGCAGAAACCGTTACCGGTGCAACCAGCAACATGGCAAATGGGTTATCAACGCCACCCGTTAGATACAGCAACGCACCCAGTTGCAGCACGTCATATATCAGCAAGCCAATCGCAAACGTATTCGATAACCGGAACCGCGCGGGAAAACGAATAGACAGATAGATGTTCAGCCACGCCGACATTGCAATGAGCAATAACGCCGGCCCGATGGGCATATCAAAGCCAAGACCCAGGGTAACGATAGCAACAGCGAGGCTTTGTCCGATGACAGCAAGCCACCTAATTCGCACGATGGTGCCAAGCTTCAGTCGGCTTTTTGACGCTGCAATTCGGTTTGACTGAGATCCTGCATTGGATGGCATAGTGACGCGATACCTCGATAGCCTCGCTCTATTCATCATGACGGGCTAATGATGAGCTTGCTGGCTCGTAGCGGACGTTGCATACCATGCCGGATGGGGATGCAAAAGATATGTACCTCCAAAATCTTCATTACCTGCACAAAGATCTCAGAAAGGTTACGACATGCGCCCTAGATTAATTTTGTTAGTTGTACTTGGCGCAATCGCCGGCGGGTTTGCTGCTTTGCTTTTCATGAATTCTATCGGCTCGTTTGTCTCACCGGCTGGGCAACAAAATACAACAGGCAAAGCACTGATCGGTGGCCCCTTCTCTTTGGTTAATCATGAAGGCAAGCGCGTAACCGACAAAGATTTTCACGGCAAAAAAATGCTGATCTATTTTGGCTTCACGCATTGCCCAGACATTTGCCCCGGTAGCTTGCAAGTTATTTCAGCCGCGCTCGATACGTTGGGCTCTGCGGCAGATAATGTTACGCCGGTTTTTATTACGGTTGACCCAGAACGCGACACGCCAAAGTTATTGGCCGATTATGTTGCCAGCTTCCATCCACGTTTGGTCGGCTTGACCGGCAACAAGGAAGAAGTCGATACCGTCGTCAAAAAAACATTCCGCGTTTACGCCAAAAAGGTCAAAGACTCCAACCAGCCCAACAGCTACACGATGGATCACGCCTCGCTGATTTATCTGATGGATGAAAACGGGAAGTTTGTTCACTACTTCGGCCACCCAACATCCGCCGATAAGCTTGTTGAGCAGTTACGCCCATATCTATGATGCGGTGCGCACTTTTGCGCTGCAGCATTATGTGGCCAATGGGAGACCCCTACGCTGCCAAAGTTTTACACCAACAATCTACCAGCAGAGATGCTTAGGTAGATGGTGCGAATCGGTACATGGTCCCGTCGTCAACAAAGACTCGCAAGTTATGCCCATTATGCACTGATTTTTTGCAGGCGCACGGCCGCAGAAAATTTAGCGCGTGCAACAATACCACGCGCAAATCAGTTAAGCGTTGATCTTCATGATCAAAGGGAGCCGTCGATCTTGCTTTATCAATGGTATGAACTAGGTCACGCTGCTGTGCGCCCTGCGCGCGCTGCAGCAGGCACATATCACACCCTTCTCACGCATCCGTTTAACCCGCTTGCACATTCGCAATTGGGGCAACATGCAGCCGCAGTCTGCGAAGTTTTTGAACGCACAACCCGGCGTTACGAGAAACCAGAATTTGGCATTTCAGAAATTGAAATCGATGGTGAGCAAGTCGCGGTGACAGAAAACGTCGTCTGGCAAAAACCATTTTGTCGGCTCATACATTTCCAACGTGATCTGCCACAAAGCGCTACCGACAGGGACCCACGCGTGCTTCTCGTCGCGCCAATGTCTGGACACTTTGCGACGCTGTTGCGCGGGACTGTAGAAACGCTACTGCCCAATCACGATGTCTATATTACCGATTGGGTGGATGCACGCAGCGTACCCATGCAAGACGGCAGCTTCGATCTGGATGATTATATCGATTACATCATCGACATCATGCATCACCTCAATGGTGATGCACACCTGATTGGCGTCTGCCAACCTTCAGTGCCAGTTTTGGCTGCTGTCGCCAACCTGGAGGCTGACAATGATCCAGATGTGCCATGGAGCATGACGCTCATTGGTGGGCCTATTGACACCAGGATCAACCCGACAGCCGTCAACAAAGTTGCAGAAAAGCGCACGCTTGACTGGTTCCGCAATACCGTCATCTCGCACGTGCCTTGGCCATTGCCGGGTACTGGACGCCCGGTTTACCCCGGCTTTACTCAACTTTCTGGATTCATGTCGATGAATTTAGATCGCCATACCCGGGCCCATCATGAGTTTTTCGATCATCTCGTCGAGGGTGATGGCGATTCAGCGGAGAAACATCGCACATTTTATGATGAATACTTGGCCGTGATGGATCTCACTGCCGAATTCTATCTGCAAACAATCGACACCGTTTTCATCCGCCACGCATTACCGCAAGGTGAGATGCATCATCGCGGCAAAATTGTTGACCCAAGCAAAATTCAGCGCGTCGCCCTGATGACAATCGAAGGCGAGAAGGACGACATCACTGGTATTGGCCAATGCAGTGCCGCCCATAGCCTATGCCCTAATCTGCCAGCGCGCAGCCAACACGCATATGTAGCACCAGGCGTTGGTCACTATGGCTTGTTCAACGGCACAAAATTCCGCACCAACATTGCCCCGCGCATTGCTCAGTTTGTACGCAGTCACGATCCGAAATGGGATGAGTCGAGCTGGGCTTTGCTCAAAAAGTTCAAAAGGCAAAAAACGTCGGCGAAGACTGAAGCCCTGACACCTGCAAATGACACCGAAAGGCTGGCAAGCAACGAAACTGGGGGAAGCCGCAGTACGTCTGCCACGCCAGCAACAAAAGAGTTTGTTGATGATACGCCCCTGCAGACCGTCATGAAGTTGTGGCATATCTCAAATGACACAATGTTCAAAAGCGCCATGCGGATGTACACGCAAACATCTTCAACCCCTGGCGTACAGAAAAAAACAAAGATAAAGAAAGTCAGCCGCACGTGATCACGACCGAACCCCTTGTTTCATTGTTCTCTGCCCGGCCCAAGACCGAGCAAGATCTTGTTGCAAGTGACTTGGATGCCATCGCGGCCCACTTTCAATCCACGCAAAATGCCAGTCTTGAGTTACGCCGCCATCCACGCGCACGTAATCTGACGCTCAGAGTAAACGCTGCGACCCGCAAAATCGTAGCGACTATTCCCAAACGCGCCAGCCGCCGAGAAGCAGCTGGATTGATCCTTGCCCATTACGCCTGGATTACAGAACGCCTTTTGAAAGCGCCTCAAGTGATGGCGTTCATTGATGGCACAGAGATTCCCTTTCGCGGCAGGCCACATCGCATCTGCTTCCGCGCACAAACACGTGGACGTGGTGTTGTTGCACAAATCGAGGGAGAGACTGGATCTGAGCTCCACGTTGCGGGCAGACCCGAGTATTGCCCGCGCCGATTGAAGGATTGGCTTGTACGGACAGCGAAAACAGATCTCGAAGAACGCACGAAGCGTCACGCATCGACACTTGGTGTTACTTATCGTCGGATAAGTGTGCGCGACCAATCAAGTCGCTGGGGCTCGTGCTCTTCGACGGGAACGCTTTCGTTTTCTTGGCGCCTTATCCTGGCGCCGCCGGAGATTCTCGATTATGTGGCCGCCCACGAAGTCGCCCACCTCAAAGAGATGAATCACAGCCCGGCATTTTGGAGTATCGTGTCAGAGCTTTGCCCGGACTTTAAAGCTGCCGAACACTGGTTGACCAACGAGGGACCAGACCTGCATCGCTATTGCCCAACACATTTGATGTGATCAAACATCAAACGGCACACACACCTTCAAGTTTTGAACGCGCGTGCCCGTTATCTCGACAAGACACTGTATATGTAGGCGCCAAGACCCATGGTGAGCGCAATCGCAACACGCGCGGCGATCACAAACGCCATGAACAGCAATTGCCGCTCTTCTAACAAGAGTTCTAGCCAGATATTGTAATGAGGGGCCAACCCGCGCGATGTAATGAACATCTTTAACTGACGCGCCCAACCGAGCATGTCAGACAATAGCTCGGGATTGTTGTAGCCGACAAACGCCAACAAAATGGCACCAAGGATCAACGAGAAGAAGATGGTACCCGTCGCGAGAAGTAGTCTTATCAACATGATCGGCTCCGTTCCCCCGGCTTAACACACACCGCCCAATAGTGGCTTAGGTGCACTATAGCATGCCAGCTTAAACGGGCTTTGGCGTTAGATCAAACGTCGAGATTTGCAACCGAAAGCGCATTTTCCTGAATAAATTCACGACGCGACTCAACCACATCACCCATCAGCTTGGTGAAAATTTCATCCGTATCCGCCAAATCACCGATCTTCACCTGCAACAACGTGCGTCCGTTTTTATCAAGCGTGGTTTCCCAAAGCTGATCAGGGTTCATTTCGCCGAGACCTTTATAACGCTGCAAGGTCAATCCCTTGCGACCGCTTTCATAAACAGCCTCAAGCAAACTACGCGGACCATGAATAGGAACATCCTCATCCTTGCGCTTGAGCGTTGAGACGCCGGAATAGACCTCCTCAAGCACCTTGTGCTTCTCATTGAGCCGCCGAGCTTCAAGAGAGGCAAGGAAAGCAACATCCAAGGCATGAGCTTCCGTGACACCGCGCACTTCACGCGTCAACAGGTAGCCATCATTGCCGTAGCGGCCCTGCCAACCTTTTTCCGTTTCATCGGCGATCAGATTGAGACGGTCAGAAATTCTGTCAGCAACCTTGCTCGCTTCAACAGCAGAATTTTGATACTCTGGATCAAAGGCACCGACGATCGCCGCTTGTTCGACAATGTCGCGCGAGTAACGCGAATGCAAATCATCGATCAAACGACCAATGTTGCGCGCATCATTCAGAACATCGCGCAGATCGGGGCCTGCACGCTCACCATTCTGCGTAACAAGAACCGTTTCAGAAAGACCGCTGTCGATCAAGTAATCTTCAAGCGCACGTTGGTCCTTCAGATACGTCTCTGACTTGCCTCGCGCGACTTTATAGAGTGGCGGCTGGGCAATGTAGAGGTGTCCCTTTTCAACCAACTCGGGCATTTGGCGATAGAAGAACGTCAATAGCAGCGTACGAATGTGCGCACCATCAACGTCAGCATCTGTCATAATGATGATTTTGTGATAGCGCAGCTTTTCAAGATTGAATTCTTCACGGCCAATGCCTGTGCCAAGCGCTGTAATCAGCGTGCCAATTTCCTGGCTCGACAACATCTTATCAAAGCGTGCGCGCTCCACGTTGAGGATCTTACCTCGAATTGGCAAGACGGCCTGATACGCACGTTCGCGACCTTGCTTGGCCGAGCCACCAGCAGAGTCACCCTCAACGATAAACATTTCTGTGTTTGCTGGATCACGATCCTGACATTCTGCAAGTTTGCCCGGCAGGTTTGCCATATCAAGCGCACCCTTGCGCCGTGTCAGGTCACGAGCTTTACGCGCCGCTTCACGTGCCAGCGCGGCCTCAACAATTTTGCCAACGATGAGGCGGGCTTCTTTGGGGTGTTCCTCGAACCAAGTCGCCAAGTGCTCCCCAATCAGGGCCTCGACCACAGGTTTGACTTCACTGGACACCAGCTTGTCTTTGGTTTGGCTTGAAAACTTTGGATCTGGCACCTTGACGGACAACACGCAGGTTAAGCCTTCGCGCGCGTCATCGCCTGACAAGCTGACCTTTTCTTTTTTGGTCAGACCACTGGTCTCAGCATATTTATTAATGCTCCGGGTCAATGCAGAGCGGAATCCAGCAAGGTGCGTACCACCATCCCGTTGCGGAATGTTGTTTGTGAAACAAAGCACGTTCTCATGGTAACTGTCGTTCCACCACAGCGCGACATCAACCGAGATGCCATCACGCTCTTGTGCGATCATGACCGGCTCTTCAAGAAGACCGCTCTTAGAGCGGTCTAAAAATCGAACAAATGCAGCGGTGCCGCCTTCGTAGTATAGCTCTTCACGCTTAACGTCAGCGTGGCGCGCGTCGGTCAACACGATGCGAGCACCAGAATTTAAGAAAGCCAGCTCGCGTAGACGATGTTCGAGCGTGGCATAATCAAACTCAACCATGGTGAACGTGTTGGTTGACGGCAAAAAGCTAACTTCCGTACCGCGTTTGCCATCGGCATCACCAAGTATTTGCAGCGGCCCTTCAGGGACACCATCACGAAACTTAATCTCAAAGGCTTTGCCGTCGCGCCAGACGCGGCAGGTCAGCCACGTCGACAACGCATTGACAACAGACACACCAACACCGTGCAAGCCGCCTGAGACTTTGTACGAATTCTGATCGAACTTGCCGCCTGCGTGCAGCTCGGTAAACACAATCTCAGTTGCAGACCGCTTGGGATCGTGATCATCGTCTTGCTTGATACCGGTTGGAATGCCGCGACCATCATCGCGAACGGTGCACGAACCGTCCGGGTTGAGTGTTACTTCGCATTCGTTAGCGTGGCCAGCGAGCACTTCATCAACGGCATTATCCACCACCTCATAGATCATATGGTGCAAGCCGGAGCCATCATCTGTGTCACCGATGTACATGCCGGGACGTTTGCGAACGGCGTCCAAACCCTTCAGCATTTTGATGGAATCGGCGCCGTAATCCTGGCCAGCCGGGGCCTTTTCTGCCGAGTCATCAGCCATGTGCGAGCAGTCCTTTGGGGCTAAAAAATAGTGGCCCTGACTATACCACGCCAGGCCACAATACGGGCCAAAAAGGTGGCCGTCTGCGACGATCCATGCACACGAATTTCATCTTTAGTATCAATGAGTTACTGCGTCGTCACAGAGGCACTGTCTTGATGCCTATTGCGGACCGATTTTGCCCTCATAAACATGCCGAATTTGCACCTCAGGACCAAGGCCTGAAAACGCTGCTTCATCGGTCCCCGTCATCCAGGCTTGCGCGTTAAGCGCACGGATTTCAGCAAACAACGCACCACGGCGATCACTATCCAGGTGTGCCGCGACCTCATCCAACAACAACACAGGCGCCAGGCCGTCACGGCGCTGGCGCACCAATTCGGCATGAGCCAGAACCAAACCGAGCAACAATGACTTTTGTTCTCCCGTTGAAGACAACCGTGCAGCCATACTTTTTGGCCCATGACCAACCAAGAAGTCACTTCGATGCGGCCCATCAAGCGCGCGTCCGGCAGCTTGATCCCTGCCACGCGACGCCTTCAATCGCTCCAAATATTGATCTTCAACATCAACGGCAGGCTGGCTTGCCAAATCAGCCTCCAATTGTCCACCCAGGCCCACATCAGCCCACGGAAACGGAGACGTTGGATCGCGATCTCGGCGCGCACCAATGACAGTGCGAAGAGCTGCGACCGCTTCTGATCGCGCAGCAGCCAGAGCAACGCCAGTCTGTGCCATAATCTGCTCCAACCCGGTCAAAACATGGGGGTCTTCAACCCGGTCAGATAACATCCGATTACGTTGTTGCATGGCACGTTCAAAACGGTTGAGGGTCGTGCGGTGTCCGCTATCAAAACAAAGTACCAGCTGATCAAGAAAGCGGCGACGTTCGGAAGCGGGACCGGCAAACAACCCATCCATCGCTGGTGTCAACCAGATCATGTCGAGATATTCTGCTAGCACGCCGGAACTGACACGCGAGTCGCCATCAATGCGCACAATGCGTTGCGCACGCTCACCTTGACCTCGTTCTCCTTTATTGGCGCTGGCACGCATGCCAGTGCCAATGGTAACGGGGCCAACAGCACTATGAACGCGCCCAGATACGGACCAGGCGCCATCTGAATGTGCGGCAGCTAAATCAGATGAATGTGCCCGGCGCAGGCCGCGCCCTGGCGAAAACAGAGACAACGCCTCAAGAAAATTGGTTTTTCCTGCCCCGTTCTGGCCGAGCAAAACAATTGGCTCTGGACCAACCTCAAGGCTCGCTTCACTGTAATTGCGATAGTGAAACAGCGTAACTTTTTCGAGCCAAAAGCGCGGCTCGCGTTTTGGGTGCTCGATCTTATCGTCAGCCGACTTTTCGTCTTCTTGAGAAGGTTCAGCCCCGCCACGGCGAGACACATGCAGATCAGGGTTCTTTGCCGAGTGCGCCGTCACGATGATTGCCTCTTAGCGAGCAAAGCAGTTGGGTGCGCATGCGCCCACTGCTTCGATCCCAGGTTGTGATATGCTGACCTGCTAGACCCGCATCGGCATCAAGACATAAAGCGCGGCTTCATCACCTGCGTCACGGATCATCGTTGGTGACCCTGGATCTGCCAGGAAGAAGTGGGCTTCCTCGCCTTCCATCTGACCTGCGATGTCCAGCAGATATCGAGCGTTAAAGCCGATTTCCAGCGCCTCAGAATCGTAGTCAACGGCAATTTCTTCCGTTGCGCTACCACCTTCGGGATTGTTCACAGACAACACCAGCTTTTCTGGCGCGATGTTGAGTTTCACAGCGCGGCCACGTTCACTGGCAATGGTCGAGACGCGATCAACAGCAGATGTGAAACTAGCTTTTTCAAGAACCAGTTCCTTATCATTATTTTGCGGAATAACGCGTGCGTAATCCGGGAACGTACCATCGATGAGCTTGGACACTAAGGTCACGCTGCCGGCGACGAACCTGACTTTGGAGTCATTCACCGAAACCGAAACGTTGCCCGAACTTGCTTCTAACAAGCGATGCAGTTCATGCACGGTCTTGCGTGGTACGATCACCCCCGGCATACCATCGGCGCCCTTAGGCAAGTCAAGTTCGACCTGAGCCAAGCGGTGGCCATCGGTTGCAACAGCACGTAGCATTTTCTTTTTAGCTTCACCCGCGACGTGCAGATAGATACCGTTAAGATAATAGCGTGTCTCTTCGGTTGAGATGGCGAACCGTGTCTTGTCGAGCAAACGCCGTAGGTCATTGGCTTTGAGTTCAAACGTTGTGCCAAGATCACCGGCCGCTAAGTCTGGGAAATCTTCAGGCGGCAAAGCTTGCAGCGCAAAAATGGATTGACCCGAAGTGATCGTCACTCGGTCCTTTTCCCCATCACGCTTGATTTCAACCTGCGATCCATCAGGCAACTTGCGCACAATGTCATGCAGCACGTGTGCTGGAACCGTGATGGCACCAGAAGCGCTGACGTCAGCCGCTGCCTCTTCCATCACTTCCCGTTCCAGGTCGGTCGCTTTGAACTCCAGTTTTTTGCCCGACGCTTTCAACAAGACATTCGACAAAATAGGAATGGTCGTCCGACGTTCTACCACGCTGGTGACATGACCCAGCGCTCTGAGTAATTCACCGCGTTCAATCACAAGCCGCATTAGTCGCCTCGGCGGGTTAGAATTCTAAATATCAAGCGACACCGCGACCCTGACCGCTAAGGCCCCGTCATCATGACTGGAAGGGAAGAGACTCGCTCAAGAGACCGGCACTTTGACCTGATTGGCCGCTGTTTTTCAAGGGTCGGACCAACACCGGGTCCGCTAAGCCATAGGAAAACGGGCGTTTGCTACAGTCCAATAATAGACAACCAGCCCAATAATGCCATTTACCGCCCCAAAACGGCAATTCAAAGCGCAAACTTACAACAAGGGGAATAAATGAAACCTGGAGCAGCAACTGAACTGCACCAGGCATTTTTGCTGAGAGGGTGGTCCACGCCAAAGGCCCAGAGAGGGCGGTGAGAGGCATCTCAATCCGGCTGATGTGCCTCCCGAGTGCTCCCACCGAGATCTAAGGACTAAAAAACCCTCAACCCAAGCCATAATAAGCTTAGTGGCTGAGAATCTTCTTCAACTCATCAATCTCATCACGCAGACGCACATTGTCGCCAAGCAGGCCCTCAATCTTGCGGATAGCGTGCAACACCGTGGTGTGATCGCGGTTGCCAAACCGGCGACCAATTTCCGGCAACGATCGCTGTGTCAATTGCTTGGCTAGATACATGCCAATTTGGCGAGGCCAAACCACTGAACGGTGGCGGCGCTGAGAGAGCAGATCGCTTTTTGAAACCCCATAGTGACGCGAGATAATGCGCAGGATGTCTTCGATTTTAATGCGTCGCGGTTCAATGCCCTGCACCAAATCACGGATCACCGTCTCTGCGATGTCGAGCGTAATTGGTGTACGCATATATTGCCAGGTTGCATAAAGGCGGGTGACAGCGCCTTCCAACTCGCGCCCGCTTTCCGTCAACTTATTGGCGAGCAGATCTAAAATTTCCGGCGCAAGACTAAAGGTGGAATCGATTGCTTTCTTGTCAGCAATACGAGCTTCCAGAACCTGAATACGCAGCTGATAATCGAAATTACCGATCTCAGCGACGAGACCACGCTGCAATCTTGACCGCATACGTTCGTTGAGATGCTCGATCTGACCGGGTGCCCTTGCCGAAGCCACAACAATCTGGCGACCACCGTCAAGCAGTGTATTGACGATATGATCGAACTCTTCTTCGGTTTTTTCACCGTGCATGAATTCCAGATCGTCAATCAGCAGCACGTTGATCGAGCGGAACTTTTCCTTAAATGCCATTGGATCTTGGCTGCGTAGTGCTTCAACGAACTGATAGCGGAACCGCTCCGCAGTAAGATAAAGAACCTGGGCTTGAGGGATACTCCGTTTCACTTCCCACGCCACAGCATGCAACAAGTGCGTTTTTCCAAGACCAACGGAAGAGTGAATATAAAGCGGATTGAAGCCTGGGTTGTTGTTCATCACAGTCTCGGCGACCTGTGTGGCACCTGCGTGTGCCAGCCTGTTTGCCGGACCAACAACAAAACTATCAAAAGTATAGCGCGGATCCAAAGGTGAGCCTTCAAAGCCACCAACTTGCGTGCGCGCTGCTGGATTAAAGCCGGGCAATACCGCGCCTGATAAACCGGTTTGAGGCTGCTGGCGCGCGTCAAAACCTGATGCGTGCTGCGCATCTGGCGTTCCAGCTTGCTGCTTGGCGACAAGTTCTGGTGCCTGATCACCGTGGCGTATACCACCACCTGGCTGACGCAAAATCACGTTGACGCGTTCTGCAGTCTTAAACTCGGACTGACAGCACGTCAGAAGATCATCGCTGTAGTGCGACTTGATCCAGTTGCAAAGGAATTTAACTGGCACAGAAACGGTTACAGTCTTGCCATCGAAGTCATCAAATTCAAGCGCATTAAACCAGCTCATGTAGATGTCTTCACCCAGACGCGCCCGCAGCATTGCCCGCACTTTGCTGCCCTGGCCTTCTTTCGTGGACTTTGGCGCAGATTTCGCCGTTGCAGCCTTACCTGTGGCTTGACCCGCCGTTTGCCCCGCTGTGGTGCCTGACGTTACCTTGCCCGGTGCCTTGATTGCATCGTCGACCGAGACATTTGTCTTCTGAAGCGTTTGCATTTTCATTTACCCCACACTCGTTTGCTTCACTGTTGTTGTTTGGTTTGAGACCCCATCAACCGCTCCCCGAGCCCCCTCAGCGAGCCGTCATATGGCCTCAAACAATCTTCATTCACGCATACCGTTTCATCCTTGTTGCCAGGGCAGACCAGCAGCTTTCCAACCACCGACGTTGCCCCGATGTCTATCGGCATCAAGTTCGCCCTCGAACCCCTCTGCCACGTTAAAACAACTGCGGTAGCCCGCAGCCGAACTCAGTTCTGCAGCCGTGCGGCTACGTCCACCCGAGCGGCAAATGAAGAACAGGTCGCTGCCCTCATTCGCGCCAAGGCGCTGTAATTCTGCGGTAAGCCGATCTGCGAACGCCGCATTGATTTGGCTGTCCGGAAACGTCTGCCATTCGATAGTCAGAACCGGTTTGCCGATTGTGGACAGATCCGGCAGTCCAACAAACGTCCACTCTGAACGCGAGCGCACATCAATCAGCACTGAACCTGGATCCGACTGGAGCCTTTTCCACACATCGGAAACGGATACATCTTTCACGCGAACTTCGCGCTCAACTGTCACGCTTTACACCCCCGCTCATCTTCACCGCACCACCCCGGCAACAGCAAAAATGCTTGCCCAAGCGTCGCAGCAAAAAATGTGAACATCGACTAACATCACCGGGCATTGAGCCTGGTGAAGACGCACATACTACGCACTTGGATACTGAATTCAGGCCATCAGACAATTACGCGACCTGACAAAGCCGACTGACACTTGAAAAGTATATTCCCGCATTTCCACAGCATCTGGCTTGGTCAAATTCTTAACGATTAATTAACGGTTTGGTCAAGGCCCGGCAGGGTGCGTGAAACGTGCACGAACGAGGCAACTTAGGGTTGGTTTTCCCCAAGCGACATCGTGTCATTCATCCACAGGTCTGTTGAGAATCTCATTGAGTCTTCAGCAGAATTTCAACTACTGAACGTAGTGCAAATTCGAAAAAAATAGGCGGCAAGAACTTCTCGTAAAAGTTTCATTTTTGACTTGAAGATTCTGCTAGTTGCGAGTCGGCAAAGTTAAGAAGAATGCGAGCTTCGCCTACTCAAGTCCTTGCGATTCAACAATATCATTGCATTGCAACATTGACGCAGAAATAAAAAGGGGCCGGTGTGTTGTGGCGAACACAACACACCGGCCCCAAGTGCACCTGAATTGAAAAAAAATTTATCCGAGCGCCTTAACACGGGCAGCAAGGCGAGAAATTTTCCGGCTCGCAGATTTGCGATGGATGATGCCGCGTTGTCCAATGCGCGCGATCAACGGTTCAGCGGCTGAGAATGCTTCGCGTGCCGCAGCCGAATCGCCGCTCGCAACAGCTTCTTCAACACTGCGAATGGATGAGCGCATTTCTGTGCGGCGATCTTTATTCACCGCAGTACGGCGAAGGATCTTACGAACTGCCTTCTTTGCCGAGGAAGTATTGGCCATAGTTGTGGTCCCTTATGTAAACACCTAACAATCACAGGCTGTATAGGCACCGACGGAATGGGCACCTTGGCGAGGCGCTACGGCATTCGATGGGCACGTTGTGATTGAAACACGTGAACCGCCCGGAACTGGGTCCCGAGCGGCATCATTGGGCCGTTGTATAAGGCGATGGGGGTCAAGGGTCAACGCCGGATCAGCACCAATCGATGGGTCAGAGCGCCGCTCCAGGGGGGAAGGTGGCTCTGCTCGGCCCTTCTGACCAATCGTATTCAGCCACCGCTGGGCAAATTTATCGAATGCCCATCCCGCCGGGGGTGTTGGCCAAAACGGGCTCCGGCTAAACCCGCCATTTGATTGAGCAACCCAGCGATGGGGTCTGCTTCTCAGGCCCCTTACCTGTCTCTGCGACTTGTTTCATGGCTTCAAAAAGCTCGCGACGGGCATTTTCAGGTGCAGGATTGCGACCACTGGCATCAATCCGTCCGCGATACTGCAGTTCGAGATCAGCATTAAATCCAAAAAAATCCGGCGTACACACCGCATCATAGGTGCGTGCGACCTGCTGGCTGGCATCATGCAGATAATGGAAAGGAAATCTGCGTTCGGTTGCCAACGCGGCCATCGCCTCGAAAGAGTCTTCAGGATAAGCATCCTCATCATTGGAACAGATGGCAACAACGCCAACGCCAAGATCCGCGAGATCACGAGCATCGCGCTCAATGCGATCCAAAATTGCCTGGACATATGGGCAATGATTACAAATGAACATCACCAGCATGCCGTTGGGGCCCTTCAGTTCACCCAGCGCATAGCTATTGCCGTCCGTGGCTGGCAAAGAAAAGTCAGGCGCCAACCAGCCAAAGTCACAAATCGGAGTGGTCTCTGCCATATCAATCCTCTCCATGCGCGTTTTAAGCAAACCAGTTCCGTCTAGCCCTGGGGCGGCACCGAAGCACTGCTTTGTGGCGCCTTATGGAGTTTGGCCTCTCGGTGCGTGATGTAAACCGCCGCTGCAAAAATAAGTGTGGCTCCAAGCCAAGTCGGTCCATCAATCATTTCGCCAAATGCCAAATATCCGATCAAAACCGAAAATGGTAGCCGAGAAAACTTAAATGTCATGACGAGTGAGGCTTCAGCGACGGTATAGCCGCGCACCAAGGTGACGTGGCCAAGAACCGCGACAAGTCCGAGCGCTGCCATCGCCAACCAGATTTCAGGCGTTGGCGTTTTCCAAACGAAGATCGCAGGGATCAAGGCCAGCGGCACCATGCACAGATTGGTAATAAACACGATACGGTCAGCATCATCACGACCCGTCATCTTTTTCACAAGCGGGCCGATAAGACCGATCGCCATTGCTGAGATGAGCGCAAACGTTTGGCCAACACCAAATACGGTTGTACCCGGCCGCAATATGATCGCGGCGCCCACAATCCCGACGCAAAGAGCTAACCATCGTCTGGCATGCACCCGTTCACCGAGCAGAAGAATAGCAAAGAACGTCCCAAAGATAGGCGACAGGAAGCTGATCGCAGTTACTTCGCCTACGGTGATCAATTCCAGGGCATGAAACATTGCTAACATTGAAATGTAGCTAATCACCACCCGTGTGCCGTAGAGCCGAAACTGGTCTGTACGCACCAATGATGTGCCGCGAATAAACAACAGCGGTGACATCCACAGCACTGAAAACACAGTACGCAGGAACAAAATTTGAAACGGATCGAAGCCCTGTTTGGTGATGTAGCGCACCAAACCGGCAATGGCGGCGAGAAACAACATCGACAATGTGACCCAGAGAAAGGCTTCAATCGGATGCTTATGTTTTCCCGATACACCATCAGATGCGCTAAACTCGGGGGATTGAGAGTGCTGGTCGGCAAGCGACATTGAAGGGCCTAACGGTGGGACTTACGAGATTTTCTGTTACCCCGTTATCGACCAATCCTTACTCAAATTGCAAAGTTTATCAGACAGCGTCAGCGCGCGTGGATGCACGTGCGTGTTCGCACATCAAAGCGGGCCGTTTGGAGTTTAGGCCGTTTGGGGCTTAGGAGGAGGGCATATCATGCAAACGCACAGCCATGACCGTTGCGTTGTCTTGATGTGGGTCACGCACCGCTTCAACTGCACGAATAAGAGCATCACAGACCGAGCGTGCACCATCTGACCCATAAGCGGTTACGATACGTTCGATTTCAGGCGGCTCGAGCGTTTGCAAACCATCACTTGCAAGAATGATATAATCGCCCTTTTCAATCTTAAGCGGGTTGCGCGACACATCAACCAACTCGATTTCATCGCCCGTAATGGCAGAGCGCAGCATGTGTCGACGTGGATCACGTTTGGCTTCTTCTTCGCTGATGCTACCAGCAGCAGCGAGGCGATCCAGTTCTGGCGCCAACGAATGGTCTTCATTGAGTAACGCGATTTCGCCGCCGCGAAACAACATCAATGGACTGTCACCAACACTGACCCACTCAACACCATCGGGGCTAAACACTGCGCCAATCATTGTTGATCCCATACCATCAAGCATCGGGTCATCATCGGTTACTTGCCGAACCGCATCATTGGCCATCCGTAACGACGCAACCAGCCGTTCACGTACATTGCCTTTCAAGTTCGAAAAACTTTGCAAGAAACTCGTGCACACCGTTTTGGATGCCGTCGCACCACCGGTATGTCCACCCATGCCATCTGCCAGAACAGCAACCAGGTCTGGAGCACCGTTGCTGGTCTCACCAGCGCCGGTTTGGACGGATTTGCCGTCGTCTTGAGCTGACGCAGACATGCCAACAGGGGCCAGAGATGCGATCTCTGAACCCTGCCTCAGCAGTACGGAGTCTTCCTGATAGTCCCGCGCACCCTGCGTTGTCGCGTGCGCATGATCAAAACCTTGCATTATCCCTTAGTTGTCTCGTTCAAAGCCGACCAGTCAAACTCGGTGCCACAAAACGGAACAAACACCAATTGGGTCCTACCCATCACGATGACGTCCATTTGGTTGAGGCTAACCGCGCCCGTCGGCTTTTTGTTGTTGACGGAAACGACATTTGTTTTAGCAAGGTTTGGAACAAACAAGAAGGAGCGATCTGAAGAATCATAGCGAATATAGGCTTGTTCCTCAGACGAGATCGCTTCATCGCCAAAATCTATCGCAATTCTATTTTGCGAACCCCGGCCAACCGAGTTGTTTCCTTCAAAAACTGGGCGATAGTTGCCAATACCAGGGCCACCGACCACCACCACCCATCCAACGACGGGATCTTTTTCAAATTCACCACGTTCAACCTTGAGCTTGCCGCGTACAAGTTGGGTGCGGGCTGGTGACTCGGTCGTATTTTCAGCCTGGCCTTTTATTTCATTGGATTTCACAACCCGCGTCGTGGGCAGTTTGTGCAATTTGATTTGCTGTTCTTCAAGCGGGCGTGATGTGCCACGCACGGCTTTGGCTGCACTTGCTGCACTTGGTACAGTTGCAGCGGTGGCCACATCAGGCCCGGCGGCCTTGGCGCCTGAAGCCTCAGCCGTTTTTTTAGCCTCAGCTTTGGGCACTGGCGGCGGGGCGGCTTTATTTTCATGCACAGGTGTTTGCCCACGCGTTGTTTCTTCACGACCCGCCGCAACCAAAGCATCCTTCAAAGAGCCTAAGAAACGCGTCGTGCGTGCTTCACCATTTTGTCCGGCACCGCGGCCGTCTGTCGTTGGGTCTTGTGTCATGTCTAACTCCCTTGTGGCGGTTGTCTTGTGGTGTGACTAACTTTGCTTTCTCTGCGTCGGTATTTTACCGGGCGCGGAAACTGGTTAGGTTTGAGCGGTGAGAAACATCAATCGGGCACGCCCGAGACGGATCTCATCACCATTAAAAATCTGATGTTGCAAGACGGGATGTCCATTGACGACAACACCATTGCCCGTCCCTGCACCCATATCTGTCACTAGATACTCAGCATCTTCGGTACAATGGATCGTCGCATGATGGCGATGCACGGTTGGATCGGGAATGACAATATCAACATCGTCTGAACGACCAATTTGAACGACCGGGCGGGAAAGAGTAAAGCGCATCGGACGGCAGTGCCCTGTTGGATCGCTCAGCTCAACCATTGCCTTTGATGGCCAGACGGGCCGACCCGCATCGCAAGCAGCACGGTCAGATATGGGCCTCGCAACACCCTGTGTCCCAGAATCATGATGTTCCGTGCGCTCTGTCACCCGATCAGGGATTTCAGAATCCGATGCGTGTTGAGAGATCGCGCGGGCAAGTGCGGCGAGGACTGAAATGATCGGGAACAAAACGAGTGCAGCCAAACCCAACACCAATGTTGGCACCTGCTGGTAGAGGTCACTCGGCCAAACAACAGCAGCATCTCTGGCCTGCCCAACCGAAGTCTGGACCAGGGGCACTTGCTCGTACAGCAAATGTGCACTCATTGCACCGAGCCCGAACCAAGCAGGTGTTGCAACGACCAACGCAAACACAAGGGTTGCGGGCAATACCAGCAAAACAATCGTTAAATTGAATGACAACGTCCGAGCACGCATCGTGCGAATCCCCGCGAATTGGCGACGACAGTGAAAGCGCTGTGGGGCAGCAAAAAGGCAATTGTGTGCGCATTGAATGTTTTATGCTGAAATTGATTGGCGGTATGTTGTAGGGCTAAGGCATTGATCGCCAGGGACTATAATTCCCTGCCGCTGCCCTATCAGCACATGCACCACACTCAAAAATACAATAAGAACTCAGCCACAGTTTTCGACACTCCCAATCTAGCCAGCGCCACATTCTGGGCTCATAACGAGCACTAATTAGGGATTCGATTTTAGTTACACCGTGGGCGTAATACTGTACCCACTGCGGATGATCGTTTGGGGACCATGACCGACCATATATCGCTTCAGAGCGGCACAGAATTGGTTGGCGATTATCGCATTGACCGCGTACTTGGTGCAGGTGGCTTCGGTATCACCTACCTCGCCGATGAACTTGCGCTTGATCGACGCGTGACCATCAAGGAATACTTCCCTTCAGACTTTGCCGCCCGCAGCGATGGCTCTGATGCGGTTCCCAAGTCACAAGATTGCTCAGGTGATTATCGCTGGGGTTTGGACCGATTCATTGAAGAGGCGCAAACTCTTGCTCGCTTCGATCACCCCAACATCGTCCGCGTCTATCGCTACTTCCGCGCCAACAACACCGGCTACATGGTTTTGCATTTTGAGGAAGGGCAAAGTCTGAAGTCCTGGCTCAAAGGCTTAAAGCGTGCGCCACGACAAAAAGAACTCGACGCGATTGTACCTAATCTGCTTGACGCTTTGGAATTGATCCATAAGGCGGACTTCCTGCATCGCGATATTGCACCTGACAATATCATCATTCGCAAAAACGGCCATCCAGTGTTGATTGACTTTGGTTCTGCACGCGGCGAAATCGCCTCACATTCCAAAACCGTGTCGGCTTTGGTCAAACCTGGCTACAGCCCTTACGAACAGTATGCCGAAACCAGTTCCAAACAGGGCCCTTGGACAGACATCTACGCTCTGGCCGGAACGCTTTATCACGCTGTCACTGGCAAGCGACCACCAGACGCCCCGTCTCGCATGGTCACAGATGAGTTTATTCCAGCGCGCGAAGCTGCGATTGGTGGCTATCGAAAAGGCTTTCTCAATGCCATCGATAAGGCGCTAAATCTCAAAATTGAGGCGCGACCAAAGTCTGTCGCGGCATGGCGTCGAGACTTGATGGCACCGGAACCGCAAAAGCGCGGGTGGCGCACGAAAGCACCTGAGCCTCAAGCGATTGCGCCCGCCAAAGTCGTTGCAAAGAAGGCAGAAGTAAAAGTCGCAGCAGCAGATACCGCTACCGTCCGGCTGAACAAAAAAGACACTGGCGTACAACAAGCCACCAAGAAGCCCGTGCGTGGTGGTGGGCTCATTGATTTTCTTGATGGGCTGAAGTCAAAACCTGCCGCAACGCCGGCAAAAAAAGCCGCAAAACCAGCATCACGAAAGAAACAAAAAGCAAAAGCGAATTCCGACAAAGGCAACAAATCTTCGACGTGGCGCTTTTCAACGATGCTGAAACGCATCAAAACATCGCCAAATCCCATACGGGTCAAACAGGTCACAACAACGCCTGAACCACGCCAGCGCGCGGTTCCAACACCCAAACCGCCGCGTCCCCGGCGCATTGGTCAGCGCAAACGCAATAACTTGCGCCCCGTTCTGGTTAAGCTGATACTTGGCGTTGGTGTCGCCACAGCCGCCGTAGCCATGCAGGACCGTTTTCCTTGGCCAAGCCATGCCAACACGTCTCCCCTGACCACCGCGAGCATTCGCAAAGCAGCGCCACCAAAACGACAACCGGAACGGCTCGAACGCGCGTTTTCAGGTCACACGAGCGCAATTCTCGCAACCGCATTTGCTGATAGTGGGCGAACGTTGTTGACTGCAGGCAAAGATGGCAGCCTCAAAACGTGGGAAGCAGCATCCGGCACTCCGGTGCGCACGATTATGTTGCCTGACGGGCCCGCTTTCGCCTTGGCCGCGCATGACAACAAAGCGCTGACCGGCCATGCCAATGGCACCATCGCACTCTGGGATCTGACAAACGGCTCTAAGGTGTCCACTTTCAAGCGCAACGAGGCGCGCATCTGGTCGGTTACATTTGTCGATGACGGGACAAAATTTGCAGCCTCCAGTCACGACTGGAAAACGGCGCTTTGGGATGCCACATCATCCAACGCACCGCTCCATGTTTTTGAAGGTCACAGAAGTGCCGTTCAGGTTGTTGCGTATACCAAAACCCCGCGTGGGCCAATGATTGCAACCGGTGGCGCAGACAAAACCATCAAGATGTGGAACGCAGAGACATTTAAGCTCGTACGCACCTATCGCGGCCATCGCGATTTTGTGAACCACATCGCGTTCTCTCAGGATGGAAATCGGATGGCCAGCGCCAGCATTGATGGCAACATTCGTATTTGGTCAACGCGGTCACGAAAACTCTATCGCTCATACAAGGAACACAGAGGTCCCCTGACAGGTCTCGCCTTCCGAGGCAATGGAACCAAGCTGATCTCAGCGGGCAAAGATCAAAACGTTAGGTTCTGGAATACTAAACGCCGGCGCAGCGAAAAGATGCTGAAAACAAAACACGGAAACATTGAATCTTTGGCATTTGCACCCACCAATGACCGCGTGGCTGCCAGCGATGGTCAAGGACAAGTTGAGCTGTGGTCTCTTGGCGGTGGCGCCAAACTGTCAGCGAAGTAACTCAGGCACTTTTGAAGGCAGCAGAGTTTACCTAACCGTTTTTGCGGTGTGCCATTTTATACGCTTCAATATGACCGGCTAAATCAATGTGCTCCGCACAATGGATCCCGCAACGCCGTGCAATTTCAGTGAGCTCGCGTTCAGCACCGGCAACATTACCCTTTGTCAGGTGAGCCTCACCGAGATATGCGCGCGCCACGCTATAATTCGGGTTGAGCGCCAATGCTTTTGCATAATATGGAAAGGCTTGAGAAATATTGCCTAGTTTGCGGTGTGAAAAACCGATGTAAGTCACCACACGTGGGTCTGTTTGATCTGCCGCCATCAAATACGACAACGCTTTTTGATAAGACCCAGATTTTGCCAACCAATAGCCTGCATAAAAGAGTTCTGCGGAAGACGCCGTTTGCGATGGCTTGCCGACGCAAGACAGCCAAGCGGCCTGGTCAGCGATGGCATGATCACAATGGGCATGAAGCGGGCCTTGATCTTTGGCCAATGTCACGGGACCTGCAAATGTGCTGTGGCTGCCTGCAAGTGCCACCCCAAAGCCAGAAGCGAAAATCAAAGCCAAAGCTTGGCGTGATGCAGTGGTCGTCATTTGTTAGTCCTCCGTAACAAGTCTCAGACGTCACATAGCAGGCGGCGTCAGTTGAATAAAGGGGAAGAGATGCGTCATGTCCGTCGAAGCGGCTTGCTGGTGGTGCCAATCGACGGCCATTTTTTTTCGACAAACTTGTGGTCACAGGCGTCTCGGGCTCGTATCCTTGCCACATAAGGACGTCACCAGGGGTACACCCACTTCCATTTGAGCATGTGTATGAGGGGCACGTACTGAAATGCCGTTTTGGCGCAAAAAAGATGAAGGCTTTGAATGGAATAAGTACGTGCGGACCACAGTACTTGTTCGACGCGAAAAACGCCGCCAAAAATTAGAGGACGCAGGCGCTGCAGCGGCATTTGGTGTACGCCAGGCCAAATGGAAATCGATTGCCCATACCAAAGCAGCCGCCAAAGCGATTGGGCGCGGAAGCGTCGTTGCTGGCCAGGCCGTACGCTCAGGCAGCAAAGCCAGCTGGGCGTACAGCTGGCCACGATTTCAACATGCTTGGTACATCGGCATTAACGCCCTCAAGCATGGCTTATGGACAACCGTTGCGCTCATGGGGGCGGCAGGCCGGTCGAGCTGGCACGGCATACGTCGCTTTCTAGCGCATGTTGTTTGGCCTGCTCTTGGTTTCATTGGCCAAAGGCTGTCAGCCTTTGCAGCACCAGCGATCAATCAACTTGCAAAACCGGAAGTGACTGGACCACTCAGTATCGTTGCCGTCATCGCCACGGTTGGTGCTGTCACAAATCTCTGGTCGTCCGGTCTGTCATCAGAAACGCTGTTCATCACCGGTCTCGCGCTAAGTCTTATCGGAATTTTGGTGGCTGCTTGGCCATCAGGTGCCTCACTTTTTGGCTCATTGCCGACACTGTCATGGCCCGATTTTTCTAATCGGCCCACGTCACCGCGCGCAGCCAGCCTTGCTCTTGCCGTACCTGTCATCATCGCACTCGCAGCCGGCGGGACCTATATGGCTTTGGGAGATGGCAAATTCAGTTGGCCTGAGCTTCCCGATGTTGAAATGCCTCACGTGCCAAGCATAGAGGTCTCAGCACTTAACCCGTTCAAGAGTGAAATTATCAAAGGTCGCGCGCGCGCCATTGATGGCGGCCACCTGCGCGTAAGCAAGCAGGAGTTACGCCTTGATAATATCGACGCGCTGCTACCTAGCCAAACGTGTAAACGCAGCCGAGGCGGTTCCTGGCGTTGCGGACGCAAAGCCAAAAGCCAGCTGGCACAGCTGGTACGCCGTCGCACGCTAACCTGCACGGTATCTGGCACAGACGACGACGGCATCAAACGGGCAACCTGCGTTTCTAAAGACGGAGATATTGCAGCAGCGCTGGTCGCACGGGGCTACGCTTTTGCGCACCTCGGTGCCTTAGCAAATTACCGCACAGACGAAGATCAAGCGCGTCAGAAAAAGCGCGGCATCTGGCAGGGCTCTGCCGAGCGTCCTGCCGACTATCGCATGGTGCGGTGGAACAAAGCCGTTAAAGCAGCGCCAAAGGGATGTCCTATTAAGGGCCGCGTTATCCGACGCAAACGGCTCTATGCGTTGCCCTGGGATCGTGGGTATGCACGTGTCAAAGTACGCCCGAGGCGTGGAGAGAAATGGTTCTGCACAGAACAGGATGCACGCGCTGCAGGATTTAGACACGCAAGCTAGAGCGCCGCCAAATATTTCTCGCACTGACATAAAAAAAACCCGCGGCCGACCAGGCCGCGGGAGGAAAGAGACCCGTGCGCCAAGGGGGGGGGATGGTGGGACAGCGCGGCGGGTCGTGATGCTATTGAAACCGAAAAACATGAATGACACAACGCATATTACGGACAACTTGATTTGTACGTAAAGCAACACTCACAGCAATAGATGCAATTCATTTTAAATCGAATGCGCGCATGATTTACGCTTGGTTTACAAGCGCTTTTATTTCAAATTTGATGTTATTATAGTCGCGCGGTCCCTCACCCTGTACGCGGTCAACGCAAGTCGACGCGAGAACAGAAACAAACCTAGTTACAGACGATGAATAAGCAAATGTTGACTGGAAAGAGCCGCACTCTACTTCCAAGACATTTCCATTGGCGATACGCGTATAATGCTGTCTTTTTTCAAGTCAACTTGGCCGCGGCCATACGGCGTACCATGAGAGATATGGTAGAGAGCTGTATCAAATTTTACAGACTTGGTGTGCGTAAGCTTAGCAGCAGCGTTATCAACAATGATGTCGCCATCAAGCCAGAGACGGACTTTGCCATTGCTTTGACCCACATCATTCATGACGAGTTCTTGTTCTAACTTATGCCAACGACCCGGCACGAGATCTTTCTTTGTATCAATATCCAGCATGTTAGCATCCGTCCGGCTGGTTGGGTCATACGCAATGAAACGTAACGTCCCGGATTTTGTCCACGTAAGGTGAGACCTGAAGTTACGCACCAACTCCTCTTCGTCATACTCGTCCGTCTCATCAAGCTGCTGGATTTGCTCAGATGCGACGCCCGGCAAAATACCACCAGCGGCAAAATCAAAATCTTGAGGAAGCCAAACGTCGTAGGCAAAGCATACTGAGTTTGCTCCGTTCAACCGGGACGGTTGCCACGGGAAACCTGCACCACCTTTTTTGTTATGGGCGCTGGTAACATCATCCTTTTTGAGTGCAAATTCGAAGATGCCGGAAACCGGTGCATCCGAGGCCGGCTCAACCTTCAGCTTTTCGATCAGGCCCCAATCTTGAGAGCTGGAACGGCCTTGCAGGGTCGAGGCGGTTATAAATTCACCATTACCTTGCTCAAGGTTGAGAGATACCGAAGGCGGGTAATACGTTGAACATGGCTCAATCACTTCTGGGTTCATCGAATCATAAACGAAATAGACACCGAGTATTAGGATGGCTGCAATCCCAATCAAGTTGACTTTCAGATTGATGCTCATTGGCTTGCCCATGTGGTGTCCCGCCCAGATAAAAACGATACGCTAAAAAACTGAGATAGCGTGAAGGCGCCAGCAAGAACCGTCCCGCAAGCGCTTAAATCCCATAACTGGTTTAGAGCAAAGAGCTGAAGGATGTGCGAACTTGCCGGTGTGAAAAGTGTTAAAGTGGGGTTAGGGGCTGCTTCGCGATGAGCCAATTTACATTTTTTGAGCGGTAGAGAAAAACAAGGCGCATTAAAGCCGTACAACTTTTCCAGGATTGAGAATGTTATGCGGGTCAAGCGCCCGCTTTAGGTCTTGCATAACCGAGATCCCTTGTCCTGCTTCCTGCTCAAGATATTCAATTTTTCCCTGCCCAATGCCATGCTCACCGGAGCACGTTCCGCCAAATTTGTGAGCAGAGACAACCAATCTGTCACGAAGCTCCATAACGGCTTGGGTCTGGCGTTCATCACTGCCGTCAAAAGCCGGCAAGACATGGAAATTCCCATCGCCAACGTGCCCCACAATGGGAGCTGTAAGTTCAAGTCGCGCAATATCCGCCTGCGCTTCTGCAATCGCCTCTGACAGTCTCGACACTGGCACACAAACGTCTGTGGCAAGGACCGTTGCTTCAGGCCAAGCCGTTTTTAGGGCTGAAAATGCACTGTGCCGAGCCTGCCAAAGTTTTTCCCGCTGGTCAGGGTCCGACGCGACGTTGATCGTTGTGCTGTGATGTCGATCAGCCAATTTCTCAAACGATTGAAACAGACGCTCTGTCTCACCAATGCGTCCATGAAACTCCACAAACAGTGTCGGCAATTCAGGGAATTCAGTTCCTGAATGTTGATTGACCGCATGCAAAATTTTATCATCCAGAAGCTCGATACGCGCTGGCCTGAGACCCGATCCAATGGCGGAAATCACAGTTTCACATGCCGCGTTGAGATCTTTAAATCCTGCAACAACAACCGCCGTTTCCTGCGGCCGTGGGTGCAGCTTTAGGGACAACGCACTGATCAGCCCAAGTGTCCCTTCTGATCCTACAAACAGATGCGTGAGATCATAACCTGCTGACGACTTTGGTGCCTCCGTTGCCGTTTTTATCACCCGCCCATCACTCATCACGACTTCAAGTGACTGCACATTTTCGCGCATGGTGCCATAACGCACTGTATTCGTGCCAGACGCGCGGGTGGCCGCCATGCCCCCCAACGTTGCTTCACCCGCCCCAGGATCAACACTAAAAAAGAATGATGTATCGGCGAGGTAGTGATTGAGTGCGGACAGGGTCACGCCAGCTTCAACACACACAGTGAGGTCACGTGTATTGAACGCTGTGATACGGTTCATTTTTGTAAAATCAATCGACAAACCGCCAAACGGTGCGTTGACGTGCCCCTCAAGGGAGGTGCCACCTCCAAACCCTATGAGTGGTACTTTATGCTTTGAAGCAATGGTTGCGATACGGGCAAGCTCTGCTGTTGAGCGTGGTTGAACGACCGCATCAGGCGGCTGGGGCGCAATCCAAGTCAGAGTATGGGCATGAGACGCACACGTATGACCATCCTGCAGCACACGGCCTGGCAATGAGTGTTCGATATCGCTCAGGCTTGCCAGCAGGTTTTCTTTGGAGACACGGTCCATTTCGAATGATGACGCCACTGAAGACCTTTCTTAGTTCATGGTGCCGACACGGTAGCCTTCGCGAAACGCCTCAAGAAAACACGGCTGGGCCCTTTGCAGGTCCTTTTCATGTCTTGGTGCACGAGATGTAGCAAATCCTGCATTGATCTAACTACGGTCGCACTTGTGTTGCATACCCAGCCCATAACATAAAACCGACCCGTCATGAGGTGACAGACGCAACGTCAGTTGATAGGACACATTTGAATATGACCACACCACCTGATGACGAAAGAAAAGTTATTTCAATGAGCACCTCACCGCACCAATCAGTGTCAAGCAGCGTTGTACCATTTGGTTTTCAATCGCAGAGACCAACTCATTTCCTGATACACTTTGCAGCACTTGCGCTGTTTGCCTCTCTTCTCGCGACGATGTTGGTTAGTGATGCTAACGCCCAGCGCTCAAACACACGTATCATTGTTGCCCAAGATATTTCTACCCGCACCAAACAGGTTGTCTTGGATGCCAGCAAAGCGCGCGGTGCATTTCGTAATATACGCCTCATCAATCGTGGCACGCGAATTCGATTTCAAGGTCTGCGCATTGTTTATCATGATGGCACCTTTGATCGGATTGGACGGTCGTTCAGCCTGCGTTCTGGCGAGCGCACACGTATCTTGAACAAAGGCAATAAACTCAAATTCGTCGATAAGGTTATTGCTAATATCCGTCCGATACGACGCCGGCGTTTTAGCCGGACGCGCCTGGAACTCCAGGGCACGCAAACACGCCGCGAAGCACGTCTGACGCCGGGTGGTCGTAACAATGCTGCTCTTCCCGAAGACGCAGACAATCACAATGTCCTGTTTGGATATCGCAACGTTGGCTTTAATGTTGATCGCGAAGACATCAAGATTGGCCGCGAAATCGGTCGTTTCAGTCACTTACGCCTCAACGCTTATGGCAATGACGTGTTTGTACGTGATGTACGTATCGACTATGTCGACGGCACAAAACAATTCATTCCATTCAGCACAAAAATACAAAAGGGTAAGTCGTCAGAGTGGTTTAAGGTTCGCACGTCACGATTTATCGACAAGATTGTATTGATATATCGCCCGCAAAAGGGGCGCAAACAAACAGCGCGTATAGAAGTAACCGGTCAATACGCAAAGAATTGGCTCGATCCGGCTGGTGAGGGGCGCAAATATAACGATGGTTGGGTGCTTCTTGGCGCTGAAACAGCTGGTGCGATTGGTTACGATACTGACACCATTGCGGTTGGTCGAAATAAAGGTGGTTTCAAAGAACTCAGACTGAAGGTTCGGGATCGCTCCATTACGTTACGCGCGTTGCGTGTTGTTTATAGCAACGGCAATTCAAAACTCTTCAAACTCACCCAACGCGTCGACCCTGGACAAACGGTCGGTCCATTGGCATTGCCCAACGGGCGTACCGCAATCGCCAAAATAGAGGCTAAATATCGCTCACGTTTGTTTTTTGGAAAAGGACAGGGCACGGCGATGGTCGAGGTTTGGGGTCGCCATTAAGTTGATATAAATCAACCCCTTGTGCACAGCCATGCTGCGCTGCAACTCAGTTTACCAATTCTTCTGGGTGCCTCAAACAAGTCTATTTATGTCCGCAATCTAAATGCTCTTTCTGGTTTGAAGTGTCTTTTTTTGATCACGCCGCTCGGATAATGTTCGTAATGACCGTATGTCAGCGTGTGAAAAAACTCTCGGCATCGGACTTCTCTGCTGGTGACTTCAAATGCACCTGCAAATAACAATAACTGATCCCGGGAGGCACGCCGTGCTGCGTCAGATCCTTATCGCCTTTTTCGCTGTCCTAACAGCTGCAGCTCCTGCTGCCGCGCAGCGGAGCTTCGACATTCCAGGTCTTGGCACCATTCAATTTGGCGGTGGCCAAAACCGACAGGTTGACCAACGGCGGATTGACCAACGTTTTAAGGTCCTCGACCGAAAGCGTAATTACAACGACGAAAGCCGTATCGTGTTTGATGTCGGTCGCCGTCAGGGTCGATTTAGCCAATTGCGCATCAGAGCGATTGGCAAGGTCTTACGTATCACGAGCATGCAAGTTGTCTTTGGCAACGGCAAATCCCAAGACATTGATGTCTATCAAGCTATTCAGCCAGGTGAAGTGTCAGCCCCACTCGATCTAACAGGAGATGCCCGCGGAATACGTCGGGTTGTCCTAACAAAACGACGGGCATGGCAACGTGAGCGCGGTGAAGTCGAGCTACTTGGACTCCCGGATGAAACCGGTGATTACAAGTTGATTGGCAGTGAGCGCCACAGAGATCGTGATCGCGACATCGAATTTGATGTCGGCGGATCTAAAGGGCGTTTTGACAGTATACGCCTGCGCGCGCTTGGCGAGCCAGTCCGTATCACAACGATTGATGTGACGTTCGGCAATCGCAGAACGCAATCTATTCGCTATTTCAAGACGCTTAAACCTGGTTACTTGTCAGAACCGCTTGATTTGCAAGGTGACAGTCGCGGCATTCGCCGTATCGTTATTAACAAACGTCGTTCTTATGCCAATGGTCGTGGCACGTTGCAGTTGCTTGGCCTTCCAGGCAGCGCACCACCACCCGTAGCAGAACCGCGCTACTCAGTACTTGGTACAGAACGCACTGGTCGCCGCGGTGAAGATGTTGTCTTTAACGATATCAATTCACGCAATCGCTGGGATGAAATACGCATCAAAGCTCTTGATCGGGCTATCAGGATTGATGACGTTGTGATCGTGTTTGGTAACGGAAAACGCCAACGCGTTGATATTGACCAGCGCTTACGCCCGGGCGAAGCGACACGCGCAATTCCTCTCGATGGTCGCAACGCACGCAGAATTGACCGTATCCGTGTCGATGTGAACCGCCGTAGAGGTCCACGTGGTCGCTTGCAGGTGCTTGGTGTTGGTCCCAAAGCTGCCCCACCCCCACGTCGTCCACGTCGAGCGGCACAACAAAAAGTGCCCGAAGGTTGGGTCTTGTTTGGCTCTGAAACCGTTGGCACACGGGCTGAGCGTCAAGTGCTACCCATTGGCAAAGACGCTGGTATTTTCGACCGAATTACCTTCCGTGCCTTGCGCAACGACATTCATATTCGAGACGTAACCGTTGTTTACGGCAATGGTAACCGTGATCGTCGTGATATCGATCTGCTGGTTCCCGCTGGCTACGGCACACCACCGATTGATCTCAAAACAGGGCGCCGTAGTGGCCGCTTTATTCGCGAGATTATTGTGACCTACCGTTCAGAAGGACGTCGCTGGGGCAACAATACTGCTCTCCTGCAAGTCTACGGCGAGTATGCGGACGAGTGGCTGAAAGGCAGAGACCGCGCCAGTGATCGTGGACAATGGATCCGACTTGGTGCTCGCAGAGCTGCAATGTTCAACAAGGACAACGACTCGATCAATGTTGGAAAACGCTTTGGTCGCTTTAGAGCTGTGCAGGTGCGCGTTCACAAAAGCAAAGTCAAAATTTATGGCATGACCATCACCTATGAAAATGGGACGACGGAAAAAGTGCCAATCTACGGTAAAATCAGCAAGGGGGGTTCAAGCGCACCTTTTGACCTCAAAGGCCGCAAACGCTTTATTCGGCATATTGACCTCAGGTATAAGACGAGCTTCAGCCTTCGCGGCGATGCTGTCGTAGAGGTCTGGGGCCTGCGCTAAACGCTACCCAAACATACAGAATAAATACACCAGCCCAATTGAGTTTGGGCTGGTTTTTTTTACTTCTTGGGCAGAGGCTATCTAAGATGGTTCGATCTAGCGCGCGAAGCGGTTGGGCACAATCAACCGCGCCGAACGCCCTGGCGTGATATGGGTTGGACAGACATCAAGCGGATCACCATCGGCGTGCGCCTTAATCGTGTCTGTTGGACCCTCCAGGCGAATGTCTGTGCCTGTCACAGTCTTGGTCATGGGAGCGGTATGAATGTGGCCCATTGCAAGCGCCCACATCTGTCGAATGCGCACCAGTCGCGACGTAGACTGGAACAGCACGACCTGAAACGATCTCTTAGTTATCCCGGCCTGCGGTGCCAACATAAATTCACCACCATATCGACGTGCATTTGCGACCACGGCCCAGGTCGCAGAATGTTTTTTCCCGTCAATCCGCAACTCGAATGTCGGCACGGGTTCTGCAAGTGTTGCCAAAACAGCGCCAATGTAAGCTGCTTTGCCAATGCGTCCCTTCAAGGCCATGTCGAGGCGATGAATAACCTTGCCGTCAAAACCAAGTCCGACCATCAGCAGTGATGTATCTGAGCCGAAGCGAGCGGATGAGACACGGTGTTCTGGACCGGCAATCAACACATCGGCGATCAGAACAGGACTTGAGCGCAGACCAATCTCATGCGCCAATACATTACCCGTACCATTGGGGATCACTCCGAGTGGCACCACCTGACCAGCCTCAGTCTGTAAGAGACGGCGGATTGTGCCATCACCGCCAGCACCGATCACCGCGTCATATTTTTTGAGCGTTTCGGCATCGTCCAGTTTGCCATGATTGCCTTCCTCGATGCGATCAACACGGCAACTGCGCGTTGTCAGCTCGCGCACAACTGCTTCAACTCGGTCCTGTCGACCCCGCCCAGCGGTCTTATTGCTGACCAGTAAAAAATGTTTGCGCATTAAGAGGCTCTAGGTCACAAATTGGTTTAGATCAGAGAACACCGTGGGGCGCGCTGACGCACCGTTTTGGTGATGGTCATGCAAGAGACCGAACATGCGGCACCCAAGGCTATCTTGTAGAAACGCACAGATCCGTCCTTGTTGAAACTGCCAAATCATCGATAAACCGTTCATCCGATTTAAAGAACGATGAAAAAACAAAAAAGCCCCCAGAACGAGACTGGGGGCTAATTTTTTGTGTCGTTGCTATCATAGTGCGTGTGCGCAAAGCCCAATTTGAGCAATCAATCAAAACAGGCAAGCGCCCAATCACTGCGTTAGCGTGAGCCCAAACGCTCTTTGAGATCTTTCGCAGCCCGGAAAGCAACTTTCTTGGATGCTTTAATCTTGATTGATTCACCGGTTGCAGGGTTGCGGCCCATACGCGCTGGACGCTTGCGAACCTGCAGAATGCCAAGGCCGCCAATGCGGATCTTGTGGCCCTTCTTCAGGTGTGTCGCCATGGCTTCAACGAGATCTTCCAAGATTTCAACTGATTGCTTTTTAGGCAATTCATGACCTTCTGCAATTTCTGCCGCCAGTTGGCGCAGGGTCACGGTTTCAATCTTCTTAGCAGCTGGCTTTTTCTTCGCCTTTGCTTTTGTTTTTGCGGGTGTCTTCTTTGCTCTTAGTGCCATTTGTATGCCCTCTATAGAATCGAAATGCCGCGCGGATCATACATCGAATTTCCAGGAAAGGTAGGTTTTATTAGTATTTCTCGGTGGTGCGGCTGTTTTGCGCACATCATATTTCTGGTTCGATGAAAATCCCTGAGGCTCATTACTTGAGGCGAGATGCCATATGCCAAGTCTCCTCGCGGACACGAATATCTGCAACGATGCGATCAATCAAGAGGCACGTGCGCTGATATAGATCTGAGCCAAGGCGATAATCAGCACCAGCATAAAAATCGACCCGTCCGGCTTTGAATAAATTGACACATTTAGCGTCGTCACCACCTGGCGTGTGCACCGCTATGGCATGACCACCATTTTTACGCATAACGGCCATAGACGGCACATCGGTGTCGCCATCGCCAAAGTAAATCATGTTGGCAAACGGCACGGGACGTAAGTCTTCGTCCATATGCTCGTTGATGCTCTCGCCCATATCTTCCAGACCTTTGTTGATCCGAAACAGGTATTGGGTCTTTCCGGTATCCGTAATGACGCGTTTTGGATAGGGCAGCTCATAGGCGTCAAACCAATATTCTGATGCGAACACGTTGTGAAACTTCGAATAAATTGAGGTTCCTTCCACAATTTCGGAAAGGCCTGAGGAAATCAGATAGTGACGCAAGGTGACGCCATCACCACCTGCAACGGACGTTGCATAGTCCTCAACCTTCTTAAACCAGTCTTCGACACCGGGATAAAACTCAACGTCCTTGCCTTGCGCCACAAGATCATCACGATTGACAACGACGCCAGCCGCCTTGGCCTTTTGATACATCAAATGCATGTATGTGATGAGAACGTCAGCACCTTCTTCACGAGAGATGCGGTTGGCCTCGGCCCAAAACGCGCCTGCATCCACACCGATCTTCGGCAGAAAGGCATATTCCTGCATCGGCCGTGGAGACAGCGTGCCATCAAAGTCATAGACGAGCGCGATAATTTTTTTGTCATAGCCCTTGCCGTGTCCAGGCGTTTTGGCGCGTTTTGATTTTTTAACACGCGGCTTGTTTTTCTCCTGCCCTTTAGTCGGCTTCTTCGCCGTGCGCTTATTTGGCTTGGTCTTGACGGATGCCGCTTTGGCCATTGGTGTGGTCCCTGTCGCGCTGAAACGAGATTTGCCGCTCTTAATCGAAGGCGCTTTGATCTAGAAGCGCTGATTCGGGGCACGTTATTTAGGTCCATTATACCGCCTGCGTCAGCACATGGTCTGCAAAACGCCCAGAAATGTGCCCAGTTGTGTATGACTTCAGGGCCCAACCTTGACATCAGGCTCGCAAACATCGAATGCGGCACTCAGATTTCTTTTGTCTCGCACGCCTTTAATCTGGCGCTCAACAGGGAACGCCTGCCCATGCCGACACCCTCAACACAAGCTGATCGCAACCGTCTGATTGCCCTCATTAAAGAGCGGTCATTTCAAAGCGGCGACACCATCCAATTGGCATCGGGGCGCAGCTCGACCTACTACTTCAACATGAAGCCAACCATGCTGCACGCCGAAGGCGCCTACCTGATTGGCAAATTAATTGTTGATCAATTGGATGGTGTCGATGTTGATTTTGCCGGCGGACTTGAAATGGGCGCGGTGCCTATCGCGGCGGCTGTGGCAGCGGTTTCGCATGCCGAGGGCAAACCCATTCAATCTTTCTTTGTCCGGAAGCAAGCCAAAGAGCACGGCACGCGCAGCCTTGTGGAAGGTCTGTCCAAAGACGAGACTATGGCGGGCAAAAACGTCGTCGTTTTGGAGGACGTAACAACGACCGGTGGTTCAGCACTGAAAGCTGCTGACAATCTCAAAGCTGATGGCGCTAACATCGTGCGCGTCGTCACCATCGTCGACCGACAGGAGGGCGCCGGGGAAGCCTTCCAAAATGCAGGTTACGATTTTCAACCGATCCTGACGCTTGAGGATTTTAAAGACTGAGCGTGGCCGTAACGACATTGGAAAAATCCTGGATCGGTTAAGAGACGCATATGTCCGCTTTTGATTAGAAAACAGACACGACCCAAGCGCCAATCACATGTCAGGAATGGACCAAACGAGGAAACGAGAGAAAGATTTAAGCCATTTTATAGTGTGCCGAAGCGATCCGTGCCTGCCATGCAAGCCCAGACGGACGATATTTCAAGGCAGACCGCCCATCCAGATCAGCGCCGAATATCTGCTCCAACAGAATAGTGCCAAAGCCTTTCCGTGTGGGTTTTTTAGCTGCCGGTCCACCGGTCTCGCTCCAAACGATTTGGAGCGCATCCTCATCGTTTATACGCACGGCACGCCATGAAATTTTTACAATCCCGCCGGGCACAGAAAAGGCACCATATTTCATCGAGTTTGTCGCCAACTCGTGGAGTGCAAGCCCTAAGTTTTGCATGGATTTCGGTGTCAGATCGACCGCAGGCCCTGACACCTGGAGACGCTCAGCAAAGTCCGGCAAGGTTGCAGCAAGCTGACTTTCAATCAAAGATGTTATGCCGCTGCTGCTCCAGTCGTCCCGCATGATAATGTCATGAGACTTCAAAAGACATTGCAACCGATTTCCAAAATTCGTAATGAATTCTTCGGTGTCTTTGGCCCGCGAAGCCGTCATAGACATTATTGAATTGAGAACGGCCATAAGATTTCGAGAGCGATGATTGACCTCCTTCATCAGCACTCTAAGTTGCGCTTCTGACGACTTTCGTTCTGTTACATCACGAATAATAAGCGTGGCATTTCCATTGTCCTCGTCGACGGCCGCGGATATCTCAATTGGAAACTCTTGTCCGCCTGCTTTGAGCGCTACAGCCTCAATGAGAGCTCCGTCAATAAATGGATTTTCCCCTTCCAGCCTTTTTTTACAAAGGCGGGCAAGGCTGGACACGACGCTACGGGAACTGTCCTCTCGAAGTAGATCATCTAGTGTCGTGTTGTCATTGTTGCCTGGATGGAGGGCAAACATGTCCTTGGCCGCGGCATTGGTGCTTAACACAGCCTGATGCTGATTTACGGAAACAATGGCGTCCATCGCGGAATTGAGCACGTCGGAAAGCTGTTTCTCGCTTCTTTTTAAAGCATTTCCTTGTCTCACCATTTTTCGTGCAGATTTATTAAGCGTCTCGACGATAATGTCTGCATTTTCTTTCGGCAAAATGGAGTCTGCCATTTCATTTGGTCTATACCAGGCGTTCAAACCGGAACGCGCTTGGTCAATATTTTGCGTCGCTTGATCAATGCGCATGAGTGTGTGGTTAAGTTGTGCTGTCTTTTGACTGGCGCCAATAGAAATACGTGCAACAATGGCAATTAAGGCGAACAGAAACCCAGTGTAACAAAGCGTTATGCACGCGAGCAGCATGTATTCATATACGTTGGCATGATAGATTAAGACCAAACATGCTGGTACCGCTACACTCAGCACATAAGCAAAGGCAGCGGGGTATACCGGGGCCAGCGAAATTGCACCACTTGCAGACATGCCTGCAACCAGCACCATGATAACCATCGCGGCTGCGTGGTGAGTTGGATCGAAAAAGAGAACCGGCAAGACCCCCCACGGCAAAGCCAGGAGCACACCGAAAATTGTTGCCTTTTTAACCGCACGTTGGCTCAACTTTTTGTGCTGAGGTGTCGTTTGTCTTATGGGCTTGTTGCGGCGTGCGCGCGCTGCAACATAATATGCAACGCCAAATGACATCGCGGACCACGCCACAACTGAGGCGGATAGACCGTTGACCAGGAGCGCGAGCGTAACAATCACCGTATTGAATGCATGCCCAGCCATCGCCATGCGAGTTGCTGTGGCAACAGAATTCATTTGATCGAGTGAAATTTCATGGGGAGCGGGGAGATTCAGCACGCGGCGGATCTTCGCGAATGCCGCCTCCATAGGAGCGGCTAAAGCCGCCCGCATGATGTCCATGGGCCAGATGGAGGAAATATTTGCAGTCACTACAGGGATCCCTGTCCAAAACTAATCTCAACCTTGGGGAGATGCTTGGAGAGCTAAGATAGTTCCGTGCGATGCAAAAAAATTGCGTTATGTGATTAAATGAATACTTCTGAACTTTGTATTTTTAATTTTTCGCTTTTTTGCGTCCCAAACTTCGTAACAGTTAATCGCTCGTTTACTATAAAAACTCCTGTCGCAACAAGTTTGCAACCAAAAGCCTCTTTCCCCCATCTGTATCTATGACGACTGGTGCCAATCGCCAATCGAAAGTGAGCGCATTTCAAGGTGGAAGTTGATGACGGAACTGATCAATTGCAATGAGTATTATGAAAATACGCGGTTGCTTGAACTCTCGGAAAATGAACCGCGTATGCCGTTTATTAATGCCATTCGCAACTATGCCAAAGCTGAAGACCACAACAAAAAAGCAAAACTGGTCGAAGTGATTGTGCGGACATCGAGGACAGTGACCGATGATAGCGCTCTTATGCCAGAGGACATTCAATCCGGTCTGATGGCGCTCATTGAGCAGTTTAGGGATTTTGGCCCCACAGTCGTAGCGCTACCCTCAACATACGCAGAAGCGCGCAACTTGATTAAGGCGTTCTTTTTTTAATAACCAATTCGCCTGACCCAGGCCTGAAGTTCCCATTTATTGTCGACGAGGATTAAAATGCCAGAAAAGATGTTCAGCGATATTCGCGAAGAGCTACCAAATTTGAGGCGGTATGGACGCGCCATTACTGGCCATCAGGTCACTGCAGATTGCGCCGTCATCACGTTGATGCAGGACTATGCTGGTCGCAAAATGCCGACGTTCGAGTCAGACGGCTTGCGCCTTGCGCTCTATCGCGATCTATCCATGTCACTTCAACAGGAGGTGGACGGAAGCGTTAAAACGCCTAATAGTCGACGCGTGCACTTCTTGACGGAAGTGCAAAGATTCACGTTCGAACAGGCTGGACATATTCTCAACGTTTCTGAGCATGGTGCGCGCGAACTACACGAGCGCGCATGTGAAGAAATCAAAAAGCTCGACAAGGCACGTATCCTCATCATTGAGGACGAGGCTTTTATTTCAACGCATCTTTGGGCGCTCGCTGAAGAACTAGAACATAGTGTCACTGCCATTGCGCGAACCAAGGATGAGGCGGTGAAAGCCGCGCGCAAAACGCAACCAACTTTGATTTTGTCTGACATTCATCTGGCTGATGGTTCATCTGGAATTGATGCCGTTGCTGACATCAGCAAAATTTGCAGCGCGCCAACAATATTTATTACAGCCTTTCCAGACCGCCTGCTAACCGGTGACCGGCAAGAGCCTTTGTTCCTTATCAACAAGCCATTTCACGATACTGAGGTCTCCGCATCCATAAGCCAGGCCATTTTTGTTGCGCAAGAGACGAGACACTAAAATGGATATGACACGTCGCGCGTTTCTTTTTGGTCGTCAATGTTGCACCGATCAGTCGGGTGCCACAGGGATTGAGTATGGCTTGATCGGAGGTTTGATTGCTGTGGCGGGCATTGTGAGCGTGAAATCTTTAGGATTTAAACTGAAGGAAAAATTTCGCTGCACTGGTCGCGCGATTAAAGGCCAGAAAATTGGAAGAAAATGCAAAAAAGCCGGTTTTTAGGTTTGGCTAAAACGCAAACTTCAAACACTCTTTTAAAGTCAATGTTATTTGGTTCGCGCGAAGATCTGGCTTTCCAATCAATTTCTTCCGCTTAGAGTCGGCTTAGAGTCATAAGCGTTTATCAAAACCAGCTTGGCAGCATGTCCACCTCTAAGCGCAAAGCAGACGCAGTTCCGATCACGACCCGCCCTTGTAACGCGCCAGAGCTGCATGATCGACGATTTGGATGCTGCCGCGCGCTGTTGCGATCCAACCATTGCGTTCCCAGTCGCTGAGATGGCGGGAAACAACTTCACGTACGCTACCCAAATCGTGTGCAAGTTGTTGATGAGTCTTTTCAATCCGGCCATTGGCATTGGCTTCAGCTAACAATCGGCCTGCCAAACGTTGATCAAGGCTTGAGAACGCCACCTCATCGAGCAAACTAATCATGGTCGACAACAAGCGCATGTAGTCATTCATGACGAATTTTCGGAAGACGTCTGAGTCTGACATCAAAGAATGAAACACGGCACCAGGAATGGCCGCTAAGGTTGCTTCTGTTTCTGCCGTGCTCTCCGCTGGAAATGTTCCACCGGCCAACAAGCATTGAGTTGTAAGAACACAGGTTCCACCAGAGCCAACATTGTAAATTAATATTTCACGACCTGCATCCGACGTTTTAAAAACGCGCGTCTTACCACCAATGCACATAACATAGTTGGGACACTCCCAACCTTGTCGATAAGCAACATCGCCAGCCGCCAACGTCGGAAACTGTACATGCTCTTGCGCCAGAGCCAGGTGTGGTTCCTGCATCGTCTGCAAGGCTGGAAAGGATGTGAGCCACGCGTCGGTAAATTGCTGCCGTGTCATATCTCTGCCGTTTCCTCTGCCGCATCCCTTTTTTAGGCCGAACACGACCCCTGGATTTATCGGTGACCCAGGTTACATACCAAGTTTCTCGGCATACATAAAATGTTGTTTTAGAACGGCTTGAACTCAATTTTGACCCAGCATTATCGTCTACTCGAAGCGGGGTGCAACATTGAAAGCATGGTTTCTTGGCCCGTATCTCGCCTTTATCAAGATGACCACAGTCACAATCCTGAAGAGGTTTTCAGATGTCCGTACGTTTATTCGCAGCCACTGCTGCACTCTCTGGTTTGATGATAGCCATACCTGCCACCCTGCACGCTCAGAGCATGCTCGACATGGTGGACTTGCAATCGGATGCGTTTACCAAATCTGAAATGAGCCGCGCTGATATTGAGGCTGGACTTGCCAAATTGAAAGACGGCAAGACGCTAAACTTATTTGCCAAAGCCCTCAATGGACTTGATCTTTCAGGCCTGGATCTTAGACGCACCAATCTTCAAGCTGCACGTCTGAACGGAACCAATCTCAAAGACGCAAACCTTGAAGGTGTTGTCCTGGACCAGGCATGGCTTCTCGGTGCAGACCTGACTGGTGCAAAGCTTGCCAAATGTTCATTGTTTGGCACTCAGTTCAAGAATGCCAAATTGGACAACGCTGATTTGTCTGGCTCACGCATCGCTGCCGATTTCACAATGACAAGAGCAAGCAACGCGACTTTTGATGGCGCCGACCTTTCTGCTGATGAAGAGAATCAATCAATGGGCTTGATGCGTGGCACATTCAAGAGCGCAATTCTAGATGGATCGTCTTTTAAGAACGCCAACCTGAAACGCGTTCTTATGGAATATACATCAGCCAAGAACGTGGATTTCGAAAACGCCCAGTTCAACGAAAGTGAACTTGGCGGTTCAGACTTTACCGGCGCCAATGTTGCAGGTGCAGATTTTGAAGGCGCAGATGTAAATTCGGCGCGCATTGGCGAAATGAAAAATACGAAATCCGCCAAAAACCTCGATAAGGCAAAGAATTTGGAACGTGCGTATCGGTAACGTGCGTAGACCAAAGCCTTTAATCTGCCTCATCGAGACTGTCCAACACTTCACGCACCAGCCGATCTCATTGGCTGGTCATGGTATTACTCGAGCGCATCTGGCAAAGTCGAACGCAACTGCGCGACATCATGAGTAACTGTGTTGAAATTCAGTCGCTGAACAGCTTCACCATTGCGCACGTCCAGCCCATCACCATCCATTGCAACAATTTTCAAGTCCGCGTCATTTGGCTCTGATCCGACTTGACGGCGCCAGGCTGTTTTCAAAGCATCTTGATGCGTTGTGCTCACTGCATCACATTCGGCGGCATCCCATACTTGGTCTGGGCTCAAAGCATCTAAACATACCGCCGCGCGCGCAAATGAATGTATACGGCCAAAGCCTGCAATGAAATGGGCACTTGAAACCTGCAACTTGTAAAATGCAAAATCTGTGAAATCGGCATAGCCCTCTGCTTCTGGATGCCGGGCAAGAAAGCGGTTTCTCAAAACATCGGAGTCGGTTTTGGCGATCTCCCCCTGCAGCGTGACGCGGGATGCTTCCAAAGGGTCACCCGCTGCAAACGGCGCTTCAAGCAATATACTGGCTTTGATGTTTTCTTGAATATTCTTGGTGTGGCGGGCAAGGCCCGACAGGAGCAGAAGGGGATCACCTTCCGCAGACGTTGCGACCGTGACCAGTGAGGCAAACGGGAAGCCGCCCTCCATATCCAAGGTTGCCAAGCAACCTGTGAACGCCTGCCGCACCGTTAGACGTGCCTGACGCGCAAAGTCCGGACCGGCTGAAGGCCCCGAAATCGTTGAAAATTCTTGTGATTTAGCCATTCTACCTTGCTCGATCCAGGCCTGAGGCTTATTCAGATACGGTTCAGCCTCGGACCTTATCAATGATGATGCCATAATTGGCCGTAGTTTGATGAACAAGTGTGGCAAAGGCCGGGTTGATCCCAAAAGGGGCAGGGAATGATGAAAGAAAAAAGTACAATTGCTTTAGTCGATGACGAGCGGAATATTTTACAATCTCTCGGCATGGCATTGGAGGCGGAAGGCTACAAGGTCCGCACCTATTCAGACGGCACAGCCGCACTTGAATCGCTGAATGAAGATCCAGCAGACCTTGGTATTTTTGATATTAAGATGCCACGCATGGACGGCATGGAGCTGTTACGCCGCGTGCGCCAGCAATCCGATATGCCAGTGATCTTCCTGACCTCCAAGGATGAAGAGATAGACGAACTGTTCGGCCTCAAGATGGGTGCCGATGATTATATCGCCAAGCCATTTTCGCAACGCCTTGTGCTTGAGCGCGTGCGCACCATTCTGAGGCGCGCTGCAAGCCGCGAGGCGGGTGCTGACAACGGTGAAGCCACTGAAATTCTGGAACGTGGCGCACTGAAACTAGATCCCGAACGACACACCTGCCATTGGGGTGAAAAACCGGTCACCCTGACGGTAACCGAATTTCTTATTCTCCAAGCACTCGCAACCCGGCCCGGTGTCGTTAAGTCGCGTGATGCTTTAATGGACGCTGCTTATGACGATCAAGTTTACGTTGATGACCGGACCATCGACAGCCACATCAAGCGCTTGCGTAAAAAGTTTAAGCAGGTCGATGACGATTTTGACGTGATCGAAACGCTCTATGGTGTCGGCTACCGCTTTAAGGAAGCTTGAGCATAAAAAAAATCGACACACACACATCAGGGAGAACACTGATGGCGCTCGGAACCGAGCGGGATAAAAGCAACGTGAATACTGGATCAAAAACCCGGTGGCTGGACAAGGCGGCCATCGGGTTTCTCATCCGTGCGCGCCACGCCAACACAGCGATCAGCGATTGGTTTGTGAATACATGGCTGCATCGCTTTTTATCGCGCAGCTTGGTCAATCGAATTGTTGTCGCAAATCTACTCGGCTTACTTGTTTTGATGATCGGGGTTCTGTATCTCAATCAGAACCAAACCTGGCTCGTTAAAGCCCGTGTTGAAGCCATGAAAACGCAGGGCAAGATGATTGCCGCTGCGATTGCTTCCAACGCCAGAGTGAGAACCGGTGAGCTGGAATTAGACCCAGATAAACTACCAGATTCCGCTATTTCGCAGGTGCCGTTTCGTGATGATGGCTTTGCTGCACTCCAATTGTCGATCAAGCCTGAACGGGTCACGCGCATTCTGCGACGCCTTATTGAACCGGCTAAAGTGCGTGCGCGCATCTATTCACGCGATGGTACGCTTATCGTTGATTCATCAACGCTCCTTATGCGCGGGCAAACCTCTTTGGACATATCTCCCGAGACCGAAGCCGGAGGACGCCCCGACACAAAAAATTTCTGGACCCGCCTTCAAGCCATCATCATTGACAAAGAACTCCCGGTTTATCGCGAGATTGGCACTGCAAATGGGCGCGCCTATCGGGAAGTGCGTCGCGCGTTGGATGGCAAAACAGAATCTATGCTGTTGCTCACGGACAAACGAGAGAAAATTGCATCTGTGGCTGTTCCCATTCGCCAGATGAGTTCTGTTCAGGGCGTATTGCTACTGTCCACGCAACCTGGCGATATTGATGAAATCCTATGGGATGAAACAAAGGTATTGTGGACACCCTTCTTGTTCGCAATTCTGGCAACTCTATTTGCCTCATGGTTGCTGGCGCGGACGGTTGGCGAACCCATGCGCCGCCTTTCTGAAGCGGCTGAACACGTCAGCATGTCTCTTGGTGGTAAAGAGATAATTCCAGAGTTTCCAGGACGCGTCGATGAAGTCGGCCAAATGGCCGATTCATTCCACGCCATGACGGCGTCACTTTACAAACGCATTGATGCCAGCGAAAAATTTGCAGCCGACGTGGCGCATGAACTTAAAAATCCGTTGGCAGCAGCGCGCTCCACCGCCGACGCTTTGGAATTTGCCAAAAACGACGCCCAGCGCAACGATCTTGTTGAACAAATTCAAAGTGAATTGAAACGTCTCAATCGCTTGATCACTGACGTTTCAAACACGTCACGGCTTGATGCCGAACTTGCGCGCCAGAAAATGTCGATTGTCAATGTTACTGACGTTGTCGATGGTGTCGGACAGATCTTCAAAGACATTCTCGCCGACGACACACGACGCGTCAGCCTTGTTGTGGCGCCTGCACGCGTCACCAACGCCTACCTTGTCCGTGGCGACGAAGGCCGCCTGGCACAGGTTTTCACCAATCTGGTTGACAACGCACTCTCCTTTTCACCTGAAAAATCAACCGTCACTTTACGCCTGAGCCGCGAAAAAGACGATGTCATAATTATCGTTGATGATGTTGGTCCCGGCATTCACAATGATAACCTTGAAGCGATCTTTGATCGCTTTTATTCAGATCGTCCGGAGACCGACTCCGTGCGCGGCAAAAATTCCGGCCTCGGGCTCTCTATCTCACGCGACATAGTTCGTTCCCATAACGGGCAGATTAGCGCTACGAACCGTCGCAAAGGCAAAGATGGCGACATCGAAGGCGCACGTTTTATCGTACGCTTGCCGGCCATCTCAAACCAATCACGCGGGAGCACCACAAGTGGCAGACGCGCATGAGACCCTGCATGCCACGGCCATTGCGCTCGGCGATAAAGCTGCTCTGATACGCGGGCCATCGGGGAGCGGCAAATCTGATCTTGCACTCAGGTGCATTATGCACCCGCCAACATCGTTCAGCACCACTTCTGCGCTTCTTGTTGCTGACGACCGTGTTGTCCTTGAAAAACGCGGACCCAGTCTGATCGCCAGCCCGCCCAGTACCCTTGCAGGCCTGATTGAAGTCCGGGGGCTTGGCATCTACCACCTGGAGCATAAGAGCGCGGTGCCTGTTACACTTATCGTGGATCTTGTCCCGCGAGAGCATATCGAACGCTTACCTGAAGCCACAGCGCGCACTGAGCTGTTGGCAACCACGCTGCCCATAATCCAGCTTTGTTCCCATGATGCATCGTCCGCTCACAAGGTGCTGCTCGCGCTCAGTGGCATCCCCCGCCATAGGACGTGAAGAAGTGACATTACTTGTGAGAAAAAGGCTTGCGTCTGAGGTGAACAGTTGTAACTCTTTGCCCACGCGGCTTTGGGCTTATGACGTCTCAAAGCACGATCAAAGAGGAAACGAACAAATATGATCGGGCTTGTGATTGTCGCGCACGGTGGCTTGGCGGTTGAGTTCCGCAACGCGCTGGAACACGTCGTTGGACATCAAGACAACTTGGAAGTCATCTCAATTGGTCCTGATGATGACATGACCGAAAGACGCCATGAAATTCTGCAGGCGGCACGGTCCGTTGAAAATGGTGGCGGTGTCATCATTCTCACAGACATGTTCGGAGGTACACCCTCTAACCTTGCCATTTCGGTGATTGATGAAATTTCGGTTGAGGTTATTGCAGGCATCAATCTGCCAATTCTCGTCAAATTGGCCAGTCTCAGAAGCGAAGTGCCGATCGCAGAAGCGGTGAGATGCGCGCGCGATGCAGCGCGTAAATATATCAAGGTTGCCAGTGAGGAGCTTTCGGGCCAAAACTAAGAAATAACACGTTTAGTCATGCCAGAATTAAATTCCAGCCAACGCCCTGAAGCCGTGGTGACGATTATAAATCGCAAAGGCTTGCACGCGCGCGCGTCGGCAAAATTTGTCAAATGCGCGGAAGGTTTTGATGCCAAGATCACCGTGACGCGAGACGATCAAACCGTCCAAGGTACCTCAATCATGGGCTTGATGATGCTCGCGGCTGGGCCAGGCGCACAACTGCACCTAACCGCTGAGGGACCAGATGGGCCTGAAGCACTTGAGGCGATTGTCGCCTTGATCGAGCAAGGGTTTGGCGAAGAGTTATCTCAGCAGGGCTAACCCTCGAAGTGTGCCCGACACCATAAGCGCCAAAGAAGAATAACGCGCACCCTAAATCAGGCAGCTCTTTCAATGAGTTCTCAGATCTCTCAGCTTGTTAGCTCGACAGATCGGACTGAGTGATGTCGTTTGAGATCGCGCGAAAGGCTTGCTTCAAATCTTTGCCATCGGCGGCAGTGAAGGCCTTCGACGCGTCGGTTGCGCACTCAGCCAAGGTTCTGGCGGCTGATGAGTCAGACATCAAATCAAATCCAACTGTATAAACACGGATACCAGACGCCTTCATCGCCGTGCACAACTTAATTGCTTGATCAGATGATGAACCGTTAGGTGCGTCTGACGAAGTGCTGTTGAGGCCGTCTTCTGTGTATTGGGTATTAAAGGCACCATCGGACATCAGGATTGCAATTTTCTGAGTGTCGGACGCGCCATAAGAAGCCGCGTGATTGGTGGGTGCGGCCCACAGGCCATTCCAGTTCGGTGACAACGTATACCAAGCCCATGCCGTCCCCAAATGGCCGGCAGCGCGCCCTGAAGCCGCCAATTCATCGATTGCAGTTCTCAACACAGTCTTATCGCTGGACAGGGGAGTGATGATATTGGTCGAAGCCTGCCCACAATTCGCAGCCGAGTCTGCCACGAAAACTGCGGTCACATATGCTCCGCGAGCTGGCGTGGCATCGCTAAAGGCCTGCGCGCCCATGCGCTCAGCCAAGCAATCCGACTTGTAATAGGTTTGATTGACGATCTGCCAACCATAGTACCAATGCCACTGCGTGACATCTTTGGTGAAAGAAACTGGTTTGTTGAAAGCTTCTGGCGATGGACCAAAAGCACTCTTTTGTGCTGAACCTGGCAAACGGACACTTTCAGCGAACGGAACAAGAGCGACACGCGATTTATATGCGCTCTGGTCATCCCTAACAACAATATCGACAAGATCTTTCGCAGCTTCTTTGAGGTCTGAAAGTTTATTGCCGTCCATTGACTCCGTTACATCCAACATCAACGAAACTTCAATGTTGGTGCCTGCAATACTGTCAGATGTCAGATAAGCTAGAGTTTGACCCGCATCAAGCTGCGGTGATTGCGAACGTGCAACGTCCACCAGCCCACCAGCCATTAGAAATAATGCAACAGCTGCAACACAAAACAGGACCGCAACGTCACCACGACAATTCGACCAAAACCCTTTGAAGTATATTTTAATATCTAACGCCAATGTCTTTATCCCACACCGTATTCGTGAAGCAGATCTTATTTGTCTTCTTGCTAACAGAGAAACGCCCCCGCATTTCTCATATTGAATGCGACAACTGTACCAAACTTTGGCGGTTAGTTGGAGCACTAACCAAATTGACGGATAAGAAAACCCCGCTGAAAAAGGATCAATTTGAAATTAAATTCGCACTCTATTTTAGCATGGCGCATCGCTTGCAAATTGCTTGCAACACGAAGTGTTCACGCACGGCACGCATTTTAAGAACAAGTGGAAATAATGGCTCTAAGAGACTCGATACATTTTTATCTATCTTTGAAACACCTCACGCCCGCCATCGAAGGGTTTGGCACATCAGCGGTAAAAAATCGTGGTTAACAAAACTGTCCACGGGCGTTCAATCTCAACTGTTGTCGATCAAACAAGATTCATAATTTTGAGCACCTACCAGCCATTTTTCCTGGCAGAGCCCTCGCAGACAAGAGCGCGCATCTAACCAACGGTAACGTTGCAAAAGCCCACGTCCCAGATTGCGACCCAAAGCGTCACCAACCCAAATATCCGCCCATATGGCTGTGGTTGCACCATCAAGACCAAGTCTGGCGGGACTTTGGTACGCATCGCGCCCGCAGCAGCGTCTTGAAAACGGGACCAACTAAGAATACCAGGCCTGAGACATAAAGACTTGTTTATGTCTTGTTGCGTTCTTGAAGGGCGGCCGTTATAGAAGCCTCATCAGGTGTTCTGACCTCCACTCCGCAGGCCTTGTTCCCAAGGCTGAGGGCGGGTCTGGCAAGCAACCCTGTTCAGATGCCAAACGGGTATCAACAGCCAAGCCACACGTTGGAACTGGGCTCAAATTATTTGACTGCGCGGAGCGCTATAACCGCCCGCCACTTCTGCAAAGCAAAGGATGCAAGCATGACTTCTAACGGCGACTACATCGTCAAGGATATCTCTCTGGCTGACTTTGGCCGTAAAGAAATCTCCATCGCGGAATCTGAAATGCCAGGTTTGATGGCGACACGGGAAGAGTATGGCCCAAGCCAACCGTTGAAGGGCGCGCGGATCATGGGTTCGTTACACATGACCATTCAAACAGCGGTTTTGATTGAAACACTCACAGCCCTTGGTGCAGACGTACGTTGGGTGTCATGCAACATCTATTCAACACAAGACCACGCCGCCGCCGCGATTGCAGCTTCAGGTGTCCCTGTTTTTGCCTACAAGGGTGAAACACTGGAAGAGTACTGGAACTACACCCGCCGTGCGCTTGAGTGGGGTGATGGTGGCGCGCCAAACCTGATCCTTGATGATGGTGGCGACGCAACCATGTTTGTCCACTACGGTTTACGCGCTGAAAACGGCGACACAGATTTTCTAAATTCGCCGGGATCAGAAGAGGAAGAAGTATTCTTCGCTCTGATTAAAAAGACGCTCACTGAGAAGCCAGGTTGGTTTGCAGAACTGGCGAAAAGCATTCGCGGTGTTTCTGAAGAAACCACAACCGGCGTTAATCGCCTTTACCAATTGGCGAAAGTTGGAAAGCTTTTGTTTCCCGCGATCAACGTCAATGACTCGGTCACAAAATCAAAGTTTGACAACCTTTATGGCTGTCGCGAGAGCCTTGTTGATGGTGTGCGCCGCGGTACCGACGTGATGATGGCAGGTAAAGTCGCCATGGTTGCAGGCTTTGGCGATGTCGGCAAAGGGTCTGCTGCTTCACTGCGCAACGCTGGTTGTCGCGTCATGGTGTCGGAGGTTGATCCGATCTGTGCGCTACAAGCAGCCATGGAAGGTTATGAAGTCGTAACCATGGAAGATGCTGTGCCGCAGGTTGATATTATCTGCACAGCAACAGGCAACAAAGATGTTGTCACCATGGATCACATGCGCAATATGAAAGACCGTGCAATCCTCTGCAACATTGGACACTTTGACAATGAGATCCAGGTCGGTGCGCTGAAAAATCTAAAGTGGACCAACATCAAACCGCAAGTCGATGAAATTGAATTTCCAGATGGCAAACGTATCATTCTGCTGTCGGAGGGTCGCCTTGTGAACCTTGGTAATGCCATGGGTCACCCATCATTCGTGATGTCGGCTTCATTCACCAACCAAACGCTGGCTCAGATTGAGCTGTGGACCAAGCGTGATACAGGTGAATACAAGAATGACGTCTATACGCTTCCCAAGCACTTGGACGAAAAAGTTGCACGCCTGCATCTGGCTAAAATCGGCGCCAATCTGACAACGCTGTCAGACGAACAGGCTGAGTATATTGGCGTCAAAGCCTCCGGTCCTTACAAGCCAGACCACTACCGTTACTAGACCTGCGCCAAGCGCTGGATCGCACAGCAAAACAACGCCCGGATTGAGACTCATTCCGGGCGTTGTTTTATGGTCCTACATTCTAGATCGGCCAGAATCTCGGCAAGCCCTTGGGAAGCTTGTGCAAAGGTGCCGTCAAACCCCAGGTCAGGGGCTTGTGTGGCCTTGACGCGCTGGTCAGCCACAACGGTGCCAGCCATAATCATCACTGATTCGAGAATAACTGACGGGGCGGGTCAGTCATCATCTAAAGTGTTGCGCCCGCGTTCTGCTTTTTCCGTCACAACTGGAACGCCCAAACAACCGCAATGCCGTTTTACGACCAAACCATCGGACGCAAAAAAACAAAGTTCGAGCTTGTCAGTTTGTTGGCAGCCGGATTTGGGGTTGCTGCTGTCCTCACCGTCGCTGTTGCAAACGGCAATAGCCTGAACACCGCAATCACTGCCAACCAGAAGCTCATCTTAGGCGCAAGCATTGCGACACTCGGTTTTCTTGGTGTCTTGTTGCTAGCAAAGTCACTATGGACGTCTCACCGCAAAGCCAACCTTGAACGATCTGAATCCCAACGCCTGCACCGAAACCTTGCAACAGCTGAGGCCATGATCAGCGCCGAACCTCAGGTGTTGGTGTTTTGGGAACATTCCGGCCCACCGCAAGTTGTAACCCACACGCTAACGAGCGTGCAGGGCATTCCCAGCAACAAACAGGAACTATTACGTTTTGGGTTTTGGCTCGACAGCCTTTCGGCCAGAACGCTGAAAGAACACTTTGACCCTCTTTTTACCGAGGGGAAACCATTTAGCATCATCGTTAAAACATCTGCTGGCGCACACGTGGAAGCAGATGGTCGTGCTGCCGGCGGTCGCGCAGTGCTCCGTTTTCGCGATACAGTTGGATACAAGCAAGACCTCGCAGTCATCTTCGATCATCACTCGACGCTCGCGCGCGACATTCGCGCCAGCCGCAAAATTCTCAATGAACTCGACTTCCCGGCTTGGCTACGCGGCCTCGACAAACGGCTGATCTGGGTAAATCAGGCCTATGTCAAAGCTGTTGAAGCTCAAGATGATGAGGAAGTGCTCTTACGCCAGATCGAACTATTGGAATCGCGTCAGCGTCTCGCTGTTGAAGCTGCACTGCGCAAAAACAAGCCCTATCATGATCGTGTCCATCTTGTAATTGGAGGCGAACGTCGATCGCATGACGTGCGTGTCATGCCGATGGGTGATGCAATTGCCGGCGTCGCAATCGACATTGAATCTCTCGAGTCGGCGCAAAGCGAACTCAACCGCTATGTTGAAACCTATGACCGTACGTTGGATCGCGTGGCGACAGCGGTCGCGGTTTTTGGTCCTGACAAAAAGCTGTCCTTTTTCAATGAGGCCTACACCAAGCTGTGGAAGCTCGACGTCGACTGGCTTGAGACAAAACCAACAGATGGCGCCATTCTGGATCGTTTGCGCGAACTTGGGCGCCTGCCTGAAGTGGTGCACTATCGCGAGTGGCGCGATAAAATTCTTAAAGTCTATGAAACAGACAATCAGATTGATGATTGGTGGCACCTCGCCGACGGGCGCATGCTTCATATCATGGCTGAACACCGCCCCGATGGCGGCGTCACTTATCTCTATGTCGATGAAACAGAACGCTTGGCGCTTGAAAGCCGGTACAATGCACTCATTCGCGTACAAAGCGAAACGTTGGACAGCCTCACCGAAGCCGTTGCCGTATTCAGCACAGATGGACGACTGACGCTTGCCAACGCTGCATTTGTTTCGGTTTGGAAGCTGTCGCGCAAAACCATCGAACAACAACCGCATATTGATGAGTTTGTGCGTGATGCTGCAATATTGTGTCAGGACAGCGAAGCCCTACAAATAATTCGCCAAGCTGTGATTGCATTTTCCGATGAACGGGCACCTGTTGATGGTCAAATGATGCGGTCTGACAATAGCGTCATTGACTATGCCTCAACACCGTTGCCAGATGGCGGCACACTGCTGACATTTGCTGATGTGACGGATTCCAAGCGCTATGAACGTGCTCTTATCGAGCGCAACGAAGCCCTCGTCGCGTCGGACAAGTTAAAGAACCGCTTTATCAGCAATGTGTCCTACGAATTGCGGACACCGCTAACCAACATCATTGGTTTCAGCGAGTTTTTAGAAAGTCCACACATCGGCAACTTAAACGCAAAACAAAAGGAATACCTAAGCGACATCACCACTTCGTCAAAAACATTACTGTCGATTATTGACGGACTGCTGGACCTTGCCACCATTGATGCTGGGGAATTACAACTTGATCTGGCGGAAACAGATCCCAATAAAGCCATTGACGAGGCTATTGATACGGTTCGCCAAGCTGCGGCACGCAGTCAGCTCACGCTTGATATTGCTGTCGCAGATGATATTGGAACCTTCCTCGCCGACAGAAAACGGATCACACAGGTCCTGGCCAACTTGCTCTCCAATGCAATCGGATTTTCAAAACCCAAGGGGACGGTTGAAGTCTCATGCTGGCGCGAGAGTAATGAAGTGTTCTTTAGCGTTGAGGATTATGGCGTCGGCATACCCGAGGATCAGCAGGGACGCGTTTTTGATCGGTTTGAAAGCAGCAGCCATGGCTCAAAGCATCGTGGCCCCGGACTTGGCCTTGCTGTGGTCAAAAGTCTAGTCGACATGCATGGCGGCAGCTTGGCTATTGACAGTAAAGTTGATCGAGGCACACGCATCACGGTTCGTTTTCCTGAGCGCGCAGGCCAAGATGTTGATCCGGAGACCGTACTGAGAGATGGCCGCAACCTGGCAGATTCCCAACGCTGATGAACGCAATGTCAGGCGCATTGCAGACCTGATCGCGCTCAAGCTTTGTGCTGGCGATATCGTCACCCTCACAGGCGATTTGGGCGCTGGAAAAACAACTCTGGCGCGGGCTCTTATTCGCGCAGCCCATAACAAACCCAACCTAGAAGTGCCGAGCCCGACCTTTGCTCTCATGCAAAGCTATCCAAAATCGCGCATCGCCATTGCCCATCTCGATCTTTATCGCGTGAAAGAGCCAAATGAACTCGAAGAACTTGGCCTCGAGGACTTTGTCCAAGACGGTGCGTTGATTGTCGAGTGGCCAGAGGGGTTGGACGAACATCTGTCCGCAAACACGCTTGCAATCTCGTTCCGTGATACTGCGGATACCACCTTGCGCGACCTCGCACTCACTCCTAGCGGTACCTGGATCCAACGACTTCAGCGTATTCAATCTATCCATGCGTTTCTTGACGCGCGGTCCGATTGGAATAGCGCCCATATTTCCTACCTCCAGGGGGATGCATCCAAACGCAGTTATGCCCGTCTCGTAGACGGACCTGGCCCCGCACTGCTGATGGATTCGCCGGAACAGCCAGATGGCCCGGTCATTCGAGATGGAAAAACATACAGTCAGCTGGCGCGGCTTGCCGAAACTGTGCGCCCGTTTGTGGCTGTTTCCAACGCACTCCAAGAGGCAGGCGTCAGTGCACCAGAACTTTTTGCTGCTGATCTTGATGCTGGTCTACTCATTGTAGAAGATTTCGGCAATCTGGTGTTTAGCGACGCACTAAAACGTGGGTGTGATCAGGCTACGCTATGGCGGGCGGCGACAGATGTTTTGCTTAACTTGCGTTCCGATATTGCCGATCACACCTGGACATTTCCAGATGACAAACACTACCGTCTACCAGTTTTTAATGCCGATCTCATGCACACCGAGTGCGCACTGTTGTTGGATTGGTATTGGCCGCATGTCAAAGGTGAAGCTGCGCCTGAAGTGGTTCGATCCGAGTTTAAAGCGATCTGCGCACCCCTCTTTGACCGGGTTAGCAAGTCAAACCACAACTGGGTCCTGCGTGACTATCATTCACCCAACTTGATTTGGCGGCCAGACGAAGATGGAACGGCGCGCGTTGGTGTGATTGATTTTCAAGATGCGTTGCGCGGGCCTGCTGAATACGATCTGGTATCTCTTTTGCAGGACGCGCGCCTTGATGTTCCTGCGCAATTAGAAGACACCCTGTTCGCTCACTATTGTCGTCATGCTAGCGAACTTTCTGACGATTTTACCGAACCTTTCAATCTCCAAGAAACACAGTTTCGGTATCGCGTGCTTGGTGCACAGCGCAACATGAAAATCTTAGGAATCTTTGCCCGCCTTTGCGAACGCGATGGCAAACCCCACTACCTTTCCCATATTCCACGCATTTGGCGTTATCTGGCCCGGGATCTTGACCATCCTGACCTAAAAACACTCAAAGAATGGGTGGACCGTCATTTTCCTGACGATGTTAGAATCACCGAGACTGTGGCATGACCACCGGTATCCGTTGGTGACAGAAAAGGACTTGTTTGACGTGCCTTCAGCACAGGTCGACACAGCCATGGTGCTCGCGGCTGGTTTAGGCCAGCGCATGCGCCCGCTCACCGACACGCAACCAAAACCATTGGTCCCTTTCCTCGGCAAAGCACTGATCGATCACGTCCTGGACCGACTAGCGGCGGCTGGCGTAACACGAGCGATTGTCAACGGACACTACCGTGTTGACCAACTCTTTGCCCACGTTAGTGCGCGCAGTCGCGCACCTGAAATCCTTCTATCTGATGAACGTGATGAACTGCTTGATACCGGTGGCGGCGTCGTCCATGCCCTGGACAAACTCGGCAGCAAACCGTTCCTAACCCACAACTCTGATAGCGTTTGGGTGGAAGCCCCTGGAGTAGATAACCTGTCGCGGCTATTGAACGCCTGGGATGAAGCCCAGATGGACTGCCTGATGTTGCTGGCAGACCCAAAATGCTCACTTGGCTATAACGGGAACGGTGATTTCGTGTTTCAGGGTCGAGACACGCCTTTGCGACGACGCAAGGATGAAGACGGCCAGACGCACGTCTTTGCTGGCGTTTCCATCGCGCACCCACGCTTATTTTCAGAGGCTCCGTCAGGCGCATTCTCGATGAACAAAGTTTGGGATCACGCACTCTCAAATGGTCGCGTGTTTGGCATCATGCTCGAGGGCACCTGGATGCACATTGGCACACCAGAAGCACTCGAAGCGGCAGAAAAGTGGATTGCAGATGGCAACGCAACACACGCCTAACACGCAAGAACCGGAATCTGGAACTGCACGTCAAGGTGCCCCACGTGTGCTCACGATCGCACCTGGAGCAGCGTTTCTCGACACAGTGGCGCATGCCGTATTATCTGGTGACCTTCCAGTCACCGGTGGCCCCAGGCCGGACATCTTATCCCTGCCAGACATCACACTGATTTTACCAACACCGCGCGCCACCCGCGCTATGCAGGATGCCTTTTTACGGGCAAGCGGCGACCAAGCTCTGCTGTTACCGCGCATTGTCTCCATTACCGACAGCGATGAAGATCTCGCACTGTTATCAACACTCACAAACCAAACAAGCGTGGGTACAAATGCCGTTGCAACGTTGCCGCCTGCGATTGACGATATTGAACGACGGGTCACGCTCACCCGACTGGTCCTGCGTTGGACTGAAGCCATGGCTAATAGTGCAGACGGGCAAGAGCCAGCTGAACTCACGAATGATGCGGCATCTCTCAGCCATGTTACACCTTCACAGGCAACGGCGCTTGCAAGTGAACTGGCACAATTGATGGATATTGTAGAGCGCGAAGGGGCAAGCCTCTCCGGGCTTAAAGACTTGGTCCCTGAAAACTTTTCCGCGCATTGGCAGGCGACCCTAAAATTTCTTGAAATCGTCACCGAGGCCTGGCCTCGGCATTTGAAGGACCGTGGTCTCGCCTCAAAAGTTGCGCGCCGTAACGATGCCATCCGCGCAGAAGCGCAACGGCTTAAATCCAACCCACCAAAAACACCGGTCATCATAGCGGGCGTCACCGGATCCATTCCAGCAACAGCGGAATTGATGCGCGTTGTCGCGAGCCTGCCGCAAGGGGCAATTATTTTACCCGGCCTTGATCACTCACTTGATGAGGAAAGCTGGCAGGCAATTGCACCGCTTCAAAAAGATGCGTCAACTGCATTTTCTGGCCATCCCGAGCACCCGCAATATGGTCTGAAAATACTTCTTGATGCGCTTGGCTTGGCGCGTAGCAACGTCAGGACCGTGGCAGATGCGAAAGCAACACCTGCCCATCAGGTTCGCCAACACTTCGTCAGTGAGGCGCTGCGCCCGGCAACAACAACCAAGGCTTGGCTCAATGCACCAGCTACTCTCAAGCCTAAAGATTTGGAAAAAGCTCTGGCGGACGTGCATGTCATTGAGGCCCCAAACGCGCAAGATGAAGCCGAAGCCATTGCCCTTATTTTACGTGAAGTGGCCGAAACGCCCGGACGCACTGCCGCGCTGGTGTCGCCGGACCGCATTTTAGCGCGTCGCGTCGGTGTGCGTCTTGAATCGTGGGGCATCCGTGTTGACGATTCAGCGGGCCGCCCGTTTGTAAAAACAGCACCCGGCACATTTCTCGATCTCGTCATTGCAGCGATTTCCAGCGACTTTGCACCAACAGATGTCATCGCGCTTTTAAAACATCCTCTAGCGCGCCTGGGTCTCGATCCGTTCACAATTCGCAAGACGGCACGCGCATTGGAAATTGCCGCCTTCCGCACCGCCTATCTTGGCCGGGGTCTTGACGGCATCAACGATGCACTGGATCGCGCCCGTCTTGATGTTAAAAAAGAACGGCGTTTGCACAAAGCAGTAAAACGGATCCATGATGATGACTGGGACAACGCACATCTGATCGTCACACGTCTAACAGAAGCGTTTCAGCCATTAGTGCCGCTCTACGACAAAAAAAATGAGCATGACCTCAAAACGTTTGTCTGCGCGCATATCAAAACCGCTGAAGCCTTGGCCCGCCACCCAGATAAAGACGATGCTGAACGCAAACGCACAGATACCACGACCAACAATAAGAAAGATAATCTAACCACAGGCGTCGACGCGGTTGATGAAACGCCATCACCGTTGTGGTCGGGTGCAGCCGGGGATCAGGGTAGCCTCTTCTTTGCAAATCTACTTGCCGACACCACTCCAGAATTGGCCATCACAGGCGCGGACTATGCAGACCTTTATCGCAGCTTGCTCGTTGGTCTAAACATTCGCGAACGTAACCCCGTCCACCCGCGCCTGTCGATCTGGGGGCTCTTTGAATCGCGCCTTCAACAACCTGATGTCATTGTTTTAGGTTCGCTCAACGAGGGTGTCTGGCCCAAAACGGCTGACCCGGGGCCATGGCTCAACCGCGCCATGCGCCATGCTCTCAAGTTACCGTCTCCGGAAGAAGACATTGGTCGCGAAGCCCTGGACTTTGCAACGCTAATGGGAGCTGACACGGTCTATCTAACCCGCGCTGAAAAGACCGGCGGTGATCCAACTGTCCCGTCACGCTGGCTACTGAGAATTCGTGCACTGTTGGCCGGACTTGAAGGTGAAGACTTGGTTCGTTCGACGAGCCCGTGGGCTGAGTGGGCGCGCGCACGTGACGATGTCAGGCGTATCGCGCCTATAACAGCACCCAAGCCAAAACCTCCCGTTCATCTGCGTCCACGCCAAATGAGTGTGTCAAACATTGAGCGTTGGATCAGAAATCCCTACGCCGTGTTTGCGCGCAACATCTTGGATCTCAATCCTCTTGATCCGCTGGGAAAAGAACCTGGTCCGGATTTACGCGGCAGCATCATACACGAAGCACTGGCACGTTTTTCGAAAGCGCATCCTGTTGGCACCACGTCCCTTAGTTCGCAACAGGCCATCTCAGATGCATTGATGGAACAGGCCAATCTCGTCATTGCTGACTATAAAGCACACCCACGCATCGCCGCGTTTTGGCACCCGCGTATCCAACGATTTGCGGATTGGTTCGCGGAAACAGAAGCGCAACGACGCCAAAACGTAAAACGGGTTATTGAAGAAACAAAAGGCGAGTTGGTATTTCAAGCGCCAGAGGGTCCATTTAAAATTACGGCGCGCGCGGACCGCATTGACGTTACCGACACAGGCTTGATCATAACCGATTATAAGACAGGCGCACCCCCAACAGATAAAGCCGTTGAAACGGGCAAGTCCCCGCAATTGATTTTAGAGGCGGCGATTGCGCTGTTTGGTGAAGGCGGTTTCGACAGAACGGGTGAAACACGCAACGTCACAGGCCTACGCTTTATCTCCGCTTCTGGCGGCATACCACCGGGCGCAGAAAAAGACATGCTCACCAAAAAGGATATCAACGAAATCGCTGAAAGCGTGCTCGGCCAGCTGAAAGACCTGGCATCGACGTATGACGACCCTGCAACACCCTACACCGCAGTACGTCGGCAAAAATTTGATTACCGCTTTGATGAATACGGGCACTTGGCCCGTGTCGCTGAATGGTCCGGATCAGACTTTGATGGAGGTGATGCTTAAAGTGACATCGTCCCCCACCATCAAACTCAAAGAAGCACTTGCTGAGACGACCAGCCTACAGCGGCAAGCTTCTGACCCGTCTGCATCTGTTTGGGTCAGCGCCAACGCGGGCACAGGCAAAACGCACGTCCTAACGAACCGCGTTTTGCGCCTTTTACTCTCCGGCACCAAGCCAGAACGCATTTTATGCGTGACCTACACCAAAGCTGCTGCTGCTGAGATGTCAGAACGGATATTTGACCGCCTTGCGAAATGGGTCATGGCTTCCGAAGATGATCTGAGAACTGCATTGCACGACTTGAAAGGCGCTCCCGCCAAACAAGCGGAATGTGATTACGCACGAACGCTCTTCACATCAGCCATCGAAACACCCGGTGGCCTGAAAGTGCAAACCATCCATGCATTTTGCGAACGCCTTCTACAACGTTTCCCACTCGAAGCGGGCATCGCACCTGGTTTTCGTATTCTCGATGAAACCGAGGCAAAGAGCCTGATACGAGACTCGATTGATCGCGTCTTAGTGCGTGCGACAGCCGATCCCTCTCATCGCTTGGGCCTAGCCCTTTCAAACGCAATCGCCTATGCGGCAGATGATCGGTTTGACGACATTTTGAACCAGGCTTTGGACGAGCGGCAATGGCTGAAAGACATGCACGCCATCACGAGCACCGATGCCAATGGCGTCTCGTCGATGCTACACAGGCATTTCTCGGTTCAAGAAGACATTTCCGTTACGCAACTGACCAATGACATGGCGGCTGTTCTTTCCGATAAGCAGCTTGAAGCAACCCGTGATGTTCTAAAAACCGGGACAAAATCGGATGTCACAGCAGCCCACCACTTAAATCGCGCTCTTTATGCAAAGAATTCTAATTTGCGCGCTGAAGCCCTAACCGCCTTTTTCATGACAACGGAGAACAAGTTACGCTCCAGAATAATGACGAAGGGGCTTGGTGAAAGTCACTCCGATAAACTCGCCATGCTGACAGCAGCGTCTCATGCGTTCTTTACATTGTTTGAAACGCGTCTCGCGCGAACGGTGATCGACGCATCAACTTCGCTTTACACCATCGCAGACGCTGTGATGCAGAATTATACCAGCGCTAAGAAACACCAATCCGCACTTGACTTCACAGACCTGATTTCATCTACAGCCAATTTACTGACCCATAAAACAGGTGCGGAATGGGTGCTCTATAAGCTTGATGAAGGGATCGCACACATACTCGTCGACGAAAGCCAAGACACCAGTCCAGACCAATGGCGCTTGATCAGTGCGCTCAGCACAGAATTTTTTACCGGCCTTGGAGCCTCCGATGAGACCCGCACCGTTTTTGCAGTTGGTGATGAAAAACAGTCGATCTACTCGTTCCAAGGCGCCGCGCCCAAAGAGTTTGCCAAACAAGGAGCAAAATTTAAAACGCTGGCCCACACATCCGGCCAGCCCTGGCATCAGGTGCCTCTAACATTGTCCTTCCGCACCACCGAACCCGTACTGAAAGCCGTTGATGAGGTCTTTTCTGATGCAACGCGGACACCGGGACTTAGTTCAACAGAGTCTGACGTTGAACATCTTATCAAACGTGTAGGTCAGGCTGGTGTTTTTGAAGTCTGGCCAACCGAAAGTACCGAAAAAGTAGAAGACACCGATCCTTGGTCGCCACTTGGCGAGCCATTACGCGGTGATCCCGTTGCAAACGTTGCTGATCGTGTCGCCGGCACAATTGAGCACTGGATAAAGAGCGGCGAGACTTTGGACTCAACGGGTCAACCGATAAAACCTGGCGACATACTTATCCTTGTGCGTAAACGCCAGCCCTTTACGCCAGCCATGGTCGCAGCATTGAAAGCGCGCAATATTCCTGTTTCAGGTGCTGATCGTATAGACTTACTCAATCAAATCGCCATTCAAGATTTGTTATCACTAGCAGATTTTCTCACCCTTCCAGAAGATGACTTAGCCCTCGCGGAAGTGCTCAAAAGTCCAATCTTTGGGTTTGATGATAATGACCTCTTAGCTCTTGCTCCAACGCGCAAACTTAAAACGCTTTGGAAAATGCTGCTAGATAATGCACCAAATAACCCCCGCTTCACTGAAGCGGCAGAAACTTTGAAGCGTTGGCGCAAGCAAGCCGACTTTGCGCCGCCTTATGAGTTTTTCGCGCGCCTTTTTGATCGTGACAACGTGCGTGACAAGCTGCTCGCCCGCCTTGGCCCTGATGCCAGCGATACTCTTGATGAGTTTATTGACCTTGCACTTAGCTTTGACGAGCAAGAACCGCCGTCTCTGTCTGGGTTCCTCAGCTGGATCCGCGCCGATAGCCATGAAGTCAAACGCGATTTGGAAATGGGCCGTAATGAAGTGCGCGTGATGACAGTGCACGGTGCCAAGGGACTTGAGGTTCCGATCGTCTTTTTGCCCGATACATGCGCAAAACCCGCATCACAAAAAGCAACACCTGTTGTCTCAGTGCCTACGATGGACCGGCCGCAAAACAGCGCTGCACCCTTCGTCTGGGCGATCAAAGGTGCGACAAGGTTAGCCGCAATCAAAAGCGTGAAATCTGCACATGACGTCGCAGAACTGGAAGAAAGCAATCGCCTGCTGTACGTGGCTATGACGCGCGCGCGTGACCGCCTTTACATTGCAGGCTTTGAAGGGCAGCGAGATAAAATTGCAAAAAATAGCTGGTATGCGCTTATCCAGGCTGCTTTGGGTGAACGGCTGTTGCCTTCTGACGACCATGCTGGTCGTCCCGTCTCGCGCATAACTTGTCCGCAAACTGCCAAAATTGAAGAGCCAAAAGTGACCCTACGCAGCGGCGGTGACAGCGTACCTCTTCCGACTTGGGCCATCACGCCAGCGCCATCTGAACCACAACTGGCTATCCCACTCGCGCCGTCGCGACTTGCGCCCTATGAGATTGATGAAGAGGGTGAGCCGCTCGCCAAGCAGCCGGAGCCAACGACAACGCTAACCCCTGCCCCGTATGGACCGATCAGCCTCGAAGAGGGCAATCGCTTTTTGCGCGGAAACCTCACGCATGCGCTGCTCCAGCATCTGCCGCAGTTTGCACCCGCCCAACGGCTAAAAATTGCAAAAGATTTTGTCGCCGTGCGCGGTGCCGCCCTCGCCCCATCAACACGCGCGAACATCGTCGCTGAGACGGTTGCTATTCTTGAAGATCCGAATTTTACACCCTTGTTTGGTGAAAACAGCCGCGCCGAAGTCCCCATCGTGGCACACCTCAAACGGCCCTCAGGAAAGGGTCCCGACTTGCGCCTCAATGGTGCCATAGATCGGTTGGCTGATCTTGGAGACAGTATTTTTGTTGTTGATTTTAAAACCAATCGCGCACCTCCTGCGACACAAGAGGATGTGGCGGATGCCTACCTCTTCCAGCTCGCCAGCTATCGCCTGGCGCTTGGTCAGATCTACGGCACACGTCCAATCCGCGCAGCCCTGTTGTGGACTGATGGCCCAACAATAATGGAGATTCCTGCTGCAAAATTAGACGTTTACCAGGATCGGCTGTGGCAACTACAAAGCCCACATCTTGACGAGGCTTAATCGCGTACCTAGGTAAGAGGCAACAACGAGTCGTAACGCTCAGCGCTGCGACATCTAACTCGAGGAGATTTCCTGCAATGGCGACCAATGAAGTTTCAGACGGCACATTCGAAGATGAAGTTCTAAAGTCCTCGGAACCTGTTCTGGTCGACTTTTTTGCCGAATGGTGTGGGCCATGTAAAGCAATGGCACCTGCTTTGGATGAGCTCGCATCCGAGTTGAAGGGCAAGGTCAAAGTCGTCAAAGTCGACGTTGATCAAAGCCCAGGCATCACTGGTGAATATGGTATTCGCGCCATGCCAACGTTGATCCTGTTCAAAGATGGCAAGGTTGCCGCCCAACATACTGGTGCCTTGGTGCAAAAGAAAAAGCTTGAAGACTGGATCAACCAATCCATTGTCGCTTAACCACGACTGACCTCAAGGCGACCACAAACAAAGAAACGGTGTGCTGAAATCCAGCACACCGTTTCTTTTTGTTTTCTAAAATGATCACTAACCTTAGCCAGTCTCTGGCGCCAAGCCTTCTTGAAGGGCTAGAACATGTCCCGCCAAATAGAGAGATCCGCAAATAAGAATGCGCTTTGGGCCAGGAAACTGATGCTCAAGACGCGCAAGAGCGGCTTCAACTGTCGTTGAGATCTCAGCTCTCAAGCCCACCTCTTCTGCTGCCTTTGCCAAAATATCAGGTGCATGACTGCCTTCATGCGCGCCAGGGATCGGCACCGCCATGACGTGACGCACAAGACCGCGAAACGGCGCCAGGAAAGCTTTCGCGTCCTTCAATGCCAACATACCCGTGATCAAGTGCACGGGCTTATCACTGCGCTCATCAAGATCTGCCATCGTTTGGGCCAGCACCTTACCGGCGGCTGCGTTATGCCCACCATCAAGCCACAGCTCAGTGCCTGTTGAAACACGCGCCAGTAAAGGGCCACTGTCCAACCGCTGCATGCGCGCGGGCCAGGTAACCGTTTTTAATCCTGTTTCAATCGCACGATCATCAATCTTGAAAGCCTTGAGCTCAAGCGCGCCTGCAATGGCAGTCCCAGCGTTTATTATCTGATGGCGGCCATGCAGCGCCGGTATCGGCAAATCTATCAACCGGTCATCGCGTTGGAAAATCAAACGACCACTTTGTTCAAACGCTTCAAAGTCACGGCCCCAAGCCATCACGGGTGCGCCAATATCTTGTGCCACTTGATCAATAACGGCCAGCGGACCCTCATCTTGCTGCGATACCACACAGGGCGCGCCCTGCTTAATGATCCCGGCTTTTTCTGCTGCTATCTCATCAAGATCATCTCCAAGTTTGTCAGCATGGTCCATGGATATTGTCGTGATGACACACAGCGCGGGCTTGGCCACGACATTAGTCGCGTCAAGACGGCCACCCAAACCCACTTCCAACAACAGCACATCAGCAGGCGTTTCAGAAAACGCCAACAACGCAGCCGCCGTTGTAATCTCGAATTGCGTGATGTCATCACCGTCATTAACGGCCTGCGCACGCGTCAACACATCAACGAGTGCATCTTCCGCAATAGGCTTTGAGGGGCCTTCTGTTGTGGCCAGACAAATGCGCTCATGAAACCGCACAAGATGCGGCGAGATATAGACATGCACACGGTAGCCTGCCGCTTCCAGGATGGCGCGCAGGTAGGCGGCAACCGAGCCCTTACCATTTGTGCCTGCAATATGAACCACCGGGGGTAGCTTTTTGTGCGGGTCACCCAGTTTGCCAAGCAAAACTTCGATGCGCCCGAGCGAGAGATCAATCAAACGCGGATGCAGAAGTTTTAGATCAGCAAGAAGTTTGTCGCTTTTGGCCATGCCCTGCCCGTGCCTTGAACACCGCCTGGTCCACTTGGCCAACCGGGCGCACTCTCGTTTTGCGCTCAGCTTTAATACAGAGCTTGTATGCACCCGTCACTAGGGGAATTTTAGCATTTGCGCCAGTTCTAACCACGCGGGCTAAGAGCTCAATTACTTTATCCAAAATCTGTGTGGATCAGATACAGTGCCGCGGCAGGATTTGAGCGCAAGAAACGTGTCAGCTATCGGCAGACTTTCGTGATGTGCCAGCCTTTTTGCCACCAGTCTTAGGTTCGGTCACAAAACGCTTCTCAGAGCTCACTGGCTCGGCGTCAATGACAACTGCGTCCTCATCGGTCCCGTCGTCGATCTTGTCAGCAACTTCAAGTCCGGCGTTATCAACTGTCGCACCATTGACATGCGCACCATTCATTTTGTCCGCAGCGGCTGATTTCCTTGTCAACGGCTGAGACATCAAGACACTACAAACGCGGGCAATGGTTTCGGTTAACTTGTGGCGATGCACCACCATGTCAATCATGCCGTGGTCCAACAGATACTCGGAGCGCTGAAAGCCCTCCGGCAGTTGTTCACGGATAGTTTGTTGAATGACGCGAGGGCCTGCAAAACAAATCAATGCTTTGGGCTCAGCAATTTGAATATCACCGAGCATTGCATAGGAGGCCGTAACACCACCGGTCGTTGGGTGCGTGAGCACTACAATGTAAGGCAAACAGGCTTCGCGCAGTTGTTGAACAGCGATTGTTGTGCGCGGCATTTGCATCAAAGACAGGATGCCCTCCTGCATGCGCGCACCACCTGAAGCTGAAAACAAGACAAAGGGCGTTTTACTGGCGAGTGCACGCTGCATGCCCGCTATAATCGCTTCACCCGCCGCCATGCCAAGCGAACCAGCCATAAAACGGAAATCCTGAACGGCAACGACCGAGCGCAAGCCTTGGATCAGTCCTTCACCAACAACAACGGCATCGTTCTGATCTGTTTCAGACTTCGCAGTTTTTAATCTATCTGTATAACGGCGGCTATCACGAAACTTGAGCGGGTCCTGCACCACCTCCGGCACTGCAATGCGTTCAAAAACACCTTCGTCGAAGATATGGGCGAGACGCGTGGGAGCATCCATCTGCTCATGGTATTCCGAGCCAGGAAAAACGAAATCGTTGGCCTCAAGGTCTTTGTAATAGACCATCTGCCCTGTTTCAGGACAGGTCCGCCAAGCGTTCTCCGGCATCTCGTTTTTAGTACCGAGAAAGCTACGGATCTTGGGCCGAACAACGTTATTAATCCAGTTCACGCTCAGCAAACTCCTTGCTAGGCTTGGGCGCCTTGCGCCCCGCTGCAGTCTAGCACCTTTAACCCTCTAACATGGCCCTCGACACCAATTTGTGAAGAGGGCAAGGCTCAAAGATCGTTAAATTGTCCTCATCCACCGATTGTAAATCGGCAATCTCGGCACCTCAAGCGCAACAGTGCCGCCCCACTTTAGGACCGTAATGGCGCGCTCAACCGCCTAACCAGGTCGAGCACCGCAGGCGCCGTTTGAGCCGTCGCGGCGCCATTACGATCAAGGCTCTCCTCAATCGCACGAACCAGCGCGGACCCGACCACAACCCCATCGGCACCTTGTGACAGCTGCTGAACCTGCTCCGGCGATTTAACGCCAAAGCCCACAACCACCGGCAGCGGCGTTGAAGATTTGATCCGAGCCACCTGATCTTGCACATCGTTTACCACAGGAGCGGTGGTGCCGGTAATCCCTGCAATGGAAACGTAATAAACGAAGCCGGAGGTGTTTTTTAAAACCGTTGGCAGGCGTTTGGAGTCCGTTGTTGGCGTTGCCAGGCGGATAAAACTCAGTCCCCGCTTGATCCCTGGCAGGCACAGCTCATCATCCGCCTCGGGCGGCACATCAACAACGATCATGCCATCAACACCGGCTTCAGCGGCATCGTCCAAAAAAGCGTCCACCGGATAGACGTAGATCGGGTTGTAGTATCCCATCAAAACGATTGGTGTATCGGGATCTGTTTTTCGGAATGTGCGCACCATGTCGAGTGTACGCTTCATATTCTGGCCTGCTTTGAGCGCACGCAAACTTGCGGCCTGAATGGCAGGGCCATCGGCCATCGGATCAGAAAACGGCATACCCAATTCGATGATGTCCGCGCCGGCTGCTGGCAGCCCCTTTAAGATATCCATCGCAGTTTCAGGGTCTGGATCACCCGCGGTAACAAACGTCACCATCGCACCGCGGCCTTCAGCTTTGAGCGCTTGGAACGTGCGATCAATGCGCGATACCTGTGTTGTCATAGTGTCGATTGCTTTCACGATTGTGGGCACCTGAGCGGTACGTTTTAGATATCGAGGCCGAGGTGATCTGCAACGGCAAACACGTCTTTATCGCCACGACCACACAAATTCATCACCAGCAGATGATCCTTCTGCAACGTTGGCGCAAGTTTGGTCACCCATGCGAGCGCATGACTTGGCTCAAGCGCTGGAATTATACCTTCAAGCTTTGAGCACAGTTGGAAGGCGTCTAGAGCTTCGGTGTCTGTAATTGGCACGTATTCAACGCGACCAGACTCTTTGAGCCAAGAGTGCTCTGGCCCGACACCTGGGTAATCAAGGCCGGCAGATATAGAATGGCCTTCCATGATCTGGCCATCACTATCCTGCAATAGGAACGTACGGTTACCATGTAGAACGCCCGGCGCACCGCCGCTCATTGAAGCGGCATGCCCGTTGTAGTGTTCAATACCATGGCCACCGGCTTCAACGCCGTAGATTTTGATGTCTTTGTCATCCAGGAACGGGTGAAACAAGCCAATCGCGTTTGAGCCGCCTCCGATACATGCCACCAAACTGTCAGGCAGTCGGCCTTCCATCTCCATCATCTGCTGGCGTGTTTCTTCACCAATCACCGATTGGAAATCACGCACCATCTCAGGATAGGGGTGAGGCCCTGCCGCAGTACCGATCAGGTAGTACGTGTCATGCACGTTGGCCACCCAATCGCGCAGCGCTTCATTCATGGCGTCTTTGAGTGTCATCGCACCGGACGTGACGGCGTTGACCTTAGCGCCCAACAGATTCATGCGCACCATGTTGGGCTTTTGACGCTCGGTGTCGAGCTTGCCCATATAAATCTCACACGGCAAACCAAAGCGGGCGCAAACCGTCGCTACCGCAACACCATGTTGCCCCGCACCCGTCTCGGCAATAATGCGCGTTTTGCCCATACGCATTGCCAATAGGATTTGGCCCAAGCAATTATTGATCTTGTGCGACCCGGTATGATTGAGTTCATCACGCTTAAAATAGATCTTCGCACCACCAAGGTGCTCGGTGAGACGCTCTGCGTGATAGAGCGGGCTTGGCCGTCCCCCATAATGGGTCATCAAAGTCTCAAGCGCTTTGGCGAATTCAGGGTCGGCTTTTGCGTCCTCGTAGGCCTGCTCCAGATCGAGGATCAGCGGCATCAACGTCTCGGCAACAAAACGACCGCCAAACTTACCAAAAAAGCCATTGCTATCAGGGCCCGTGCGATAGCTATTGCGGTACTGGTCTGAGACGTTGTTCATGTGTTTTTGCCTATCCCCATTAGACGCTCTTTTTAGCCGCCTTAGCGGCCTGGATAAAGCGGCGGATCAACTCAGGGTCTTTGGCGCCAGGGCGTATTTCAACGCCGGATGAGACGTCAACTGCGGGTGCACCCGTCAGGCGAATGGCGTCGCCAACATTGTCCGGAGTGAGCCCACCAGACAGCATGTACGGCAGCCTTTCGCTGAGGCCTTCCAAGATCGTCCAGTCAAAGGCCAGACCATTGCCACCTGGAAGGTCTTTATCTGTCGTCGGCTTGGCGTCGAACAAGATCTGATTGGCGACCCCGTCATATGCCATTGCAGCATGAATATCGTCGGGATGGGCGACACCAACGGCTTTGATCACCCGGACATGATAGGCATTTTGTATCCATTCAACACGAGCCGGACTTTCCGAACCATGTAACTGGATAAAATCAGGGCGCACGGCCTTCATCACATCATCCAAGACGCTGTCTTTTGGATTAACAAGCAGCATCGTGATAGCGACCTTGTCAGAAATTTCCCGAACACGGGTGGCGAGCGTTTCAGCCTCAGATAGCGTCACATGTCGTGGGCTTTTTTCAAAAAACACCAGGCCAAGCATATCTGCCCCGTCATTAATGGCGGCATCAACACTTGCCTCGTCATTGAGGCCACAGATTTTTACAAAAGTCTGGCTGGTCATCACCTATAGACCCTTACCGCGCATTTTAGCGACGACGGCTAGTCACTTGAAGTTGGAGTTGTGCCTCAGCGTGTTACTCGCCAGCTGGAAGCATTAATTTTTGTCGTGAGGCCACTTCATCATCGCGCTCACGCGTCAGTCTATCAGCCTCATGACGCCACTTGGCGGCTTCACGTGTTTCCTTGCGCGCGGCTTTACGATAGCGCCCTTGTGACATCCAGGCGGCAACGCCACCAAGAATAACACCAAGCACCAGGGCGCCAAAAAGATAGACGAAGAAAGGAAGGTTTAATGAGAACATCGGTTGATCGGGCTGGAACGGATCGAGGACGAGTGACACCTTATGGCGATTGGCGATTGCGAGCGCGACCAGCAAGATTCCAACGGGAATTGCGACTACCAAGCTCAAAAACCGATTTAACACCGTCTAACCTCTTTAGACCTGAGCGACCCCTAGCCATCTCTATAAGTGACGAGGGTTAAGACTCACCATTCAACCGATCACGCAGCTCTTTGCCGGTCTTAAAAAATGGCACGAACTTCTCAGAAACCGAGACCGGTTCACCGGTACGCGGATTGCGACCCTGGCGCGCCTCACGATGTTTCACCGTAAAAGCACCAAAGCCTCTGAGCTCGACCCTATCACCACGCGCTAGGGCATCGATGATTTCATCAAGAATAACGTTGACGATGCGCTCTACGTCGCGATGAAACAAATGCGGATTAGTGGCCGAAATCTTCTGGACCAGTTCGGACTTTATCACGGGGCACCTATTGAAAAGTGTTTGAAATTCCTCAATTTTCTTGAGGGTGCCAAACCGAGACGAGGCCGTCAAGTCGTAGATCTTGCGCATTCAATAAGTTGGCGTACGAACCAAATAGGCGGGCGGTCAGTCCATCCCAAAAAGCCCCAAAAATGCGGGCTCCAGCGCCGAGACCGAAGAAATCAGTGTCCACAGGGGTGCGGTCCACCACCTTTACGTCCTTTTCAACACCGCGCTTTTCTTTCAGCCAATTGACCGCTTCCGTTTCTCCACCGATCTCATCAACCAACTTGTGGGACAATGCATCCCGGCCCGAATAGATGCCACCATCCTTCAGACCAGGGATGCCAGCAGCACGAACGGAGCGGCGCGTCTCAACCAACGACAGAAACCACTTAAAGCCTTCATCGACCATTTCTTGGGTCATTGCACGGGCGGCAGGGTCATCGGGCTCAAACGGATTGGGAAGGGCCTTCAAGTTGCCGGAGCGGATGGTTTTCATCTCAACTCCGAGCTTCTTAAACATCTCTGTCACTTGCGGATATTGCATCAATACGCCAACGGACCCTGTAATCGTATTGCCACGTGCAACGATGTGGTCCGCAGACAGACCAACGATGTAACCGGCCGATGTTGCAAGTGTTGAGAATTGCGCCACAACGGGCTTCTTCTTTGCAATTTTACGCACCGCTTCATAAATGCCTTCACCACCCGTTGTCGTGCCGCCTGGGCTGTTAACAAACAACAGGACACCTTTGACATATTCCTGCTCACCAATCTCTTTGATGAGCTTGAGCATCTTACGATCTTCCGTGATCGTGCCTTCAAATGAAAGCCTGGCAATTTGAGGTCCGCCTCCAAATGCAGACTCATTACCGCGTGCGACCAACGCCGCGAGCGCCAAAAGAATCGCGAGGATGGCACCTACACGCCATACGCCGAGTTTGCGTCGAAGACGTCGGCGGTCGAGGACAAGGTCTGTGTCATTTGACATGGCTCACTCCAAAAATGGCGAACATCGAGGGTGGTCGATCGTGACATAAGAGGCCGGACAATTACGACCGCACTTAGGCTCTCCAGCACTTCGACACTGAAAACGTAAACTATAAAACGTCGGTCAATACCCGCACCATGCTAACCCAGCGCCAAGCAAAAACAATCTACAAAAAAAACTTGAGGCCATGACGGTTTCATCATGGCCTCACGTCGTTTGTCTTATTCGGCTTTTTTATCGCCATCATCTTTGTCAGCGTCGCCTTCAGGGGCAGCCGAGGCCTCGTCGCCCTCTCCGTCATCTTTCTGCTTGTTGATGACAGCACCCAAAATGTCGCCAAGGGAGGCGCCTGAGTCCGACGAACCGTATTGTGCGACGGCTTGTTTCTCCTCAGCAATTTCGAGCGCCTTGATCGACAGCGAAATGCGACGCGACCCCTTGTCAACCTGGGTCACAGCGGCATCCACTTTTTGGCCTTCCGAGAACCGCTCTGGACGTTGCTCAGAACGATCACGAGACAGGTCAGACCGTTTAACAAACGTCGTCAGTTCGGTATCGGCGAGTTTGACCTCAATGCCATTTTCCTGAACGGCAACGACTTCACAGGTAACCTGATCGTTCTTCTTGTAGCGTGCCATCTCATCGGCTGGGTCACCCTGCATCTGCTTGATACCAAGTGAGATGCGTTCTTTCTGGCTGTCCACATCAAGCACAACGGCCTTGATAGTGTCGCCCTTATTGTAGTCTTTGATGACTTCGTCGCCAGCTTTGTTCCAGTCCAGGTCAGACAAGTGGACCATGCCGTCAACACCACCTTCAAGACCGACAAACAGACCAAACTCAGTAATGTTGCGAATCGGGCCTTCAACCTCAGTGCCCTTCGGATGCGTCGCCAAGAAGCCATCCCATGGGTTGTCCTGAGTTTGTTTCAGGCCAAGTGAAATACGGCGTTTGGCTGGATCAACTTCAAGCACCTGCACTTCGACTTCCTGACTGGTCGAAACGATTTTGCCAGGGTGCACATTCTTTTTAGTCCAGCTCATTTCTGAAACGTGGATCAAGCCTTCAACGCCAGCTTCCAGCTCCACAAACGCACCATAATCAGCAATATTGGTGACCGTACCTTTGAGTCGGGCGTCGACTGGGTACTTTGCTTCAATGCCTTCCCAAGGATCAGACTGAAGCTGCTTCATACCAAGGCTGATACGCTGTGTTTCAGAGTTGATGCGAATGATCTGCACCTTAACGGTGTCGCCAACGTTGAGAATTTCCGTTGGATGATTGACGCGACGCCAGGCCATGTCAGTGACGTGCAACAAACCATCGATGCCACCAAGGTCAATAAATGCACCGTAATCGGTGATGTTTTTAACAACACCATCGATAACTTGACCTTCACCGAGACGCGAAACGATGTCGGCACGCTGTTCTGCACGGGTTTCTTCCAGAACCGAACGACGTGACACAACAATGTTGCCCCGACGGCGATCCATTTTGAGAATTTGGAACGGCTGCTCCTGATGCATCAACGGACCGATATCGCGAACAGGGCGGATATCCACCTGACTGCCAGGCAAAAAGGCAACAGCTCCATCAAGATCAACCGTGAAGCCGCCTTTCACCTTGTTGAAGATGACGCCGGTAACTTTCTCAGCAGCTTCAAACTGTTTCTCAAGACGGGTCCAGCTTTCCTCACGACGCGCCTTATCACGGCTAAGAACGGCTTCGCCGAGCGCATTTTCGATACGCTCAAGGTAAACTTCAACTTGATCGCCCACCGAAAGCTCAGGGTCTTTGCCAGCGACAGCAAACTCTTTGACCGGCACGCGACCTTCCATCTTCAAGCCCACATCGATAACCGCGAGGTCTTTTTCAATGGAGATGATCTTGCCTTTCACAACGGAGCCTTCAATCAGGTCATCCTTGGCAAGACTCTCTGCTAGCAGGGCTGCAAATTCGTCACGGGTCGGTGTCATTTCGTTGCTGATATCAGCGCTCATATGTGCTCCTTAATTGGTCGACCCACATTCCCCAAAGTCGTGTGAGTCCCAAAATCATGTTGTACCAACACGTCCTAAAATTGTGCTGGGCTTCCCACACGGCAAAAACCAAACGTGGGGTGTTTTCTGACTGGCCCGCTGTGCCAGAGGCCACGGACCGGATTTAGATTTGAACGTACAATTGCCGACTGTGCAGGCACAGCCGGACGCATTTCGCCCGTTCAAAGAATTTCTGGGTTTGTTGTGATGTCGCCTGGAGGGGCCTCGCCCCACCGGTTTGATTTTGAAGCTGCCGCAAGGCAAACACTTCTACCGGCCGATCTTCCTCTTGATCTCTCCGACAGCGACGTCGAATGCGGCATCTATATCCAACTCGGTGGTATCAAGCAAGATCGCGCCGCCATCTTGTTTCAGCGGCGCATCAGCGCGGCCACTATCGCGGGCATCCCTGGCCAAAATGAGCTCCAATACCTCCGCTTCAGTCATCTCAAGGCCCCGGGATTGGTATTCCAGATGGCGCCGCTTGGCGCGGGCCTCAGGGGTGGCGGTGACGAAGATCTTCACATCAGCATTGGGGCAAACGACCGTTGCAATGTCGCGACCGTCAAGCACAGCACCTGGGCTCTGGCCGGCAAACCAGCGCTGATACGCTAACAAAGCCGCCCGTACTTCCGGGATTTTGGCAACCACCGAGGCGCCTTCCCCGACATCGGCTCGGCGCAGATCTGGATCATCCAGCCGGGCTGTATCAAGGGTCCGAGCCAGGGCCACCGCGGCCCAGACATCATGAAGCTTCAGCCTGCGGTCGAGCAGCGACAGTGCAACAGCACGATAGAGCAAACCGGTATCGAGACTATGCAGCCCATAGTGTGCGGCGATGCGCTTGGAGAGCGTACCCTTGCCGGAGGCAGCCGGACCATCAAGTGCAATGATCATGAGCCTGCCACCCCAGTTTCGCCGAGCTTGCCGCCAACCTCTGTCAATAGTCCACGAAACTCAGGAAAGCTGGTATTAATCATGGTGATATCATCAACGGTCACCGCCCGCTCACTGGCCAGCCCCATCACCAAAAACGCCATCGCCAGACGATGATCGAGATGCGTTGCAACGAGACCGCCGCCCGGCACCGTGTCCATCCCGTGTACCGTTAGGCTGTCCTCACCCACCGCAACGCGCACTCCGTTGGCTTTAAGCCCGTCTGCGGTTGCACTTAGTCGATCGCTTTCTTTGACTTTGAGTTCGCCAAGTCCAAGCATTGTTGTCGTGCCTGATGCGAATGCAGCCAGTACCGCCAAGATTGGGTATTCATCAATCATGCTTGGTGCACGCTCGGCAGGAACGGTTACGCCTGAGAGTTTTGATGACCGCGCACATATGTCTGCAACGGGCTCTCCACCGGCTTCACGCTGGTTATGCAGCGTGATGTCTGCACCCATCTCTTTTAGAGTTTCAAACAACCCAACGCGGGCGGGATTGATCAACACACCTTCAATCGTGATTTCTGAGTTCGGAACTAAAATGGCTGCTGCAATCAAAAACGCTGCAGAACTTGGGTCCCCTGGCACTGTGATCGACTGACCGTCCAACTCATGCGGACCTGTCATTTCAATCTGACGTCCGCCTTGCCCATCGTTAAGATCAGATATCTTGATGTTGGCGCCAAAAGCTTGAAGCAGCCGCTCGGTGTGGTCACGTGTTGGCACGGGCTCAATAACCGTCGTTCGTCCCTGCCCCATGAGAGCCGCCAAAAGAATTGCACTTTTCACCTGCGCGGATGCAACCGGCAAGGTGTAGGTAATCGGCAGCGGGTCTGCCGTGCCACGCACAGTTATCGGCAACGTGGCCTGATCGGGCTCAATCACCTCAAGCCCCATCTGTTGCAGAGGCGTCAGAACACGGCCCATGGGCCGCTTTGACAACGAATGATCACCTTCCATCCGCACTTCAATATCGTGGCCTGCAATCACGCCCATCATCAAACGTGTACCGGTCCCTGAATTGCCAAAGTCGATGGCACCATCTGGTGCAACCAAGCCACCAACCCCGCAGCCTGTCACTTTCCAACGCCCTTCGCCCAGTGGCTCAATTTTGGCGCCCAGCGCGCGTACTGCATCTGCCGTTGCGATCACATCTGAGGATTCTAAGAGCCCCTCAATGTCGGTGTGCCCCAAGGCCAAAGCACCAAAGATCAACGCCCGATGGGAAATCGATTTATCTCCTGGAACACGAATACGACCGGAGAGTGCATCTGATTTAGACGATGAGAGGGGGTGATGATCGGCAGGTGTCACGGGCCAGACTGGCGCTCCATCATGAGGCTTAGGTGCTTCGTTTTCAGCAATAATTAGGTTTGCGGCATAGAGCCCACAGCGGCCACCCATGTCAACGTCGCCTGGATGGGGCCAAACTGAGCGCCCACCTCACTCTACGGGTTTTACACGCTGGATCGTGGCAGGACACTTTAGCCCTGGTTTTGACAGCCACGATGCGATATGGCAGAGGGCTCAAAAATTCCGACGATGAGAGGATGAGGATATCATGGCCAGCAAAGCTGCGCGCGGGACAAAGCGCACCTGCCAGAATGACGATTGTGGATCGCGCTTTTATGATCTCAATCGCGATCCAATTGTCTGCCCGATCTGCGATTCTGAATATGTGGTCGCGACAGCGCCAGAACCTGAACCTGAGCCTGAGCCGGTCAAGGAAGAAGTGAAAGAAAAACCCGCTGAAGCCAAAGCTGAGAGTGGTGATGCTTTAGATGCCGCTGAGTCCATTGAAGATATCGAAGACAGTGACGACATTGACAGTGATGATGACAATGACACGTTCCTGGCAACTGATGATGACCAGGACGATACCGTTGTACCTGAGGTCATTGTTGGCTCGACCAAAAAAGGGGCGGCCGAAGATACCTAGCGCCTGCCACCCAAAGTCTCCTGGAGCTCTTTAAGTCACGTGTGAAGACACACAGACATACCGCCACTTCCAGCTTGAATGTTGACAGTGATCGGCTTAAGGACACATCTTCAGGTCTACGAACTTTTGCGGCCCACTGGCCGAGACACATGAGTTCCCAACCCAAAAACGGGGCCGTAGCTCAGTTGGGAGAGCGCTACAATGGCATTGTAGAGGTCAGGGGTTCGATTCCCCTCGGCTCCACCATTTTCCTTTGCGCGACGCCGCCCGCCAACCCATCGCGCGGGTTTCGGTTCGAGGTTCCTGCTCTCACCTCCACCATAATTATGGAAATTAAACTTCCCCACTAAAACCTAACATGGTCGGTTCGACCACTTGGGTGGACGTTCAAAAAATCTGAACCAAATTCAGCAGCCTGCTATCGCCTCAATTGCGGACGATGCACCGCGCCGCGCGAAGGTCTCTGACACTGTTTCGTCGCGCGCTGACCCGATGGGTATACCTGCCTAATCGCCAGATGTCGGTACGGATAACGAAACACCAGCAGAGCCACCTAAATCCATGTGGGCGCGGCCCTGTGAACCAAAGTTTGACGTCTGAACCCTCGAGCGAAGCTCCGCCTGTAAGGCTGACATCTCCGCCGGTGGTAACCAACTTGCTGTCGTCCGTCGCACATGTGTGTTGATTAATGATAGCTTTTGAAAAATGTTGGCGTGTCTATAGCGGAGTTTGGAGTGATAAATTCCTTGAAACGTTTCTTAAATCTGGGATGACCGTGATGCTTGGGCACATTGATCGGCAGGCACTGCGCCGCCAGATTTACAAATGTAATTTCGCTGCGACGTCCGATATTAGGCGCCGGCATCGCCATCTTGATGCTGAAGCACGCGCGAAATTGAGTGATTTCACCAAAAAGCACTATTCAAACGTGAGTGATGAAGGCGATCTTGATGCCGCGTTAGCTGGCGCATTGATCGAAGACCGTTACGCAAACATTCCTTGGCTCAATGCAGCATTGCCTTTGGATGGTGCCCAAATTCTTGAGATTGGCTGTGGAACAGGCGAATCAACGCTCGCTCTTGCAGAGCAAGGCGCAATCGTCACCGGGTTGGATGTTGATGATCATGCAATGCAGGTCGCTGACGAGCGATTGAAGCTGCATGATCTCAAAGCCGAGTTTGTGTGTGGCAATGCGTGTGATCTAGAGACACGCCTTCCCGGCAAAAAATTTGATGCCATCATTTTCTTTGCCTCCCTTGAACATATGACGCATCAAGAGCGATGCACTGCCATCGCTTCGACCTGGGACATGGTCCGGCCAGGCGGAATTTGGAGCGTTATCGAAGCACCAAATCGCCTATGGTTTTGGGACGGGCACACTTCGATGAGCAATTTCTACAACTGGCTTCCTGATGATCTTGCTTGGCAGTGGGCACGACACGCCAAACGTGAAGCATTTTCCGAGGCCATTGATAGCGCCGCCGAAATCAACGGCGAGCTGTTGGCCCGTTGGGGTCGCGGTGTCTCATTTCACGAATTTGATGTGGTGTTTGGTGATGCACGAAAACTCGACATTGTAAGTGACAAAACCGGATTTTTAAGGCGATCTAATCCATTCATGTTCGGGCACGGGTTGCTTTCACGCTCGGCACGTTACGAACGTTTTTTGCAACGGCTGGAGACCGGGCTTCATCCTGGCTTTTTTCGTCAGTATTTGGATATTATTATTCGTAAGTCTTAGGTCCGCTTTGGGTCAAACCAAGACAACGGCCTTACTCCAAATTTCAAGTATGTCTAGGGCCACCAATTTCAGCATTTGCTTTTTTGCCCGCACGTCTCTGCCCGCGCGTCTTGAAAGCGTGTGAAATGGTGTTGTAGAGGTCAGGGAGACACCTCCCCTCAATCCCACCAGCTCTAGATTTCCCTTGTCAACGTGATCAAAAATCTTGAACAAACCGATCGTTTCTGGTGTTCGATGATCCCCGCCAGGCACCTTGAAACATTTTGTGTCAACTCATGAATGGAAGATTTCGGGATCGTTGTCGCCAGCTGAGAAGCGAAGATGAGACCTAATTCCTCTATGAGACAAATCAATGCAATGTCCTTACGATTGTGATGTCAGACAGGGTACTGGTCGCAGTTAAAAATGACAGGAGCCAACCTTCCGATCATGGACTGGATTGAATTCATTTCAGCAGGACTTTTGTTCCTCGCCTCACATCGGTTGCCGACGATCGTCAGCGTTCGAAAACAGCTTGTGGGTGTGGTGGGCGAGCGGGGTTTCCTCTGCGCCTACTCAGTGTTGTCCTTGATCTTGCTCGCCTGGCTCATTGCTGCTTCAGGGCGTGCACCGTTTGTCGCGTTGTGGGGGCCTGCGCCCTGGCACGCCTGGGTCGCAATCATCGCGATGCCAGCGGCGTGTCTGCTTGTGGCATTTTCAATTGGGACACCCAATCCCCTGAGTTTTGGCGGTGGAGATGAGCGGCGTTTCGATCCCCAAAGACCTGGTGCCGTCGGATTTGCGCGGCATGGTTTGCTGTCGGCACTTGCAGTCTGGTCCGTCGTACATCTCATTGCGAATGGCAACGTCGCGCATGTCGTGCTGTTTGGACTGTTCGCTCTATTCTCTGGCTACGGAATGCTCCTCATCGACAAGCGCAAACAGCGACAACTCGGCATGAAGCGCTGGCGCGAACTTGCCCATGCGACCTCACTTTGGCCGGGTCAATCACTTGTCACCGGACGTTGGCAGCCGCACCTGTGGCCTATTGGAGCTGACACGGTTAAGCGTCTCGCCGCTGCCGTAGCCCTCTACGTCTGCGCACTCTGGATGCACGAAAGCCTGATCGGTATGAACCCGCTGCCGGGATAGTGTGCGGCCGAACACCTGATTTTTTGCGTCAACAGGCATTGCTTTGTTCTTGTTTTGTTCTATAATGCGTTTATGCATTCTGAGACTTCAACCCACCGCCTCTCTAGGCCTTTTGAAACGTCCAAACAAACTCTTGGGCGTGAGGCAAAACTCGTCGCCTTGCGCACTTTGATTGCAGCAACCGAGAGACGGAGCATTCCAAGAGAAATCAAGGGTCGTGGAGAGGTCGGGCGAACACCTTGGTGCACGGGACCTTGGTGCATGGGCATGCCGGGTGTTGATGCCAACCTCCCAGCATGTGGTTTGAACCGTTATGGTGCGCACGTGTTTTCAGGCACCACCTATGGCGATACGACAGCAGCTTCGGGTTTTGTTTTAGCTTTAATAAAACGGCTCGCAGACGTTTCGCAATCATTGTCAACGCCACCTATCCTTTGGTGTCAAACAGCTCACATGCACAATGAACTTGGCCCCATCCACGCCATGGGGTTGAAGACTTTTGGACTTGATAAAGAGCGCTTCCTCTTTGTCCACGCGCATAAAAATAAAGATGCCTTATGGGCCTTGGAAGAAGGTGCGCGCTCATCAAGTTTACTTGCCGTCGTCGGGGAAGTCGGTGCGCTGTCTTTCACACAGACACGGCGACTGTCTTTAGCTGCGGCAGAGGGTGGAACACCTGTGTTACTCCTCAGAGCGCATCACGAACTAAGCGCAAGTGCTTTTGAAACACGTTGGCGTATTGCAGCAGCGCCAAGCGCCCCTGATCCATTTGTATCAAGCATTCCAGGCCGTCCGCGATGGCAGGTAGAACTTGTCGGTTGCCGTGGCAGCAAACCTGGATCATGGACTGTGGAGTGGAAGAATGAGACGCATCGTTTCTGTCTGGCTGAAAAATTTTCCTCTCGACCGCCTCAATTGGCAGATGCGCCAATCGGCACACCACAAATACACATCCTGCGAAAACGAGCTTCATCTGGATGAGGCAACGCCCTTTGCACTGGTCCACAAACAGACAAATTGCTTGCAGATCGCAGCGATGAACAAAGCTGCCAGGCAGGGCAGTGTGCAACTTGGCATGCGGTTGACAGACGCCTGCTCGCTTCTGCCAACGCTCACGACGCAACCTTCTGATCCTGAAGCCGATGCCTGCTTGTTAAGAAAACTGGCCAATTGGTGTCAGCGCTATACCCCTGTTGTCAGCATTGATGGTGCAGACGGCCTTCTCCTCGACATCACAGGTGCAGCACATCTATGCGGTGGCGAGGAGCCGTTGCTTTCTGATCTTAAAAAGAGACTTTCTGAAATTGGCTTTGAAAATCAATTGGGGCTTGCAAAAACACCTGGTGCAGCCTGGGCCATTGCGCGCTTTGCACATGTTCAAACACTTGCAGAGCGCATTATCCCTTCTGGTGATCTGAAGGCCTTTCTTGCTCCGTTACCGATCGCATCGCTGCGCTTGGACGAAAACGCACTTTATCTTCTCAAGCGTTTCGGTCTGAAAACTGTTTCTGATCTTTGTCGCATTCCACGCGCCAGTCTGAAACGTCGGTTCCCTTCAAAAGAGGTTGGCGAAGCCGTCCTGCATCGGCTTGATCAGGCTTTGGGACAAGCGAACGAACCGCTGTTACCGCTCAAACCTGCACCCGCTTACCGCGAACACATCTCATACCCGGAACCAATTCTCGCAACCGAGAGTTTTCATCTTGGCTTACAAGATCTTTTGGAGCGCCTTTGTCAGCGCATGGAAAAGGATCGCAAAGGAACAACGGCTCTCACCTATGCAGCTTTTCACGCTGATGGTGGTGTTTCACAGATCTCGATCGCGACGGCAGCGCCTTCACGACACGTTCCCCACTTGATGCATCTTTTTCATGATCGCATAGAAACGATCAATCCCGGCTTTGGGGTCGACCATCTTATTTTGTCTGCCGACACAGTCGAGACACTTACACCCGAACAACTTGCACTTACAGCATCTGCACCTGAACTCAGCGATAGTTATGGCGTGCATCAATTGATTGACCGGCTATCCAACCGGCTAGGTGCGAAAAATGTTCAACGTAGCATTGCTTGCGAAAGTCACATTCCAGAACGTGAGGAGCAACGTGTTCCGGCAATACAATCCACGGCTTCAGAAACGCAAACCTCGCCACCAAAACCCCTGCGACCTATTCGTCTACTTAATCGGCCTGAGCCAATCAAAGTGATGGCTGAATTCCCTGAAGGACCTCCAATGCGGTTCACCTGGCGTCGTGTGGCGCATCGGGTCGTGCGCGCTGAAGGGCCGGAACGCATCGCGCCAGAATGGTGGTCTGTGCCACGTAGGGAGAGACTTCGCACGCGCGACTACTATCGCGTTGAGGATGTGGAAGGGAGAAGGTTCTGGCTGTTCCGCGAGGGGCTTTATCGAGATCGTGAGCAGCATCTGCCAACATGGCACATCCATGGCTTGTTCACATGAGCTCTATTGAGATATCCGCATTGGACTATGCCGAACTTCAAGTCTCCAGTAATTTTTCGTTTTTACGTGGAGCCTCGCATCCTGACGAACTTGTTTCCACCGCTCAGGAGCGTGGACTGTCAGCCATTGCACTGACAGATCGCAACACACTTGCAGGTGTCGTTCGCGGTCACATCGCAGCAAAGCAGGTTGGTATTCCTTTTATTGTCGGCTGTCGCCTTGATCTGACGAACGGCCCAAGCCTGCTTTGTTATCCCACAGACCGCACGGCATATGGTCGCCTGTCACGCCTTCTGACTTGGGGCAAACGCCGCTCAGAAAAAGGCGAGTGCCATCTCACCCTTGAAGATGTCTATGCGCATGCAAGAGGACAGATTTTTATTCTTTTGCCGCCGAATGCATGGCACCATGATGAACTCACCCATAATGCACAAACCATTTCAGACCATCTTGGCAGCCCTTGTTTTCTATCCGCCCAATATACCTATCGCAGTAATGACCGTCGCTGTATCGCCGAACTTGAGGTGATCGCCAAAAACGCAGGCACACCACTCGTTGCAACCGGCGATGTACTCTACCACAAGCCTGTCCGGCGACCGCTGCAGGATGTTGTCACCTGCATTCGAGAACATTGCACGATTTCAGACGCGGGCTTTCGTCTGGAAGCAAACGCGGAACGTCACCTGCGTTCACCAAGCGAAATGATGCACCTGTTTTCCGGACACGAAGCTGCGTTGAAACGAACCATTGAGATCGCTAAGAGCTGCCGCTTTAATCTTGAAGAGCTTAGCTACAATTATCCAAATGAACCCGTTCCACCAGATAAAAGCCCACAACAACATCTAGAGGATTTGACATGGGGCGGGGCGGCGCGGCGCTATCCTAACGGCATTCCCGAAAAAGTCCGGGCAACACTTCAAAAAGAACTAAAGCTGATCGCCGAGTTGAATTTTCCACTCTACTTCCTGACCGTTCACGATATTGTCTGCTGGGCGCGCGATCAGGATCCACCGATCCTATGTCAGGGGCGCGGGTCGGCAGCCAACTCAGCAGTATGTTATTGCCTTTTCATCACCTCCGTTGATCCAACAGAGATCGACCTTCTCTTTGAACGCTTCATCTCACGCGAACGCAAAGAACCGCCTGACATTGACGTCGACTTCGAACACGAACGACGCGAAGAGGTGATGCAGTACATCTATAAACGCTATGGTCGCGAGCGCGCCGGCATCGCTGCTACGGTCATCACCTATCGTTCGCGTAGTGCTACACGTGAAGTCGGTAAGGTTATGGGACTATCGGAAGACATAACATCTGCACTTGTTGGGACGGTATGGGGAAGCTCAAATAATGTCATCTCACAAAAACGCGTGCGTGAAGCTGGTCTCAACCCGCAAGACCTGACACTCCGTCGAACACTTGCGCTTACATCGCAATTAATTGGCTTCCCACGCCATTTGTCTCAACACGTCGGCGGTTTTATCTTAACCGAAGACCCACTTTGCGAGGTTGTCCCAATTGGCAATGCTGCAATGGATGATCGCACTTTCATCGAATGGGACAAAGATGATCTTGATGCACTTGGGATTTTGAAAGTGGATGTGCTCGCGCTTGGCATGCTGACCTGCATCCAAAAATGCTTGCATTTACTCAAAGCGCATTACGGCGAAGACCGAGATTTAGCGAGTTTCTTTCCAGCAAATGACAAAGCAACGTTTAAAATGATCCAGAACGCTGACACGCTTGGCGTTTTCCAAATTGAAAGTCGCGCGCAAATGAGCATGTTGCCGCGTCTCAAGCCGAAAAACTTCTATGACCTTGTGATCGAGATCGCCATTGTCCGGCCAGGTCCCATTCAAGGCGGGATGGTCCATCCCTATTTGCGGCGCAGAAAGAAATTGGAAGCAGCGGAAATTCCGTCACCCAAACATGGGGACCCTGACGAGCTGCACAACGTGCTCGGCAAAACGCTCGGCGTACCATTGTTCCAAGAGCAAGCCATGAGCCTCGCCATGAAGGCTGCAGAATTCACGTCTGCCGAACTCAACGGATTGCGCCGTGCCATGGCGACCTTCCGCCGTGCTGGCACCATCCATACCTTTGAAGAGTTGATGGTTTCACGCATGGTCGCACGCGGATACGAAGAAGATTTTGCAAAACGATGCTTTAACCAGATTAAGGGCTTTGCCGAATATGGTTTTCCCGAAAGCCACTCAGCAAGTTTTGCACTCCTTGCCTATGTCTCGTCCTGGCTCAAGTGTCACCGCCCAGACGTTTTTGCGTGCGGGCTTTTGAATTCTCAACCTATGGGATTTTATGCACCCGCCCAGATTGTTCGCGATGCGCGCGAACACGGTGTCGAGGTGCGCCCCGTCGATATCAATATGAGTATGTGGGATAACACACTTGAACCCATCGGGGATGGTCGTCAGGCGTTGCGCCTGGGCATGCGCCAAGCGGACGGACTGAACAAAGAGCATGCCGAAAAAATCGTTGCCACGCGAGACGAAAAATTCACCGACATGGAACAGATTTACGATGGAAGTGGCGTGCCACTTCATGTGCTTGAGCGCCTTGCCGATGCTGATGCATTTCGATCTATGGGGCTTGATCGCCGTGAGGCGCTTTGGCAGGTGCGTGGTCTGTCAAAATCACAGCGGTTACCTTTGTTCGCTGAGGCGCAGGTGCAAGATTATGGTCCGGAGCAAAATATCGAACTGCCAAAAATGTCTCTGCCTGAGCATGTGGTTGCAGACTATCAAACCCTTCGCTTATCTTTGAAGGCTCACCCGATGGAACTGCTGCGAACTATCTTCAACCAGGCTGGATGTGTAACAACAGCAATATCGCGCGAGATTGCTGACGGAAAATGGGTGTCCGTTGCCGGTGTCGTCCTGGTCCGGCAGCGTCCAGGCACAGCCAAGGGTGTTATGTTTATGACCGTTGAAGACGAAACCGGTGTTGCAAATGCAGTTGTCTGGCCGAAAACGTTTGAAAAATACCGCAAGGTCGCGATGGGAAGCCGCCTCGTCCTGATCCGTGGACGCATTCAGTCTCATGATGGCGTTGTGCATGTGGTCGTGAATCGGCTTGAAGACCACTCCGCGAAGCTTGAACTGCTGTCTCATGCTCCTGTCGATTTGCCATTAAGTCCGGCAGATGAAGTGATCAACCCGACACCTGAACGCACACCGCGCCGTCATCCACGCAACGTACGTATCATCCCAAACTCACGGGATTTTCACTAAAAACACAAACAGAGTTCGTGGTCGTCAGGACGACCGATGATAGACTCTCCACCTCACATGTGCACAAACACTAAACCAACAAAAAAAGAGGCTCATTTCATGAAAGCCGTTGCGCTCAAACAGTACTTACCTATTGATGATCCAAATTCCTTTTTGGATGTCGATCTGCCAAAACCAATTCCGACAGGGCGTGACATCCTCGTCGCGATCAAAGCGGTCGCCGTCAATCCGGTTGATACCAAGGTGCGCGCGCCAAAAGAACAAGTTGAAGAAACGCCGCGTGTTTTGGGATGGGATGCAAGCGGTGTCGTCGCAGCGGTGGGGGCTGATGTGACGATGTTCAAACCAGGAGACGAGGTCTGGTACGCAGGGGATATCACACGGGCCGGCAGCAACACAGAATTTCAACTGGTTGACGAACGCATTGTCGGAAAGAAACCGACATCCCTCAGTCATACTGAAGCCGCTGCGCTACCGCTCACGACATTGACTGCCTACGAATCCTTCTTTGATCGCCTTGGCATTGACCGCGACGGTGCCTCTAAAGGCCAAACCCTCCTGATCGTCGGAGCAGGCGGCGGTGTCGGCTCGATTGGTATTCAACTTGCCAAACATGCTGGTTTGATTGTGATCGCAACAGCGTCTCGGCCTGAGACGACCGCCTGGGTGAAAGAACTTGGAGCCGATCACGTCGTCAATCACCGCGAGGACATGGTTGCGCAGGTGCGCGCCCTTGGCATGCAGCATGTCGACCACATTGCGATATTCAACGACATGCGCCACTGGGAAACGGCAGTCGAACTCATCCGTCCGCAAGGTGGCATCGTCACCATCGACGACACCAATCTTCCGATGCCGATGGATGGCATGAAAATGAAAGCAGCGAGCCTCCATTGGGAATTCATGTTTGCTCGCGCCATGCATCAGACACCCGACATGATCGAGCAACACAAACTTTTAAGTTGGGTTGCCTCGGAGATTGACGCAGGTCGCATACGCACAACGGTAAGCGAGGTCTTGTCGCCGATAAACGCTACCAACTTGAGAGAAGCGCATCGTTTAATTGAGACGGGCCAAGCCAAAGGCAAAATAGTCATTGAAGGGTTCTAGGTGCCCGAGATCAGAACAGATCTTGGCAGAGATTTTCGTTCAAGACGCCGCACTCATTCTTGTCAGCGTCTTTCAAGCTTGCGCACGAGCTCTGATCAGTTTAGCGAAGGTGCTAAATCTTACGGAAAGAGGAATTTGGAATATGACAGCGTCTCAAGACAAAGACGAAACAATCGCCCAATTGAGGGCAGAGGTTACCGAGCTCTCGGGCTTGGCACTTGCCACAGGTGTCATTCTCACTCAGTTGCTACAGACGACATGCTCCAGAGAACTTAATCCCCAAGGGGCGGTCGACAAAATTGTGAAAAATGCTCGAGACGGCATTGAAGCCTTTTCGAAACAAAACAGTTCCAATCCAGCGATGACCGAACGCGCACTGGAAGCGATTACACAATATGAAGACCAGATCCGGTCCGTATTGCGCACTTAATGCAACTCGGAAATCCCACCTCCGACTTCCAAAAAATTAGAACTGTTCTATGATCTAATCATGAACATGCGTCCATCCATTCCAATTTTGCGCAGCTTCGACGAAGCCAAAGCAAAAGAGTTTTATGTTGACTTCTTAGACTTTGAGATCTTTTTCGAGCATCGCTTTGAGCCTGACCTGCCTTTGTACATGGGGCTCATCAAAGATACCTGTGTGCTGCATATTTCTGAGCATCATGGCGATGCGTGCCCGGGTTCCGCGGTTCGCATTGAGGTCGACGATGTCGATGCTTATTGCAAGCAGTTGAATAAGAAACGATATCAGAATGCCCGCCCCGAAGTGATGGAACAGCCATGGGGTTTTCGCGACATGTGCATAGACGACCCGGCTGGCAACCGGCTCATCTTCTGCACCCCGATTGAGGACACCTCAAGTTAAAGCTGTGTACAAAGTGAACCTTGAAACGTCCAAATTTGCGCATGAGGCGGACGCCACTCATGCGGCGTCGAGACCAGCCAAGGAGTTAGCATGGACATGTGCAAGCTGGCGAAACAATCAGACGTGGTTGCCATCATTTTCTAACATGCGTGTAAAAAGCCCAACCAAAAAGGCTGTGCTGAGGCCAAAATTCAAAAGCCCTGTCACAGACGCCATGGCTGCAAAAACACGATAGTTATGGTCCAGCGTCACATCCCCATAGCCAACGGTGGTGTATGTAATGATCGAAAAATAGATGGAATCGCTCATGTTCGACAAAGCGCCCATTCCATACAAGGCCAATGCCCAAGCCCACACTTGGATCGTATGCGCAAAAACGACAGTTAAAGACACGGCCGAGATCAGTAGAGACCAGCGAGCAATTTCGTGAAGCCTATCCAAATGACGGAAAAAACGTCGAATATATCGCGCAAGATACACAAGCACAAACACATGCAAGACCGAGCAAATAACTAACAAGGCGCTGCCCCAGAAAATTTGAGTAATTGTCGTCATTGCGTCTTGTCTTTCTAGTGTTCCACTGTAGGTTCGATCCAGCATGTCAGGCTTATCACTATAAGGTCTTGATAAGGCAGTCATCCATGATGGAAACATTTATATTGAGTCAAAACCCATGAATCGCTCACTACGATCAGGCTTAGTTTTCATGCTCGGCGTTAGTCTAGCAGGTTGCAACGAAGCGGACGTCAAAAAGGTCGAACTGCCACCACGCTCCATCAAATATATGAAATTAGACCAGCTGGCGAAGAATGCCACCCGCCAGCTTGCCGGCGTTGTGAAAGCAGGCACCAGCGCGAACGTTGCCTTTGAGATCAATGGTAGCGTTACGGTGATGACAAAAAAAATTGGTGATCCCGTCAAAAAAGGGGAAGCGCTCGCAAAACTCGACCCAAAGTCGATTGAGCTGGAAGTCAAACAAGCAGAATTTTCATTGAAACAGGCGCTTGCAACGCTTGAAGATACGCGTAGCAAGCTGTCGCAAAAAGAACAATTATGGAAAAGTCGATACACGACGAAGACAGCTCTCGACACAGCAAAGGTAAACTTTGCGAACGCTGAGGGACAAGTGGGCATTGCCCGTAGTCAACTTGATCTGAGAAAAAGAGATCTTGGTAAAACGGTCCTGGAAGCACCATTCTCGGGAACTGTTTCTGAGCGCGCTGTGGAAGTGTTTGAAGAAGTCAAGGCAGGTGAAGCCATTTACAAGCTGCAAACACAGGGTGAAAATGAGGTTGAGGTTTCAGTTCCAGAAACTCTTATTGGATTTGTGAAGGTCGGTGACTCTGTCACCGTTAAGCTGTCGCCTTTGAACGGAACATCGACAAAGGGTCTTGTTACCGAAGTTTCGCCGCAAGCTGGAGATGCAAATGCATTTCCCGTAACTGTCCGACTTGAGAAATCACCACCTGAATTGCGACCAGGAATGAGTGCGCAAGTGATTATTACCTTTAAGGGCGAAGGCACAGGAAAAGCCTACTCGATACCTGTGGGTGCGCTTAAGCCAGATGTCACCGAAAATCAGGGTACCGTCTTCGTTTACGATCCCAAAACGGAGACCATTCGACAGGCTGCTGTGAAGGTTGTGGGTATAAAAGGGAATATGCCGGAGATCGTCGGTGATATTGAGCCTGGTGATATCATTGCAGTTGCCGGTGTTGGACAAATGTACGACGGCATGAAGGTTCGACTTCTTGATCCTGAAAAATCGTTCTAGGGAGCCACCATGCTGACCCAGCTGGCACTAAACAATCGTGCTCTGACCATCGCTTTTCTGATTATTGTGCTCCTCATAGGGCCCGTCAGTATTCTCAATCATCCGTCTCGAGAAGATCCCGCGATCATTATTCGCTCTGCATCTGTTATCGCGAACTTCCCAGGCATGTCGGCAAACCGGGTTGAAAACCTGATTACGTCCAAGCTTGAAGAAAAAATTCGAGAAATGCCCGAGGTGGACGAGCTCGAGACGGTTTCTTCAGTTGGTCAGTCGCTGGTGAAGATTACCATCGCTGACAAATATACAGACATGACTCAAATCTGGTCAGATCTGCGCAACAAAATCGATGACGTAAAACCTGAGCTGCCATCCGGAACGCTCGGACCACAGGTGTTTGACGATGAAGGTAATGTTGCAATGGCGACCATTGCAATGACCGCAGAGGGCTTCTCGAATCTAGAGATGTACGAAGCATCTAAGGCCCTAAGACGCGTGATATACGCTCGCGTTCCAGGTGTACGTAAGGTCGAGTTTTTTGGCCGTGTCGAGCCGCGTGTGTTTGTTGAGTTCGATAATATACGCTTGTCCCGTATGGGACTCACGCCCAACGCAATACAGTCCGCGATTTCACAGCAGAATGTCATTCTGCCAGGCGGTCGGATTGAGGCAGATGGTAAAGCTTTTACGATTGAACCAAGTGGAGATCTTGGTTCAATCGATGACATCAAAAATATTTCTATCGCGCTACCAGATAGCAGTAGCTCGGTCTATCTGTCGGATATTGCGGATATCTCATTCGACTTTGAGGACCCTCCCAAGCAACCTGCATTTTGGAACGGCAAAGAGACCATCGTTATCTCCGTCTCGATGGTTGATCAATTTAATGCGTTCGTGATGGGGGATGCGCTAAAGAAAGTCGTGACAGCGTTTAACGGAACACTTCCCGTTGGCTTTCAACTTGATCTTATTACCTGGCAGCCAGATGAAATTAGAACTGCTGTCTTCGGCGTTTTCAACAATCTTTGGCAGACTGTTTTGATTGTGCTTGGGGTTGTAATTGCGTTCCTTGGATTTCGTACCGGCCTGATCGTTGGCGCAATGGTACCGCTTGTGATGGTCATCACCGTGATCATAATGCGGTTGATTGGCATTGAACTAGAACGAATGTCACTTGCATCACTCATCATTTCCCTCGGCCTGCTCGTCGACAACGGAATTGTTGTTGCCGAAGAGTTTGGAAATCGCATTATGCGGGGCCAGGACCGTGTCCAAGCTGCGTTGGAGACAGGTCAAAGTCTTTCCAGGCCTTTGCTCGCAGCCTCTCTGACAACCATTCTGGCATTCATGCCACTGATGTTGGCACCGGGCGGTGCAGGCGAATACACACGATCAATCTCATTGGTGATTGCTATTGCATTACTTGTTAGCTGGGTTGTTGCTTTGACAGCGTTAATCCTGTTTTGCCTATGGTTTCTCAAAGTTGGCGAAACAGTCGATGAGGAAAAAGCCTATAGTGCTTGGTATTATGACCGTTACCGTGGCCTCATTCGCGCCTGTCTTAAGAAGAAATACCTGTCCGTAGCGGCTGCATTTTCGACCTTATTGATCGGCGTCTTTCTTTTTGGCTATGTGTCAAAAACATTTTTTCCAGGTTCAGAACGGACCCAGCTTCAGGTTTTGGTTGAACTACCTCAAGGGCACAATACGCTTGCAACGCGTGCGGTCACCAAGCGGTTGGAAAATTGGCTTCTCGATAAGAAAAAGAACCCCGATGTTGTCAGCGTCGTGACCTACATCGCAGATGGCGGGCCGCGCTTTTATCTGGCGCTCAGCCCCGTAGATGGAACTCCAAACACAGCCTACGTGTTGGTAAATGTTAAGGCCCCTGAAGACGTCGGTAAATTGCGCCAGCGTGTCATGCGATATGCTGTCGACAGCGTTCCTGAAGCTGAAATCTTTCCCAAAGCAATGTCGATGGGACCGAATGAGGCTGGTCTTGTTGAGTACCGCATTGCAGGCCCGGATGAAAAGATTCTCAAGAAGAGCGCAGAGCAACTGCGGCTCGCCCTGCGCCGCATTCCAGGAACCGTCAATGTTACCGACGATTGGAAGAATCCAACTGTAACCCTTCGTGTTGTGATCGATCAGGATGCTGCCCGACGCGTCGGCATCACATCACAAGACATCGCAAATTCGCTGTCCAACCAATTGTCTGGCGTTGAAGTGACCGACTATCGTATTGATGACTTATCAATTCCGGTTGTTTTCCGCACTGGGGAAGATGAACGCACGCAACTTTCACGATTGCGATCTCTCAACATTGCCGTTTCCGGCGGCAGCCCTGTCCCCCTCGAACAAGTTGCAAAACTCGCTCCAAGCTTTGGCTTTTCCCAGGTCAAGCGCCGTGATCTCGAGCGCGTCATCACAGTTTCCGGCAAAAGTGACGTATTCACAGCTGCTGAGCTCGACCAAAAGATGTCGAAAGATGTGGATGCGCTGAAACAATCCTTGCCACGTTTGTACCGGATTGAAAAAGGCGGGGAAATTGAAGGGTCAAGCGATGCTCAATCCGCGCTATTTGGCAATGTGCCGCTGGCGTTCGCCATTATGATACTCGTTCTTGTCTGGCAGTTTGACAGCTTTAAGAAACCAACCATGGTTTTGTTGACGATCCCGTTGTCCATCACGGGCGTCTCGCTTTCATTGCTTTTGATGCCGGGCGCAAATTTTAGTTTTATGGGTATCCTTGGGTTTTTGGCCCTCGCTGGCATCGTCATCAACAATGCTATCGTTTTGATTGACCGCATTGAAATCGAGAAAGCAGCAGGACGGTCCGACATTGACGCAATTGTTGAAGCTGGGGTTCGCCGCTTGCAGCCAATCATCATGACAACATGCACAACAGCGATGGGACTGTTGCCAATCATCCTCTCGCGCGACGTTCTGTTTTACGACCTTGCGGTGGTCATTTCTGGAGGGCTTATTGTCGGAACGCTACTCACGTTGATTGTTATTCCTTGCCTTTATGCCGTTTTTTATAACGTTAAGGGCGAAGAGCCGGAGGCAGAAACGCCGCCAGAAGCGGACCAAGATGCAAGCCTTCAACCTGAGGCGACGTAATCAACCATTCTTTCAAAAAATAAGGGCGAGGATCACTTGATGTGACCGTCGCCCCGTAGACGAAACCTGATAAGGTTTCGTCGGATCTAAAAACAGATGTTTTAGATGACGTCGATTTCTGCTGGCAGATAAGATGTTACTTCAAGACCAACTTCTTGTTCGCGAACAGCAGGTTTTGTCCAGGTTTTCATGATCTTTCTCCATTTTTTGTATGTGACCAATTTCTTGGCCTGATCATCAACCTATAGAGCCGGCCGCTTGACGGCCAATCATATAATTCTTTGCCGTCTGGTAGCTGCGCTTATGAAACTTTGTTACATCTAGACGACGCCCCAGAGCGCCTGTCCAGGACACATATTAGGGCCGACCGTGTTGTTTTGCCGTCAAACGGGCTCGGTAAAATATAACGTATTTACAGTGCCTTATCACATGCAATAAAGGTGGTGCACGAGATGAATTTGGGACGTCAGATAGCCTTGAAAAGCTGGTGCACCACCCCCATATCCCACTCGTGAACGGCTGGGGCCCGCCTTGGGACTGGCCTCGTTTGGGCGCACTTCGGCCCCGGGAATAACAACAACGTGATCGTATGATTGCACTGTTTTTAAAGTCGCTTCTTGGAAAGGGCTTTCACGCATGACTCGTATGTCTGTGCTCTCACATCCCCTGTTATTGGGATTTGAAGATATTGAAAGATTGATTGACCGCGCGTCTAAATCAACGGGCGACGGCTATCCTCCCTACAACATCGAACGTGTTCCGCAAAAAAACGACGCCCATGAAGCGTTGCGCATCACCTTGGCTGTTGCTGGCTTTGCAACGGATGACCTCGACATCTCTGTTGAAGACAAACAGCTCACAATACGCGGCAAGCAAAGAGAGGATAAGTCACGTGACTACCTTTATCGCGGAATCGCAGCCCGCCAATTCCAGCGCACCTTTGTGCTGGCCGATGGAATCGAAGTGAGGTCCGCCGACCTCAACAATGGATTATTGTCGATAGATCTTACCCGCCATGAACCAGAGCGGATCGTGAAAAAGATCTCGATCGGCTCATGAATAGACAGCTATAGGTGCCCGTTCGCTACAGCCAGACCACTCGAATCGGATCATGATTGTCACCAGGATTTGTCAGCCAAGATAAGCCCTTTTGACATGACGTCGGGAGTGCCTCAACAAGAAGAGGAGTTTGCGTCATGAATGAAAATACCCATTTGCTGATGAGTGAGATCGAACTCGCGCATCTCGGCAACGGTGAAGTTGCATACATCAAAGTGCTTTCCACCGACGAAGCAGAAAAGATGTTCCCGACGGTAGAGGGATTGCCGCAAGGCTCACACCTGTATGCCCTGCACGGAGCGGATGGCACGCCGATTGCGCTCACAGATACCCACCAAGCCGCCCTTGGCCACGCAATGGATGGTGAGCTGGAAATCGCCAGTGTGCACTAAATGATCACCAATATTTGCTCGCGCATATAACGGGTCGCCTTAGCGCGGCCCGTTTTCTTTTTTGATAGATGACATCAAATTAAACGCTAGCCACGATAGTGCGCGAAATACCCTTTGGGTTGAAAGCGTTCCAAGTATTCTGGCACCACAGCAGAAATTGCGGTTGGGCGTGTCACGCCAAGGTCTTCTAACGTTCGACTTTCAGCGACAGCTGTTTCGGAAACAATGTTGTCCGACTTTAGCAAGCGAATCTGATCAACGGTGACCGGTCGCCACGCATTCGGTAACGGCCAGGTTAGCAACGCTTGCAGCTTAGCTAACCAGAACGGCATATTGAGATAGCTACGCGAGCGGCCGGCATACTCTTGGGTTTGATCAAGCAACTGTCGGAATGTAAATTGCTCCGGCCCACCAAGTTCATAGACAGCACCCGGCACACCTTTGCCGTCTGCAACGTGAGCAACAGCAGCACCGACGTCACCGACGTAAACGGGCTGGAACTTGGTCCTGCCGCGACCAATCAGCGGCAACACAGGCGATATGCGCGCCATGGCTGCAAACCGGTTGAAGAACTCATCCTCCGTGCCAAACACAATCGATGGCCTCAAGATCACGGCATCTGGAAACGCTTCTAAGACAGCGGCTTCGCCCAGCGCCTTGGAGCGTGCATACCGCGCTCGTGATTTTTTGCTGGCCCCGATTGCAGAGATATGAACGAGTTTTTCGACGCCAGCTGCGGTTGCCGCTTCAGCAACATCACCAGCCCCTTCAGCATGGACAGAGCGAAACGTCTGTTTGCCTGTCGGGGCCAGAATGCCAACTGCATTGACCACAAGGTCCACGCCCTCAACGGCGGCGCGTATCGAGTCGGGATAGCGCAGATTGGCCTGCACCGGGTGAATTTGGCCGACCACGCCCATGGGTTGCAGATGGCCAGCCAGGTCAGGCCTGCGGCAAGCCGCTCGAATACGCCAGCCACGCCTGGCCAAATTGGCAACAATCGCGCGGCCAACAAAGCCTGATGCGCCAAATACCGTAGCCAATTTGTCGTTGCTTGCTCGTGATGTCATAGCGTCCTCATGGGGGTCCTCGTCGCCGTCCCGGCACCAGTCGTTATGGTAGGCTGGTGCCCTCAAGCTCCGCTTTGTTCCTACACGAGAGTGAGGGGCTGTGTGAAGGCGTCCTATCGACAATTGACATTGCGCCACGGGGCCACTAACTGAGGCACCCTGCTTGCCCAGGTGGCGGAATTGGTAGACGCGCTAGCTTCAGGTGCTAGTGGCCGCAAGGTCGTGGAGGTTCAAGTCCTCTCCTGGGCACCAGTCATCCCATTTAGCGGGTTCATCCCTCATATTGGAAATACGGCTCAGCGCACAGATAATTTAGACCGCCACCCGGCGCTGGCGCTTGCGCACGATCCGAATTTTCTTCAAATCCAATTCGACAATGCGTGCGTCATCATCGGTGAAGCGCAGCACAACGGTCACCGCACCTGATCCATAATCAAATCGGCCATCAAACGTGATCGTCACCGTAGTGCCCGTCTCAAAATCGATTTCATAACCGGTTTGGCGTGCATTGCGCGCGCTCTTCAGTTGGCCAAGCCGCGACATGATAGCAAGCGCTTTACGTCCGTTGAGCGTGGATGCCTGAGCGCGGGCTGACGGCGTGAAGACCGCTTGACTGTCATCAATCGACCACGTCTCAGAAACGGTTTCCACCAGTGCAACAGCCGCTGACTTGTTGTCTTCAGCGGAGTGACTAGCCAACACACCAAGATAACCAATGCTGCCAATCGCAACACCAATCAGGCCTGTGAACAGTACGCCCATCACAATTAAAATTCGTCTCATTGTCATTTGTCTCCAGTCACGCGGTTCGCTCAGAAATCGCGCTGCGCTATCAACCAACACACGGTGCGCACCGCATGTCCTTTCATACACACGTCCATTTTCAGTGACGAAGACTAAGCGGATACCGGCGCGTACGCTGTCACGAGGGGAACTAAAACAATGCGAAAAATGACTATGGACAGAGCAAAAATGGCCTAGGTGGTGCACATGCGAAAGATATGGTTAAGCTAGAGTTACCGATCAATGTGGAGCACCATGGCCGCGCGCTTGCACCTTTTCATCGAACTCGGTAGACACGCCAACAAGACTGTTTGACCACCACCGTTGCGGGAGATAATTGGCATGGCGGCAAAGAACATCACATTGCATAAAGGCGACTTGCCCGACGGCCTGTCATTTGGAAAAAGCGTCGCTATTGATACAGAAACGCTTGGCCTCAATCCCCATCGCGACCGCCTATGTTTGGTTCAACTGTCTTCAGGTGATGGCACTGCACATCTGGTGCAAATTGCAAAAGATGGATCTGACGCCCCAAACCTTAAAGCACTGCTTCAAGATCCAGGTGTGTTGAAGATTTTTCACTTTGCACGTTTTGACGTTGCTGTACTTGATCGTTATCTCGGCGCTGCAACCGCGCCGATCTACTGCACCAAAATCGCATCAAAGCTCGTCCGCACTTATACCGACCGACATGGCCTAAAAGATTTAACAGCGGAATTGCTCGGCATTGAGTTGTCCAAACAGCAACAAAGTTCTGACTGGGCAGCAACTGACCTATCAGACCAACAAAAAGCCTATGCGGCTTCCGACGTCCTTCACCTGCATGCCTTGAAAGAAAAATTGGACATGATGCTCGACCGCGAGGGGCGCCGTGCACTCGCTGAGGCCTGCTTTGACTTCTTGCCCAACCGCGCCAAGCTTGATCTGATGGGATACCCGAACGTCGACATTTTTGCCCACTAGATTGAGGGGCCTTTTAAATCGGAAACGATTTATAGTTGATAAGGTGCTCTAGCCCTGATCAAACGGACCCAAACCAGGGCTTAGACCAGTTTCATCCCTAATCTTACCCTATTTGAAGGCCAAAACGAGTCATCCTGGGAACGAGCGGCGAAGCGGTATAAGATCGCTCTTTTCCGGTTCCGTTCATATCCGGACTTTTGGGCTCACTTACTTTGAGATGTCCACCATGACTGATCTCGCGCCACACCATACCGGTGGACAACCATCCGGGCTCGCTTTTGACGGTGAAATTGGTGACCGCACAAAAGATTTTGAAAAAGCGCGGCGTCACTCGAAACATGTGCGCATGCTGCGACTCTTTTTGCCGATCGTGACCGTTATGATCTCAGGGCTCTATATTTTTTCTGTCCTCAAGACCGCCGGCGTTGGTGAAAATATCCCAGAGCTTTCTCTCCCGAATATTCTTCCAACTGATCTTGCCATGCACAACCCGCACTATGAAGGTTATGCCAAAGACGGCAGCACGTATCATGTCAAAGCAGACACGGCCACACCTAATCTCAAAACACCAAATCTGATTAAACTCAGTGGCATTACCGCCGAATTGATTGATACGCAGAAACGAAAAACAATCCTGACCGCAAAGGGTGGGACGTTTGACAACAAAAAATCAATTTTGGTTTTGCGCGATGAGATTAACATAAAAGGACAAGACGGCCTGAAGGCTACGTTGCAAAGTGCTGTGGTCAATTCAAAAACGAATGTGATCACCTCCCAAGACCCCGTTGAGGTTGCGTTTACAGCAGGCACTGTACGGTCCGACAAACTGGTCTTGAAACAAAAGCAAAAGCACGTGCTTTTTTCTGAGAACGTGAAAGCCAACTTGCAGCCACCGCCCAGAAAGACAGCGTCGGTCCAAAAACCACCATCCGCAAATCAGATGTTTGTCGGTTCCAACAACCCCGTAGCGATTACCTCGAATACGCTCGATATATTTGATGGTGAAAAACGTGCCCTGTTCAAAGGTAAAGTTATCGCGCGCCAGGGCGAAGCAACGCTATTAACACCGGAGCTAGAAGCCAGCTACGACACTGGCTCTCCCGCTCAAGGCAAAGAAAAAACGGCATCGGCGGGCCTTTTTTCTGGCTCTGGTGGAAAGTTACGCCGCATTCTGGCGAAGGGCCCCGTTGTCATGACCCAAGGCGCGCAAGATCGCGTGACATCTGATGCAGCGGATTTTGATGCTCTGAATGAAACAGCGGTGCTGACCGGCAATGTTGTAATGTCATCTGGCGTTGGACGAAACGCGCGCGCTGACCGTGTCGATCTCAATCAAGGCCAGGAACGCGCCGTCCTGTCCGGCAATGTGGTTGTGAAGCAGGACAAAAATGTTCTAAGAGGGCGCCGGCTCGAGGTTGACCAACGCAATGGTGTGACGCGGCTGACGTCACCAGCTGGTGTTGGCTACGGTGCAGGACGCATCACCGCGCGATTTATTCAAGCGCGTCAAAAGAAAAAGACCACCAGTGCATCATCATCTCGTGGGCCGGCGGGTGCATTTCGGGCCGACCCAAATGCGCCACTTGATATTACGGCAAGCCAATTACTGGTCAGAGACAAAATAAAAAAGGCTACCTTCAGCGGCAAAGTACAGGCGCGTCAGGGTGACTTTAAAATTGCAGCGGCGGAATTGCACGCCTTCTATTCTGGATCGGCAGCCCTCGGCAACGTTACATCAAGCAACGCCGCACAAGCCACAAGTGCCACCTCGCTTACAAAGGTTAAGGCAGAACGTAATGTTCTCATCACCGGCACCGACGGCCAACAAGTCAAAGGCGATTGGGCCGATTTTGATGTTGTGGCAGGCAAAGCCGTTGTCGGCGGTGCTGTTGAAGTTCGCCAAGCGGGCAACGTCTTCCAGGGCACACGATTGACAATAGACACCAAGACAGGACGCACAATTATCGAAACGGCACCGAAAAACACATCCGCCAAACCTCAAGGCGGGGGCTGGGTCACTAAAAATGATGGACGCGCTGGCCAAACTGCCGCACAGCGCAATAGCGGTCGTCCCAGCGCCGTATTTTACCTCAATGACATTGAAAAAGCGCGCCGTCAGCGCTCCTCCAACAAAAAGCCAAGTACAGGCAGCGCCTGGCAAGCCCAAACCGCTCCGCGCTAGTACTAAGTCCTTCGCTATCGTGACTGAACAATTGACACTCCGGCCCGACCGGTGTCGAGTGTGAGAAAAATGGGATGAAAGAACCGAGCCTTTGAAACTACCATCCGTCAGAGCCCTGATTTCACCGAAACGCCGCAACGCGCGTGCGAACGGGAACGGCACTGACCACGGCGGCTTGGGCAACGGTCATTCCATCACCACCAACCACGATCCCATTCTTGACGACTATGACGAGGCAAGCGACGGCGTTGGATTTCTAACCGCAACGCAGGTCATCAAAAGTTACAAGAAGCGCACTGTGGTGCGCGGCGTAACGTTGTCTGTTGGCCGCGGTGAATCGGTCGGCCTGCTTGGCCCAAATGGTGCCGGAAAAACGACTGTCTTTTATATGATCACCGGTCTTGTTGCAGCCGACTCCGGACGCATCACGATTGACGGTGTTGATGTCACCAGTTTGCCCATGTATCGCCGTGCCCGGCTTGGCATTGGGTATCTGCCACAAGAAGCGTCAATCTTTCGTGGCCTCAATGTCGAAGACAACATCATGGCGGTGTTGGAACTGGTTGAACCGAACAGGAAGAAGCGCAAACAGAAGCTGGACAGCCTGTTGGAGGAATTCAACATAGATCGCCTCCGGAAATCACCGTCTATGGCACTTTCTGGTGGTGAACGTCGACGCTGCGAAATAGCCCGCGCGCTCGCCTCAAATCCATCCTTCATCCTTCTCGACGAGCCATTTGCGGGTATTGACCCGATTGCGGTCGAAGATATTCGCCAATTGGTCCGCCATTTGACCCAGCGTGGCATTGGTGTGCTGATCACAGATCACAACGTTCGCGAGACTTTAAGCCTGATTGACCGCGCCTATATTATCTATGATGGTCAAGTTCTGACAAAAGGTAACCCTTCCGAAATCATAGCCAATGAAGAAGTGCGGCGTGTGTACCTCGGAGACATGTTCGTTAACGAGCGTTGATTAAACCTGACGTCGTGTTATGAGCGAACCGAGGTCGGGAAGTAGAACATGGCTCTTTCGCCAAAATTAGAGTTAAGGCAAGGCCAGCAGCTGGTGATGACACCACAGTTGCAGCAGGCCATTCGTCTTTTGCAATTTTCCAGCGCAGAACTGGCGCAGTACGTCGATTCTGAGCTTGAGCGTAATCCGCTGCTTGAGCGTGATGAGAATTTGGAGCAGCCAGCCAAAGAGGCCAATAGGGAAAGCGCTCGCGAGCAAGACCCCACTGACGACACACCCGCCGCAGACACACAAATAACTGCACCACTTGATCTTTCCACGCCGACAACCGATGGCGGCGCAGCACTTGATACTGACTTCGAAAATGTATTCCAGGACTCAAGCCCGAGCGAAATGATGCCGGCCCCTGAGTCTGGCTGGGCAAAGATGCACAGCACTGGTGGCAGCTTTTCAAATGAAAGCCCCAACCTGGAAGAGTTCGTCTCTGGCGAGGTTTCGTTAAAAGACCATCTGAGCCAACAGTTGCCGCTTGCCATATCTGATGCTTCTGAGCGCATAGTCGGTCAGCACTTGATCGATTTCGTTGACGAATCTGGTTACCTCAATGCTGACCTTGAACAGCTCGCCGAAAAGCTTGGTGCACCTCAAGACATGGTCGACGGTGTGGTTCGTGCCATGCAGGCACTTGATCCACCAGGTGTTTTCGCACGGTCATTAGCAGAGTGTTTAGCGCTGCAATTAAAAGAACAAAATCGCTATGACTCAGTAATCGCTAAATTGCTGGACAATTTGCATTTGTTAGGTGCTCATGACCTTACAAAACTACGAAAGATTGTCGGCGTTGACCAAGGTGAACTGGCCGAAATGGTCGCTGAGATCCAGCAATTAGACCCGAAACCAGGTCTGCGCTTTGGCTCCGTGCAAGTGCAAACCGTGGTGCCAGACATTACTGTCCGGCCAAAAAGTGATGGCAGTTGGTTTGTGGAGTTAAACTCCGACACCCTGCCGCGCGTTCTTGTAAACCGTAGTTACTACACAACCGTTTCGCAAAACTCGTCTTCAAAAGACGACAAGTCCTATCTTCTGGAATGTCTGCAAACTGCAAATTGGCTGGTCAAAAGTTTGGACCAGCGTGCGCGTACCATTTTGCGTGTTGCAGAAGAATTGGTCCGCCAGCAGGACGCCTTCTTTGCCCATGGTGTACAATATCTCAAACCGTTGAATCTCAAGACTGTCGCCGATGCCATTTCGATGCATGAATCGACCGTCTCACGTGTGACGTCCAATAAATACATGGCAACGCCGCGCGGTATTTTTGAACTGAAGTACTTCTTCACCTCTGCGATTCAATCGTCAGGTGACGGTGATGCATATTCGTCGGAGTCGGTTCGCTATCGTATCAAACAAATGATCGACGCAGAAACGGACAAAAAGGTCCTGTCTGACGACAAGATTGTTGAAAAACTGCGCGCTGAAGGCATGGATATCGCCCGTCGCACAGTAGCCAAGTATCGCGAGGCGATGCGCATTCCCTCGTCTGTGGAACGCCGCCGCATCAAACGCATGCAGGCTCGGGGCATGGGCTAGCGGTCTGGCTACCTCCCCAGACCTTTGTTGGCTGGTTGGCGGCCCTGTGACGGACGCGTCATCCCTGACCTGGGCCTGAGCTGGAACCGTTTTGGGCCTTGTTTGGGGGCAATTAGGTGCAATTGATCCAAATATCGTGGCCCCGGCCATCGGAAAGGGCTATAATTGAAAAGGTTTTGCACCTCACCAAAGACTAGACAAAGTAAAAGAGAGCAACGTCTAATAAACGGGAAAATACCTAAAAATAGTGGTCCAAAATCTGACTAAAGCCAATAAAAAGGATGTAATTTCCGAATGACCATGCAGTTTACAGGCAAAAATATCGACGCAGGCGGCGCAATTCAAACCTACATAGAAGATAAACTCTCAGTAGTACTAGATAAATACATTGGAAAAGATGTAGATGGCCACGTTCGGCTCGAAAAAGAACGCAACCAATTCCGCACAAACTGCTCCCTACGCATGCCAAGCGGCCTTCTACTGGAAGCCAAAGGTGACGGCGGAGATGCATATGCCAGCGCAGATGCGGCTCTTGAAAGGCTAGAAAAACGAGTGCGGCGTCACAAAAGACGCTTGAAAAACCATCACAGCGGGCGTAGTGACGGCTCCACGATAGATATGGCCGCACGGGACTACACGGTCCAAATTGATGAACATGGCAACCCACCGGAAAAAGACGATAATCCGGTTATCATTGCTGAGACAGAGCTCAAGATAAAGGAAATCCCGGTCAGCGAAGCGGTTATGCAGCTCGACCTTACAGAGTTTCCGTTCCTTGTTTTCCGTAACGCCGCACACGGATCTTTGAACGTTGTATATCGACGCCAAGATGGCCACATTGGCTGGATAGACCCGAATAAGACGACCGACTAACATGCTTGCATGAGGGACTTACGAACCAGCGTTTAAGGTTAAGCGACGGAGACTATTTCTGATCCGGTCCGATTCACTTAGGTGGATTGGACGAAGTGAAACTGACCCAGTGGGACACAACAACGATGGATCTTGCAGATCTTTTGGTTCCGGACGGAATTATCCCGTCACTTAAGGCCACTTGCAAAAAGCAAGTGCTTCAGGAACTTGCCCAGCACGCATCCGAGATGACTGATCTTGATGCGCGGACAATCTTCGAAACGCTGTTGCAGCGTGAACGACTTGGCTCTACCGGCCTTGGCCGTGGTATTGCCATTCCGCACGTCAAGTTTCGAAGTCTTCCAAACATCATATGCATTTTTGCACGCCTTGAAGAGCCGGTGGACTTTGACAGTCACGACGGCGATCCAGTCGATCTCGTGTTCTTGTTGCTGGCACCAGAACATGCCAGCGGCGACCACCTGAAAGCTTTGGCACGCATTTCACGTCTGGTGCGAGAACCTGAGACGCTTGAGCGTCTACGCCATGCACCAGATCAAGCAAGGTTACACGAAATCCTAACAGCACCAGCCGCCTCACATGCAGCCTAAACTGATTTCACATTGCCTTAGCATTGTGAACATGTTCTCACATTTTTGAATTTGTGCCTGACCAGCATAGCAAAGCGCGTGCGCGTTTTTTGCGAGCGGCTCTAGCTCACCAACTGCAGTCCGAACAAACCAACAGCACCAACGACAATCCGCCACCAGGCGAAGAACGAGAAGCCATAGCGGCTGATAAAGTCCAGAACGAAACGAACCACTAAAACAGCAGCTAAAAACGCAACTGCAAATCCAAGCGCAATGCTCCAGGCGTGGCTCGTGTCAACAACCTGCCAATTCTTGTAAAGATCATAAACAAACGCGCCAGCCATCGTTGGAAGCGCAAGCAGGAATGAGAATTCCGCTGCCGAGCGCTTGTCCGTGCCCATCAACAACGAACCAACAATTGTAGCGCCGGACCGTGATACCCCCGGCACCAATGCCAAACATTGAAACATGCCAATTTTGAATGCCAAGCTTGGGGGATACTCGGTTGCATCTTTATATTTTGGGGTGAGGTCCATGCGATCAACAACAAGCAGCACAAGACCACCCATAATCAACATCACACATATCAGCCACGTCTCATTAAATAGAACACTCTTGATAAATGAATGAGCCAATACGCCAACGATGGCAGCGGGCAAAAATGCCAACAAGATACCGATGATGAAACGGCGCGCACCAGGGTCCGTTGGCGCCGCCAATGCAATCTTCCATAACTTGGCAAAATAAACGCTCAACACAGCAAGGATGGCACCGAGCTGGATCAAAACTTCAAAAGTCTTTCCCGGAGAATCGACACCCAGAAAATGCCCCGCCAACAAAATATGGCCTGTCGACGAGACAGGCAGAAATTCGGTGGCACCTTCAATGAGGCCCAGCACAATAACCTGCCACGTTTCCATGTTGACCTTTCTGGAGACCCCTAGCCGGTTTAGCATTCACTGCAATCGGCACAAAGCGAGCGTGATTGAACCCTACAAAAGTTATCAAATTGGCGTACTGCGGGTCCTGCCCACAGCGCTCCATATCAACCCCTGTTGGCCCCCCGTGAAATTTACATCCGCCGCTTTAAGCAACGCATGTTGCCGAGGCATCGAATCGTGTCATCTGATAGCAGCATTTTTGATACCTAGCATGACGCATAGATTGCCTATACCAACCCGCCTTAAACCGGAAATGATTTTGGGTGGATAATTTGATCTATTCCAAGACTTTTGAGCAACCTAACGGCATTTAACAAAACGCGGGGCTTGCTCTAGGCTCATGGTATTGAGGATCCTTGTGACGATGCACAGGCTTACACACTACAGGCTTTGTCCTCGGTCCCGCTCACTGCGCCTCGCCGCTGGGGAGCTTGGACTTGCCCTTGACGCAGTGGAACAGGAACCCTGGGCGATTGGGCCGCAGTTTCTGGCGGTCAATCCGGCTGGTGAGTTGCCTGTCCTTGAGATTTCAAATGGTCCCATTTTGTGTGGCATCTATGCGGCAGCGGAATACATCTGTTGTGACCTAGAGACATCAGGTGACAGTCACACGCCTCCACTCAATCTGTTTGCAACAGATCCTGAAGACCGCGCCGAAGTGCGTCGCCTGACGGATTGGTTTCACAACAAGTTAGATCGTGAAGTGACGCGCGAGTTGTTATTTGAAAAACTCTACGCGCGCATGAAAAAAGAGGGGGCACAGGGGCCAAACCCTGAGATTTTGCGTGTGGCACGCACAAACCTTAAATATCACCTCAGCTACATCTCTTATCTTTCTGATCAGCGTGCATGGCTTGGTGGAGATCAGTTGAGCTTTGCGGACCTTGCCGCGGCCGGGCATATCTCCACACTCGACTATCTCGGCGAAGTGTCGTGGCAAGACTACCCGATCGCCAAGGCGTGGTATCAGCGCCTGAAGTCACGCCCCGCCTTCCGCGCTCTGCTTGAAGACCGTGTCCCCGGAATGCCAGCAATTGCCAGCTATCCTGATCTTGATTTTTAACGAGATCATGGTTGAGAGGGTCTGATACTCAGATAGCGATTCCTATTTGCGCCAAGACCTATTAGATTCGGGCTCATTGACTGAGCTCACAGGACTACGGTGTGTCATCCACAATCAAAATGCAGTTAAAGACCGAGGCCCAGAGGCTTGGGTTTCATGATCTATGCTGCACCGACATTACAGAGCACAATGACGCTGCCAAATTTCTCGGGCAATTCTTAGCCAAAGGCCACCACGGTGATATGCTATGGATGGCAGCACACAGCGACCGTCGAAGCAACCCGAAGGCACTTTGGCCACAAGCACGATCTGCCGTTTTGGTCGCCATGAGCTACACGCCAGAAACGGACCCCTTGAATGCATTAGAAAAAACAGAGCACGGAACGATTTCCGTCTATGCACAAGGCAAAGACTACCACGACATCATCAAACCTAAGCTGAAACAACTGGCACGCACGCTGCAAGCCTTGACGGAGCGTGAAGTGAAAGTATTCGTTGATACAGCACCGTTGATGGAGAAACCACTGGCTCAAAATGCAGGCCTTGGTTGGCAAGGCAAACACACCAATCTTGTTTCACGCACCGGCGGCTCATGGTTTTTTATCGGCGCCATCCTGACCGCGGCAGACCTTGAGCCAGACGCTCGTGAAGACGACCATTGTGGCGGTTGTTCACGTTGCCTCAACATATGCCCGACCAACGCATTCCCCAAGCCCTATCAACTCGATGCGCGGCGCTGTATCTCCTACCTGACAATTGAACATAAGGGCCATATCGCACCTGAGTTTCGCAAAGCCATGGGCAATCGCATTTATGGCTGCGATGATTGTCTGGCGGTCTGCCCGTGGAACAAATTTGCTGTTGCGGCCCGTGAAATACGTCTCAAGCCGCGTCAAGAAACAAACAACCCAGCGCTCCAAGACTTACTTCTTTTGGATGATGCAGCATTTCGCACGCGCTTTAAGGGAACCCCCGTCAAGCGTACAGGACGGGATCGCATGATGCGCAACATCCTGATTGCTGCCGGCAATTCAGGGCAGCGCGCCCTTCTACCGCAAATTATTAGACACTTGACCGATCCTTCACCCCTGGTCCGCGCAATGGCGGTTTGGGCATATGCGCAAATTGAAGAGGCATCGGCGATAAAATCACGCTATGACACCAACGCCCAAGACGAGCAAGACCAAGACGTCCGTAACGAGTGGCAGCTTGCTCTAAAACAAATCCAAAGCAGACGTTTAACATCACGTGATGACCACCCGAAACAGTTCTGAGTTCCAAATTTAGATGCCTCATCTCTTCATTTTTGGTTTTGGCTTTACCGCTCGCGCCCTCGCTAACATGATGGCGCCTAGTGAATTTAAAATCTCAGCAACATCGCGCTCCGACAAAGGCGCGGGGATGATAACAAAATACGGTTGTGAGGCATTTGTTTTCTCCGATGACTGCCAACCAAGCGCTGACCTCAAGAATGCATTAAAGTCAGCGACACACATATTATCGTCTGCACCACCAAGCATCGCAGGCGATCCTGTCCTGGCTGCTCTGGCAGATGACATCGCGCAGGCACCAAACCTTAACTGGCTCGGCTACTTATCGACAATTGGTGTTTATGGCGATCACAACGGGGGCTGGGTCGACGAGGCGACTCCGGCAACACCCCAATCTGATCGCTCGAAGCACCGCCTCTCAGCCGAGCAGGCCTGGCAGCAGGTGGCAAAAAAATCTGATGTACCGCTATCGTTATTTCGCCTTGCTGGTATTTATGGCGCCGGACGCAGTGCCATTGACCGCGTTAAAGCTGGTACGGCACGCTGCATCAAAAAACCTGGCCAGGTATTTAATCGCATACATGTTGATGATGCCGCCGCCGTCATCGCAGCAAATCTCATGACGACGGGCAAAGACGGGATTTACAATCTCACCGATGACCTGCCAGCCCCACCGGAAGATGTCATCCATTACGCTGCAAAAATTTTGAATACCCCGCCACCGCCGCAAATTGCATTTGAGGATGCTGGGCTGTCAGCCATGGCTCGAAGTTTTTATTCTGAGAATAAGCGGGTGCGAAACCAGCGTATTAAGGACGATCTTGGTGTCAGGTTGCGATACCCAACCTATAAAGCTGGTCTTGAGGCTATCCTGGCCCTAAGGCAAGCGCCCAAAAAAGAGGCATAACGCGATCCATTTTATTGCCCGAATTCAGGCGTTTAACCAATATGGAAAGTGATCGGTTCGGGGCGGCAGGTCACTCTATATAAGCTACATAAACTACGTTTCGGCAAGTTTGAGTGCATACTATTTTTGCTTGAGTTTGCCAGCATGAGGGTTTTGGGGATGCGTATCACAACACAATACTCTTTCGTCTTCGGCATGGCTTTCGCACTTCTTGCATACGGCACACAAAGCATAAGTTTTGCTAATGAGCCTCAAGATGCCCACACCATGGCACAACAGTTTGCAAATGCGCACAAATCCAAACCAGCCAAGACCAAATCAAAAAATGCCATACAGCCGAAAGAAGTCGAAGGCGCTTTTAAAATGCGCAGTCAGGAAAATGGCCTCAAAACCACTGACCAAATTTTAGATTCAATTGAAGCGCGCACGAAAGCCATCGAAGTCCTGCTTAAAGAAAGCACCAGCGATAAGTGGAATGTTTACGTTGGCAAACCGGACAGCGTTGTGGTCGAAAAAGAACCAACAACAAATGCTTCTAATCCAATGGGGACTGATCCAGTGGGGGCTGGGCACGCGAAATCAAACGCACCAACACCAACATCTGTTACAGATCCAACACGGACAGGTGCTGACTGGGCTGCAACAAAAAAAAATTTACCATCGACAGAAACAAGTCACGCACGACAAAACGATGAGCCATCAAAACTTCAGGCTGCCAGTCCACACGTACATCCTGAAGGAAACCGTGACATTACCGACCTTCCTGAACCAGGATACGCCCTTGGCGGGCCCGCAAACCTGCGCCATGGCCTCGCAGAAGCGTCGCGTATCTTGTCAACCGCCACCATCCTTCTAAAAATGAAACCCGGCAATAAGGGGCTGCGCCGCTTTAAAAAGACCGCAGACCCAGTGCTGTGTGGCCGTCGCCATTGTTACAGGAGCAATGGTTTCGAGAAAAATGCCGAACGCATGTTGCGTGGTACAACGCTTGGGCCGTTTAACACCGTTGGACGCCGCGCAGGTGCCTGTCGACAAACGCTAACCTGCGCTTTTCGTCATGTCGATCTGATGGAGGACGGGGTTTTGCTTCAACCCGTGGACCTGAAATTTTTGCGTCATGATCGACGCGCCTACCGCACTATGAAAACAGACCCAACCTGCAAAATTTCCGCTGGCCGTCTACACTGCGCCAACCCTATCAAAGCAAAAACATGGACGGCTTGGATTGTACCAGAACACGTCGCGCTGAAAGCTGGCAGCTCTGCCCTCGAAACCGCGCTGCAGGACGGACTTCCCGAAACACCTATACCAAGCACTTACGTCGTCAAGAGCACGGGGCAATAGCAAACCACTTGCGTGACCATTTAGACGCGTGACAGCGTTCGCATACGCGCCGCTCATGCAGACGGCTTGGATGTGCAAACCTGGTCAATCAATTGATAAATTTTTTCCAGGTCTTCAGGACGCGACAAGCTGTGCGCCGCATCCGCCACCTCAGTAATTTCGACCCAGTCACCGCGTAAAACGCTTTTCAACGCGCGCGCGTGATCTGGCGGTACGCTCTCATCCAGCAGTCCCTGCAAAACCAGAACGGGGCGGCCTGGATCGAACGGGTCCTGTCTCAGCAAGTTGGCCCGACCATCTTCAATGAAGCTTTTGGTAATATGATACGGCTCGCCGTAGTCGGAGGGTTGGTCATGACTGCCTGTATCGAGGATTTCCTGCCGTGCCTCTTCAGCAAGCCCATCCCAAATCAACTCAGTGACATCCCAGGCCGGCGCAATCAACACGAGGCCGAGAATGCGCCCGGCAAGTCCTGGGTCAGTTGCCATCAGACGGCGCAAAACAATCAGTGCGATGTGTGCCCCCGTGCTTGAACCAACCAGAATCAAAGGTGCATCACCGGTTTTTTGCCGAATGACGGCCTCTGCTTCCTCAATCCAATCACTGGTCGTGGCGCTGCCAAAGTCTCCTGAGGATTGGCCATGGGCGGAATAATCAAACCGGGTCAAGCCATAACCGTTAGTCTGACACCATTGGGCCAGAGCCGCGGCCTTGGTCGAGACCATGTCCGATTTCAGGCCGATTAACCAAACCACCGTTGGGGCGCCCTTGGTCGTAGGCTCCAAAACACGGACCGCTATGCGTCGAGAAGTTTTGTCGCTTGCGACATCAAGGATTTGCAGTTCATGATCAACCATCTTATGAAGCGGTCTCCGAAATTAAGGTAGCACTCCGTGCACACGACGCAGCCCACCATATTGCAAATCGTCCCAGAACTCGACACAGGAGGTGCCGAGCTATCCACGATTGAAATTGCAAGCGCCATCGTAGATGCCGGAGGGCGCGCTCTGGTCGTCTCAGAAGGTGGCCGTATGGCGTCTCGCGTCGAAGCAGCTGGCGGGGAATTTATTCCATTTGCTGCCGCGACAAAGAACCCGGTCCGTATCCTACACAATGCCCGCAAACTCCGACGCCTCATCGCCGATGAGCATGTTGATCTGGTTCATGCCCGGTCCCGCGCTCCTGCCTGGAGCAGTTACCTCGCGGTCAAAAATTCGAAAATAGCTTTTGTCACCACATATCACGGTGCCTATAGCGAGAAGAGCTTACTGAAGAAGCGCTACAACCAAGTGATGGCATCAGGTCAAATCACCATCGCGAATTCAAAATACACCGCTGACTTGATTCAAAGCCGCTATGGCACGCCAGATAAGCAGTTACGCGTCATCTACCGCGGGTTGGATGGCACTCAGTTCGACCCGAGTGCGATTACGGACGAACGCCGCGCCCAACTGCGAACGGCGTGGAACATTGATCCTAATCAACGGGTGATCTTGCTGGTTGCCCGCCTTAGTCCAATCAAAGGCCAGATGGTTGTTGTTGATGCAGTAGCTGAGCTTGCTTCAAGCGGCCTATTGGACAATTCGGTTGTGATTTTTGCAGGCGATGCCCAGGGGCGTGAGGGCTATGTCCAGCTGCTTGAACAACGCATTGCGCACCATGGACTTGAGAACAAGATCCGCATGGTCGGCCATGTCGAAGATGTACCAGCGGCACTTAGTCTGACGCACACGGCGCTATTTGCATCCACAAAACCAGAGACCTTTGGCCGGACGGCAATTGAAGCACAAGCCATGGCCTGCCCCGTCATTGCCACAAATATCGGTGCACCCCCGGAAACGGTGCGCGCAACACCCCATGTCAGTGCGGATGAGGTAACCGGTTGGTTGGTGCCGCCAGGAGATCCTGAGAGCTTCGCTGCGGCCATGACAGAGGCTCTAGGCCTTACCGAAGCTGAACGCACCGCGCTTGGCCAGCGCGCCCGCCAGCATGTGCTGAAAAATTTCTCCCTCGACACGATGCGCCAGCAAACCCTGGACGTTTACGACACGGTGCTCGGCACTTCACTAAGCAAATCGCGCGCTGCACGCTAAGGACAGCCAAGGTTTGATCACTCAGTCACTTGGCGTGGCCTGAATGCCCCATTTGCCTAGGTAAAACGGCCTATATCGAGCCCGTTCGGCCTTGACTTGCAAGGCTTTCTTATCAATGCTGCGGACAACTTTGACGGTGTCACAACTCTTTTCGGATGGGACATCGGCGAAGCTACCTTGTCCCTTGAAGTAACTTATGGAGGATCGACATCCGCAGACCTATGCGAGGCGCACCCAGTCGGGAACCGCCCGGCCCAAGGATGAATGAAACTATCCAGGCCCCTGAAGTCCGTTTGATTATTGAGAACGGCGACAACATTGGAACCGTCAGTCTTGAGGATGCGCTAGAACGCGCCAACGAGGCAGGACTCGACTTGGTCGAGGTTTCGCCTGATGCAAATCCACCGGTTTGCAAGATCCTCGATTACGGAAAATACAAATTCCAAGAACGTAAAAAAGCAGCTGCTGCACGTAAATCTCAGAAAACCGTTGAGGTCAAAGAGATCAAGATGCGCCCTGGCATCGATACGCATGACTACGACGTAAAGATGCGCGCCATACGCCGGTTCTTTGAAGATGGTGACAAAGTCAAAGTCACCTTGCGCTTTCGCGGTCGTGAAATGGCCCACCAACACCTGGGCTGGGATGTTCTCAATCGTGTCAAAGCCGACACCTTAGAAATTGCCAAAATCGAGCTTGAGCCAAAATTTGAAGGTCGGCAGATGATCATGGTTTTGGCACCGAAATAAGCCAAGGGCGAGATTATCGATTGGCACATCAAACAACAGGGGCGATGGCGCAACCGCGTTGTCGTCCTTTTTCTTACACACCAATCGAAACAGACTAAGAACGCGTGCATGTTGATAAATTGTAGGAAACCGCAAAAGTAACCCACGTTAAACTCAATGCCTTGGAACCGTGACCGGCGATGACCAAAATGCAAACTCAACAGCTTCGCCCGTTTGACGCCATCATGCTTGATGTAGGCGACAAACACTGGCTGTACGTTGAACAGGTTGGAAATGCTGCTGGTATTCCTGCTTTGTTTCTCCACGGCGGACCAGGCAGCGGCGCACAACACAGTCATCGCAACATCTTTGATCCAGACCGGTTTCATACAATTTTGTTTGATCAACGCGGTGCTGGACGCAGCCACCCCTACCTATCATTGGACCACAATGATACGGACCGGCTGATCCAGGACATCGAAAAAATTCGCACACACTTTGGCTTCGAGAAGTGGTTGCTTGTTGGCGGGTCGTGGGGATCAACGCTAGCGCTGGCCTACGCTCAAGCTCACCCAAACCGCGTCTCAGGTCTTGTTCTGCGCGCTGTATTTTTGGGCACCGAGGCAGAAGTCAAATGGGCGTTTGAAGATGGACCCCGCCGTTTCCGACCAGACGCCTATGCAGACTTTGTCTCCGCCCTACCGGAGGCGGACCGACAGCAACCCACCCAAGCCTATATCAATCTCTTGCTTGATCCAGATCCTGTCATTCACAAACCCGCTGCTGATATTTGGCACAGGTACGAACGCACACTTTCTGAGTTGCAACCCGCCACACCGACGCATTCAACTGCGGCCCCAGCTCCCGACGCGCGCACCAAACCAACACCAATTATGGAAGCGCATTACATCCGAAATCGGTTTTTTCTGAAACCTAATCAACTGTTAGATGGCATGACGCTCTTGAGCGATATTCCAGGTGCCATAATACAGGGGCGGTATGATTTATTGTGTCCGCCTCAAGCCGCTTTTGACATTGCGCAGCGCTGGCCGGGATGCGAACTCACATTAATCGATGCCGCCGGCCATGCCATGACCGATCCGGGCGTTGCACCAGCGATGCAGTTGGCACTGACAAAACTCAGCAAAGATCTGTAATCTAATTAGGTGCGTAAACAAAAACGCTAACGCGCAGATGCCGTGTCGGTATATTGGCGTGCGCGCGCAGCCGCTTTGATACGGCGCATCATGTCGTGCTTAAGTTTTTTAATACGCCGGTAAGATTGTTCAATACGCGCTCGCGATATACGACCCTTCTTGACGCCTTTTTTTATAATGCGATGCACGAGGCGCGGCGTGTGATATTTCTTCGTTGCGTTAGAATAGAGGATGATATCATTGCCCGCATTGACCGCTTTAACAGTGAGGTGGGATCGCTTAAAGCGACGCTTGACAGACCCCATTTCCAAATCGTCGGTCACGACAAGACCTTTAAAATTTAGTCCAACGCGCAATTCATCTTCGATCGCCAGCTTCGAAAGGGATGCGGGGAGTTTTTCCTTGCCGCCGTACTTGGGATGGAACAGGTGCCCCACCATGACAAAATCTGGCGCTTTATCATCTGCAAGCAAACGATAGGGTTCAAGCTCGACCGGATCCCATGTCTTGCTGAGGTCGACAAAGCGACGGTGGCTATCTGTCCTACTCGAACCATGTCCGGGAAAATGCTTGGCAACGCTCAACACACCCTGATCGCGATGCGCCTGAATAAAAGCCGAGGCAAAGTCAACAACCTGTTTTGGGTCCGTGCCATAGGACCGACCTTTGCGTGAAATGATCGGATTGCGTTTGTTGATGGCCAGATCAACAACAGGGCCAAAGTTCATGTTGATACCAACATCTGCCACCTCCTTGGCCATCTCATCGTAGATTGCGCGGGCCTGCTCAACTGATTTCTTGCGCACGATCAACTCTGCGCCGGGTATTGTCTGGAAGCCGCGTTTCTTGTTGAGGCGTTGCACCGCCCCACCCTCCTGATCGATGGCTATAAAGGGCGGTAGTCCGGGGCGTGCTGACAGAAAAAGATCTGTCAGTTTGCGCAATTGTTTTTTATTTCTGACATTACGCGCCATGATAATGACGCCCCCAATAGTCCCGTCTTTAATGAGCTTTGCGATGTTTTGCACGGTTTTGGTTTTGGGCTTCGTGCCATGAAAACCAACCATCACCATCTGACCAATCATCTGATCAAGATCGACTGCCTCATACACAACAGGATGGGGCAGTCTTTCTTCACGGCTAACATTTGCCTCTAAAGCCGTTAACTGCGTCATCCCCTGAGCTGCCTGCTCATCACGTGATTGCGCAACACTACCGACCGAAAGCGCGACGGTGATTATAGCAACGTGCGCTATGCGTTTGAAAAGCTGTGGTTTGAGGATCATGCCCACTGGTCCGCGGCTGTTGTCTTTTGATCTTACGCAAGGTGATACTAGTATGCGCTAGAAAGGTCTGAACGCCACAACACTTCATAGACAGGGTATATGAGTTAACGATGGCATAGCACGCTTTATTAATTAAACAAGGATCACAGCACCTTAAGCATGTGAAAGGCCCAATTTTAGGAAGCTTTAGAAGCGTCACAGCCATATGCAGCACGTTCAGTAGCGTCGCTTCATTATGCATCAAACATCGTCCAGTTAAGTTGACTTGCACATCAGCCTTTACAAATCTTGGCTAAAGATTGCCCGTCTCTCTCTGTAAATGAAAAAACTCCGCCATGACCGCACCCTTCCGTTGGAGCCTCGCCAAACGCGAACAACTTGGTAGCCTGATTGGTCAACAGCCAATACCTAACCAAGACGAACATCATTTCTTACCGGACCTCAGAGCGACTGCTGCACGCATTATTGCTCTTTCGGATGATGCACACCTCGTTTTCATTGGCCGCACACCTGAAAATTTTTATGATTACCTGTCAGGTGTATTCAATGATGTCGATGACGCACCGAACCTCTATCTGATTCCGTTTTCAATGCGGTGGGCAGGCAATCGTGGCATCGAAGCCATTGCGCAGGCCAAACGTGATGGGCTTCTGGATGCCCTAACGGCACTTGGCGTTGATCCTCACACGATAGCGCGTAGTGCGCGACCGTTTGCTCTTGTCGACTATGTAGCGGAGGGTGGGACGATGGAAAACTTTATCAAACTTCTACATCGCACCACGCAAGAAACAACCAAGGATTGGCCAGCCGTTGCGCGCAAACTCCGCATCATCGGGTTGCGAACCCAAACACACAACTCACCCAACACCTGGCGGTGGCAGCAACATCAAGACTGGTTGGACTTGATCCCAAATATCACAATTAAAAATGTATCTGCGCCGGCTGGTTTTTTAGGTCACATCGCTAACCAGCAAGACAAAGTCACACAAGCTCATTATGAAGATCGCTGGGCACAGCCTATCAATCACGCCGAGCAGCCGACCCAGTCTCAACGTCAAGCTTTGGCCTATGCGGCTCATCTATACGACCTTGGGAGACTTCGTGACGAACGCCGTGCTCTGGCAAAATTAATCGCCCGTGAGCCACAGATGAACCAAACAGCGACCCGCGCACTCGTGCTGCGTCTCAAAGGAACGTGAAAAAAATGTTCAGTATTTTGGATTCAACAACCAGCCTCGGCGGGCCATGATAAATCGCACGATCAGCACGATTGACAGTCAACCTTGGCTAACACGCCCTAGTAATTTTCGAATGGCTGAAATTTCGTTTTGTAACCGAGGCCAAAAATTACTTTTGTGACATCACTTCTGAACTGATCCGCGCTATAGTCAGCATACTTTGCCTCGGCATAAAAACCACGCCCTAAAGGCATCTTCGCATACATATCAAATTCATGTCCGTAATGAATGCTTCCAACATCCGATGAAAAGTCGTGATAGCGAGCTTTCAACAAAAGACCATTGAGAAAATGCAGGGGTCCGCTGACGCCTTTGAGTTTATACGTGACATCAACATACCAGTCTTCGATGCCGGTTCCCGGTGTTACGAGAAACACATCCGCAAAGCCATTGAATTTGTGCAGGGTTGCCAGTGGGGTTGCGAACGCCACTTGACCGGCATCGCTTCCTAAAAGTTCGTATCCGCCTGTGATGGTTACACCAAACACAGAAACGCCTGGTGCGATGTGAATATAATCAGCAGTATAGTTGTTAGGGTTGTCTCCTGTATCTGACTGATGGGCATATTCAGCATAATAATGCAGAGCTAGACCATGAGGTCCAATCGGATACTTGCCCGATAGACTTACACCCAGTGTATTGCTCGACAGGACATCAGCATCTGAAATGTCGAGATAGAAATTATACCCTTTGAGCTTTGTGTTCTTGAGCCCTGAATACGTGACATGAAAAAGATGTGAATTAGAGGCCAAGTCACCGACAGGTGAGTCATTTGAAAATATCCGGTTGATATTTCCAATGTAGGCATAAAATATTTTTGTGTCGGGTATTGAGGTGTTCGTCATCGTAACACCATCATAGGTTTGGTCATTTTGGCGCCAGCCAACTGAACCGATAAACCTTTGATTGTCTAAGTTGAGCCGGTAACGGCCACCAATGAGCGTTGTATCAGGTAGTCCCGTGTACTCGAGATAGAGCTGATTAATCTCATTTGACTTCACATCAGCAACAACCGGGCGATTAACTCTTCCATTGAGCGTGTTGTTAAATGAATCGCGTCCCACCTCACTGACGTTTTCGTATTCGATAGCCAGCCGTGTGAAATGAAACCTTGGTGTCACAAGGCCGATGCGGCTACGCAATGTTTTGGCATGCGCATCCTTCGGGAGGTTTGCTTGATCTACGAACTCATACCGAAAGCGTTCATCGATGATCACAGTCGTACGGTTTCCATCAGACTTCTCACCCGCGGCAGCTTGACCTGACCACGATCCAGCCATGACAAGTAATGCGATCAGAAATGAAATAATGTGCGCGCGCCATCTCGAACCTTGGGCGGAATGTGGGCTTGATTGATGTGACGTCAAAGTAAAATGCCTTCTTTTTTCTTCACGACTGGTGTGCACACAAAATGCAATGGGTCGATTTACATTTGCCTGCCTGAGCTGGAGATCAAATATGTTAACGGACCGCGACTCAAAACTGCACCGTCCACACACTAGGACAAGTCGACTCCCAACTCAGCACATCGGTTACGAAAAAAAACAAAATAATCCGACCTGGGTCAGCTATCGTCTCTTTCCACATTCATTGATGCGATTACACAACAGTTCCTAGAAGCTTGCGCACGTTTAAAGCTCTATTTCCTACGTCCTGCACCGACAACTTCTCGGATCGCAGCGGCATATCCGACGACCGCGATACCGGCTCAACGCCACTCCAATTATTCAGAAGACTCTGAGATCTTGACGCGATGGCATTTCAATACCGGAGACGTTCGACTGGTCTACCAATCGCGCGATATATTGCGCACTCGCAAAGCGCTGGCTACGCTCTGAAAGAAATTCAGCGATGCGATCATGGACGGCCTCAAATGGCACAACAGATCCGTTGATTTTGCGTTCGAGGTAAATGATGTGATGTCCATACCTACTCGCAACAGGCGCAACCGATAGCTCGCCTGGCTGCATCGCCTGCATCGCATCTTCAAACTCTGGCGTGGTTTGACCCTCAGTTAATTGACCGAGGTTGCCGCCCTGCTCAGCGGACGGGCAGTCAGAAAGCTCTTTTGCAAGTTCTCCAAAACGATGGGGATCTTTTTGAAGTTCTTGGAGCGCCGCCAAAGCGCATTTTTGTTGCTTTCCATAGGCTTCTGCATCTGCTTTTGAAGCGGAAAATAAAATGTGCGCAGCTTCATAGATATCAGGAGACCGAAACCGAGGCGTGTTCTGGTTATAGTACCTCTTACATTCGTCTTTCGTCGCTACAGGCACACTAATTTGTTCATCGACCAACTGACGGATCAGTGACTCGTCTTCTGTTTCACGACGCCCTTGATCATCTTCAAGCGGCACAGCCGATAAGCCTAAACGGCGCGCTTCCTGGAGCAGAACCTCTTGCACCACAAGCGCGCGCGCTGCTGCTTGCCAAGCCTTGGTCGGGGTTTCCTCTGCGTGGTTCTGCACCTCTGCTGATATCACATCATGAGAAATCTCTTTCTCGTTGACCGTGATCGGTGTGCGCTCGGTATTTTGAACTGTAGAATGAACGACACAAGACATGGCGCACCCCTATTCTGCTGGATGAATGGGGTAGCGACCGGTTGGCGTACCCTTCCGTGCACCATTCGATCGAACAACTTGGTATCCGCGACGACCCAGATACCAAATCGGCGCGGACCAGACGTGAACCAACCGCGTAAACGGAAATACGAGAAAGATTGTCATGCCAAGGAACAGATGCGCTTTGAATATCGGATGCGCATCGGCAACAACCTGCCAGACGTCAGGTTTCACTGTGAAAATTCCTTGTGCCCATGTCATGAAACGCACCATCTCATGACCATCAAGATGACCCATCGAAACCGGAATGGTCGCCAACCCAAGAAGCAGTTGAGCAAAAAGCAAGAGTAAAACAGCGATATCAGCGAACGACGATGTCTTACGGATGCGGTCATCAAAAAGACGACGGTGTGTGAGCAATGCAATCCCAACAAGGCACGCCAGACCGGCAAGTCCACCAACAATGATTGCCATGATTTGTTTGAAGCCATGACCAATACCAAGAGCATCAAACACCCAAATTGGCGTCAACAGACCAATCACGTGACCAAAAAAGATGATCAATATGCCAATGTGGAAAAGGTTCGAACCCCACATCATTTGACGCCGACGCAGTAGCTGGCTTGACCCAGTCCTCCACGTATATTGTTCGCGATCAAACCGGAACCAACTTCCAACAAGAAACACAGTCAGGCAAACATAGGGATACCAACCAAAAATGAGGTGATTGATCGTGTCGTACATCAGCTAAATCTCCTCAGTCGCGGTTTGTCGGTGTGTGCGTGAATACGGTACGTTTTGCTTCCGGCCATTCGACACCCGGCGCAGCACGGTTTCCGGCGCGAAGTTTTGACGACAGAGTATCTTTCCCACACTCCGCCATTGCTTCTGGCCCAAACTTGACCTCTTCATCCTGCCAGGCAGCATCCAAGGCTTCTAAATCATTCGGATCCGGATCCGGTTCAGAAAGAAGGGCCTCAACAGTTTCCTTGTTTGGTTTCTGTTTTGCCAAAATTGAAAGCGCGGAAAAAACAGATGAATAGGCTGACTTACGTTTCTTGAGGCGCATCCTGATCGCCTCAAAAATATGGACGGGCTCGGCAAGCATTGAGCGGGCTTCATCAGCGGGAAGCATAGATAGAAATTCCAGGAACAAAGGAACGAAATCAGGCAACTCTTTCTTTCTTGGCTGTAAATCGTGCGTTTCATAGAGCTGTTGAAGATCAACCATCGCCTGGCCACGATCTCGGCTCTCGCCATGTACGTGCTCGAAGAGATGCAAACTTAGTGACCGCGTCCGATCAAACAAAAGGACGTAGCGTTCCTGCATGTCATAGAGGTCATTGGTGGCCAACTCTTCGATAATGCGATCCAGACGATCTCGGTTTTTTTCCGGAAAGCAACCTTCTTCGTCCAAAGCGGCGCGCAGTTCTGGAATTGCGGCCACCATGTCCTCAGTTGGATAACTCAGGAGCGCTGACAAGACTTTCAGTGTCTTTTTCATTACTCAACCTCCAATGGAGTCCTGACGGCCTTAGGTTTGGAAAACAATCCTGTTTCTGTGCTGCCCTCCGAACACCCGTTTCCAAATGAGAAACCGCAGCCACCACGAAGATCAAAGGCATCTTCACCAAGTTCGCGATGCGACGTTGGAATGACAAAGCGATCTTCATAATTGGCGATTGCCATAACGCGGTACATATCCTCAATCTGTGCCGAGGTAAGACCAACTTTTTCGGCGATCGAATCGTCAATCACACCATCAATGGTCTTTGACCGCATGTAAGCGCGCATCGCCAACATGCGTTCTAGACCAAGCGCAACGGGCTCTTCGTCGCCTGCCGTGAGGAGGTTTGCGAGATACTTGAGCGGGATACGAAGCGATCTGACGTCTGGCATGGCGCCATCGCTTCCCATCTTTCCAGCTTCTGCCGCAGACTGAATGGGAGATAGAGGAGGCACATACCAGACCATCGGCAGTGTTCTGTATTCGGGATGTAATGGAAACGCGATTTTCCAATCCATCGCCATTTTCCAAATTGGAGACTGGCGTGCCGACTCGAGCCATGCATCCGGCACACCATCGGCGCGCGCCTGTTCGATGACTTTGGGGTCATTGGGATCGAGGAAAATCTTCAATTGCGATTCATAAAGATCTTCTTCGTCTTTGGCGCTCGCTGCATCTTCAATGCCATCTGCATCATACAGAACCACACCTAAATAACGGATGCGACCGACACAGGTTTCAGAGCAAACCGTTGGCTGTCCGGATTCGATGCGTGGAAAACAGAAGATACACTTTTCTGATTTCCCAGACGACCAGTTGTAATAAATCTTTTTGTAGGGACAACCGGACACGCACATACGCCAGCCCCGGCATTTATCTTGGTCGATAAGAACAATGCCATCTTCTTCACGCTTGTAGATTGCACCTGAAGGACATGACGCTACACAGGCTGGATTGAGGCAGTGCTCACACAGTCTTGGCAAATACATCATGAATGTATTTTCAAACTGCCCGTAAATTTCCTTCTGTACGCCGTCAAAATTGTAATCTTCGGACCTGTTTTTAAATTCGCCACCAAGAATCTCTTCCCAGTTAGGTCCCCAATTGATCTTCTCCATACGCTCTCCGCTAATCAGGGAGCGTGGACGCGCAGTAGGAAAAGCCTCCAGTTCAGGAGCTTTCTGCAAATGTTCGTAATCAAACGTAAACGGTTCATAGTAGTCATCGATTTCAGGGAGGTCCGGATTGGCAAATATGTTCGCCAAGATGCGCCATTTGCTACCAATCTTCGGCTCGATCCTGCCGTTTCTTTTGCGCCGCCAGCCGCCATTCCAACGGTCCTGGTTTTCCCAATCCTTTGGGTAACCAATTCCCGGTTTTGTCTCGACGTTGTTGAACCAGGCGTATTCCATACCCTCCCGGTTGGTCCAAACATTTTTGCAGGTGACCGAACATGTATGACACCCGATACACTTATCGAGGTTCAACACCATTGCGACTTGAGCACGTATCTTCATTCTGCAGCCTCGCGAGATAGAGGGTTTGCGGTCGGTGTTGAAGAATCTGGTCGATCCAGCCAATCCACTTTCGAAAGCTTTCTTACGATCACGAATTCATCGCGATTAGTTCCAATCGTTCCGTAGTAATTGAAACCATAGGACAGTTGAACGTAACCGCCGATCATATGGGTTGGTTTTAAAACTGCCCGCGTCACGGAGTTGTGAATTCCACCACGATTACCGGTGGTCTCTGAACCTGGAACGTTCACAATTTTCTCCTGGGCATGATACATGAAGATCGTACCCTCTTTTATGCGCTGCGAAACAACAGCACGCGCCACAAGAGCGCCATTAGAATTGAACGCTTCCACCCAATCGTTATCGACGATATCCGCTTTGGCAGCATCGATCTCACTAATCCAAACAATCGGACCACCGCGAGATAGCGTCAGCATCAGCAAGTTATCGGTATATGTCGAGTGGATACCCCACTTCTGATGCGGCGTAATGAAGTTGAGGACGATCTGTTTTTCCCCGTTTGGCTTTTGGTCGATAACTGGTTTTACAGACCGCGTATCGATCGGAGGTCGATACACACAAAGCGCTTCGCCAAACGCGCGCATCCAAAGGTGGTCTTGATAAAGCTGCTGTCGCCCTGACAGGGTGCGCCAGGGAATCAGCTCATGCACGTTTGTATAACAAGCATTGTAGCAAACTTTTTCAGACTCTAAGCCCGACCAAATAGGAGAGGAGATAATCTTCCTTGGCTGGGCAACCACGTCGCGAAAGCGAATTTTCTCATCTTCTTTTGGCAACGCAAGGTGCGCGTGTTCACGGCCTGTTGTCTTAGATAGAGACTCCCAAGCCTTAACTGCAACTTCGCCATTCGTTTCAGGAGCCAGGTAAAGAATGACTTCGGCGGCATCAATATCGGTCTCAATCTTAGCCAAACCTTGAGTTGGTCCGGTCTCCAATACCTCACCGTTCAAATGTTTGAGGCCTTCAACCTCATGCTCCGTATTCCAGGCCATTCCCTTGGCGCCGTTGCCAAGCTTTTCCATCAAAGGCCCAAGTGATGTGAACTTTTTGTAGAGATTGGGATAGTCGCGCTCGACCACAGTCACATCCGGCATTGTCTTGCCAGGAATAGGCTCGCACTCACCACGCTTCCAATCCTTGACGTCAAGGGCTTGGGCAATTTCAAGGGGTGTATCGTGTTGTATGGGTGTCAGGACCACATCTTCTTCAACACCGAGAACTTCAGGTGCAACTTCGGAGAATTTTTCCGCAATCCCTTTGTAGATATCCCAGTCACTACGCGCTTCCCATAACGGGTCGACCGCACCAGTTAGTGGATGGATAAACGGGTGCATGTCTGATGTGTTGAGATCGTTTTTTTCGTACCAAGTTGCTGTTGGCAGAACAATGTCGGAGTACACACACGTCGTTGACATGCGGAAGTCCAAGGTCACAAGCAGATCAAGCTTTCCTTCGGGTGCTTCATCATGCCAGGCGACATCTTCTGGTTTGCTACACCCCGTTTCACCAAGGTCTTTCCCCATAACGCCATGGCTTGTACCGAGCAGGTGCTTGAGAAAATACTCATGCCCTTTACCCGACGAGCCCAGAAGATTTGAGCGCCAGACAAACATGTTGCGTGGCCAGTTCTTTGGATTGTCAGGATCATGGCAGGACAATTCCAAATCACCTGATTTCAAAGCATCCGGAACGTAATCCTTGACGTCTTTTCCAGCTGCCTTTGCTTGCTTGGCAACATCAAGCGGGTTTGTTTCCAATTGAGGCGCAGATGGCAACCAACCCATGCGTTCTGCACGCGCGTTATAGTCGATCAGCGACCCGTCCCATGGACCTTCAGGAGCGGTTGGAGACAGGATTTCTTTGGTATCCAAAGTTTCATAACGCCACTGATCGGTATGAGCATAAAAACATGATGTTGAATTTTGTTGTCGAGGCGGACGGGACCAATCAAGACCGAAGGCAAGCGGCAACCATCCAGATTGCGGCCTGAGTTTTTCCTGGCCAACGTAATGTGACCAACCACCGCCTGATTGGCCGACGCAACCACACATGATCAACATGTTCATAACACCACGATAATTCATATCGCAGTGATACCAGTGGTTCATTGCAGCCCCGATGATAACCATCGACCGGCCATTTGTTTTTTCAGCGTTTGATGCAAATTCGCGAGCCACCTGGATGATCTGGTCACGCGGCACACCGGTAATCTTTTCAGCCCATGCCGGGGAATATGGTTCGCAGTCATCATAAGTTTTGGCGATGTGTTCGCCGCCAAAACCGCGATCTACACCATAGTTCGCGAGGAACAAATCATAGACCGACGCAACAATGGTCTCTCCGTCTTTCAGTGCCAGCTTCTTAACCGGAATATTTCGCACCAGTACGCTTGGATGATCTGTTCCAGTGAAGTGGTCATGCTCCTGATTACCAAAATAGGGAAATGATACGGCAAGCGTATCATCTTTAATATCTTCGAGGGATAACCTTAGCTTCGTGTCGTTGCCCGCAGAGTCTTTTTCCTCAAGATTCCACTTTCCTTTTTCCCCCCAACGGAACCCAACTGATCCTTGCGGTGCAACAACTCGATCACCGTTAGCGCTATCAAAGGCAACGGTCTTCCACTCAGGATTGTTGTCTTCACCTAAACCATCTACAAATTCAGAGGCACGCAACTGTCGTTCAGGGACATAGCCATCCCCCTGCTTCACCAAGCGCACCAACATCGGCATGTCAGAGTATTGGCGAATATAGTCTTCGAAATAGGGAACTTGGCGCTTGACATGAAACTCGTTCAGAATGACGTGACCCATAGCCATCGCAAGTGCTGCATCTGTACCCTGCTTCACCGCAAGCCACATGTCAGAAAATTTGGAAGCCTCTGAATAGTCCGGGCAGATTACGACGCTCTTTGCACCGCGATAACGGGCTTCTGTATAGAAGTGGGCATCAGGTGTGCGGGTCTGCGGGACATTCGAACCCCACAGAATGAGAAATCCGGAGTTGTACCAATCAGCGGACTCTGGAACGTCAGTTTGCTCGCCCCAGGTTTGCGGTGATGATGGTGGCAAGTCGCAGTACCAATCATAAAACGACATGCAAACGCCACCCAGTAACGAAAGATAGCGTGACCCAGCGGCATAAGAGACCATGGACATGGCAGGGATGGGCGAAAAACCAAGCACGCGGTCTGGGCCGTAGGTCTTGGCGGTGTAGGCGTTTGCAGATGCAATGATTTCGGTGACTTCATCCCAACTCGCGCGAACAAATCCGCCGTGACCGCGCTTCTTTGTATATGTCGCGCGCTTGTCAGGGGACTCAACAATCGACGCCCAGGCTGCAACAGGAGTATGTGTTGCCCGTGCCTCGCGCCAAAGCTTGATCAACCGCTTGCGTACGAGAGGATATTTGACGCGATTTCCCGAATAGAGGTACCAGCTGTAGCTCGCACCGCGTGCACAACCGCGCGGTTCATGGTTAGGCAGATCAGGACGCGTTCTTGGGTAATCTGTTTGCTGCGTCTCCCATGTGACGATGCCGCCTTTGACATATATTTTCCACGAACACGACCCCGTACAATTCGCACCGTGCGTTGAGCGCACAATCTTGTCGTGCTGCCAGCGTTTCCGATAGCCATCTTCCCAGCGGCGATCTTCTTGCGTTGTGATGCCATGACCATCTGAGAATTTTTCACCGGCACGACTGAAAAACGTTAGGCGATCAAGAAAATGGCTCATTACGACGCTTCCTCTTCAATAATCGACTCAGTGACTGCTTCTCGGCCGCGCTCAACGTCGTAGAGAAGACCACCTGGACGGCTGTAGAACCACCAGGTCACAGCAACGCAGGTGACGTAAAAGATGAGGAATGACCAAAGCGCTGCAGATGGACCACCAGTAAGTGCAATTGAGCTGCCGTAGCTTTTTGGAATGAAGAATGCTCCATACGCTGCTAATGCAGACGTAAAGCCGATGATCGCAGCAGCTTCTTTGTCAGCCTGTCGCTTGCGCTCAGCAACATTTAAATGCGGCATCAAATGCCCCATTTCGGAATGCATGATCACGGGGATCATTTGGAACGTCGATGCGTTGCCAATACCTGTTGCAAAGAACAGCACCATGAACATTGCAAAGAAGCCCCAGAACGCACCTGGCTGATCTTTTGTTGCGATAAAGTAGATAACACCTGCAACAGCCGCAATCATAAGGATAAACGTCCAGAACGTAACCCGGGCACCCCCGTACTTGTCCGAGACCCAGCCCGTTGCAGCACGCGACAGTGCACCGACAAGCGGACCAAGAAACACATACTGAAGTGAATTTACTTCAGGAAACTGCGTCTTAGCCAACAACGGGAAGCCAGCCGAATAGCCAATGAACGAGCCGAATGTGCCTGTGTAAAGCCAGCACATAATCCAGTTGTGTTTACGTTGGAATATAATCGACTGCTCTTTAAACGACGCCTTTGCAGACACGATATCGTTCATGCCGAACCAAGCTGCAAACGTGGCTAGAAGCAGGAACGGCACCCAAATAAAGCCAGCGTTTTGAATCCAAAGCTGTGTCTGATCGCTCGCGATCTGCGGTTCACCACCCATGGCACCAAACACACTGGTTGTGATAACGATCGGCACCAGGAACTGCATGACGCTTACGCCAGCATTTCCAAGGCCTGCATTCAGCGCCAGTGCATTTCCTTTCTCAGCTTTGGGAAAGAAAAAGCTGATGTTGGCCATGGACGAAGCGAAGTTGCCGCCGCCAAGCCCGCACAACAGAGCCAGAATGAGGAATATCAGATAGGGTGTTTCTGGATTTTGAACGGCATAGCCAATTCCAAGCGCCGGTATGATAAGCGACGCCGTCGTCATCGTGGTCCACAACCGCCCACCAAAGATCGGAACCATAAAGGAATAGAAGATCCGCAGTGTTGCACCCGACAGTCCAGGTAGAGCTGCCAGCCAGAACAATTGGTCCGTCGTATAGTTGAATCCAATGGTCGGCAGCTTTGCGACAACGACGCTCCATACTAACCAGACGGAAAAGGCAAGCAGCAGCGCGGGGATGGAAATCCAGAGGTTGCGTTTCGCAATTCTCTGACCCTCGTCTTGCCAGAATTCATCATCTTCTGGTCGCCAGTCTTCAATCGCACCCGCCAATGCAACATGCTTGTCAGGTTGATGAATGGGTTGCATTTCAGGCAGTTCTGGGAGCTCACCTTGATCGCCCTCAGCCCGCGCCTGGCGTTCCATATTCAGGATCGAGAAGTGCATCCATGCCAATGATCCCAGCACGATCAGGAACAAAAGCATAAAACAGCTCGTCCAAATACCTGTGAGGTCATTCATAACACCAAATGCGATTGGCAGGACAAAACCACCCAAGCCGCCAATCATGCCAACCAGACCGCCAACCGATCCAACATGGTCAGGATAATAAACTGGGATATGTTTGTAGACCGCTGCTTTACCGAGAGACATAAAGAAGCCGAGAGTGAAAATTGTGATCACAAACGCGACCAAACCCATCTCGGTAGACAGCTGAATCGGTCCCTCGATGCCGTGAATGATATAATCGGTCTTGGGATACGACAGCATAAATGTACAAATTGCAGACACAATAAACGTGGCATACATGACTTTTCGAGCGCCAATTTTGTCCGACAGATAGCCGCCGTAAGCTCTAAACAAACTGGCGGGAACCGCATAGAATGCGGCCAACATACCGGCTGTTTTAATATCAAGCCCATAAACCCCAATGAGGTAGCGCGGCAGCCAAAGTGCCAGGGCAACGAACGCCCCAAATACGAAGAAATAATACAGTGCAAACCGCCAGACTTGCAGGTTTTTCAGCGGTTCGAGTTCGAGAAGCGTACTGCGGGCTTTTTCCCCCGTGGTACGGCGCTCAATAATGGCTGGGTCCTCTTTGGTAAAGACGTAAAATACAGCTGCCATGAGCAATAAGATGACGGCATAAATTTGCGCTGTCTGCTGCCAGCCAAACGCAACAAGGAGAAACGGTGCACCGAAATTTGTAATCGCCGCGCCAACATTACCAACACCGAAAATTCCAAGAGCGGTGCCTTGTTGATCGTTGGGATACCACCTCGAAACATACGCAATACCCACTGCGAATGATCCGCCAGCAAGGCCTACGCCGAGTGCAGCCAGCAGGAACATGGGATAGGTACTGACCGTAGACAAAAGGTATGTCGCGATGGCCGTAAAAATCATCACCAAAGTGAAAACGAGGCGGCCACCGTATTGATCTGTCCAAATGCCAAGAAAAATCCGGCTTAAAGACCCGGTCAGAATGGGCGTCGCCACGAGCAAACCGAACTGGGTTTCATTCAGACCCAAATCCTGTTGAATTTTAACGCCGATGATTGAGAAAATTGTCCAAACAGCGAAACACGCACTGAATGCGACCGTGCTTAACCCAAGTGCGCGGTTTTGTTCCCCGCGACTGACACCCTGGACGTCGTGCATGGCTATTTCCACCCCGTTTTGGCTACGATAATCGTTATTAATTCATCTATATTGTATCAATTCTCGACTATAGCCGTTCCCGCTGGGGCCAAATTGATCCAGATCAAGATGCAGAACTTTAAGCCAGAGAAGAATTGACGCAGATGTAGCATAACGAGCCCCATCACTATTCGAAAGTACAATCAGCCGAGACGGCTACATATGCTCGGAAAAAAACAAGTCGTTGGATTGTTTTGATTTCAGTCTCGACGACCGGCCTACGGCGAAATGTGATATTGTGTAGCTTGATAGTCAGACGAGATGCGACTGATGTGCTGAACAAGTCGGAAGTTACAGATGCACTCAGACCAAAATATAAAAACCAAGATTATTGAAACGCTTTCTAGAAACAGCACGATGACGCTCGCCACCAATCGTCCGGACGGATTTCCTCACGCAACAACTGTAAACTACATTAATGACGACTTATTATTATATTTTGCAGTAGATGCAGCTTCTCAGAAGGCTGGGAATATCAAATTGAATAACAAAATTGCAATCGCCATTGCAGATCAAACTGAGGACTTCCGCAAGCTTCGCGGCATATCAATGTCGGGCTTTGCTAAAAGAATCGTTCAAAAAGAAGACGCGCATGAGTTGGCACTTCGTTTGTTTCAAAAGATTCCTCAATCAAAACGATACGTCCCCGCCACTGACCAAAATATTGCAGTTTTTGAAGTTACGCCTGTCGCGATTTCATTAATCGATTACTCTACGGGATTTGGGAATAGTTCCTTATTCATAGTCTGAGGCAGCAAGGCG
>JAJFHG010000042.1 GCA_021775735.1 Hyphomicrobiaceae bacterium
CCAAGCCAATGAAGGTAAGGAGCGGGCGGGTCACTCTATCTGCTGGTTGGGGAGGGTCTCATGGCCTACGAAGACGCCCTCTTCCAATTGGGGATGGACTTGACTCGTTCAAGCACCGCCCAAAAGGAAGACTCTATTGCCGAAACATTCGATCCAAATGAGGAACGTAATGACTTCTTCATCGAACGCGATGGCGTTCGGTTTGCCGGACACCATCTTCTGATTGATGTCTTTGGTGGCAATAAACTCGACGACCTTAAACACATCGAAAAGACGCTGAAGCGCTGCGTAGAAATCGCAGGCGCCACGCTGTTGCATATTCATCTGCATCACTTCACGCCAAACGGTGGAGTATCTGGTGTCGCTGTCCTGTCGGAAAGCCACATCTCGATCCACTCATGGCCGGAAGCAGATTATGCAGCGCTGGATGTGTTCATGTGTGGGGACGCCAAGCCTGAGCTTTGCGTTGATGTCCTCAAGCAAGCTTTTGAAGCGCGCGATGTGGTTGTAAAACCCTTCAAGCGTGGCGAAGAGCTAAGTAGACTTGAGTGGTCAAGCGCTGCCGACAAAATTCCGCCTGTGCGCTTGAAAGCTGTGCAAGCCGCTTAGGCGACTACGGCGCCTGCACGTCAAAGACCCAAGCGGGCCTCAACACGGATACAATGCGTATCTGCGCTGTGGCCCGCTGTCGTTTGTTTGATCTCTGACACCAACGACGATATCGGCAGCCCAGACTCTAAAATGAGATAACAGACTTGGAGACCCGCCAAATGAGTGACCGTTGGATTGAAGAAACGTTTCACCCAGATTGGAAGACAGCGATGCGCGCTGATGAAGTGCTGCACGAGGTCAAAACCGAACATCAGGATCTGGTTATCTTCAAAAACAAAACCTGGGGCACGGTCCTTATTCTTGATGGTGTATTTCAACTCTCAACGGTTGACGAGTTTGTCTATCACGAAATGATGGCGCACGTGCCGCTATTCGTAACTGATGCCCCGAGAAACGTATTGGTGATCGGTGGCGGAGATGGCGGTGTACTGCGTGAAGTCCTGAAACACCCAAGTGTTGAAAAGGCCACGTTGTGCGAAATTGATCGTGAGGTTGTTGATCTGTCGCTGAAACACTTCCCAGAAATCTCAAATGGTGCGTTTGATCATGCCAAGGCGAACGTCGTCATTGCTGATGGCTATAAGTATGTGCAGGATGCAAACGCTGAATTTGATGCCATTATCGTCGATTCCTCTGAACCAATTGGGCCCTCGGCCATCTTACACACGCGTGAGTTTTTCGCCGCCTGTCAGTCAGCGCTGAAACCAGGTGGCATCCTGGTGGCGCAAAATGGCCTACCATTTTTCTTTCATGACCACCTGGGCGGTACGACTCGTGTGCTTGCATCGTTGTTTGAAACAGTAGCACCTTACTTTGCACATCAGCCCTGTTACTTTGGTGGGCCAATTGCAATAAACTTTGCAACCGACAACACCGCCGCGACGAAACTTTCAATTGAAAAGCTCACCCAACGCCAAGCTGACCGCAACATCTCCGGCCTCAAGTATTGGACACCGGCCATGCACACCGGCGCCTTTGCACTTCCTGCTTTTGCTGAAGAGGTTGTCAATGCTGCTATCAAAGAGGGTCGCGCGCTCGGCGACAAAGCTGAAGGTTATGCGACGATGAAAGATGTTATGGGTGGGTAAAACCCGTCCCAATCGTCAAGTTGCCCTCACCTGAGTTCTGAATTGTGGTACGCTCCAATAGAATAAGCCTGCACATGGATTGTAGCGGCTTATGCTCGACAGGAGGGAAAAATGCAAAAATTTCGTATCAGTTTAACACTAGTTGCAGCTTGTTTTCTTACCACCTTCAGCACGGCCGCAGTGGCCGCGGATTGCAAACGAATTGGTGCGGTTGGTGATGGTCTGACCACGGGCATTGCCACGCTCATGTCTGAAAATGGTTTAAAAACCCTCATCGCATCGAAAGGTCGCAAAGGCCAAGGCGCGGTCACGACAAAGTGCGAAGCCGGCACCTTCCTAACCCAATGCCGCTCCAGCCAGGTGGCGTGCAAATAACGTCTGCAAGACAGCCCTGTCTTCGACACGTGGAGTAGAAATAACTTGGCAGAGTTCTGAATAACGATGAACATATGTTTCGCCTGCGACCATTATCTCCAGGAAATGACGCTTACAATTTGCGCGAAATCAAAGCTGACCATTCTATGAGGCTGCATACTTCAGCATTCGCTTGAAGTTGGAGGCTCATGAATGATCACGAAAGTTCACGGAGATATTCTTCTCAGCAGTGCCCAGGCCATTGCCCACGGTGTTGCCCCACACGATCACTTTAATCAGGGGCTTGCGTTGGCCTTGAGAGAACGCCATCCGGCGATGGCAAAAGACTTTCGACACTATTGTCATCAGCAAAATCCAAAACCAGGCCATGCCTGGCTGTGGGCCGGACCGGAACGCGTTGTGATCAACCTGATGACCCAGGAACCCGCCCCGTTTAGCCAAGGTCATCCAGGCAAAGCGACCTCGCACAATGTCAACCATGCGCTACGTGAACTCGCGAAAGTCTTAAAAAAGCAAAACATCAAATCTCTGGCGCTTCCCAAATTGGCGACCGGTGTCGGTGGGCTACCGTGGGATGAAGTCGAACCACTCATTCATCAACACTTAGGTGACACTGGCATTCCGATCGTGATCTACGACAAATATGAAGCGGGCGTAAAAGCCGACGAAAAATTGAATGGGTGAACTTTGTTCTGTACATCGTCGCATTGCAGACGTTGTGACAAGGTGAGAAAAAATGTCCGCTTTAGGCCATTTGCGTTTGTTTGAAAGCATGCAGTCCAGAGCTTGCGCTACGGTTGCATCAAATAGCAGCGGACGTCGCCTTTCAAGACTGAGCAGGTCGGACCGACGGCCGACTACCTCTAACTAGCAGACGCTTTCATTTAGAATTTTTCGAATGGTCGCTTGTTGCGGGCTGAGTTTCACCGTTGCAAAGAGGTGTGCACGCCGTCGGCATGAACGACCATAGCCACGGTCCTGGATACCACTGCTTGTGTCGTCTTGGCAGACAGGTGCGCGCGCTGGCGGGCTATCCGTGCAAACTTATATTCGCCGTTTTCAAACCACCAAGCGCCAATTGGCGAGCCGTTGCGTGTGACGGTTACGCCGCCGGTGAGTCCCCGATCGAACCGAAAGCCTAAGAATGCCGGGCCGAGTCCTGATTGAAGCGCCATTAGTGCTGCAATTTCGGCATTACGCGCCGATACCTGTCCCATAATTATCCTTAAAATAAGCATTTACTCAGTTTTCACAGGTTAGAATGCACACCAACGCGCGTCGATCTTTCTCTTAACAGATCGTTAACAGTATGGCTAAAATTTTATGGTTTGTGCTGTGTTGCCCAGCATCGCGCCTCGGGCACTTACGACAACTTTTCAAGGAAAAAAGATTTGTGAAGCTGTTAGAACTCAATCCATGTCGGGAAGATCAAAACCCTAAATCTCTTGGATAGTTCAGTTCAATTGCTGCGATGGAGCGTCAATAATTGAATTAGGCGTGACTTCGCCTTCGGGTCAAATGCGGGCATATTGAAAATAAATGATCCCCGTCCGCTGCGGTACCAACAGCAGATATCTTGACACAGCCTACTACTTCTTAAACTTCAGCTCGACCTCTTCATCATCAAATGACTCGACTTTGATCAAGCAGCGATCGCCCTCAGACGAGAAGTAGAAGACGTGGGCATGGTCGCCGCCGACGGAGACGCGGCAAAAGGCTTTGTCTCCCATCGATTTCTCAGGACAGCTTTCAGCATCGAGATGCGGCACGGCTGATTCAAATGTCTCATAGTTCATGACGCATGGTGCATCTGCTGCGGCCAATGATGCGGAAAAAACCCATGCCAGAAGCGGCATACACACGTAGAGCAATAGTTGCCTTAGTTTCGATGGCATCACGTTTCTATCCAACTTATTCTCAAGCCCCGTCAACACACGCCACTCTTATTGGATTATCCCAACTACTGCGTTGCATCCGCGCTCGCTGAAGAGACAACCCGCCGGTAAAGATGCCAAGTGGCATGGCCTAAGATGGGGACAGTGACAATTAATCCTACAAACACAGACAATAGTGAAACGCTAACGAGTAATCCGATGATGATCGCCCAGACAAACATTGGCCATGGGTTTTTCTGGACCGACTTCACGCTGGTGACCATGGCGGTGACAAAATCAATGTCACGATCAAACAACATTGGGAACGATATAACTGAGAAAGAAAACACGAACGCTGCAATTATGGCACCAGCCAAATTACCAATGGCTAAGAATAATAATCCGCTTGGAGTTGTGAAAAGTTCATTGATGAAGTTTGCCGTAAAATCTTTGAAGCCAAGGAAACCAAAGAAGAGAATAGCTGCAATATCCATCCACAAGACGAGCGCAAACCCTGTCACTAACGCCATCCATCTCAGATCACGCTTTTCGGGTCCAAATATCGAACCTAGAACTCCACTCCAGGACAACTCCTTGCCTAATTCCAAACGCTTGCTCACTTCGTAAAGCCCGCTGGCAAAAAACGGAGCAACAAGCATAAAACCCATCGCGAGGGGGTAGGCGAAGAACGGTAGTTCAAACCAGCGCAGCAGGGCCAGTATCAACCAACCTCCGAGCATGTAGACGACCCCAAAAAACAATCCATATTTTGGTGATTGGCGAAAATCCCGAGCCCCTGCAGCCAAGGCATCAAAAAGATCTTCAACTTTAATGGTATTGATCACAACATCCGCCGCTGGATTGTATTGCTGTGATGAAAGTGCCCGCTCGGGGTTGGAGCTTTCTGCCATGGTGTCACCCTTAGTCCGTTGTCCGTTTCATTATGAAACAATTTTCAACTCAGAGAGTTTGATCCGACAGAGTTTGCTCTCTCTGACCGGAAATTGCAATCTGGGCGTGTCTCAAGACCGATGTCATACCTAACCGCGGCTCAGGCCTTTTTGTTCAAGCTCATCCAGGTATATCTGCCAACGCTCTTCCTTTTCAGTTGCAAGCGTATCGAGATACCCCCACGTGAACAACCCGGTGTTGTGGCCATCATCAAACGTGATGCGCACCGCATAGTTCCCAACCGGCTTCAATTCACTGATTTTGACATGTCGTTTATTGCCCACCGTTTTGCGTTGGTCAGGTGCATGTCCCTGCACTTCCGCTGATGGGCTCATCACACGCAACATCTCGGCAGGTAATTCGATTTTGTCTTTTGTACCGTCGAAGACGAGTTCAAGTGCTGTGCCATCAGACGTGAGTTCCATCTCAGGCGCATTCTCAGCCCGGCCTTTTGCGGCCTCCAATCCAGCCCAGACTTTCGCTGCCAGTTCACGATAGATCGCAGCATGTTCTCCATCGGCCACCGTTGCCGTAATTGGCTGGCCTGAATCGGACCTGGCGCGAATGTCCATGTGCAGCGGTACTGCACCCAGAAACGGAACACCCAACTTTTGGGCTTCATTTTCAGCCCCACCATGTCCAAAGATGTCGCTGCGTTCACCGCAACTCGGACACAGAAAGTAGCTCATGTTTTCGACAATACCGATCACCGGCACGTTGACACGCTCAAACATGACAAGGCCCTTGCGCGCATCAATCAACGCGAGGTCTTGTGGTGTTGAAACAATGACGGCGCCAGATATGGGCACGTGTTGCGCCATGGTCAGTTGCACATCGCCTGTTCCTGGCGGCATATCAACCAGCAAAGCGTCGAGTTCGCCCCAAAGGACGTCGCGCACCATTTGACCCAGCGCTTGCACAACCATTGGACCGCGCCAAACAACAGGCGTGCCTTCATCGACCATAAAGCCGACCGACATCACTTTGATGCCATAGCCATTCATAGGTCGGATTTTTTTGTCATCGGTAAGTTGCGGTTCGCCAGAGAGGCCGAGCAAGCGTGGCTGCGAAGGTCCATAAACATCAGCATCAAGGATGCCAACTTTCAAACCCTGCGCCTGTAAGCCAAGTGCAAGATTGACGGTCGTGGTTGATTTGCCAACGCCACCCTTTCCAGAGGCAACAGCGATAACGTGTTTGACACCCGGCATCTCTTGCGGACCCGCACTACCAGACATCTGGGAACCTGGTCCGCCGGCGGGAGGTGGCGCACTGCCATTGCCTGCGCGTTCGCGGGCTTCCTTCACGCGTGGATGTTCCGACACATTACCTTCGGCCGTGCCTGGACCAGCACCAGACCCGGCTTGACCAGGTTTGGATTCCGCGGTCAACACCGCTGTAACACCAGCAACGCCCTCGATTTCCGAAACGACCGTTTCAGCTGCTTTACGTAGCGGCTCCAGCTCGCCTGCTTTATCGGCCGGAACCGTGATCGAAAAATAGACCCGCTGGTCACGGATCATAATTTCTGAAACGAGACCCAAATCAACAATATTGCCTTCCAAGGTGGGGCCCTTGATCCGTTTCAGCTTTTCGAGAATATCTGTCTTGGCGACAGCCATCGCGCAACTCCTTAGCGGTGAATTTCGAGGCGCATCTATAAAGGCCTGAGAGCGAGGTTACAATCACCTCGGGCCAAAGTTGGAACGAAAGGACAGCCATGGCGCATGTTGCAGCCGCACGAGCGATAGCCACTGGCAGTTTAAGCATTCTCGCGATATAGGAACGCATTGAGAAATAGGAGCTGTGCATGCACGCCTTGCTAAGGATTTCACGCACGATTGATTGCATTTCTACGATTGTTGGCCGGGGCGTCGCCTGGTTGATTGTCGTGGCCGCTGTCATCAGCGCTGGCAATGCGATCATTCGCAAGCTGTTTGATACCTCCTCCAATGCTTGGTTGGAGTCCCAATGGTGGTTATTTTCGATCGCCTTCCTGCTGGCAGCACCGTGGACGTTGGCTCAGAATGAACACATCCGCATTGATATCCTCAATAATCGCCTGAAGCCGAAAACGCGTGACCTGATCGACCTCATGGGTCATGCCTTGTTTCTTTTGCCGATGACCCTGCTTTTGGTTTGGACGTCGTGGGATTTCTTCTGGACGTCGTATGCCCAAAATGAACAATCGTGGAATGCAGGCGGATTGGCACAATGGCCAATCAAGGCTGTCATCCCAATCGCGTTTGCGCTTCTATTTTTGCAAGCTATTTCTGAACTGATCAAGCGCACTGCCATCATGACAGGGGTCACACCACGCAAAGAAATTGGCGGCACCTATCACGCCACAGCCGCAGGTCGCGACGAAACCCCAAGCTAAATCGAGCCCACCTCCAATCCGACACCACACCCTTTAAACTATCAAGACTAACACCTGAAAGTTCACGTTAATGGCCGCTTTTATTGCAGAAAACATGGCCCCAATAATGTTTGCAACCTTGGTGTTGGTGCTGCTGCTCGGCTACCCGGTTGCGTTTTCATTAGCAGCTGTCGGCATGGCGTTCTTTGTCATTGGCGTTGAGTTGGCCCCCTATTCTGACGGTAACATCACGCTCACCTGGACATTGCTGCAATCCATGCCACTGCGTGTCTATCAGGTGATGAAGAACGATACCTTGCTGGCGATCCCATTTTTTACCTTCATGGGATTGATTTTAGAGCGCTCCGGCATGGCCGAAGATCTGCTCAATACAGTTGGACAGTTGTTCGGCACAGTAAAAGGCGGGTTGGCATACGCAGTTGTCTTTGTTGGCGCGTTGTTGGCTGCCACCACAGGCGTTGTTGCGGCATCAGTGATCTCAATGGGGCTGATCTCGCTACCCATCATGATGCGCTATGGCTATGACCGACGCTTGGCAAGCGGCGTCATTGCTGCATCCGGGACACTCGCGCAAATCATCCCGCCATCGCTCGTGCTGATTGTTATGGCCGATCAGTTGGGGCGCTCGGTCGATGACATGTATAAAGGGGCACTGTTTCCCGGCTTGTTGCTCGCTGGCCTTTACGCACTCTATGTGTTTGTCATTTCAAAACTCTATCCAAGTGCTGCACCTGGTCTGCCGCCAGAGTCGGTTGGCTATCGCGATGAGGCTGGCAAACGGGGACTACCCTCACTGGGCGTGCTTGCAGTCATTTCTGCTCTGTTTGGATGGTATTTCGCCAAGGACTCCGGCTACCAGGGGATTGACGTTGGCATTGTGGGGTTGGCAGCGGGCATTGCCATTGCGTTTGCACTAACCTTGCTCAACAGCGTGTTTGCGCGCCTGACCGGCACATCATTCTTGTCGCCACTCGCTGCGCAAGTGACCTACGTGATGGTGCCTCCACTCCTGTTGATCTTCCTCGTGCTCGGCACAATTCTCATCGGTGTCGCAACGCCAACAGAAGGTGGCGCGATGGGTGCTGTAGGAGCGCTCTGCTTGGCATTTGCCAAACGTCTTGCCTCTAAAGACGCCAAGCGTTTTAACTTCGACATCGTGCGCTCGGCGGCAGAAGCGACGGTGAAACTGTCAGCCTTCGTGCTTTTTATCTTGATCGGGGCACGCATTTTTTCGTTAACATTCTTTGGCGTCAACGGTCATTTGTGGGTTGAACATCTTCTGACCAGCATGCCGGGCGGGCTATATGGCTTTTTAATCCTGATCAACATTGCCGTTTTCTTTCTGGCCTTTTTCCTCGATTTCTTTGAACTGGCGTTCATTATTGTGCCGCTGTTGAAGCCTGCTGCTGAAGCAATCTTCAAGACCTCGCCGGAAGCCATTGCGATTGCCAAAAACTTAGGCTTTGCTGTTGCCTCAACGACCGATCCGACAGGTGCCATCGTCGAAACCATCGTCGATGTCACTCCGTTTGTGATCTGGTTTGGCGTACTGCTATCGATCAACATGCAAACAAGCTTTATGCACCCACCGTTTGGCTTTGCCCTGTTCTACCTGCGCTCGGTCGCACCGAAAGAAGAATATGCTGACCGTCTAACAGGTGAAAAAATTGCACCGATTACGACCGGGCAAATCTATTGGGGTGCCCTACCATTCCTGTTCATTCAGCTTACCATGGTGGCACTTGTTCTGGCCGTGCCATCTCTGGTCATGGGTAGCAAGACGGCGGAAACAAAACCTGCAACCCAAATTGAGAGCGTGACGAAAGGACCAAGCGACGACCAACTGCGCGGCAAACGGTTTGCATTACCGCCCACACCGCCAACGTTTAAAGAAGCGCCCAACCGACGCTTTGACGGGGCCGGCGCACCGACACTGGACCTCTCAACGCCACCAAAATTCGACTAAGTCATGATGCCCAAATTACGATCAAGGAGACAATCCATGCGTCTTTTATTTCTCATCTCCGTAATCTCAGCCGCACTGACTCAAACCGTAAGCGCAAATGACTGTTCTGATGCGTCAAGCCAAAAAGAGATGACAGACTGCGCAAAGCAAACCTATGTCATGAGCGATGCCAGGCTGAATGCGAACTATGCGCAACTCAAACAGCGACTGGCAGACGATGTGGAGGCGGAACAACAATTGGTCGCAGCGCAACGCGCCTGGATCGCATATCGTGATGCAGAATGTGCGTTTTCAGCGTCCGGCGTGACAGGCGGCAGTATCTTTAGTTTCGTCCACACACAATGCCTCAATCGCCTCACACAAGACCGAAACGCGGACTTTGACAGATATCTCAAATGCCAAGAAGGTGATTTGAGCTGCCCGGCTCCGAAGTAGCGGAACCCCTGCGCAGATTATAAGGCGCAGATTATAATATTTCAGTGAGCTTCAGACGGCAGCGGCACAAACACACTCACAACAACTTCTTCCGCTGCAACAGCATCATGTACGTGTCAGACGTATGTTCGGAGAGTTGGAACCAGAGGTAGTTTTCCGCCCGCACTTGTTTCATAGCGTCATAAACTTTTTTGAATTTTGCATTCTTGGCCGTGATCTCACCATAGACCTCATTGGCGGCATCAAAGCAGGCATCCAGAACGTCTTCAGAAAACGGGCGCAACACAGCGCCAGACCCGACGAGGCGCCGGATGGACCCAGGATTGAGGATGTCATAACGGGTCATCATGGCTTGGTTGGCCACTTCGCTCGCCGCACGCACGATGGCCTGATAGGTTTTGGGCAGCGCATTCCACTTTTCCGCATTGAAGAAAAAGTGCAACATCGCCTGGCCTTCCCACCAGCCCGGGTAATAATAGTATTTGGCAACACGCTGGAAGCCGAGCTTTTCATCGTCATAGGGACCGACCCATTCCGCGGCATCAATCGTGCCTTTTTCAAGCGCTGGATAAATGTCACCGCCCGGAATTTGTTGCGGCACGCCACCGAGCTTTTGCATAATGGCGCCGCCAAATCCGCCGATGCGCATTTTTAAGCCCTTCCAGTCCTTCGGCGCGTTAATCTCTTTGCGAAACCATCCGCCCATTTGCGCGCCGGTATTACCACCTGGAAAGCCAACGATATTGTAGTCTTTGTAAAACGCGTTCATCAGCTCAATGCCGCCACCCTGATACATCCAGGCGTTTTGCATGCGTGCATTGAGGCCAAACGGAACCGCCGTGCCAAATGCAAACGTCGGGTCCTTGCCCCAGTAATAATAAGACGCAGTGTGACCAGCTTCGACCGTGCCGTCACTCACCGCATCAGCGACCTGCAAACCACCAACGATGTCTCCGGGCGCAAACACCTGAATGTTGAACTTGTTGTCGGTCATCTCGCGGACAGCATCAGCGAACACGACGCCGGCGCCGTGGATAGTGTCCAGAGACTTCGGAAAGCTCGACTGCAAACGCCAGGTGAGCGTGGGCGCCGATTGAGCGATGGCGGGCGCGGCAAGGGTCGTCGCAGCCGCCACGCCAAGACCGGCAGTCGTTCCACGTGTCAGCACCGATCGGCGCGTAATGGGGGCCATGTCGTCTCCCTCTCATTTTGAATGGCGGCAGCTGCGCCCTGCTTTGGTATGAACAATTTAGCACGGACTATACGAGGCGTATGGCAAACCCTCAAACACCGTCTTTACGCAAACACCAGCTCACCCCTTTCATAGGTGTGGATTAAGGACTATGTGTCTCCCATCAGAGCCTCACTCGCAGTTTGTTTGCAAAACCCAGCCCGTCATGACCGATAAAAACCCAAAAATGATCGCGCCAAATCCTGAAGATGTGCGCCTTTCGCAGCCGGTCACCGGCATTGATCAGAGTGGCAATACGATCACCACGAATGTGGTGACTGAGCGCCCGTTGACACTATTTCTCAATGCCCGAGAGATCGTCACCATGATGACCATTGGTGATTTTCCGGACTTATTGGCAGTTGGCTATCTGAGAAATCAGCATATGTTGCGCGATGATGATGAGATTACGTCGATCGACTACGATGACGATATCGATACCGTGGTGGTGCGCACGAAACGCGAAACCAACTATGAAGACAAACTCAAAAAGAAGGTGCAAACGTCAGGCTGCGCTCAGGGCACTGTGTTTGGCGATCTGATGGAAGATCTTGATACTGTCACGCTGAACCCTGATTCGCGCATCAAAGCGTCCTGGCTTTATGAGTTGACCAAACAAATTAACACAATGCCGAGCCTCTACCTGAAAGCGGGCGCTATTCATGGCTGTGTGCTGTGTCAGAAGAACAAACCGCTTGTTTATATGGAGGATGTCGGTCGACATAATGCTGTCGACAAAATCGCCGGTCATATGTTTTTAAAGGGTATCACGGGCACTGACAAAATTTTTTACACGACAGGTCGGCTGACATCAGAGATGGTTATTAAAACCATCAACATGGGTTTGCCGATTTTGGCATCTCGCTCAGGCTTTACAGCTTGGGGCGTGGAACTGGCGCAGAAATATAATTTGACCCTAATCGGTCGCGCCAAAGGCAAACGCTTTGTCGTCCTGTCGGGTGCCGAGCGCGTCATCTTTGATGTTGATGATGCACCGGATAGTGGGACAGACTAACTGTCTTTGGCCGCAACCAACCACTCAGGGTTAAACCAGCGGTCTGCGTCGCCATCGTAGGGCAAACGCGTAATGTCCCAATGGCGTATGTATTTGGCATAAACGTCCCAGACCTCAGGACCGCCACCAATAAACACCACACGGCCGGCGTATTGCGACAACACATTTTCCGGATTGTCTTTGGACTGGATAATGCGCAACGTCATTTGCGCGTGCATGGCATCTGGAACAGCGCCAATGGTCTTTGGCCCGGCAATCAACACATGACCTTTGGTCAGCTCAAAAAAGCGTTCCACATCCTCACGATAGTCTTTGCCGGGATTTCCTTCCCACGGCAGTTCACCATTGAGACCGAGTTGGCCGGTTTGACCAATGGCACATATACATCTGACGTCCGGCATTTTTAGTCCTATCGGTGTGTGACACGTCACGTCGGGTTGAAACTTGTATTTTGCAGCTAACGGTCTAGATAGATTATATATGATGGATCAAGACAAATCGATTGTTGGTGTGCTGCTCGCAGGTGGCTTATCGCGGCGCATGGGTGGTGGTGACAAAGGGCTGTTGCAGCTCGGCGATAAACCGATGATGGCCCATGCCCTTGACCGCCTAACACCTCAGGTCTCTCAAGTCATTTTAAATGCCAACGGTTCGCCAACACGGTTTCAACATTTTGGTCTACCGGTTGTCGCCGATACGCTTGAGGGCGCCCAAGGCCCTCTGGCCGGTGTTTTAGCAGGTTTAAAATGGACCGCTCAAAATGCTCCCAGTGCCAGCCATATCGTGACAGCCTCCAGTGATGCACCTTTTCTGCCCGACAATCTGGTCTCACAGCTCAAAGCCGGGTGTGCCAAAACCGGTAAACCGATCGCACTTGCCGCTTCAGGCGGCCATCGCCATCCGGTAATTGGTCTTTGGCCCGTCGCGCTCAAAGACGACCTTGAAGCACAACTCAATAATGGCGTGCGCAAAGTTGTGGCTTGGACGGACCAACACGGCTTTGCCACAGTTAACTTTCCATTTTTCGATCAGGGCGGTGACAAAGTTGATCCGTTTTTCAATGCCAATACACCGGAAGATCTGGACGTTGCGCGCGAGATCCTGCAAACAATGACCTGACATCGGACAAACTCCGAAAAACCAACCTTGAGGTCCTGAGTGACACCAACACCAGACAACCGCACAGCCACACCGATCGTCGGCATTGTAGGTTGGAAAAAGTCCGGCAAGACAACGCTCGCTGTGCGTCTCATTGAAGAGTTTTCGCGCCGTGGGTTTAAAGTTGCATCTGTTAAACACGCCCATCATGGTTTTCAAATTGATGATGCAGAAACAGATAGCGCACGCCATCGCCGCGCTGGTGCTGGAGAAGTTGCCGTCGTGTCGGGCGCGCGTTGGGCGCTTGTTCACGAACTGAAGGACGAGCCAGAACCCGACTTCGAAGAAATCATTTCCTGGCTGAGCCCTGCCGACCTGATTATCGTGGAAGGGTATAAAACGGCGAAGATCCCGAAAATTGAAGCGCGGCGCAGTGCGTCAATGACCAAAAACCCTTTGGTTGATGATGACCCGATGATCATCGCCATTGCAGCAGACCACGAGGTTGCGCGGACCAGCGTACCTGTATTTGAGCTCGACAATGTTGAGGCGATTGCAGACCACATCGCTGCAACCATCGGGCCCCTAAGAAAATGCTTTGGATCAGCTGAGACGAGGTCGGCATCTCAGGAACAGTCTCGTGACTAAGTCTTGTCTTAGGCACCTGTTGGGCGCGCTCCTCCCTGTGTTGATTGCGAGCTCACCGATCTTGGCGGAGCCGCTCAATGTTGCGCCTGGCAGCGATCCAGGCGGTACAGCCATCGCAGTAATCACACCACCGTTTCATCTTGTGGACTCTGACGTCAGCCACAAACTGGCCAGGGATGGAGAAGGGGTCGCGATTGGTTGGGATTTTTCAAAGCGACCAAAAAGTTCTGAAGGTGGGTCAGCTATTCAGGATACGGCCGCGGCTCCTGAGATTGTGAGGACACTGGCTGGGCGTCAGAACATACGCATTGTATCAGCGTTTATTGATCGTTTGCGGCCAGCATCGTGGGCGCAAGCTGTCGCTTTTGTCGCCCAAACCCCAGCGCGCATAGTTGTAGTCCCGTTTGCCACCGCTGCGGAAAACGATTGGGTCGCGTTCCGCGCAGCGGCAGAGCACTTCCCAAATTTGCTGTTTATTTTGCCGGCGCAAAGCACAGATAAAGTGGACAAAGGCGAAACGGCGACTGGAGACGGGCTTGCTTACCCGGCAGCGTTTCATCTCGCCAATGTTTTGAGTGTTAGCACGCGCTCCCTGGCAGATACTGATGTCGTTTTGACGACACCGTCGCCCGCAACAACAGATGCTGCTTTGGCGCTCGCTGTGAATACACTTTTGTTTTGTCCATCAACGCATGAGACAACCCAACCACCCATGAGCAAGTTGGAGGCGATGGCAAAATTTGGATCGCTCAACACATCTCTGCGAAGAAAAGCACCGACGCTTGGTCCACCACCCATCACGCCGTGCACTGAGGCTTACAACTAATCTGACGCCCGTTGCGCGCGAAACGTTTGGCTAATGCACACCACGCACCAAATGGCGCGCGAGTGTTGCCACAATAAGCCCGGCCAACAGCATTGTCTCAAACGGACCAAGAAATGGTCGCTTCACCGACTGCGGCTGCTCGACGTGCACCTCTTGTTTGGTCTCAGTGTCAAACACAAGCCAAGCTTCTGACACCGGGGCAATGGGAGCTTTTTTGAAACCCGACGGCATGGTCGTAGCATCGTTGCTCTTCGTATTTTTTATTGTGTTCACCGTGCCAACGGTCGGTTGCATGTCTATCCACCCAAGGCTTGACTGTGTCTCAACGCTGAATATCGCAAAAGATATGCCAGCAATATCTTGGTTAAAGACATTGCTGGCATAAATTGAGGCTCATGCGCACGCAGGCGACGTCAGCACGCTCTATTCAGCGATTAACCGAACAAAGATGAGGCTTTGAGCAGGGTGTTAAACACACCCCACAGGAATGGAATGCCAACGGCGAGCCATGCCAGCAAGACTGGGATGCTAAACCCGCCAAGACCGATGCCGAACGAGCCGGTTTGCGTGGGTTGTCCCGCCGCCGTCGCCCTGACGCTGGCAAGCTCTTCCTTGCTCATCAGCCACTTGTCTGCAACCGGTCGGATCAACAGATTTGCAATCAACCCGATCAACAAGAATCCCGCCAGGATATACATCGTGTAGTCGTAAGCCTGAGCCAATTCCACACCCGCATTCAACTGCATTTCGCGAATGTAGACAATCGCCAACGGACCGAGCACGCCAGCGGTCGACCAAGCTGTCAGCAGGCGACCGTGAATGGCGCCCACAAACTGCGTACCAAAAATGTCGGCGAGGTATGCAGGCACCGTCGCAAAGCCTCCACCATACATGGTCAGGATAAAACAGAAGGCGGCAACAAACAGAAGAGGCGAGCCCACCTTGGCCAGGGTTGGCGCGGAAGCATAGAGCAGAATACCGATCAGGAAGAAGCAGTAGTAGGTATTCTTCCGCCCGATGTAATCCGACAGTGACGCCCACAAGATGCGGCCAAAACTATTGAATAGAGAAAGCAGGGCAACAAATCCCGCTGCTACGCCAGCCACCTGCGCAACTTGACTAGCATCCAATTGTGCCAGGGTCAGGTTAGGTAATCCAATCAGCTGGCCTGCAAAAATTTCCTGCAACATCGGCGACGCCGTGGCCAATACACCGATGCCAGCCGAAACATTCATGCACAAAACAATCCAAATGAACCAGAACTGTGGGGTCTTGTGCGCGTTATCGAGATGAACATGACCGGTTGTGATCATCGCTTTATTGTTGGCAGGTGGTGTCCAACCCTCTGGCCTCCAGCCATCAGGAGCAATGCGATAGCCAAAGGCACCGGCCATCATAAACAGTATGTAAATGAGACCGATCACTGCCATCGATTCTGCTACACCAACCGATGTTGATGATGAGAAAAACTTCATCAACTCATTGGCCAGCAGTGAGCCGATCATTGCACCGCCACCAAAGCCCATGATCGCCATGCCTGTGGCCATGCCGCGGCGATCAGGAAACCACTTAATCAATGTTGAGACGGGTGAAATATAACCAAGGCCAAGGCCAATACCGCCCAGCACACCGAGCCCGAGCCACAACATCCACAATTGATGCAAATGAACACCAAGCGCCGACAAGATAAAGCCACCGCCCCAACACAACGCGGCTGCGACACCTGCTTTGCGTGGGCCGGCCCGTTCTAACCAACCGCCAAACACAGCAGCAGACAGGCCAAGAAATACAATGCCAATAGTGAAAATGGGCACGAGGTCTGCACGCGTCCAATCACATGTCGTTGTGAACAGCGCCTGGAATATCGTCATGTCCGGACATGACTGCGGTTGTGTGATGCCCAGCGCACGTTCCAGCGGACGCCAGAACACGCTCAAGCCATAAGACATGCCAATGCATAAATGGATCGCCAAAGCAGCAGGCGGCACAAGCCAGCGATTGAATCCTGGCTTGGCGATAATCCGAGCCCGATCTAAGAGCCCGGCATTACCGGACGTCACATTTGTTTCCACGATTGGGTCCTCTCCCTCATCGGCCAGCTTTTTGTTGGTTATCGCTGTGTCGCCGTTCTGTTGCGTCATTTTGACTAGCGCGAAGGTAGAGGGCATACAAGCCTTGAGCTGCAATCAAGGCCACATTTTGCGATGTCTGCAGATCTCAGCACACTTAATGCTGGACACGGCCGGGTCTAGGATCCAGGTTTCACGACAAGCCCGAGGAAAGACAAATAAAAGCTGGAAAATCTTGCACTTGCCGTGTCATATGCTTGTTGTGCAGGTGCCAATAAGCGAGCAGATTGGCTTGTGAAATCAGCACTGAGCAACTGCACAATTGAGCCGATGGCAAACACTAACCGAACTGCTCTCAAGTTCTGTACCAGAGTAAAACGCCAACATGACCAAGACTTCTGAACCGCATCTGATCGATCCTTTTGGACGCCATGTCTCCTATCTGCGCGTCTCCGTTACCGACCGCTGTGATTTTCGCTGCGTGTACTGCATGTCAGAACATATGACGTTTTTGCCCAAGCGCGACTTGCTCACGCTTGAGGAACTCGACCGTGTTTGTTCGGCATTTGTGGACCGCGGCGTGCGCAAATTGCGCATCACAGGTGGTGAGCCTCTCGTGCGCAAAAATATCATGTGGCTGTTCAACTCTTTAGCGCGCCATCTTAATGCTGGCACGCTGGACGAACTCACACTGACGACCAATGGCAGCCAGCTTAAAAAGTATGCTGGAGATCTGAAAGCCTGCGGAGTTGAACGTGTTAACGTTTCGATTGACAGCCTCGATCCGGAAAAATTCAAAACCATTACCCGTTGGGGTGACCTATCCAATGTCATGGATGGTCTGAGAGCCGCAGATGCAGCAGGCCTCAAGGTCAAGATCAATACTGTTGCGCTCAAAGGGTTCAACGAAGATGAGATCAATGATCTGATGATGTTCTGTCATGATCACGGTTTTGATCTGACCCTTATTGAAACAATGCCGCTCGGTGACATCGAAGGTGATCGTACAGACCAATACCTGCCATTATCCGTAGTGCGCGCCCGATTGATGGAACGTTGGACATTGGAAGATATTCCATACAAAACCGGCGGACCAGCGCGTTATGTAAAGATCAGAGAAACCGGCGGACGACTTGGCTTCATCACGCCGATGACACACAATTTCTGCGAAAGCTGCAATCGTGTGCGCCTTACCTGCACTGGCACACTTTACATGTGCCTTGGTAAGGATGATGCAGCCGACTTACGCGCGTCAATGCGGGCCAGCGAAGATGATGGCTTACTTCACCAAACAATTGATGAAGCCATTGGCCGCAAACCAAAAGGCCATGACTTTGTCATTGACCGAGCACATGAGAAACCAGCTGTTTCACGTCACATGAGTGTTACTGGCGGCTAGCCCATCAGCTTGGTCAATTCCGCCCTGAGGGCCTCAAGCTTGAACGGTTTTTGCAGGGTCGCCAAATGCGTGGTCGCTATAGTCCCTGCCGCCTCCAACCGCTCAGTCATACCGGAAATCATCAAAATACGAAGCTGCGGCTGCTTTGAAAGCGCCTGCCTCGCGAGCGCAATCCCGTCGATCACGGGCATATCAATGTCTGCAATTAAAACGTCCGGCATCGGTCCAGATTGAAATCGTTCCAACGCCTCACCGCCATCTCCAACGGCAATAACACTGTGCCCATCAGCGAGCAAGGTCCGCTCAATCAAAGCGCGCAAAGTTTCATCGTCATCCGCGATTAGTATTTCAGCCATAACAGCACCCCCGCTCGGTGTGGTGATTAAGACTCGTCATTTAGTACGGCGACGAATGGAAGTTGACGAAATCGATGTGCGACATCCATCCCATAGCCAACTACAAATTCATCAGGGCAATCAAAAGCCTTGAAATCAGCATTCACCTGCACTGCGCGTGGCGCTTTTTTGTCAATCAACACGCAGGTTAAAACGTTTGTTGCACCGCGCGCCATCAACAAGTCTTTGGCAAACACCAGCGTACGTCCCGAATCCAAAACATCATCGACCACCAGAACCGTGCGCCCATCAACCGGCAAATCAAGATCGCGCAGAATTTCAACCGAACCTGAAGACACCTTGCTACGGCGATAGCTGGACAGAGTAAGGAAATCGACCTCTGGATTGAGGCCAGAGCGATGCAGCGCGCGCAACAGGTCAGCAGCGAATACAAAGCTGCCTTTCAGGATTGCAACGACCAGCAGGCGATCAATTTTATGGGCAGAGATTTCAACTGCCAGAGCTTCAAGGCGCTCGGCAATGGCAGTATCTGAGAATAGAATGTTGAGTTCTGCAATTCCCTGCCCAGTTGGAATTGATGTGGTCTTTTTTTCCGTTTGGTCCATCTGCATCACAGCCTTCGCTCCCTCGCAAATGCGCCTTTCCCTTTGCCATGCCATTTTGACTAATGACATCACAGAACTAAGTTGCACCCGCTTCGCAAGCCGTACAATGCTGGCCTAACTGCCCAAGCGCAACCCGGCGCCAAGCCTGCCTGCGCTCAACAAACGCAGAAAAGACGCACGAAGACCGGGCTATTGATCTAATTTTCCGCATAGAATCGGGTTCTAATTGGCCCCTGATCCGCCCTCAAATTTAACTGTGCACATGGCAAAGCCACATTCCTAAACAATTGATCCAAGACAGTGGGAATGCGATGACAACCAGATCGCCAATCCCCAATCTGAAGCAGCGGGCCCAACAACGTGATAAGACTAAGTAATCTCGCATTGAGCTATGAGCAGGGGACGGATGTTCTGATCGACGTCAACTTCCATCTGCGCCCCGGCTCGTTTCACTTTCTGACCGGGCCATCAGGGGCTGGTAAAACCTCCCTGCTCAGAATGCTGTTTATGTCACTATCTCCCACACATGGACGCATTGAACTTTTTGGCCAGGACGTCAGCCGGATCTCAACGGCCAAGCGCGCCCAGCTACGCCGTCGCATCGGCATCGTATTTCAAGATTTCCGGTTGCTTGACCATTTAACGACGTGGGAAAATATCTCACTACCACTACGCGTGACCGGAAAGCATGTGGAAGACTATAGGGAAGACGTCACTGATCTACTGCAATGGGTTGGGCTGGGTGACCGCATGCATGCCTATCCTTCGGTTCTGTCAGGTGGTGAAAAACAACGCGCTGCGATCGCACGCGCCGTTATTGGCAAGCCTGAGCTGCTGCTGGCAGACGAGCCAACCGGAAACGTTGACCCTCAGATGGCGCGTCGCCTTCTAAGATTGTTTATTGAGCTTAATCGCCTTGGTACTTCAGTTCTGATTGCAACGCACGACCATCAACTGATGCGCCAATTTAAGGCACCACGACTGGAGTTGCATGACAACCATGTCAAAATTGTCTGACAAATACGATCATTATAGGCAACAAGAGCAGCATCGTGGAGATGACTATCGAGACACGCCAACCACGGCTCGCCCGGTTACCAGCCCGCCGACCCAGCGTCCAGATACAACACGGCCGGCAGAACACAGCAGACCAACAGGTGCATCTCAGCAGCGTCCCGCCTATAGTGAGCCTATGCACGACAGCATTTCACAACGACCGACCCTTGAGGTCACACCGCGCCGCACCGACATGCGTGCACCTACACCTACACGGACCCAGAAGATGCCGCGCGCGCAAACGCATGCGCCAATTGTACCATCAGGCGCGGTCACCGGGCGGTCGTTGACGCTGGTCATCTCAATCATGTGCTTCCTGGCCTGTCTAACGACCGGCGCTGTTTACAAGATCAACCAATCTGCAGATGCTTGGATGCGCGATGTGGCCAGTGAGGTGACGGTCCAAGTTGATGCGAAGGAAGGTCAAGATTCCAACAAAGTCGTGGTCAGGGTTGCCGACTTTTTGGAAACGCAAAACGGCATTACCGGTGTTGAGATTTTGTCGAGCAAGGACTCATCCAAACTCTTAAAACCGTGGCTCGGTAGCGTTGAAGGACTTGAGGAACTACCCGTTCCACGATTGATTGCAATCGAACTTGATCGCAGCGAGACGCCAAACCTCGAACAAATCCGCATCGGCTTGGCGAACCAATTTTCTGGAGTGACGTTGGATGACCACCGCCAGTGGCAAGAACAAATTCGCTCCGTAACGCGTTCGTTTGCTTTGGGTGGACTTGCCATCCTCGGCCTCGTTGGATTCGCCACGGTTTTGATCATCATCACAGCAACGCGATCTGCTATGACGTCCAATCGCGAAATTGTTGAAGTCCTGCACTTTGTTGGTGCGACCGACCGCTTCATTGCGCGCGAGTTTGAAAAGAACTTCCTACGCCTTGGCATTCGCGCTGGCGTCATTGGCGCGGCATCCGCTATGGCAGTGTTCCTATTGTTGCCATTCGCGACAGGACTCTTGGGCGGTGGTGCCATGACCAACATGGAGCTTAACCGCTTCATCGGATCTGGCGCTTTGGACCTGCAAGGCTACATCTTCTTGTGCTTGTTGGTCGTTGTGGTTGCAGCGCTCTGCATGCTGACATCACGCTTTGGTGTCTATCAAATCCTGGATATGCACGATTAACCATTTTTGTTGGTGCCCATCGCCCACATCAACAACAGGCTAGAGAGATTTAAACCAATCTGGTGTAGACAATCATTCTGAAATTCCAGCACTGTGGAGCAAGTTCTGAGATCAAGCGCCTGTTGCCATCACCTAATTTAACGGGCGCACAGTAACCTGATTGTAGTCGCGCTATGAAAAATAGAATGCGCCTTGTGACAACGACACTGGCCGTGCTGGCCAGCCTATTGGTGTTTGGATTTGTAGTGTTTGGGATTGTCTCGACACGGACCATAGATCAACACGCAAATTTTGTAGGTGATGGCATCGTTGTGCTGACGGGCGGCGAAGCACGCATCCAAGCGGCAGCAAAACTTCTCAGTGAACAACGCGCCAAACGACTTTTGATTTCTGGTGTTAACAAAAGTACAAACCGCGCCGACTTGCTGTTGTTGTCAGGCCTCAAAAAGGAAACGTTCTCCTGCTGTGTTGATCTTGGTTATCGCGCACTCAATACGGTTGGCAACGCGCATGAAACACGCACTTGGGCGCGGCAACATAACTTCAAGCGGCTCATCGTAGTGACATCAGCCTATCACATGCCGCGCAGCCTGATGGAACTAAGCCGCGTCTTGCCTGGCACGGAGTTAATCCCTTACACCGTGATGCCACGGAGCTTGCGAAGAGATCGCTGGTGGCTACATGGCACAACAATGCGCGTTCTATTTTCGGAATACGTCAAGTTTTTACCATCAGCAGCGCGCTATGCGGCCTCGCGCGTACTGGGAAATTGGGCTACATCTCCGGGCGCTGAAAACGCACACGCAGAGCTTTAGAAGTATGCGCTGAACCTATACGGTTTTGATAGTGTAGCTTACAACCTTCTCTCGTTTGCCAAACTCATTTGATGGGAGCGACACCACCTGTGCTCATGCTGCGCTCACTCCTCTTCGCTGCTGCATTCTATATAATGACAGCGCTGTTTTTGGTGTTGGGATCGTGGCTGTTGTTGGCGCCGCGCTCCTGGGCCATGGCCGGCCTGAAAGCACACGCAATCACAATACTGTGGCTTCTCAAATGGATCGCGGGCACGAAGCTTGAAGTCCGTGGCCAAGAAAATCTGCCAAATGAGGGCTGCCTCGTTGTCGCCAAACACCAGTCCGCCTGGGATACCTTTGCTCTGATCCCGCTGTTTCGTGATCCTGCCATCGTTCTGAAAGACGAACTTAAGTGGATCCCCTTTTACGGCTGGTTTTGCGTCAAGTTCCAACACATCCTGGTAAAACGAGATCGGGCTGCCGTTGCCCTGAAACGCATGATCGCAGACGCTAAAACGCGGATTGATGACAATCGTGAAGTGATAATCTTTCCGGAAGGCACCCGACAGGCGCCTGGCGCACCCCCTGCCTATAAGCCTGGCTACGTTGCGCTTTATGAAGGATTGGGAGTGATGTGCGTTCCGGTCGCCCTCAACTCCGGTGTGTATTGGCCACGGCGAAGCATTCTCCGATTGCCAGGCACCATCGTCGTTGAATTTCTTGAACCCATCCCGCCCGGTCTACCGCGCAAAGCGTTTAAAACCAGCGTTGAGAGCGCCATAGAAGCGGCCAGTGCGAGATTGCTCGCGGAAACCCAAGCCGACCGACCCGATCACGATCACACGTAGTGGGGTGCGAGCCGACATCAGACCCTCCATTACTCATTGCTACATTTCATATGAGCAGTTCATAACATGGGTAGAACAAAATAAAAACAAACAAAGAACATTTGTTGACAAATAGGCCTGCCAATCCTATTTGTAGGATCCCGTTAAAGCCTGTCGTGTGAGATTGGAGTCACTCAACAGACCTTTACCCAATGACGCGTGTCATTTTTCCAAAACCGAAGCCTAGGCTCTGGATGACATGGCGTAAGTCCAAGTTCTGCGTTCCGGTGATGTCAACAAAAGTTCAATTCCCAGCCCCGATCTCCCAGCACATCTGGGAACAAAAGTACCGCCTTCAGCCCGCTGTCGGCGCTGATGATGGCGATCTCAGCTCGGCTGGTCTTGACGACCCCACCCAGTCTGACGCCTCGCTCGATGATACCTTTTTGCGCGTCGCCAAAGCGGCAGCTTCCATTGAAAAGGGGGACAAAAAAACACGCGCCAAATGGGCCGGTAAATTTCACGCCGCCATGGCCGACTTTGGGTTCCTGCCTGCCGGGCGCATTTTGGCGGGAGCTGGAACCAACCGGCAAGTGACGCTTTTCAACTGCTTTGTCATGGGCACCATCGGTGATGATCTTGGCGATATCTTCAACCATGTCCGCGAAGCCGCTCTCACGATGCAACAAGGCGGCGGCATTGGGCATGATTTCTCAACACTGAGACCGAAGGGTGCGCTGGTCAAATCCATCGGTGCAGATGCCTCAGGACCAGTGAGCTTTATGGATGTCTGGGACGCCATGTGCCAGACGATCATGTCAGCTGGCGCGCGACGCGGCGCAATGATGGCAACACTCAGCGTTGACCACCCTGACATTGAAGATTTTATCGCGGCTAAGTCGGACCCGAACCGTCTGCGCAACTTCAATCTCTCTGTCTTGGTCAGCGATGCCTTTATGGAAGCTGTTGCCGCCGACAAACCATGGCCGTTGACGTTTGAAGGCAAGGTTTATCGCACCGTTAAGGCACGCGACCTTTGGCACAAGATCATGCGCGCAACGTACGACTACGCTGAACCTGGTGTGGTGTTCATTGATCGCATCAACCGTCGCAATAATCTCAACTACTGCGAAACCATCCACGCCACCAACCCATGTGGGGAACAACCACTTCCCCCGTATGGCGCCTGTTTGTTGGGATCAATCAATCTTACCCGTTTTGTCACCGACCCATTTACCGATGATGCATGTCTTGACAAGACAGCAATTGAAGACCGCGTTTCTGTCGCTGTCCGCCTGCTCGATAATATGATTGACCTCTCCAATACGCCGCTTAAGGCACAGCGCGTAGAGGCTGACACCAAACGGCGCATTGGTCTTGGCATTACGGGTCTGGCCGATGCGCTGATCGCACTCGGCGTGAGATATGACTCACAACACGCACAAAAGATCGCGCAAAACTGGATGAAGACCATCCAAAATGCTGCTTATCGAACCAGCGCTGCACTGGCGGCTGAAAAAGGGTCGTTTCCGCTTTATGATCAGGCGCAAATACTGACGCGGCCTAATGTTCGCGCACTCAAAAAAGCAACGCGCAAAAAAATCAAAAAACACGGTCTGCGTAATGGCTGCCTGACATCTATAGCACCCACCGGCACTATCTCACTGCTTGCCGGCAATATATCAAGCGGTATCGAGCCAGTATTTGATGCCTGTTTCGAACGCACCTTCCGTGCAGATGATGGGTCGGAAAAAACACTCACTGTTGAAGATTATGCCTGTGCCCAGTACCGCACCATTTCGACCGAAGCACGGTCTATGGTTAGCGCACATAAAAATACAGAAGACCTGCCGCCAGCATTCGTTTCTGCATCCCAACTCAGCCCGGAAGCGCACTTGGAAATGCAAGCTGCCATCCAGCCCTATGTCGATAGCTCAATTTCAAAAACCATCAACTGCGACGCAGACATTTCATTTTCTGAATTTCAGTCTGTCTATCGCGATGCCTATGACCTCGGCCTGAAAGGCTGCACAACATATCGTCCTAATCAGGTGACCGGCCAAATATTAAGACGCCTGCCTGATCCTGAGGCAACCGATACATCTCGGCGGGCTTCACATCAAAATCGCTCCGAAGAGACGACCGCTAGCGCACGTCAAGGGTCCGATAAAGACAGCGATGTGATCTACGTTTCAAAGCCATTGCAACGCGATACAGAATTGACAGGCACAACCTACAAACTGAAATGGCCTGAAAACGCCAACGCACTCTACATCACCATCAATGACATTGAGCATGATGGTCGCTGGCGCCCGTATGAAATCTTTATCAACACGCGCCACCTCGAACATTACGCCTGGACGGTGGCCCTGACCCGCATGATCAGCGCCGTTTTCCGCCGAGGAGGGGATGTTGTCTTCGTAGCCAACGAATTGAAAGAGATCTTCGATCCACAAGGCGGCTGCTGGATGGAGGGGCGATATGTGCCAAGCCTTCTAGCTGCGATCGGTGACGTTATTGAAAAGCATATGATTGCAATTGGTTTTCTCGCCAAAACCGAGCCGGACGAAAAAAACTTAGTCCATGACCATAATGAGGATGAGCGTTCCGTTGCCAAACGAGGCAAGCGCATGGTTGGTCATAGATGCCCTCGCTGCAATGGAAACGATTATGTTCGCCAGGACGCGTGCTGGGTTTGCCTGAAATGTGGATACTCGCGCTGCACATAGCTGTTCTGGTGCTCAACTGGGCAGCAGGGCCTGAGCAAATATCGCTACGAACCCCCTAAGCACTTTTCAAACGCCAGCCCCGCCGCTGCCCAAAGAACATGGCAACAATGCGCCATACCCCATGATCTCAAAATGAGACAAAGCCTTAAGATATTGAAACTATTCAATCCTTTGCTGTTAGTTGATAGTTAACCCTGCCTCAAAATCACTGAGATCAAGTCACATTTAAGATAGGAAATTCAGTCATCCTGTTCAGCAATCAAAAAAGGATTGTGTAGCTCGCCAAATAGTGAGCTGCCAAATAGCAGGGGCTTAGTCGAATGTCGGCGCAAATTATCGATCTAGCAGAGGCACGTTCACGTAAAACCACGCCAGATGGTGAAAAGCGGCTTCTTTCAAACACCACTCCATCCAAGAAAACCAAACCGTCCGGCAAAGAACGCTTCCAATTTTGGACCGGCGCATCAGGTGCGCGTTACGTGCATACTGTTTATGACCTTCTCACCTGCCCAACGCTGCCAGCATCCAATTTCATGCTGGTCAAATGCGATGCAGATGGCGCGCCTGAAATTCTTTCGATCGGCCAGCTCTCCAATTCAGCAACCTCACTCAACCTTGCTGAAATCCGCCGTCGTGGCGCTAAACTCGGAGCAACAGAAGTTCATATCCACCTTCTTGCCGATGATGCCAAGCAAGCCATGAAAATCCAGCAGGATCTGCAAGCTGGTCATCTCAACTCGGGCTGGTCAACCGAGAAAACAGCCTCGGTACATTAAGTCCTCAGCAGACTCACGCACAAATACGTTTCCCCAAACACATCCTAGCAATGCCCGGTAAGAATTACCGGGCATTTTGCCATCGTGCTTCCAGTCCCAGCGCCAATCGGTCACGATAGACAAATCGCTTGCGCTGATCGGGACGCAGGCGTGGCGCTTTCACAGGCGCGCCGCGCAATTGCTTGGTCAAAGCCTGGCCAGAGCCTGCCCGTGCTGGCAAATCACACCCAAACTTACGTTGCCAAAACACCGGTCCGAGCTTAGGCACCAACCGAGAAAGATTTGGTTCTGTGCAGTCCATTTGTTGTAAATGACAAATCGTATTCAATGCATAGTCCAAGTTTGAGCCAGCTCTGCCTGATGCAGCGCGAATGAGATCAGCTTGGTGGGCAAGTGTTAGGGGCTGCGTATATCCAGGATGGCGCCGCTCAATCACAAAAGCCAGCGCTCGCACTTGACGACGCTCTGCTCCTTGAAGCGAGATTGGCACAAGGGTTTCTCGATAAACACCTGTGACTTGTTCCCTGGCGCGCAAATAGCGCATGGTCGTAACAGCATGTTGGCCCGCAACCCGAAACGCCATGCCCTGGCACACACCACCATGGTCTAGCCCAAGCACGAGACCAGGCCGTCTTGGCGTGCCACGGTAAAAAACCGAATAGACACAAAAAGCACGATGGTAGCCGGTGAGTTGGGCAGCAACAGCTTGCTCGTAAGCAAATCCTGGATTCCACATCAAAGAGCCATAGCCGAACACCCAAAGATCAGGCTGCATTGACGTAGGCTCTGTCACTGGTCTTATAATCCCATCGCTATGCCGCTTGATATATTACCGTTGGACTCCAACCCATTGTTAGCCTTTTTTGGGCGGCACGCTTTTTTCGGACCGACCAAAATCCGGGGCAGCTATATCCTGACCGGCTTCGATGATGTCCTGGCGCAGGGCCCGGGCCTCACTGAACAGCTTAAACAACGTATCTCCGTCGCCAAAGCGAATGGCGCGCTGCAACTCTGACAAGTCCTCGGTGAAGCGCGCCAACATTTCGAGCGCAGCATCCTTGTTATTTAAAAAGACATCGCGCCACATCGTCGGGTCAGAGGCGGCAATACGGGTAAAGTCACGAAATCCGCCTGCAGAGAACTTGATGACTTCGCGCTCAGTCACGCGCTCTAAATGATCTGCTGTATTGACAATGTTGTAGGCGATAAGATGCGGCACATGCGAAGTAATGGCCAGCACGAGGTCATGATGAGCAGCATCCATCACTTCAACTTTTGAGCCGAGCGCCTGCCAGAATGCAGTGAGCCTTGCGACCGCAGTTGCGCTGGTTCCGGCTTCTGGTGTCAAAATACACCAACGCCCTTCGAACAAGTCAGCAAAACCAGACTCAGGACCGGATTGTTCCGTACCGGCGATGGGGTGGCCTGGCACAAAGTGTGCGCCCTGCGGAATATGCGGCGCCATAGCTTCGATGACCGCGGCTTTTACCGACCCGACGTCACTGACGATTGCACCAGACTCAATTGCACCAGAGATGTGTTGCGCAACCGGACCTGAAGCCCCAACCGGCACACACAGGAAAATCAAATCGGCACCAGCAACAGCGTCTTTGGCATCAAGGAATCCATCATCAATAATGCCAAGGCTCAATGCCGTGTCGATGGTCGCTTGCGTGCGCGCACTGCCAACGATGGTCTCTGCCAGACCGGCACGGCGCGCGGCATGCGAGATTGACGAGCCAATCAGTCCGATGCCGATGAGGGCAATGCGTTTGAATTTCGGTTGGCTCATGATTTTTTGGATTCCATAAAGTCTTTCAGCGCATCACGCACAGCGATGTTTTCTTGTTCTAAACCGATCGTCATACGCAAGCAGTTGGGCAAACCGTAACCATCCACACGGCGTAAAATGATGCCCTTGGATTTAAGGAAGGTATCCGCGTTTGCCGCAGTTTGATCCCCTTCAGCTTCAAAGCCGATCAACACAAAATTTCCAACACTCGGAGTGACGTCCAGTCCGAGGCTCATGAGTTCATCAGTCACCCATTGGCGCCACCTTGTATTGTGGGCAACCGCTGCATCACGATGATCTCGATCTGCAATTGCAGCAGCACCGGCTGCGATCGCGGATGAGGTCAGATTAAACGGGCCGCGAATGCGATTAAGCACATCTGCAATGTGGGGCGGACAGTACGACCAACCAATGCGCAAAGCCGCCAGACCATAAATCTTAGAAAACGTCCGCGTCATCACCGTGTTATTGGTTTCTTTGACCAAACGAGCACCAGCCTCATAGTCGTCTCGGTCAACATACTCAGCGTAAGCAGCGTCAAGCACCAACAAAACAGAGTCAGGTAGTGCAGCTCGCATTCGATCAACTTCGCTTGCTGCGAGATAGGTGCCGGTCGGATTATTGGGATTGGCAAGAAAAACCAAACGCGTTCTGTCAGTAACGCAGCCAAGTATTTTGTCTACGTCGGCGGTCAAGTTGGTTTCAGGCGCAATCACCGGCTTGGCACCACTGGCCAAAATGGCAATGCGATAGACCATAAAGCCGTGTGTCGTGTAGATCGCCTCATCGCCCGGCCCAAGATACCCCTGAGCCAAAAGATTCAAAAGCTCATCAGAACCCGATCCGCACACAATGCGTCCGGCATCCAACCCCGTGCTGGCACCAATGGCCTGGCGCAACTGCGTTGCATCACCATCGGGATAGCGCTCCAACCCAGCGCCCGCTTCCTCATAGGCAGCGACCGCACGTGGACTTGGCCCAAGCGGCGTTTCATTCGACGACAGCTTGATACTTTTGCCGGCGCCGACAACCTTGCTATCGCCAGGAACGTAGGCTTGAATATCGAGGATGCCGGGGCGCGGCGTTGGCGCAGTCATTGCGGCTGGGCTTTCCAATCGAAGTCGGCCAAGAACCCGGTCTGGACCTGACGGTTAACGATGTGCCTGCCGTATGGCTTCGAATTCTTCAAGACCCGGCAGGCAGGCCCCGATTGATATGCCCGCTTGGCTCTGAAATCAAAGAAAAGATTGACATTCCCCCACCACGTCCTAGCTAACAGGCACGGCTGCAGCGGTGGAGCCGAATGAAACACTTGGATGTGCCGGTCACGGTGCATCAAACTATCGCGGTGGCTATGAGCGCAAACACCACAACCCACACCTCTGACGACGGCAGCAATCGCTCGTCTGAAGTCACGCATCCGTCAAGTCAGGTGGTGCATTTTCCAGCCGACGCCCCGTTGACGCTTGACTGCAACAAAGAGCTGGCACCGTTTTCCATCGCCTACCAAACCTACGGCACACTCAACAAAAACAAGTCGAATGCGATCTTGATCTGCCATGCGTTGACGGGTGACCAATATGTGGCAAGCGCTCATCCGATGACCGGCAAACCAGGTTGGTGGGAAAGCATAGTTGGGTCGGGAAAACCAATCGACACAGATCGCTTTTTTGTCATCTGCTCAAATATCTTGGGCGGCTGTATGGGATCGACGGGCCCCGCCTCACTCAATCCAAAAACTGGCAAACCTTATGGCGTTGATTTTCCGGTCATTACCATCGGCGACATGGTGCGTGCACAGGTGCGCTTGATCGACCACCTTGAGATTGATCAACTATTCTCTGTTGTGGGTGGGTCCATGGGTGGCATGCAGGTTCTTGAATGGGCAGCCAATCACCACGACCGCGTGTTTTCCGCAATTCCAATTGCGACAGCGGCTTGGCACACGCCACAAAATATCGCCTTCCACGAAGTTGGTCGACAAGCTGTTATGGCCGACCCTGACTGGTGCGGCGGCAATTACCATGCCCATGGTAAAGTTCCAAAAAACGGATTGGGCGTGGCGCGCATGGCAGCTCACATAACTTATCTGTCAGAGGATGCGCTGCACTCAAAGTTTGGTCGCAACTTGCAAGCGGGTTCGGCACTTACGTTTTCGTTTGACGCAGACTTTCAAGTGGAAAGCTATTTGCGCCATCAAGGGTCGACCTTTGTTGATCGGTTTGATGCCAATAGTTATCTCTATATCACCAGAGCAATGGATTATTTTGATCTAGCACTCGAACACAATGATATTCTTGCAAAAGCGTTTACGGGAACACAAACACGATTCTGCGTTGTATCGTTCACCAGCGATTGGCTCTATCCGACGCGCGAAAGCAGAGACATTGTACAAGCACTGAATGCAGTTGCAGCCAATGTTTCATTTGTTGAAATTGAAAGCAACAAAGGTCATGACGCCTTCTTGCTAGATGAGGAGGTGTTTTTCGGTACCGTGCGCGGATTTTTAGATTCCGCATCCAAAAAAAGAGGGCTTTCCTAACGCCACATACACACACAACCGAAAACAACACGGAAAACAAAAGCAAGCCCAAATCCATGAGCAAAACGACACCTATACATATCAGCCAAGATGCACGAGCTGACCATGTCTTAATTGCAGAGATGGTCTCGCGTGGTGCGCGCGTGCTTGATGTGGGCTGTGGTGACGGTGCGCTTTTGCAGCTACTTTCGGAAAACAAAGACGTTGATGCGCGCGGGATGGAATTGTCACGCGAAAGGGTCAATGCCTGCGTGACACAAGGTTTGTCGGTCATCCAAGGCGATGCCGATCTGGATCTTGATGACTATCCCGACCAGGCGTTTGATTATGTCATCTTAAGCTTGACCATTCAGGCAACGCGGCATCCAAAAACGGTTCTGGAAAACTTGTTGCGCATCGGGCGCCGCGCAATTGTTTCCTTTCCCAATTTTGGACATTGGCGCGTGCGCACGCAATTGATGCTTACTGGCCGTATGCCTGTCACCGAGAACCTGCCCGAAGCTTGGTACACCAGTCCGAACGCACATCTGTGCACCATCAAGGACTTCGTTGACCTTGTTGATCTTGTTGATGCCAAACTTGAACGTGCGGTCGCATTTAACAGCTCCGGCTACCGCCTTCCGATCCACCGCTCCTTATCGCTTCAGAATTTGCTCGGCGAAAAAGCCGTGTTTATGATGAACCGAGGTTCGTCATAAACACGTGACATCATCGACATTGGCGCCTTACGGCCTAAACATCTGAAACAATTTTAGGGCACCCATCACGGTGGACGGTGACAAGTTCGCGCAACCGCTGTCCAGATTTTGCCCGGCCGGCAGGCCCCAAAATCTCCTTGCGGGCTTCAACGAGCAACACACCACCAATGGTTGCGCCAATGGGTCCACCAAAGCGCTCGATAGCGGGTGCCGCTCTGACCGCGAGGCGATGGCTTAGCGGTGGAAAATAGAGCGCGGTTGACCAATGCTCTGGCGTTAACAAAGCATCCGTTAACAAGCGCTCCAATTGATTGCGACTAAACGGGCTGCCCTGACCAAATGGAGTGTGATCAAGTCGGCACCACACACCGCGACGGTTGGGCGCGATGATCAAAACGCGCCCCTCAGGTGACAGCACACGCCAAATTTCGCGCAGCATGGGTCGTGGACGTTCTGCAACCTCGAGACAGTGCGTGACAAGAAGCTGGTCAACCGAGTTGTCAGGAAGCGGCAGTTGATCTTCACGAACCAAAACCGTTTTGGTGTTGCCCGAGCGGGGCCAAATCAGTGCACCCTGGCCGTCAGGCATCAACGCGCCAACTCTGTGCGCATCCTTGGCTGCTGAAAGATAGGGGGCGGCATAGCCAAGCCCAACAAGACAAGAAATCTTCCTATCTCGCCAATGGGCGCGGATTTGGGAGAAGAGACGCCGCTTAACCAACAGGCCAAGCCGCGAGGCATAAAAGTCTCTCAGGTCCTCAACATCAATATGCATGCAGGCACCAAATCCTGATGGCGATCAAACTGTGTTGATTGGCTGTACCACAAATTGAGCAATGATCGACCGTTGTATTCGAACCCACGCAACGATAGGCTCGACAATCACGCTATCGACACGCGATAAATTGAACCAAAAGAAAACGTCTTATCCTCACTGAGACCCGAGCAAATGACAGACCTGGACTTTTTTCTCTTCCCATGCCTGAAAGACAACTATGGCTGCCTGGTACACGATCCAAAGTCGGGCCAGACTGTGTCGATTGACGCCCCGGAAGCAGCCCCCATTTTAGCTGCTCTTAATGAAAAAGGGTGGACCCTCAGTCATGTTTTTATCACCCATCACCACGCCGACCACACTGCTGGCATTGGCGCCTTAAAAGCTGAAACCGGGTGTAAAGTGGTCGGCCCTACTGCCGAGGCTCAACGCATTGAAGGGCTTGATAAAACAGTTGCGGAAGGTGATGCATTGTCGTTTGCGGGCCATGACGTTGTCGTTCTTGATACGCCTGGTCACACGCTCGGTCACATCAGCTATTGGTTTAAAGACGCCGCAACAGCGTTTGTCGGAGACACACTGTTTGCCATGGGGTGCGGCCGCGTGTTTGAGGGAACAAACCCGATGATGTGGCAGTCGTTACAAAAACTGAAACAGCTTCCAGCCGAAACAACACTCTATTGCGGACATGAATACACGCTTGCCAATGCTGCATTTGCGCTGACCATTGAGCCAAACAACCAGGTTCTACAAGATCGTGCTTTGGAGGTTAAACGACTGCGCGAGGCGGGACAGCCAACAGTTCCAACCACGCTGGCAATTGAGATCGAAACCAATCCGTTTTTGCGCGAGACATCCACAGATATTCGAAAACAGTTAGCTATGACCTATGCATCCGATGTCGATGTGTTTTCTGAAATTCGCGAACGTAAAAACAAGGCGTAGGCAGCATGACACGTACGCCAACGGCAGCTGAAGTCGTCGCGATGCTTAATCTCAGTCCACACCCCGAGGGCGGTTATTTTCGCGAAACATTTCGTGATACCGTTGCGATTTCCTTTGGCAATGGCACAGCACGGGCGGCGTCCACCGCGATCTATTTTCTACTCGAGGGCGGTGAAGTCTCACGCTGGCATACGGTTGATGCCGCAGAAACCTGGCATTGGTATCAAGGCGCGCCATTACGCCTTTCAACGGCCCCTCGCGAAACCGGGCCGGTGACCGACACCATCCTCGGGTGCGATCTTCAAAACGGAGAGCGCCCACAAGCCGTCGTACCCACCGGGGTTTGGCAACAAGCTCAAAGCCTTGGAGCATGGAGCCTGGTTGGCTGTACTGTGGCGCCGGGATTTTCGTTTGACGGATTTAAGATGGCGCCGGAGGGTTTTGAACCTGGCTAAAGAGGTCTGAGGCCTCGCAATCGAATCACATGTCTTTGCATGGCGACCAGGGCCAGACTTTTCCACCACTATTTGCCTGAAGCCCGCCCCTTAACCCATTGATTTTATGGGTCTTTTAATTGTTTTTGGCAAGTGAGGACCCAGAGCGCTTGCTGCTCAAACACGACTCGTCAAAAGTCGGCTCAAATCTGCGCAATTTGGCGTTATTTGGGGGTAATGAGACCATGAAGGCCCAGTCCACTGGACCAATCTTGAGTGCTATTTTCGTCGACTACGACAACATCTATCTGTCGCTCAAGAGAAAGAACGAAGAAGCCGCCAAACGGTTCGCCAAAGATGCAAATTTGTGGCTAAGCGCGTTGGCCAGCGGCAACTTGATCACAACGCACGGCGCGGACGCGCCGCAAGCTGAGCGGCGCATTGTGATGAACCGATGCTACGGCAATCCTATTCCACGCCGCAATGCGCATGACAATTCAACGGACATGAATTCATTTCCGTTTGTCCGTCATCACTTCCTGCGGTCTGGCTTTGAGGTCATTGATTGCCCACCGCTCACGGCACAGCTTAAGAACTCGGCAGACATCCGCATGGTGATGGATGTGCGCGATTACCTCACTCATGAAACGTACTTCAACGAATTCATTATTTTATCGAGTGATGCCGACTTCACACCCGTTCTGCATCGCTTGCGGGCACACGCTCGCCGCAACATCATTTTCACCAACGATCACACCGCATCACCGTACACTGCGATCTGTGATGGCGAAGTGCGCGAAAGCGATCTGCTAACACTCTTGATGACCGGCAACCTGGCATCGCACGAAGAACGCAAACAAGCCGATGAAAAAAAGTCGGCCCCAATGTCGTCAGCGGACTTAGCCGTTCTGCGCAAGGAAATCATTGCGGAAGTGGTAGGTTCCGTGCGCACAGCCAACCAGCCCGTACCACTTGAAGCCCTGGCTGACCGCGCAGTTCGTGCCATTGGTCATGACAAAACAGCGGGAACGAGTTGGGCGGGTGCAGGTGGCTTCCGAGATTTGTTGTTGCAGGACCTACCAACTGAACTGAGTGTCTCATCGCAACCGCCTTACTTTGTGTTTGACACAAGTCGACAGGTCGCATCGCAGAACCATATACCTGCTGCGGCTAAATCTGAGCCAACCCCGGCACCGGCCCCTCAATCTGTCACTGAGCAGGTTCTGGAGACGGCCACATCTGCACCAGCCGCAGCACAGACGCCTGCGCCTGAAACAGTAGCCGCAACACTCAAAGCAGACGAGCCTGGCCAGCAGCTAAACCCAACGGCATCTTCGCATCCAGCGACCGCCAAGCCACAATCTGTGATCCAACAATCAATTGCGCGCATTCACGAAGCATCGCAGGCCCCGCCGCTTTCACCACCGGAATACCGCACATTATTTGAGAAGATGGCAGAGGAGATCAGCGCGAACAATCTGTCTGGCTCGCAAACACTCGACAACATTGCGATGCGTTGCCTGGAAGCTGGTGTTGATGTCCGCAAGGACGACATTCGCTTCGTACTTGAGGTCGTCTCAGAACCTGATCCCTGGTTCGAGCAGGGCGCGTCGGGCAACCTGTTTGCCAGCCGCTTCCGCAACTTTGTCGTGGCGCGGTGCAGAACACACGGCTTGAGCCTGTCAGCCAACGAACTGGACCTCGTTGAAGCCTGGTTTGGTACGGGCTCAGCACCGCCTGCAACCTCGTTGCTGCAATCTACAGACCGCCCGTTGGCAACGCCTGCTGGTTTTGCAGCCCCGCAGGTTGACATCTCAAAACCAGCGCAGCACCCACAAGATCCATGGTGGGACGTAGAAGAGGCGCGCCAACACACCGCGGCACAAGCTCATAGCGCTGGAGCAGGCCTCACGCGAACGACGGAAGAGCTGGCGCAAGATGATGATTTCCCACGGATCATTCGTTCGCGCCTGCGTAACTAACTGCGCCGCCACAGAACATAGACGCATACAAAAAAGCACCCGAAACTTAATAGCTTCGGGTGCTTTTTATTTTATTCGTTCAGTCTTGCAGCACAGCCTGTTTAAAGGGCGATGTAGTGACCGCCGTTAACATCCAGACACGCACCGGTCACAAAACCTGCATCGTCTGAAGCCAGGAACACCACAGCACGGGCGATCTCAACAGCTTCGCCAAGGCGGTTCACTGGAATCTGGGGAAGGATTTGGCTCTCCAGGACTTCCTTGGGAACCGCAGCAACCATTTCGGTGTTGATATAACCTGGCGCAACGGTGTTGCACGTGATGCCCTTGCGGGCGCCTTCATAGGCCATTGCTTTTGTAAAGCCGTGCATACCGGCTTTGGCAGCCGAATAATTACTCTGGCCCATCTGCCCTTTACGTCCATTGATCGATGAAATGTTGATGATGCGGCCAAACTTGTTTGCGCGCATGCTGTCGATCACGGGACGAGTCATATTGAAACAGCAATCCAAATCGGTACGGATCACCTGGTCCCATTGCTCCTTAGTCATTTTATGCAGCATGGCATCGCGTGTGATGCCTGCATTGTTGACAACAACATCAACAGCACCAAGCGCGGATGTCACATCAGCAATACCTTTTTCACAGGCTTCAAAATCACCCACATCCCACTTGTAGACTGGAATTCCAGTTTCCGCTTGGAACTTTTGTGCAGCCTCATCATTGCCGGCATAATTAGCAGCAACCCGATAACCTGCGTTCTTTAATGCAACGGAGATGGCTTGGCCAATGCCCCGCGTGCCCCCAGTAACGATGGCAACCCGCGCCATAGTGGTATCCTCCTCAGAATAGTTTCATTGTTTATTGGATCCAAAACTTGGTCCTTACTGAAGCTAGGGCGTGTGCCCAGGCTTCGGCAAGGACCAAAAGCAGTTCACATTCAATTTAGTCACGCTCAAGGCACATGGCGACACCCATACCGCCGCCAATGCACAACGTGGCAAGACCCTTCTTGGCATCACGACGCTGCATTTCATGCAGCAAGGTAACCAAAACCCTGGCTCCCGAGGCGCCAATTGGATGGCCAATGGCAATTGCACCACCGTTGACGTTTACCTTATCTGTATCCCAGCCAAGGCCCTTATTGACCGAGATGGCTTGAGCGGCAAACGCTTCATTGGCTTCAATCAAGTCCAGGTCGTCAATGCTCCAACCAGCATTTTCGAGAGCTTTCTTGGAGGCTGGGATCGGACCGGTACCCATAATCGATGGATCAACACCAGCATTTGCCCACGATACGATGCGCGCCAAAGGCTTGATGCCGCGTTTCTCGGCATTTGCACCAGACATCAAGACCGCCACAGCTGCGCCGTCATTAATGCCAGATGCGTTGCCCGCAGTTACCGTCCCTTCTTTACGATCGAAGGCAGGACGTAACTTGGCGAGGCCTTCAGCTGTCACACCTTCTTTAATGTACTCGTCCTGATCGACGACCACATCACCCTTGCGGGTCTTGATGGTGACAGGCGCAATCTCGTCTGCAAATTTACCAGCCTTTTTGGCAGCTTCCGCTTTGTTTTGTGAGCCGGCTGCAAATGCATCTTGTTCTTCGCGTGTAATCTGCCACTGACGGGCAACATTCTCCGCTGTTGTGCCCATGTGGTAATTGTTAAACGCATCCCACAATCCATCTTTGATCATGGTGTCGAGTACTTTAACGTCACCCATCTTGGTGCCATTGCGCATTGGGCTGGCATGCATCGACATGCTCATGCTTTCCTGACCACCTGCAACAACGACATCAGCTGATCCTGTTGCGATCTGCTGTTGGGCCAAGGCAACGGCACGTAGACCCGAGCCACAAATCTGGTTCATACCCCACGCAGGTGCATCAACTGGGATTCCCGCGGCAATAGACGCTTGACGTGCAGGGTTTTGACCCATACCCGCTGTCAAGATTTGACCCAAAATAACTTCTGAAACATCGCTCGGTTGCACACCGCACCGATCAAGAGCGGCCGCAATAGCTGTCTTTCCCAGCTCATGGGCGGGCACGGTATTAAACGACCCGCTAAAACTTCCGACAGCCGTCCGCGCTGCCCCGGCAATCACCACCTGATTTTCACGATCACTCATTTAAGCCGCCTCCCTGGCATTAATTCCTAACCTTGATGGGTCGCGAAATGCTGCAACCGCACCCTCCATCCCTGATTGAAAAGAGTTGCCAACCAAGATAGCAGGGTTCTTGAGACCTGCAATTCTGGGGACCAGCGGCATATACACCCTATTTCAGAGCAGTTTCTTATGGCACACGGTGTGAACCATGTGTTAGCATGACGCACTGCAATATGCAGCAACCTTGTCGCCGACACGAATTCAGAATTGTAAACATGCTGAACCCTGGTACTGGCCAAACTGAACAAAGAGACGCCGTTGTCATAAAGAAATATGCCAACCGTCGACTTTATAACACCCAAACAAGCACCTACGTCACGCTGGAAGATCTGGCAGATATGGTCCGCGCAGACAAGGATTTTGTCGTTTATGACGCCAAGTCCGGAGACGAGCTGACCCATACGGTGCTAACGCAAATCATCGTTGAGCAGGAAAATCGCAAAGGCGGACAGACGCTGCTTCCGGTCCCGTTCCTGCGCCAACTCATTCGTTTTTATGATGATCAAATCGGACGCATGGTTCCAAGTTACCTTCAGTTTAGCTTGGAAAACCTCGTAAAAGAGCAAGAAAACTTGCGCACCCACTTTGCCAAAGCGTTTTCCAATCCATCTGCCGCCCCGGCTGCAGCCTTCGAAGTCTATCAAGACATGGCCCGGCAAAACATGGCGATGTTTGAGCAAGCGATGTCGATGTGGAGTTCGTTTGGTGCGGCAGCACAATCAGGCGGCAAGACCGACAATGCAGCCGACAATCCCAACGTCGCTGCTACGGTGCAGAAACAAATTAAAAGCAGCACCGGCACTGCGGATACGGCAAAAGATGAAGGTGACCTCAAAGACCTGCGCCAACAGCTTGAGGACATGCAGGCCAAGATAGATAGCCTCACTTCGGATAAAAAAGACTAAAGCGGCCTGCCATATTGTTGAGCCCTGATATTGCGTCGGGGCTTTGGCGACCCCGTTAGATCACCTGAAACAGCACGGTCTGCGATCAACTGGTGTAAAACACCAGCGATTTAGGCCGTCCTGACCACGCTATTTATCAAGAGGTTCGGTCAGTTCGCTAGGCTTAAACGGCATGCCGAAGTGGAAGCCTTGCAGATAGGTGATGCCCGTTTTCTTCAGAAAATCGACTGTTTCCTGATCGCCAACCCATTCTGCGACGGTTTCCATATTAAATTCGCGTGCAATATCAACCATCGTGCGAATGAACACCTGATCTGACGTTTCCTCAACCAAGTTTTTCACAAATGTTCCGTCAATTTTGACCATATCAACATTCAGAATCTTCAGGTTCTTAAATGATGTGTAGCCCGCACCAAAGTCATCAATGGCAACCCGACAACCAAGGTCTTTAAGCGTATCAACAAAGGCAACTGTCTGATCCAAGTCATGAATGGCAACCGTCTCGGTGATTTCAATCATCAGCCGATTGGTGAATTCGCGCTTGCCGCCGGTCAGCTTATGAAGCGCGACCAGCCACTCGTGATCACTCGTCGTAAGCGCTGACACGTTCAACGCAAGCTTAATGTCAGGATATTTACGTAAAAGATCCATAGACAGCTCAAGCGTCCGCCGATCTACCATCCGCGACAAACCCAGCTGTTCAGCAACTTCGATAAATTCACCCGCGCTAACTACTGTGCCATCGGGTTTTTCCATCCGCAGCAAGCATTCGTACAGGTCGGCCTTACCGGTCTCGGTTGATATGATCGGCTGCAACACCAAGTGCATGCGGTTTTCATCAAGCGCGGACGTAATTTCATCAGCAATTGCAATGTTGCGCTGGCGCGCTGTCTCACGGGTCGGGCTTGGTTCATACGGCATAAAGCAATCAATACGACGCTGCTTGGCCTGATCGAGCGCCTGCAATGCACAGCTCAACGCCTCATTGGCCGTATCAGCTTGCGCTGGCAGCACGACACCACCGATAGAGATTGTTGCCGAAAGCGGACAAGCTGAGGTCTCTATTGTGTTGGCGCGCACCGCGGAAATAAACCGTTCTGCAGCGATGCGCATCGCGCCGGGACCGCAATCAGACAGGATAATACCAAATTTGTTCGACGAATAACGGCCAACGGTATCACCACCGCGGAGCTTAGACTTAATCGTCCGTGCGACGCCTGCAATGACCTCATCACCGACATCAAACCCGAAATTTGAATTAAAAACCGCAAGGTTATTAAGGGATGCAACGAGAAACGAACACGATTGTTGTGTGCGTGCTGCACGCTGAATAACCGCACCCAGCGCATCATTGAGACGAACACGATTGAGCTGACCAGTGAGCTCATCATGATCGTTATAATGCAGCAGCCGCTGCTCTTCCCAGTATCTGTCGTTGATGACGCGAATAACGCCGCGCGCTCTTGTTGGCTTTCCATCCTCATCAAACCAACACCGACCGTGGTCTTCAAGCCAGATTGATTCAGAACTGCGTTTTCCGCCCGGGGTCAACCGGTACTGGACACGAAATGGTGCTCCACTAATCGCATCTCCGCTATCTTGATCAACAATAGCATCGTGACGTCGCGAGAGATGTTCAGGCGCGATCAATGATTGATAACCACGGCCTGTTAGAATGACGTCGGGATTTGAAACGCCCAGCACCGCGTCAACGTTTTGTTCCCATTCGATATCGTCTGTGTTGAGATCCCATTTGTAAGCCGTCTCTTCAACCGCTGACAATATGCCAACGAGATCAAAAGCTTCAGCAACAATTGGCAAGTCAATTACGTCAGCCGTTGCACTTTGGTCACCTGTTTGCGTAACGTCAGCAGTCGGTCCGCCGACAGCCTGCTGCGCCACGTTAGGCGACTGATCGTTTTGAGATGAACCCAAGGGTGACCCCACCAATTCAAAGGCGCACTAAATCCGCGCCGATACAACCCTACCAAAATTTCTACCTATATTTCTAAGTTGAAAGTCCTAACAACCATTAAAATTTGAACCATTCCAGGGTCCTGTTTTTAACGCTTATGGCTCTTATCCCGGCAAATAACTGGTTCTGGCCGACACCACATCTGATGAAGTCTGGAATTCTGGAAACAAAAATGGGCTCCGCTATGCCATCGTATTTGGCAGGCGGAGCCCAAAATTCATATCATTAAGTTGGGATCGCACCTCAGTTAAGGGCCGCAATCCTCGTCCTCGTTTAGCCACCACCACCAAAGCCAATATCACGGCGCGCAACCCGGATACCAATCGTGTAGCCCGCGATCACATCGATCAACGTCGCAAACATGATGATGAAGAAGACGGAGTTGGCAGCTTGTTCAACGGTCAGGAAGCATACCAAGCAAGCTACAAAAACCAGCATTGAAAGACCGTGATCAAGCAGTGACGCCGTTGATGTGTAGGTTGCTTTGAGCAGTTCGACAAACAGGAAAATCATGGTGACCACAATCAACAGGTCGCCCCATGTGAAGCGCCAGTTGCCACCACTTAACAAGGCCATACCAGGGTCACCGGTCAATGAAGACGAAAGATCAATGCCCACCACCTTCAAAAGGAAGTATAGCAAGAAGGGTACGATCAAAAGCGGAATGGCTCTAAGCGACATTGTGAATTCCTCCCAAAGCCACGCCGGGTGGCTTAATTGATTTTAGCTGAAACTCTTAACACATCCCAGAGTCTTAGCCATTTGGATATCAGACACTAAATATCGGATTTAGGCTCAAGAATTTGACGGCCGCGATATTTTCCGGATTTTAGGTCGATATGGTGCGGGCGACGTAGCTCACCGCTGTCTTTATCTTCGACATACGTTGGTGCCTTAAGTGCGTCATGCGCCCGGCGCTGGCCGCGTTTCATCGGGGTCACTTTTTTACGTGGTACAGCCATTTGTAAGTATCTCCAGTCGATCGTTCATTGGCAGATCATCACCAAGCATCAACGGCTTGCGTCGGTCCAAGACCAGCATTGGTGCATCTGAATTGGCGGAAAATCGGGACGGGTCATAGTTCTTGGGTTCGACCACCAGACCCGCAATCAATCCGTTTGGCGGCCTTATACTCAGTTTCTGGGGTCAATACCAGCCCCCGTGCCCGCGACACTGGCCCGCTTACCGGCTTATTTTGCCCGGCCCACCGAGACGCGCGCTACACAATTTCGCAGGATCCCACCATCTAAAGAGCCCATTTAGCGGAGAACGCAGCCCGTATAGTACCCCGCGTGTCTGGCACGGCCCCGGATGACATTAGCCTTACGCCTCGTCTTTGGCCCCGGTCTGCCAGCACGGCGCACCTTGGGATTGGGCAAACTCGCGGCTAATCGCGCCGCAGCCGCTGTATTCAATTTTGCTGGTTTGGTTTTAAAATGATGCTTGGCCGCAGCACCAATGCCAAACACGCCTGGGCCCCATTCTGCGATATTCAGATAGACCTCAAGTATCCGCTTTTTCGGCCAGATCAGTTCCATCATGATCGTCACGGGCACTTCCAGGATTTTGCGGACATAGCTTTTTGATTGCCAGAGGAACATGTTCTTGGCCGTTTGCATCGTAATGGTGCTTGCGCCACGTGGAGTGCCTCCACGGGCATGTTCAATTGCGTACTGAATGGCAGCAAAATCAATCCCCCAGTGCCTGCAAAACTGAGCATCTTCGGCGACAACAACCGCTTTAATGACAGCTGGCGAGATCTTTTCTATCGGCACCCACGTATGATGGACCGTATTACCTTTGAGGTAGTTGTAGAGCATCAGGTTGGACGCTGGTGGATCAACAAAACGATACGCGAGGATCATTACCCCGACATAAGCAAACCAAACCGCCACGCCATAGACAACGACACGGCCTATACGTTCTGCAACAGCTTTTCGTTCCTCGTTCCAAACCTGTTCATGCCAAATGCGCCCCAGTCTCGCTTTTGATTTTTCTCTCTGGACGTGTGGCAGTGTCAGTTGTGCGCTTGTTGGAGCATTTATTACGGACGCACCAGGAGCAGCATTCTGCGGTAAAGCGCCAAGTTGCGCCGGTGACGACGGTAACTGAGAAAGTGTTGGCACTTTTAAAGACTGAGATGAATCAGGAGTTGATAACCTGATAGAGGACTCTGGTGGCGGGGACGGGACAGGCGGTGAGGGTGGGAGAATTGGTTTAGCTATAGGGTCTGGCTTTTGCACATCCTGTTCTAAACGGCTCTCAACGGTTCGACCCACAGTTGATTGCGTTTGTTTAAGATCAGTGCTGGATGAAGACGGTAGTGTTTGCGCTGATGCAACAATTGCCTGAGCTGCTTGACGCACAATGTCCGCTATCACGAGCACATCGCTTTTAACCATGACATCTGACAGGCCCTGTTGGTCGCACCCACTCACAAGCTTCGCTCTTTTGATATTAATCAACTATTGGTACACACAGCGCATCACTCTTTGAGTACGCCTCGATCACGCAGCAGAGACATGAGTACGACTGGAATGGATTTTTCGCAAAGGCTGACACAACGCGCAAACCTGATTGAAGCGCATTTGCGTGATGTTCTTGGTGATGCTGTGGCAGAATCCACACCTGAATGTGGACCAGAGGCGAGGCGCCTTGCCGCAGCCCTCCATGATGCAGCCACCAACGGTGGAAAACGTATACGTCCTCTTTTGGTGATTGAATGCGCAGCCTTGTTCGATGTTGACGAAAACGCCTGCCTCAACGCTGCAGCCGCCGTGGAATGCGTTCACTGCTATTCATTGGTGCATGATGACCTTCCGTGCATGGACAATGATGAGCTGCGCCGAGGTAAACCAACCATCTGGAAAGCCTATGATGAATGGACGGCCATTCTCACAGGCGATGCCCTTCTTACATTAGCGTTTGAAATTTTAGTGCGCGCAGCAACCCACCCGTCTTCCAAAACACGACTCGCCTTGGTCGCAACATTAGCCAAAGCAAGCGGTGCACACGGCATGGTCCAAGGACAAGCCTTAGACCTGGCCGTCAGCAAACGAGGTGAGCCAAAAACACCAACCATCACCAGCACCAAAACTTTGCAAGCCTTAAAAACCGGTGCTCTGATTGAAGCTGCCTGTCAATTCGGCGGCCTACTTGGTGGCGGTGATCAACAGGCCCTGTCAAACCTTCGCAACTATGGTGCCGCCCTCGGACTTGCCTTTCAAATCAGTGATGATCTTCTGGATTTGGAAGGGACGCCAGAAGATGTTGGCAAAGCAACCGGCAAAGACACAGCAGATGGAAAAGCAACTTTAGTCGGTTTGCTGGGTAAGGATGAAGCCCGGCTTGAACTCGATAGGGCTTTAAAAAATGCCAACGCTGCTGTTGATGGATTTGGTGCAAAAGCCGTTGTGTTACGCGAAATCGCAGACTTCATTGCAAAGCGGCGTCACTAATCGCAAATTCCATAAGCAAAACAAAATCTGACTAAGATCAAGATTAAGACGCATAGCGTTTCGCGATGTAATCTTCGACAATGGCTTTGAACTCTTCTGCAATGTTGGGTCCGCGCAGGGTCATTGCTTTTTTACCATCGATGAAGATGGGGGCAGCCGGTTGCTCTCCGGTTCCCGGCAGCGAAATCCCAATATCAGCATGCTTGGATTCACCTGGCCCATTGACGATGCAGCCCATCACCGCAAGGTTGAGGTCCTCAACACCTGGGTATTTGGCTTTCCACACCGGCATTTTTTCGCGCACCATATCTTGCACGTCCTTCGCCAGCTCTTGAAATACCGTTGATGTCGTGCGACCGCATCCAGGGCAGGCCGCCACAATCGGTACGAATGATCTCAAACCCATTGTTTGCAACAATTCTTGCGCCGCCCGCACCTCTAAAGTGCGATCTCCTCCAGGTTCTGGTGTTAGTGAAAAGCGAATGGTGTCACCAACGCCATGTTGCAACAACACACCCATCGCGGCAGATGATGCCACAATACCTTTTGAGCCCATACCTGCTTCTGTGAGGCCGAGGTGCAATGCATAGGAACAACGTTGTGCCAGCATCTGATAGACAGAAATCAAATCCTGCACTGCGGATACTTTGGCAGAAATAATAATGCGGTCTGCACCAAGTCCAATATCTTCAGCTTGGGCTGCACTTTGCAACGCCGACTGCACAATGGCTTCGTGCATTACCTCACGCGCATCAAGCGGCGTTTCCGACAATGCATTTTTGTCCATCAACTCTGTGAGCAGGGCTTGGTCAAGCGAGCCCCAATTCACGCCGATGCGAACGGGTTTTTTGTAGCGCAACGCCAATTCGATAATGCTCGAGAATTGGCTGTCTTTTTTCGCTTTAAATCCAACGTTGCCAGGGTTTATGCGGTACTTATCCAATGCCTCAGCGCACGCCGGGTGATCGCTCAAGAGCTTATGGCCGTTGTAGTGGAAATCACCGACTATGGGCACATCCACATTCGCCGCGCGCACACCATCACGGATAATGGGAACGGCTTTGGCCGCTTCATCGCGGTCCACTGTGATACGAACGATTTCAGATCCTTCACGCGCCAACTGCAAAATTTGCGTGATGGTTGCAGCGCTATCGGCCGTGTCGGTATTGGTCATGGATTGCACGACGATAGGGTGTGCCCCTCCAACCCAGACCGGGCCCACGGCTACGGCGACAGACTTGCGACGCTCGGTAAGTTTGTCAGTCATTTCAACCCATAATTAAATGTTTCAGCGCGGCACCTGGCGCCCGGCAAACAGCAACGATGCTGCTGCGATCACCGTCATCACCAGAACAATGGCGGGTCCGCCTGGAATATCGGCACTCGTTGACATTGTAAGCCCGGCAACAACCGACACAACACCCAAACCCGCGCTAACAACCACCATTGTTTCAGGGTTGCGCGCAAACGGCCGCGCAGCAACCGCCGGTACGATTAGAAATGCAATGGCCAACAAAATGCCAACAATCTTGATCGCCACTGCAATAACAAGCGCGAGCACGACGGTAAATCCCGTGCGCAAGGCCGTTGTGTTAACGCCTTCTGCACGCGCCAAGTCCTCGTGAACAGACACTCTCAACAGCGGCCGCCACAACTTGACCATAACCAGAACAACGGCGACCCCAATGGCTCCGATCCACCACAGGTCCTGTGTTGAAACCGCAAAAATATCACCGAACAAATACCCCATCAGGTCGACGGACTGACCTTTAAGGCTGGATATCACAATGACACCCAACGCTAATGTACCGTGATGCATAAGACCGAGGACGGAGTCGATAGGAACAACCCTTTGCCGTGACAGCGCGATGACCACGAACGCGGCAGCGATTGAAACTGCAACCACAGTTGTGTTGAGATCCAACTGCAGCAACAAAGCAAGTGCGACACCCAATAGAGAAGCCTGCGCAATGGTTTCGCCGAAGTAGGACATTCGATTCCATACAACAAAACAGCCGAGTGGAGCCGCGATTAATGCCAAGCCAATAGCTGCCAGGATGGCGCGCATGAGAAACGGTTCGATCATGCCTCGTCCTCTTTCGCTTGCACCGGACTCGGCGCTGGCGAACCGCTCAAATCATGGTGGTGGTCATGATCGTGGCGGTAAATCGCAATCGACTTGGCAGCCGCAGCCCCAAACAAGCGCTCGTATTCAGGATGCTTAGAGACTGTGTCTGGAATACCTGAACAACAGACATGACGATTGAGGCAGATCACGCGATTGGAGCGCGCCATAACAGTATGTAAATCATGCGAGACGAGTAAAACGCTCATCCGATAGCGTTCGCTGAGACTAGAAATCAAATCATAGAGTTCAACCTCACCGGCCAAATCAACACCTTGTGCAGGTTCGTCCAAGATGAGAATTTGTGGCGCACGCAACAAGGCACGCGCTAACAACACGCGCTGTAGTTCGCCACCCGAAATTTGATGAAGCTGACTGGATAACACATGGAGTGCGCCCACTTCTTTCAAGGTGGCTGCAATTTTTTCGGTCGATGCAAGCTGTGTCAGCCCGACAGCTAAAAACCGCTCCACCGTTAAGGGCAACGCCGGATCCAGCGTGAATTTCTGTGGCACATAACCGGTCACCAACCCCTGGCTCTTAAAGACTGTTCCACCATCAAGGGCCTCAAGTCCGAGCAACGCCTTAACCAACGTCGTTTTGCCGGCACCATTTGGGCCAATCAGAGTCACGATTTCACTGGGCCACAGATCAAGATCAACCTTTTGCAGAAGTTCGCGACCTTGGCGTATCACCGTCAGACGACGCGCGGAAATGAGAGCGGATTTGTTCGGTTCAGCGCTCAGCTGTGTGTGATCATGGTCGTGACCGCACTCATGGTCTGCCCCGCTATGCGCGTTGGGCACCGGTGCTGTTTTCAAATCCGTCGGACCTGACATGAAACTGGCAGCCTTTTATGAAAAAATGTCCACGCAGCATTACTGATCTGAGCGCCAAGACGCAAATGTAAAGAGATACTATTTTTGATCTGTTTTCTTAGCCTTAGCGCATTTTGGGCAAAGACCTGAAACCTCTACAAAACGAACGCGTGGTTTAAACTTGGCGTCGCCTGCGATCTCATCAATCGTATCAAAGATGCCATGGCTATCGACCTCAGCCACAGTGCCGCAATGTTCACAAGCCAATACCAGCGGCCTACCCGATTTCTCAAAGTCATGGTCCAAACGCCGGCAGGCAAAATAAGCATTCTTACTTTCCAGGCGATGGATAACCCCCGCTTCCATTAACGCATCAATAGCGCGATAGACGGATATTGGCGCAAGGCGTGTGCCCTTGTTAGCCAACTTTTCCAAAATCTCATAGGCGCCGATCGAGGCATGTGTTGCAGCAATCTCGCCGAAAACCTGCTGGCGAAGCTTAGTAAAGCGCAAGCTACGCTCTTCGAACGCCGCGCCCGCCTTGCGAACAGCTTTTTCAAGGCTACGACCGGCTCGTTGCCCAGAGCTGCTAAATGGCGATTTGGTTGCCTGTTCTGCCATCACGCTTCTTATTACAGTGTGTCGACGGGTTCCATACTCCCAACAGGGTGTCAGAAGTTTGCCTTATATCACGGTGTGGGAGCCGAGGCAGCTACAGATCGCCTGATTTAGGGACAAAATCGCGGATTAATCCCTCTCACTGCAGCTACTGTTAGCTCAATTGCGGCTCAAAATGAGTTGTGTCTCAAACACTCCAATTTCAATTTTGACAAAAGGCCAAGTCCGTGTTGTGCACCGCCTTTGTGTTAAATCCTCGTCATATTGCCAATTTCGCCGCAATCTTGCCGCGAACCGCCTCGGTGATGTGGTAGCTATCGGCACACGCGTTGTCGGTTTTCCGGCAGGTCTAGCGTCATTTTAGGCCAACACTGAGACACCGTTCTTAAGGCATGCAATGCGCTCTCACGTCTGCAAGCGCATTGGCCAACCCAGCCACGGGAGAGCTGACACATGGATTGGGATTTAAAAACCACGGCCGACACCGTGAACCAGTCGCTTGGCAATATCCCCACACTTCCAAATAATTTCGCTGTACCTGATGCGGTGAGCAGTATCGCTGTAGTCACCGGCGTAGTCCTGTTTCTAGGCTGGTTGTTCCGACCAATGTTGGAGCGCCTCAGTAAGACATTTCAGGAAACCGTATTTACAAACTGGCGGCTCGCCCTTTTGGCGATGACCGGTTTGGTCTTATCGCTGGCCTCAGGTTGGACAACCTGGGACGGCATGAAGAACTTCACCAACGAACCGTTGCTGTCGTTCATGATTACATTCGGAATTCAGGGCGTGATGTTGATCATTGCGTGGCTGATTGGTGAAAGTTTCGCCACTGGTATGAACCAGCAGGCCGCTAAAACAGCGCATGGTTTCTCGCATCGCGCGACGCTTTTTATTGGCCCATTAATTGGCATCTTCTTGTTTGTTGCACTGGCATCGTGGATGATGCCCTGGGGCGCGTCAGGCTCATCAACCGGTGCTGCACTATCCAATCCAGGCGGTATATCTCAATTCGGCGATCAGCTGATTGTGCTGGTTATCGGCCTGCTGGCGATTGCGCTGGTATTTCTTTATGCGGCCAGTGACGTCGTCAAGCCGTACATCCAATCAACCCGTGTTGTTGCCAAAAACGCCGTCCTTTGGGTGATGTTTTTGTCGTGCATGGCAACGTCCGTGTTTTTCTCGTTCGACAGCTTGTTTGCCAATATCTTTCCGCAATCAGAACGCGTGCGTGCTGCAGAACTTCGCGCCCAGAACCAAGTGGCCGGTATCGTTGCAGACATTAACCAGACAATTTCCACACGGCGCATGACGGCGGTGGATGACTTATTTGTCTCAGAAGGCTGGCTCACCTACGACACACAATTGAGCAAACTCGCAAGCGTCGCCAAAGAAAGCGAGCGCGATGTTGAACAATTCTTTCATGATCAAGCCGAAGCGCGCAATCGAGCCGTCAAAGAACAGCAAGAACGAATCGTCTCCGCGCAAAGTGGTCAGGCAGGTCTTGCTGCTAAAAAGACATCCCTTTCAGATGACCTCGCCCGCCTTAAAACAGAACGGCCAACACTTGCAGCTGAATATGCCGAAAAGAAAAATGCGCTGAATGAGCGCGCAAAAGAAATTGACGCCAAACGCGTTGACGCAATGGCTGAAGAAAAAGGCGTGGAAGGTACCGGCAAGGCAGGACGTGGGCCGGAGTACCGCGCACGCAAAGTCGAACTGCGAAAGCTCAACGATTACTATAAGATCGGCGAAGAACGGGTGAAGGATGCCAAAAAGCGTCTGGATACAACGCAAACCCGGATCGCAAAAATTGAACGTGAACTGGCGCAAGTTGACGGCGATTTGGCCAAACTAAAAGGCGAAGCCCAAACAGCCTCACAGCGCATTCAAATGACGCAATCAGTGTCAGAAACCTCAGAAGGCGACGTTATTGATCCCTCGCGCATGCTGCCAGCGTTTGAAAACGCGCGTGTAGCGTTTCGCCAAGACCCCAATTCAGAGCGCTTAGGCGACGTCCAAAAAGTCTGCAGTCAAGTACTTGGCGCAATGTTGACGGCAACCCCAACTACAAAAGAAAAAGTACGCGGCCTTGATTGCGACCCCAAGCGGGCCAGCGAATCCGCCTCCCTGGTATTTGCGCTCAATGTTGGCGCGCGCACTTTTGCTGCCAATTGTGTTGGTGGGTCAAAACTTGGCGCCAACAAGGGTACCGACGCCCTGTTCTCCTTTGCCAAGAGCTGCCTTGGCGATAGCGGGCTTCCGTCGCAAGAAACCGACACACTACGCAAGAAGATCAACTTCATCGAACTTAATCGTGATGACAAAGCGCACCGCTTTGTGGTGACCTGGAATGCGTTTGGTGATGGCAACCGGCTGGCATACCTCGCACTCGGCATTGCAATTGCGATTGATATGCTCGTGTTTATGTCAGGCTTGTTCGGCGCTAACGCCGTCAGATCACCGCTGTCTGATGTGCCAACAGTCAAGGCACGCTCTGCACAGCAATTGGAAGCGATCATTGAGAACGCGTTACTGCCTGATAAATTTGACAATGCCCGGCTGGCTCTTTCAGCCATGCGGCCGATTACAAACATCGAAGGCTTTATGGCTGAGGTGCGCACTGATGGCCTTGACCCCCACACGAGAGAACGTGTGTTGACTGTGCTCAATGCCGGGTCAACCATTCATGCTGTTGCTTATGATGACACGCTGGGCCGCTACCTTGTGCGGTCAGAACTGTTTGAGTTCCTGTCGGTTGTTGCCAAGAAGGCATTTGAAGAATCTGACCACCACATCAATCAGGCTGAGCTTGAAAAGATTATTGGGGTTGCCCTGCTGCCGAACATTGGCGCCAATGTCGACACCGTACTCCAGCATATGCATCCAATAACAGAAGACACTGAGTTCACGGCAGAGATTAAACTGGTTGAGATTTCTTCTGATGAAGACAAACACACCATTCGCCATGTGCTGAACGCCGGGGCTACGCTTGATAGCGTCCGCCGCGTTCAAAACGATCCCAATCATTACCTGGTGCACAAGGATCTTTATAAGACTTTGGCTCGCATTCGCGCGCGCGCACTGTTTGATGGCTCAGGTCACATGCAGCTAGAGCGGGACGGGGGAAAAGCACAACACCGTGGCCAGCTACGTGCCCAAGGCACGCAAATTGAAAAAGCACCTGTCATCAAAACCCTCGAAGCGCCGAGAGTGCCAGAACCTCTGCCTGACGATGAACGCGAGCGGCTGATTGAGGAGTATCGCCGCTTTTTCCTCACCGAACTTAATCTCAACCCTCAGAATTTGATGGGTCAGCTCACGAACGAAGCTGTGCTTGAAGCCGCCGCCGATGCCTGGCACGGCCTCGAGGGTTTAGGCAAACAAAATCAATTGCTGTCGGATTTTTTACGCCAAGTAAAAGGCACCCATCGCGAGACGGCCAAAGCTGCTTATAACGGCATGCGTGCTCACCTCGACTATGATGTCCGCAAGATGGCGTTACTCGATGCCGTTTATGGCGAGATTAATTCAGCACAAGCTGTTCTGCTTCTGTCACCTGAATCACAGTTGTTGCAAGCGCTGATAGAAGAATTAGAACGGTCCGCAGAACGTGATGATGGACAGTTGCCTGGCGAGCAACAACTTTGCGAAAAACTTCGTTACGTTGCATTGTCTCTTGGAGCACTTGAACTTGATGATGCTGAGTCTTGGCGCCAGGTTGAAGAGCGCATCCTTCACGAAGCGCGAGACCTGCCAAACGTTGTGCGCTTACATGGCAAGAACCATGATCCACGCACCTAACCACTCTGTAACAATCGACATCAAACGAACAGCTCCCGCGTTGCGCGAAAGTCGCAGCCGCGGGGCTTTCTTACGCGTTTGAGACAAAGCCCTAGTTTCGCCACACCTCGCGCCTTATTCCGCCGTCCGCCTTTTCTAAGACTCGCCATATCGCCGAGAAAAGGAGTTTCTTTATCATGTTGCAGCACCGCCTTGCTTCCGCCACCCGGCGTCTAGCTCTTTCATGTCTCGCTGCCTTCGGCCTGCCCATTGCAGCCCATGCCGCTCAAGTTCAACTCAAGGCAGATCTTGGACAGTCTGCAATTCACACCGCAGACTCAGGTAAGGTCTATCTCAGGCTCGCACTGACAACGCCCGCCATCCGGCCAGATCGCGAACGCCCACCAATTAACGTAGCGATTGTCATTGATCGGTCCGGTTCCATGAGCGGTGAACGCATACGTGCAGCAAAGAAAGCAGCGCGCGTTGCACTTGACCGTTTGTCATCAAACGACATCGTCTCGCTGGTATCTTACAATCATGATGTACAAGTTCTACATCGCGCAGCCCGCCTGAAAGGGGCTCGCGATGATTTGGAACGCGCCATTGACCGTCTGACGCCTAGTGGAACCACCGCGCTTTATCACGGTGTCGAAGAAGGCGGTGAACAGGTCCAAAAGTTTCTCTCCGATAACAAAGTTAATCGCGTCATCCTGTTATCAGATGGTTTGGCCAATGTCGGGCCGTCAAAACCGTCCGACCTCGCCCGCCTTGGCCGCAAGCTGGCCAGCGACGGAATCACGGTCACAACCATTGGTCTTGGTCTGGATTATAATGAGGACTTGATGCAACGCCTTGCCGCCTCAAGCGATGGTAACCACGCCTTCGTCGAACATCCGGGCGACTTGGCTGAAATCTTTGATAAGGAGTTTGGTGACGCGCTATCCGTTGCTGCGCGAGACATTCGTATCATCATCGAATGCCGTCGTGGATTTAAGCCCAATCGCATCCTAGGGCGTGAAGCTGACATCTCCGGCAACACCATCACACTTAAGATGAACCAACTGCAGGCTGCCAACGAACGCTATGTTGTCGTTGAGCTTGAAGCGCCAAACGGTTCTTCTGCTGGCACATACGACGTGGCAGATGTCCGCGTTGACTACTTCAATTTAGAAGCGGGTAGTCGCGAAGCGGTTGAGGCTCCCGTACAAGCACGCGTGACCGATGACAGACAAGAAGCGAAAAAAAGCATCAATAAGTCCGTGATGAGTAAGGTCACAATGCAGATTGCGACAGAGGAAAATGAAAAAGCTGTGGACTTGCGTGACAAAGGCAAGGTGAAGGAAGCGCGCAAGGTTCTTGAAAGCAATGCAGCCTACCTCAAGTCGCAGCAGGAAACACTTGGCACTGGAGTTGGAGCTGCAGCAGAAGCGACGGTACGCGAATTGAAAAAACTTGAAACGTCGAACCGTAAAGCTGCAGCTAATCTTGATGCGCGCAACTGGAAGAAGACGCGTAAATCGATGCGCCACGATCAGCACCGCTCAAAAACGCAACAGGCGTATTAGTCAAAATCTGCCTAACCCTACCGCACGTCCTGGCTTTTTGGTCGAGACGTGCGTTTTTTTTTGAGGTTTGATCACCGATCAGAGGGAGCCATGATCGTGATTTGACACACACCCTCTCATTGCGTTGAAATATGTGAAACGGAAAAGTTCCGCATCGCGTGGAGAGACGCCATGAAACGATTATCACTTTGCCTTGCTGCATGCTTCATGACCAGCACCGCTGCCATCGCCTATGATGACTATTACGACGCCCCCTATTCAGGCCCCTACGTCGGCGACGGGTACGCGGAATGGCATCCAGAATTTCGTAGCCGCGAGGCTCGTTATCGCCACGACAATTACTATGACGATGATCGCGCCTATCGCCCAGCGAAGCGTCGCCACTATCGTAGACGCCATCGTGGTGGTGACTACGAAGAAGAGTTCTACATCGGCAACTGCAAAGTTGAGCGCGAGTGGGAGAGCGATGGCAGCTATGAAGAAGATGTCGATTGCGACTAGCCTCTTCACAAAGCACGCGTTAGGCGCCTGACGGCACAACCGTTTGACGTTGCCTACCCAGGCCCTCGATCGCCAACTCCATCACATCGCCAGGCTTGAGATATTGTGGTGGCTTCATCCCACAGCCAACGCCTGGTGGCGTGCCCGTCGTCACAACATCACCTGGCTCCAACACACAAAACTGAGTGATGTAGGACACCAAAAACGGAATCGAGAAAATCATCGTTGATGTTGAGCCCGTTTGTTTGACCTCACCATTGACCTTCAATTCCAGTGCCAAATTGTGTGGGTCTGGCATCTCATCTTTGGTAACGAGCCATGGGCCTAAGGGTCCAAACGTTTCAGCGCATTTGCCCTTCATCCATTGACCACCGCGCCTGGACTGGAAGCGGCGCTCCGACACGTCATTGCAAATGCAATAACCCGCGACGTAGTCAAGAGCATAAGCCTCTTTGACGTAGCGCGCCTGCTTGCCGATCACAAATGCAATTTCAATTTCCCAATCCATACGCTCTGACGTGAGCGGTGTGAGGACATCGTCATTAGGACCCGAAATACAGTTGCCTAGCTTGTTGAACAAAATGGGTTCTTTAGGAATGTCTTGGCCGGTTTCTTTAGCGTGGTCAGCATAATTAAGACCGACAGCAATAAAATTCCATGATTTTGCAACCGGGGGTCCGAGCCGGGTACCCTCTGGCACAACTGGGAGGCTCGCAACATCAACGCCAGCGAGCGCATCCAAACGTTCCGGAGCCAACGTCTCACTGGTAAAATCGGCAACATGACCAGAGAGGTCGCGGATTTGACCTTGTGCGTCGATGAGCCCTGCTTTTTCACGACCCTTTGGACCGAACCGAACAAGTTTCATACGTCATGACTCCTCAAGTGCGCAGGTGAGCGACGCAGCACTAGCTAGCGTGCAACGAATTGGCGGAGAGGGGGGGATTCGAACCCCCGATACGGTTGCCCGTATGCCGGTTTTCGAGACCGGTGCTTTCAACCACTCAGCC
>JAJFHG010000043.1 GCA_021775735.1 Hyphomicrobiaceae bacterium
AAACCTTGCGGTTGCCCTTACGTGCGGTCGTTGCTTCCAATTCTGCAATGCGTTCTTCTAAGTCTGCACAGCAGTTGCCGCCCAAATCAGCGGCTGAGGCACTGGTCGCAAAACTGCCAGCCAATAGGCCGGCCGCTGCGATACTAAATAATGATGTTTTCATCGTCTTCCCTCTCTACCAACGAGATCGGTGAAGGGTGCTGGTGACTTACGCGAGACGATGAACCAACAAGCTCAGCCCCATCGCTGGAACTGAAACACCCCACAATCCAACTTGGAGGGATCGATGATTCGCCCCATTTGAACAATTGTTGTATCTGGTTTTCCTCTTGCAGACGGATCACAGTGGCGAAAACACCACAATGGTTGGATGTACATACCAGGTCGCAAGGTGAATGTTGCGCCTGCTTTAGGGATCAGAAGAGCCTGTTGTCCCTTCGCTTGAGCTTCATTCGCGAGAGACGGTAAGTGTCGTCACACATAACACCGCTTCTCTTTCCCCCGTTTGCACACACCGGTCACGCAGCCTTGAGGATGCTCAACTACATGCCGCTCCTGTCTAGACCTTGGACCAACAGAGCCGCACGTTACGACGTTGTGGTGATCGGCTCAGGCTATGGCGGTGGGGTCACAGCCTCACGTTTGGCCCGCGCAGGAAAAAGCGTTGCTGTTCTTGAGCGCGGCCAGGAATTTGTGACCGGCGACTTTCCAAAACGCTTTCCAGATCTCAAAAATCAAATTCGAATTTCCAGTCCGCGCACAACAACAGGTCCCAAAAGCGCACTTTATGATGTGCGCCTTGGAGACGATATGCATGTTGTTGTGGGTTGCGGATTGGGTGGCGGGTCTTTGGTAAACGGTGGCGTTGCCCTGCGCCCTGATGACCGTGTGTTTGACGATCCGATATGGCCCGACGCGCTGCGTTGCGACGGTTTACTTCATCAGGGCTTTCGCTCTGCAGACAGATGGATACGACCCGCGCGCCACAAAAACGCAACCAACATGACAAAGTACAAGGCTTTGAAGGCCGCTGCTGACGAACTCGACCATTCGATTTTTGAAAGCCCACTCGCGGTTAGTTTCGAGGATACGATCAATCCAGCCGGAATAACTCAGCCAGCGTGCACGTTGTGCGGTGATTGCTGCGGTGGCTGCAACGTGGGCGCCAAAAACACCGTTGCTATGACCTATCTACCTGATGCCTTCAGGCATGGCGCACATTTGTTTACCGAGATAGACGTCCGCCACGTTACGAAACAGGATGATGGAACATGGCGCGTACATGTTTGGGCGCGCGATCTTGAAACTGCTCAAGAAAAAGAAGCACAACTCCATGCCGATATCGTGGTTCTTTCCGCAGGCACACTCGGCTCGACCGAAATCCTGTTACGTTCCAAAAGCAACGGACTGCACTGTTCAGACGCACTCGGACAGCGGTTTTCGGCAAATGGTGATGTCATTGCCTTTGGCTATGGTGCGACAAAGCCCATCAATTGTATCGGCGTTGGAGATCCGCCGAAAGTTGAAGGCGTTCAAGTTGGCGCCGTGGTATCCGGACATATCGAAGTCAACGATCCACAAAACCTAAATAATGGACTCTGCATCGAGGAAGGCGCCATCCCGTCTGCGCTCGCACCCATGTTGCCCGTTTTGTTTCTGCCCGATGGGCGATTGCTTGGCGCAATAAAAAGTTTAATCAAGGGCGTTTACAAAGGACCGTTTGCGCACTTGCAAACTTATTTTGCGGTGTCTCACGATTCTGCCAGTGGATCATTGTCGCTTACTGATGATTACCTGAAGCTCGCCTGGCCAGATGCCAGAGAGGAACCGGTTTACGCAAAGCTCGATGCGCTGTTGTCCGAGATCGTAACGCATAGTGGCGGCAGCTACGTCAAAAACCCGTTGGCAGGAACAATTGCAGGTCACCAACCGGCAACGGCGCATCCCTTGGGCGGATGCAGCATGGGTGTTGATGCGACAACAGGTGTCGTAAACCACAAAAGCCAAGTTTTTGACACACGGCACGGCAGCCCCACATCGTACGTCCACGGTGGGCTTTATGTTGTTGACGGATCCATTATCCCGCGTTCGATTGGTGTTAATCCACTGCTGACCATCACTGCGCTTAGCGAGCGGGCCATGATGCACTTTACGAACGATCACAACTTAACGTTTGACGACCGCTCTGTCGTGCAATCAGCCAACTTATAAATTGCGATGGCTCCATCAGACGGTTGTGCGGACTCCATTACCATACGCCTGCACCCTTGCTCGCAGGCCCAATGAAGGCTAGACAGCCATGTCCATATTTTGCTGTGAGATCAAATCCTATGACTGAATTGCTTGGCTTCATCAGTTACATTATCCAGCTCTATATTTACGTCATTGTTGCTGGCGTGATCTTGAGCTGGTTGATTGCGTTCGGTCTTATCAATGGCCACAATCCGTTTGTGCGGTCTCTATATCAAGCTCTATATGCCGCGACGGAACCTTTACTGGGTCCAATTCGGCGCATATTGCCGGACCTCGGAGCGATCGACATTTCACCCATCGTGTTGATCTTCGGCTGCATCTTTATCCAAGATGTGGTGATCCCAAATCTTGCCAAAGCATTCGCGTGACACGCGAGACGAACGGTCCCTGGCAGATTACCAAGGAGCGGCTGATTGTGCGCCTGCGCGTTACGCCGAATGCACAATCTGACAAAATTGATGGGCTGAGACCTACCCAACAGGGCGAGGCTTTTCGCGCGCGCCTAACTGCACCTGCCTGCAAGGGACGGGCAAATGTCGCACTGGAAGAGCTTGTCGCCAGATGCTTTGACGTGCCTAAATGCAATGTGACATTGGTTGGTGGACAAAAGTCGCGCACCAAGCGCGTGGCCATCTCCGGTGACCTCAAAAAACTGAGACTGCGGGCCGGCGAACTCTTGGCTCAGCTTCAACAACCAAATTGAATTTGGACCAAGGGAGAAAACGTATGGCTGGTCGGGTAATTGATGGAAAAGCGATTGCGGCTGATGTTCGCAAACAGGTTGCTTCTGATGTGGCAGCACTAAAAAGTGCGCATGGCTTAACGCCTGGCCTGGCTGTTGTGCTGGTTGGCGAAGATCCAGCAAGCCAAGTCTATGTCCGCAACAAAGGCAAGCAGACAATTGAATGTGGCATGCAGTCATTTGAACATCGCTTGCCAGAAGAAACGTCGGAAGCAGACATCCTGGCGCTCGTGCAGCAGCTCAACAATGATCCAGCGGTAAACGGTATTCTGGTCCAGTTACCACTGCCTAAGCACGTCGATTCAAATAAAATTCTGAATACCATCCTGCCAGACAAGGATGTTGATGGCTTCCACCCAGCTAATGTGGGTCGTCTTTCCATTGGCGAGCGCGCCTTGGTTCCGTGTACACCTGTCGGCTCCGTGATCCTGGCAAAAACCGTTCAAGAAAACTTGTCTGGTCTAAATGCCGTTGTCATTGGTCGTTCCAACATTGTCGGCAAACCTGTTGCACAACTGTTGCTTAAAGAAAATTGCACGGTCACCATCGCGCATTCGCGAACCCGCAACATCGGCAAAGTTGTCAAGGAAGCAGACCTTGTTATTGCAGCGGTTGGCGTGCCGGAAATGGTGCGCGGCAATTGGATTAAACCCGGCGCCATTGTCATTGATGTCGGTATCAACCGCGTGCCTGGCGAAAATGGTAAAAGCAAACTCGTTGGTGACTGCAATTACGAAGAATGCGCACGGGTTGCTGGCGCAATCACACCCGTTCCCGGCGGTGTCGGCCCAATGACCATTGCCTGCTTACTGAAGAACACGGTTGAAGCGACCAAGATGCAGAACAACATCACGAGTTAAGAGTGGCACGCACCAATAACCAACTCAAACTAGGTTTATCTTAAACCTTAAGCTGCTGCTTGTTTTTGATTGAGGCTCTCTCCACGATAGGAGAGGGCCTCAGTTATATGATGACGCCAAACTTTCTCTTCACCATCAAGATCGGCAAGCGTGCGCGCAACACGCAACGTGCGGTGATAGCCACGGGCAGAAAGCTTCAAGCTGTCAGCAGCCTGGCGCAAAACCGCTAAGCCATCCGCATCTGGGCTGGCAACCTCTTCCAAAGTGGCACCTGAACAATCTGCATTGGTGCGCATACCTGTTTTGCCCAGCGCTTTCAAACGTGTGCGCTGCTTTTCACGCGCAGTCGCAACACGCGCACGCACAACTGCACTGGTTTCTGTTGGCGGTGGCAAGACCAAATCAGCGGCTGTGACGGCCGGCACTTCAATATGCAAATCAACACGATCAAATAGCGGGCCCGAAATACGCGCCTGATAATCAGCCGCACAGCGTGGTCCACGCTTACAACTCCGGCCGGGTTCTGAACCCCCACACTTACATGGGTTCATTGCACCGATCAGTTGGATACGCGCAGGATACGAGATCCGATGATTAGCGCGCGCCACAACCACTTCTCCATTTTCAAGCGGTTGGCGCAGAGCATCCAACACGTTGGGTTGGAATTCTGGCAACTCATCTAAGAACAACACACCGAGATGTGCCAGCGAGACTTCACCTGGTCGTGGCCGCGACCCGCCACCGACAAGGGCTGCCATACTTGCGGAATGATGTGGCGCGCGAAACGGGCGTTCGGTGCACAACTTGCCGCCCATCAATTCACCGGCCAGCGAGTGCACCATTGACACCTCAAGCATTTCTTCCGGTGTTAGCGATGGCAAGATGGACGGTAGGCGCCCTGCTAACATCGACTTACCTGATCCGGGTGGGCCAACCATCAGAAGGTTGTGACCACCTGCTGCGGCGACTTCCAGCGCACGCTTGGCACTTTCCTGACCTTTAACTTCAGCCAAATCCAAAGTACTCGGGGCAGCGGTTTCAAGATTGGGTTCAGGTCGCGACAAGGTCTGCGTGCCTTTGAAATGATTGACCAGAGATAAAAGATGTGGTGCAGCGAGTATATCGACATTGTCACCAGCCCAAGCGGCTTCCGGTCCGCAGGCTTCCGGACAGATCAAACCTTTGTGCGCAGCATTCGCGCCAATAGCCGCTGGCAACGCGCCCGGCACCTGACGCAATGCACCATCAAGTGCCAGTTCACCAACAGCTACAAAGTTGCCAACGGCATCTTGCGCAATCGCACCCATCGCGACCATCAGCGCAAGCGTAATCGCCAAATCAAAATGGCTACCTTCCTTGGGCAAATCTGCGGGGGCGAGGTTCACGGTGATATGTTTGAACGGCAAACCAAGACCAACAGCATGGAGTGCATTGCGCACCCGTTCGCGACTTTCCGCGACCGCTTTATCCGGCAGGCCAACAATAGCAAAAGCATAGGCCCCAGGCGTGATGCGCACCTGCACATCTACCGGACGCGCTTCCACACCAACAAAGGCCACCGTTGCAATCTGCCCGTACATGGCTCACTCCAAACCGCAGCTGCGGCACGTTTGAGATCACGTAAAGGCTAGCTTAGACAGCAAATGAAAACAAGAACAAATATAGAACATCGTGGGGAAATATACTTTGACGGGTCTAGCGGCACCTTGCGTGTTTGACCCGTCACCAACGATCTCCAGACTGCCTGTGACAAAGAAAAGAGCGGCGGGAGACCCGCCGCTCATAACTCAGCCTTGTGACTGGGATTGGCTTAGTAGCCCTTGCGCAACTTCTTGCGCACCAACGCACGGAGTGAGTTGGTCGAAGACGACGTTGTCAGTCCGGAGTAGGAATCTGAATTTGTGCCGCTGAGCGCACCATAACGATCCAAGATCCAGGCATCGTGTGCATTGGTTGGGCCACCAGCGCGGGCGTTACCGCGCGCACGAACGGTATCCATCAAATCATTGGCCATCACAGGCGCGGTCGAGACCACGCTGACAGCAGTTAACATCGAAGCGGTGACAAGAGTCCATTTCATAGACGAGCTCATAGGCGAGATCCTTTCATTACTAAGAACAGGCGCTACCTTCGGTGACGCCTTATAGGGACCAATATGCAAGCAGTCTCGCACACTGGCAGTCTCGCAGGTGACAGGAGATACGAAATTAGCACGCCTTTGGTTTCGTTGGTTCGTCGGATCACAGCGATTTGATGATCTGACTACTCAACTGATCGACACCACGTTTTGCTCAACCACGTCCCAAATCATGGCAGCGATGTCGGGACCGCCAAAGTCTTTGATTTGACGTATCCCTGTTGGCGACGTGACGTTGATTTCTGTGAGGTAATCGCCAATCACATCAATGCCGGTGAAGATCAATCCTCGGCGTTTCAACTCAGGTGCAAGAGCCGCACAAATCTCTTCTTCGCGTTTTGTCAGCTTGGCGGCCTCTGGCTTTCCACCAATGTGCATGTTCGAACGCGTTTCCCCTTTGGGTGGCACACGATTGAGTGCACCGGCGACCTCGCCATCAACGAGAATAATTCGCTTATCACCCTTTGCGACCTCGGGGCGGAACTGCTGCACCATGAAAGGCTCCGGCACCATGTCTTGAAAGGTTTCAACCAACGCTGCCAGATTAGAATCGTCCGGCTTAAGGCGAAACACCGCGGCGCCACCGTTGCCATAAAGCGGCTTGATGATGATGTCCTTGTACTCAGCCCGAAAGGCCTGAACGTCCGCAAGGTTACGCGTTACAAGTGTTGGTGGCATCAAATCTGGATAATCAAACACGAACAACTTTTCAGGCGCATTGCGCACCTGCGCTGGATCATTAACAACCAAGGTCTTGGGGTGGATACGCTCTAACAGATGCGTTGTCGTGATGTAGTTCATATTAAACGGCGGATCTTGGCGCAGCAGCACAACATCGAGTTCTGCCAGGTTTTGCTGGCGCATCTCGCCAAGTTCAAAATGAGCGCCCTCTTTGTCGGCTACCTTAAGAGCTGCGCCGCGCGCGATCACCGCGCCATCGTTAAGAGAGAGATTGTCCGGTGTGTAGTAGAAAATCTCATGACCCCGGGCCTGCGCCTCCAGCAACAGCGCGAATGAGCTATCGCCCGCGATCTCAATATCAGTGATCGGATCCATTTGGATGGCAATACGGAGGGGCATAGGCTTTTGGCTTTACTTTAGGGGGTGAAGAGTTGGATGTCCTCGCCATACCACGTCAGCCAGCATTTGCCAGCCCGCACGGCGGGACGCCCTGACGGCATGATGAGACATGCTGCACCGCTATCAGCACGCACCGTTCAGGAGCGTTGACGGTTTCTGCCCGATCCTAGTTGCTCCCCTTCAGCCACGCATCGCCACCAACGTTGGCCGTCAGCCATTTGCCGAATTCGATCGGATCGGTTGGAAATTCCAAATAGAGGTAATAGCCGTTGAAGGTAAAGAACATCGCCACCAAGGCAATAAACGTGCTGGTCCAGAGCAGGAAGCCACCGCCCAAAATCAAAGACGCGGTGGCCAGCACAATAGCGATCTGTAAAAGAGCAATCGCAATGGCAAGATAAGCTGATTGCTTCAGGCCATGTGTGCGTATGGCTTCCTGTTCTTGGGCTTGCTTCATGATTTCTTTTTTTTCACTGTTATAACGCGTTGCAGTTGAACGCCATTTTTGTGCAAGCTCGGGTTTGCCAATACTTTCTAAAATTTCTGCCGCAACCTCGGAATTTGTTTTGCGTATATTTTTGGCTTGAAAATAGGCCCACTTATTTGACGCCTCAATCTGCGCGCCGAGCGCCCGTTCCTTTACGTCGCCTTCCGCCATCGACACCAGTGCCAGACAGGCAGCAAGTACAGCGATATATAATGGCACCCGGCTTTTACGCGCCTCTCGCGAGACTTCCTTGATGATCCGTTTCAGGTCGGTGCCGACGCTGTGCTTGCTACTTGTACTTTCTGTAGCGGTCGTGCCTGTCGTACCAGCCGCGTGTGCTGCCGTTTGCGCTGCAGCCTGCGTACCACCCATCGCTGCTTGCATGGCCCCCATAGCAGCGGCAACATTTGGAGTTGAGCCGGACGCAGGTTTTTTGGTTCCCTCATCACTCATTTGCTAGCCTCCCCACAATTCTTGATTGGCCCCCAAATTGGCAGGCCATCTTTTTGTGTTGAGTTTTTAGCAATTCAACGGGCAGTCAAGCAAATCAAAAGCCTGCCCCAATCGCACTTAAAGACCATTTTCAATATGGTGTGGCCAAGCCCAAGGGCACTGCAGAACTAAATCGAAGCCTACGTCATAACCCTGATAACGTGGATGTTTTGCCAGCCATAGGTTTGCGCTGCGGCGCACACGCTGGCGCACCATGGCGGTTATCGACGCCTCAGCAAGGGCCATGGTCTGGCGATACTTCACCTCAACAAATGCAATCCGCTTGCTGCGCACCATAATCATATCCACCTCACCCAGATGCGTTTTAAAGCGTCTGTCGATGAGGCGGTAACCCTTCATTGCCAAATAAGCGACAGCAAAACTCTCTGCCGCCCAACCCTTGCGATAGCGTAGCAGGCGGATTTTGCGATTTGCTTTTTTATCCGGTGGCACTGGCAAAGTCATCACGCATCTCGTTTTTTGAGCGCCAGGCCGAGATCATATATTCGACTTTTGTTGATGCCTAATTCATCGGCAAGACGGCGCGAGGCATCCTTTAAACTTGACGTCGCCAGCAAGGGTTCTAAACGCGCAGAAACCTCTTCATCTGATAGGTCTTCCGGGAGAGGTGGCGCAACGATGATCACACACTCACCTTTGACGGGGTCTGCATTAATTTTGTTGTAAAGCGCGCTCAAATTTCCGCGACACACTTCTTCGTGCAGCTTGGTCAGCTCGCGTGCAATACATGCAGGACGATCACCAAGCTCAGCCAACAAATCGCTTAGCGCATCGGCCAACCGATGAGGCGCTTCAAAAAAAATCAACGTTGCATCTGTTGCAGCTAACGCTGCAATGCGTTTGCGCCTGCCTGCTTCCTTCGGCGGTAGAAAGCCTGCAAACAATAATGTATCTGTTGGCAATCCCGATGAGGTCACCGCAACCAATGCCGACGACGCACCAGGGATGCTGTAGACAGCGTGACCCTCAGCTGCGGCCTCGCGAACGATCTTATAACCTGGATCTGAGATCAAAGGTGTTCCCGCATCGGAAATCAGTGCAACGCGTGCACCGCCACCCAGCGCTTTCAAAATCTGAGGTCTCTGACGCGCGGCGTTGTGTTCATGATAGGGTTTGAGGGATGCTTTGATGGCAAACCGTTCCATCAATGTACGACTGTGGCGTGTGTCTTCACAGTAGATGACGTCAGCGCGGGCGAGAACATGAAGCGCACGCACGGTAATATCCGACAGATTACCAATCGGCGTTGCGACCAGATAGAGACCTGACGCAATGGGTTCGGCAAATGTGTTACGGACATGCAGATTAAGCGCGGCAGCAACATCACGACCATCAAGCCCGCTGAGATCCGGAAGACTGACCTCCTCCATGTGCTCCTGAACACTCTTGATATCTCCGCGATCATGTTTCGACTTTGCTGACACCTTTAGACATCCAATCTTAACTTAAGCACCGATCGAGGCCGATTATCTCATCTCGCGCATAATTCTTTCGCTATCAAAGACGGAATGACAACGTGTTTTTTTGTACAAAGGCCTCCAAAACCCCTTTGCGTCGCAGCGTGAAGCATTTACACCTTACATATGTCGCGTCCCGTTTTGAGTCGCAGTGAACGGGTTTGAAGGCGTGAGACGGCCAAAGAAGTTCTGCATTTCACGCGGCGCCTTCGCAGATCTTCTTGGGAATTCACGCCATGCCGCACTTGTCTTACGACCTCCATTTTTCAAGACACTTGCTTCGCTCATTGCGAGCATTTTGTATCACGCTGAGCGCCGTGCTGATAATGTCGGCGTGCTCTGCAAATCTGGGTCAGCAATCGGCGGCCATTGCACCTGCAGCAAACAATGCACCCGTGCCCCAAACCGGCTCCATGGCAAGCAAACGCCAAGTCAAGATTGCCGTACTGTTGCCGCTCGCCGGGTTCGACCAATCAGCAGCTATTGCCAAATCCATGAAGCAGGCCGCTGAGATGGCTCTTTTTGAGCGCAACGACCCTCGTGTGCAGCTTGTTGTCAAAGATGATGGGGGAACAGCCAGGGGCGCACAGACCGCAGCGACAAACGCCGTTGCCGAGGGTGCTGAGATAATCATCGGACCACTCTTTTCCAGTGCTGTTCCAGGTGCAGCCCTTGTTGCTCGACAGGCCAATGTCCCTGTTTTAGCCCTTTCGAATGACGCACGCATTGCTGGAAATGGCGTTTACCTGATGAGTTTCCTCGTGGAACAGGAAGTTGACCGCATCGTTGAATACGCGGCATCACGCGGCAAGCGACAGCTCGCTGCATTGATTCCAGAAAACGCCTACGGACAAATCGTTGAAACCGCATTTCGCAATTCTGTTGCCCGACATGGCGCTGCCATTCGCATTTTAGAACGCTATCCACTGAAACCGAACGGCATGTTGAAACCTGCACAACGGGTCATGAAAGCTATCAAGCACGCAAAATCTGCAGGTCTTCCTATTGAGGCGTTATTTGTGCCAGGTGGCCAGGAAAGCCTTCCGAGCCTTGGTCCAATCCTCGCCTATTCTGGCTTAGATCATAATAACATTCAGCTTCTGGGTACGGGCGCGTGGGATTATCCCAACATTGGTCGCGAGGCGGCTTTGGTCGGCGGGTGGTATGCAGGCCCCGACCCCAGCGCCTGGAATAGCTTCTCGGAACGGTTCACGCGCACATTTGGTCATACACCACCGCGCATCGCCTCACTTGCCTATGATGCCGTTGGCTATGCCATGACGTTGGCCGCTGAAGGCAGCGGACCACAACCCTTCGCCGCTGCAAACATAACGCGTCACAATGGCTATGTTGGTGTTGATGGCCTCGTGCAGCTGACGCCAACTGGACGCCCACAACGCAGTCTGGCCATTCTCGAAGTGCAAAATTTTGGCACGACAGTTGTCGACGCAGCACCAAGTCGTTTGGGCCCACAAACGGTGTCATCTATTTCTTACTAATTTGACCGCGCGTCGGTCAAAACGTCTATGCCGCGATGGAGTGATCGATCTGCACGTTTGCAGGCTCTGTGCGATCCAACGGTGTGTAAATCCGAGGTGGTTGCACCGTAGCCACCGTCATGATCGACGGCATGACATCGACAAGCTCGACAGCAATACGATCAAGCGCGTAATGGGCGGCATCCAAATGGATCGTCGCAGTATCCTGCATTTGCAGCACAGACTGCGCGCGTGCCATTTCCAAATGCAAATGATCCTCTAGCGCCGTCCATTGACGCGACAACGACATTCGCTTTGGGCCGTCTGAAACAGGTTCCGACACTTTGGCAGCGTCGGATGCAAGCAAGTTTGGCCAAAATGCCCTAAGGCATTCTTCAAAGTCAGCGACCAGAGCACGGATTTTATCGGTGCTAAACATCAACTTGCGAGAACCCCTTAGTTGCCTCATCACTTGGCGCAATCTCAGCCACCGTGCCTCAGGTTTTCTAAAAACCATTGGGTAGACAAGTTGCAGAGCGCACTCAAAAATCATCAAAACAAATCAAACGAAGGTGGCGACGATGATCTTATTCGCGTCTATTTGCAATACAGCGCAATTAAATATTGCAATAGCTATTCATAATAGATCCTAATTAATCAATTGCGTTTTAATTCCCAAACTCTGGTAAAGCATGGCGAAATTACGTGGCCAGTGAAAGACCGTAACTCCACCTCTAAACATGATCTTTTAGCTGTTTTTACGGGTTTTTGAGAGATCAGCGTCGTTTGCGCGCGTTCTTTATTACATCTTTTATTTCGTCTGCTGATTTCCCAGAATTGCGTAAAAACTGCAAAGCCGTTGCGTCATTACTTTTTGAAAGTTTTTTTCCAGTGTTATCTAAAATCAACGCATGGTGATGATAAATTGGCTCGGGTAGCTCTAATAATACTTGCAATAAACGTTGTATATCCGTTGCAAAAAACAGATCGTGACCGCGCGTGACGTGACTGATACCTTGATGCGCATCATCGACCACAACTGCGAGGTGATAGCTTGTCGGCACATCTTTTCGCACGATGACAACATCGCCCCAGCGCTGTGGCGCAGCTGTACAGCGCTTTATGTTACCATTATCCTCAATTTCAGAAAATTGCACAGGCTTACCCTGCAAGATCTGCGATGCGATCTCAATTGCGCGACTCATATCAAGCCGTAAGGCGTGCGACTGGCCGGCCTTTATCCGTTCATTGTTTTCCAAATTGGATATGACGTGGCCGCGACCTGGGTAAAGCGGCGCCCCATCAGGATCGGATCCCGCGTTATTCGCAGCTGCAATTGCCTGAATTTCTGTCCGCGTAGCGGCGCACGGATAAAGCACACCAAGGTCCTGCAAGTGTCGCGCGGCTTGGCGGTAAGCCGCAAACCTTTGTGATTGCACAAGAACAGGTTCTGGCCAGGTCATACCCAGCCACGCGAGGTCATTTTTAATCGCATCGACAAACGCGACCCGGCTCCGAGTCACGTCTATGTCTTCAATGCGTAACAAGAACGTGCCGCCAAGCGCGCGGGCCATTTCAAAAGTTGTCAACGCAGAATAGGCATGACCAAGATGCAAAAGCCCATTGGGACTGGGTGCAAAACGAAAATTGAGGGAAACGGCAGTCACCGTACGATCCTAACTGTGAATGCCACGCAGCCGACACCGGCATCAGACTGCACGGACACCATGGGGAGCTTGCACCCCGACGGCCAATGCGACAAGCTATACAGAGGCGATTTTTGTGAGCATTTGCAGTGAGTTGCCCATGCCAGCATAATTTATCATATGTCTATTGTAACGCCGCATTCCGGGTTTTTTTGAAAAGCTTCACAGGACTGACAAGCACCGCTAGTATCCGGCTGCAAATCGGGTGAGACTGACTTGATTCGCGGACCATAAAGGACGCAATCCCGTGAACGCTTATGCTGCTTCGCCGAAGAATTTTCCGGCCCTGGTTCTAAATGCCGACTTCCGACCTCTGAGCTATTATCCATTATCGCTCTGGAGCTGGCAGGAAGCGGTGAAGGCTGTATTCCTTGAGCGCGTCAACATTGTCTCCGAATACGACCGCGCGGTCCGAAGCCCATCTCTCGAATTGAAGCTGCCGAGCGTTGTCTCGCTGAAGACCTACGTTAAACCCGCGCTCTATCCAGCATTCACCCGATTTAACGTGTTCCTACGCGACCGTTTTAGCTGCCAGTATTGCCACGCCAAAGACGAGTTGACGTTTGATCATCTGATCCCGCGCTCACGCGGTGGTCTAACCCGTTGGGACAATGTCGTGACAGCGTGTGCGCCGTGCAATCTCGCTAAAGGTAATAAAATGCCTGAGATTGTCGGCATGATGCCCGCGTCACCACCCTATCGACCGACGGTGTTTGAACTGCATCGCAATGGACGCCTGTTTCCGCCGAACTATCTGCACGATAGCTGGCTCGATTACCTCTATTGGGATACTGAGCTCGAGCCTTAGGTCTGGTTGGGCACACCTAGTCCGCCTCGCAGCGCTTTGCGCCCGAAGGGTTGCGTGATTCAAGTCGCGCATGTCCGGGGAACGGAGCAGCGGCGCCTCTTAAAAATGTTTCGGATGCAGCGCAGGCTGCTCCGCCGATGAAAGGACGGTGACCACCACGTAACGGTCCGCGCATCCCGCGAACTTCACCAACGTGCGAAATCGATGGCGGCAGTTGGTCTCTCGTTAAAGAAGCCTATGTCCCGAGCCGCAACCCTTTCACCTCCCGCTTGCATCAGAGTACCGGCGCGCACACGCCCGTAGGATCGTCGTTGTTTGATTTGTTTAAAATCAAACAATGGCGTGAATCCTACGGTCAAATAATGAAAGCGCGATCGACCAGGCTCGATCGCGTGCCCCCCGAACGGTCAAGCGGGATGGGTGAAAGTCTAAGGTGAGGGATGAGGGTGGGGATAAGTTTTTGGTATTGTATGGAGCGGGCGGGGAAAACGTCGCGTTAGTCTACAAATATAATCCGATGTCCGCTCTCGGGTGTATAGCAGACGCCCGTTCTTGCCTTGTTTATGGTCCGCTTATGACCCGAAACGGACATTCACGACACGTTAAAGCATGTGTAACTTGCTCACTCCACCAGCCGCACACGCCCGGCAAGTGATTGAGTAATCGTTTGAAACGAGGCGACGAGTTCGGAATTGTCGGACGCATCATAAAAATCCGAACCAGAGCTCGCACAATAGATTAGAGGGTCCTTTGCAGCCTGTGTGCTCAGGTCAAATCCAATTGTGATGATCTTAACACCGTCGGCTTTTATGCTGTCGCAGATGACCTTTAGGTTGTCTTCAGCATTAGCAGCAGAGTTGGAACCACCTGGCCCTTTTCCGGATGCTGTCTGACGTCCATCGGTGAGGAGTACGACTACTTTTTGAACGTCGTTGGTGCCGTAGGCAACGCCTTGGTCGAAGGGGAGGTTAGGTGAAATAACGTGCCATCCCATTTCCAGTCCAAGAGCAATATGCGTACCGGAATAAGGCGTCATGGCCTGCAACTTGATAATAATCTGATTTTCGTCTTCCGTCAGCGGCATCACCGCAAGACTGCGCGGCGGATAACTGTCACATGGTGCAGAACCGCTTCCGCCATTGTCTTCTGGCGCTGACGAAATCCACTTGGTTTCGTTGGCATTGATGACAGGCGTTGTATCTTCTGTATTGTACGGCCATACGCGATCTTTGGTGCAATTCGTCCATGTACTGCCAGCGGCCTGACCCACAACAAATTCGCTTGGCAGTGATGCATAGACATGACCTGCAAACGGTACCAAAGAAAATTTATGCCCTGGATCGTTCACCTCCGTCGTTAGATCTTCAACAAGTTGGATTGCAGCGTCCCGCATAGCTTGATATTTGCTGCTGCTATTCATCGAACTCGAATAATCAAGCACCAGCGCGACTTCCAATTTTACCGGAAGTTCCATTCGTGCCTTGGACTGCGCGGATCCTGTAAACGTATCGTATCCAAAAACACCAAGGATTACCGTGTCTACGTCTCTAGAGAACGTGACCGACACCAATCCGCCAACGATCGTCACCGAAGGGTCGGGCGCACCAGGAGCCCCGCCAAGTTCCAAGTAGTTTGTATGAAACGCTTTCTTTGCAAGCGCTATCAGCTCAGCATCGGTGTGCTCGCCAATCGATCCGCGACTTGCTGCGGCAAGCGACGCTGCATCAGCAGCAGTTTGCTGAATGTTATGTTCTCTTTTGATAACGTTGTAGTCGAGTGCTAGCGCCATCATTCCGAGGATAGGGAGCAATAACAATCCAAATAGAATTGCAACCGCGCCGCGTTGTTCACGTACGAATCGGATCACCAAACTCTTATTTGATGTGCGCATAAATCGATAGCCTTTGGTCGAACGGAGTTACTTTTACTCGTTGAGTTGCTAAGAGGAAAAATTAACAAACAAAATTCAATGAACGTCTTAATGAGCCTAAAGAAATTGGCCAAAACTATTCAGTTTGTGCAGACGAGGCTGCCCAAAAATTACTTGCTGTTTCGTATTGAAACAGATTGCCGGTCTGTACTAAAGCGCATGAAATGAAGGTCACTTCCGGGCACCAAAACGCAACCAATGTTCGCAATTGATCTTGGTTGGGCTCATGTCCGCTTGTGGCCCGTAGCGGACATGGATTGAGATAATGCTTTAGGTCTGCATTTGACCCAAAGCAGATGTTTTCTTTACCTTACCGATTTTCTTATTATGAAAGAAAGCGTCTGAGCGGGCTTGTTAGAGACCCACCATTAACGCGCAATGCGGCTGATCTTAGAGCCCTCAAGTGTGAGATTATACATCAGTCCTTTTGATCCAAGGACGAAACCAATTATTGGGTTGGTTATCTTGTCGGTGTCCACCGACCCGCCCACCCCAACTGTGATTAGAGCAACAGACCCGTCCACGCCAACTTTCCATCCATTCTTACGTCTAAAGCTGGTCAAAGCTTCATTCGTCATAAACATGATCACAACGGATCTTGCCTGCGCACCCAATTGAAAACCGATCGATGCAGAAACTGTATTGTAATAAGCTGTGGTCTTCTGTTGCACGCGCAGAGCACCTTCTCCGTACTCTCCACCTATTCCAAAACCAGCTTTGTAGACAGTCGGAAATACCAGAACCCCGGCAGCTCTGCTTGCGAGACCCTTGCTGCCCGCAACCTTTTTATAAAGTTTGCTCAGCGTTTTATTTACACCCGCATCAATTTCTGACCGTGATGCTGCGTTGCCATCGTGAGCTGCGCTTCCTGTTAAAAACAGCATGAAAATAATCATGGATATACGAGGCAGACAGTTTTTGTACATAAATCTTCGCCCTGCAAAGTTGCGCGGCATTTGGTGCACGCCAAAAGATGAGAATTGTTAAAATTGACCCTTACTTGATCCAGCCTTGAACGACATCAACAATTGTGCCTGTCGCTTCGTTGAGCAAATAGAGGTCGCGTTCAACGCGAACCCACTTACGTCCATCAGGCGTTATGTAGGGGAGCCTGCGTTGCAAACGCGGGTCTAGTAGTTGAAAGCGGTTCGATGGCAAGCGCTCGCCGACATTGTACTTTTTGGCGATGCCAGGGGGAACTCCGCCCTTTTTTGTGAGGCCAGGAGGAGCCCTGCGCTTTTTGGCTAGGCCCGGAGGCACTCCACCTTTCTTTGCAAGACCCGGAGGCCCACCACGCGATTTTTTTGGTCCTGCGAAGCCCTCGGCAACTACAAAACACCCGACAACTATGGCAATCAATGCCGTAAATAATCGCAACATCGTAGATCCTCCATAAGCGTTGTGAATTGATTGCAAACACGGACGCATTCTTCCTTGCGTTGAATAAAGCGCCAAAAATTTGTTGAGCGCAAGTAATGACAAGTGTTCAGAAATTTTATTCAATAGCCTGCCGATAAAATGGACAGGTTTGAGGCGCAAGGACATGTCCGCTTCTGGCCCTTAGCGGACATCGTGGGGCACCAATCTTAAGGTCTGCTTTTGCCAACAACAGACATGGAAAGACTCACGGCACACGGCTGCCACGTGACAGCTCCGGTCTAAGGAAACCTATAGGAACGCGGCGACTGTACACATTGCACACTGCGTTGAAAGAAATGTTTTTTTTTGAGATGTCGTTGCTAACGTGCGCACGAACCTGCGATGCGGCGACGCAAGTTCGACGGAATGCCGGGTGCCGGTTTCCAGCCTCTGCACAGCTTGCCAATTCTGCCGGGTATTGTGTTGGCGCCTGCAAAACAATAGAGCCCTGAACCATTACGTTGCGGGGTGAAACGAACACCTTTGGCACGACCATCTTTCGAGCCTAAGCGGCTATCAAGGTAGTTTAAGGCATGGATGCGGGCACGGCCTGACGCTGGCGACATCGGTTTTGGCTTGCGGTGCATTTGCGTCAACGGAATGACTTCAATCGCCTTGGCGCGGAGCGCGCCTTGAGGATCGCGTGCCAAATGCACTTTGGCGAATACACCAAAATCTTTGCAGATGCCTTTGGATGTCATGTCTGCGGTGCCATGATGCAAAAAATTGCCCAGGCCGTAAAAAATGACCGACTTACCTGCAATCTCAACACCACGTGGCACATGCGCATGATGGCCGACGATGAGATCAATCCCATCCTTCAAAGCGGCTTTATTGCGCCAATCTCGTATTTGCATCGCGTCTGTGCGCACGCGCCCTTCTAGGCCATAGTGAATGGACAGCATCTTATAGTCGCTGTCGGTGCGCTTGAGACGATCAACAATGAGATTGAAATCATCACTAAAGCGATAGGAAATCTGACCGGGCTTGTTCTCACCTGCACGGTGACGCGCCAAATTATTGGTGACAATCCCAATGGCGGCGAACCCGATTTTGTTGCCCTTCACGGGAATAACATGCGGACGGCTTGCTTCTTCACGGTTCATGCCAAGCCCCGCATGTGCCTTTAAACCATGCGCCTTCAAGGGCTCGACAAGGCGCAAGGTATCTTTGAGACCAGCGGGCCCGTAATCCATCGAATGATTATTGGCGAGAGAGAACACATTAAAACCGCGCTCCACAAGATGACGTGCACCATTGGGATGGGTGCGGAAATTAAACGGCCCGCGTTGACCTTTGGTGTCGCGTCTTAGTTTATTGGAGTCGGTGACAATGGTTTCGATATTGATGAAATTGAGATCGCCATCGACGTGTGGCGCAATGCCGGCTGTGGTATCCGCCCAGGCTTGAAAGCGGCCGTGACGTCGGACACCTTTGGCCTGCACTGGCGCATGGTTTGGGCTAAATCCGGTATCGCCACCCAAGGTAATGGTCACCGTTCGATCAACCGGCGTCGGTGCAGGTGGCGCGATCGGATCTTCAGCCGACACGGTCCTTGTAAGGACCACACCGAGAACGACAAAAAGTAGATAACTGAGCGCCCGCACGGACGCATGATGGCTGGTGATCATCAAGTCTGAACCCTTCAAAACATCTTTTGTACAGATGTGCCCGGGTTTGTCTGATGAAAGCAAGGGACCGGGCCCACTTATCTGCACTCAAAGTTGATGGGCTTAAACTGTAATGGGAATATGACCCTTGTGGGCTCGGCTGCTGGTTATCTTGGGCTGAGGAGCCAGGCAATGCCCATCACCAAGACCACTAACAATGCAGGAACGACAACCGCAAAGCTCCCCATCGCAGCGACCGCAGCTGTGAGTGCGCAGCTGATCGAAGCAAACGCTTCACAAAACGTCGAAGCCTTCGAGGCGACCTGACGGCGGCGAAAATTTGATCGTTTTGACTGAGCTCGAAACCATAACTGAATAAGGATGGCACAACTGGCCGCCAGCAAAGCACCCAGAAATGTCATTGCTGCACCCCAAACGGACATCAACGCGATGCCAAACACCAAAGGTGTCACCAACGTCATGACGAGAACCAACACGGCTGAAACTTTTGCCCCAAGCAGCGCGATTGGTCGAACCGGCGCCGTTGCGACCAAGTCCGGGGCATCTTCACCCGATATAGTCAACCAAGCCAAGCCACCGGCAAGTTGCCCCACGGCCATCACAATAACCGGTGCCAGAATAACGGACAACGATGCCGTTTCTCCATACTTGACCCATAACAACAAGGCGGGTGGGATGAGATATAGAATTTGCATCAGAGTTTGCGAAACCAGCCACGGATCGCGCGACAACAGCATCAACTCTTTGTGCATCAACGCACTATGCTTGGAACGAATTTGAAACGGACTCTTTGCTGACGTTTGAGAAACCTTATCAACGGATACACTTAACGCTTCCAAAACTGTTTTTTGAAATGCATTGGCTCCTGCGCGCGTCGCAACGGCAAAAAAGAGCCCCGCAACCAGCATGGAAATGAAAAGCGCGCTTAAATTTCCGGTCGCAGCGTGTGCCGGTAGCCACCACAAGCTCTCAACGGCCGGTGCAGACGTACTCAAGGCATCCGAGTTTATCACGCTAAAACGTGATATTGAGCCATAAGAGACAATTGCCACAACCTGCAAACCGATGATGAACGATGCGCCAACAATGGCTGCCATGATTTGCGCGATGAGGCGCGTTCGTTTTGCGCCGACGCTGTGAAAAAGCAGCAACGTCAACAAGACAGCAACGCCCGTTGCAACGCCTGACACTGCAATCACAACACCATAACCAGCCAGCCATTGAACGCCACCCAGCGCAACGGCCACATTGATAAACGGTGCTACCATCAAGGCTGACATTAACGCTGTTGTCAGCGCCATCATTACGATGCGGACAGTGAATAGATCCTGGGCTGGGGCAGGCGAAGATAAGATGAGATCCAAATCGTCACGCGAATAGAATGCACGCGTTATCTGTTCCATGGCTTGTGACAACATCATCGTAAAGGTCAAGATAAGGCTGGCCGATATCATCACCAGCAAACCAACATCAATGCCTTGGAGCGAAGCGAACGTCCCTTTGAGGACAAAGTAAGCAAAACCATGCATCGCGAGTGCAAACACACCCATACCAATTAAGATCGCACGGTCACGAAGCTTGCGCCCGCCTGACATCAGTGTGACCCAGTCACGCCATGCTAACGTGAACTCATGGCCAGCGAACCAGGATAAAGAAGCTGTAGGGATCATGCTGCGTTTGCCTCTTCGCCTTGTTCAAGACGAGTAGCACTCTCTTCAGAACTGTCTTTCACGATCTCAAGGAAGATGTCTTCCAGGCTTTTTCCCGTATCGCCGGATGTTTCGCGCAATTCCTGCAACGTGCCTTGCGCAATCAAACGACCTTTGGCGATCACACCAATGCGATCAGCCATGCGCTCAGCAACCTCCAAAATATGCGTGGTCATTATGACTGTAACGCCTTGTGAAACGAGGTTACGCAAAACAGACTTAACCTGACGCGCCGAGCCCGCATCCAAGCCAGTCAGTGGTTCGTCCAATATAATCAGCTTTGGATCATGGATCAGCGCACCAGCGAGCGCCACCTTCTGGCGCATACCCTTTGAAAAACCCTGGCACCGCTCGTCGGCATGCGCACCGAGACCAAACTGAGTGAGCAATTTGACAGCCTTCAGCTTGGCAACATCTGCATTCATACCCCAAAGGCCTGCGACGAACGCCAGATACTCCATGGGTGTCAGCTTGTCATAAATCAGCGGTTCATCAGGAACCCAGGCCATCACTTGTTTTGCTGCAATAGGTTCAAGGCCTGCATCAATTCCGCAAACCTTGATGTTACCAGCATCTTTGTTCAGCAATCCTGCGACCATGCGCAACGTTGTTGTCTTACCGGCACCATTGGGACCAAGCAGAGCATAGAACTCGCCAGCAGTAATGGTCAGCGAAAGACCGTCGACGGCAGGTTCGACAAAAGTTTTATGAAGATCTTTGATCTCAAGAGCGTGTGGGGCGTTGGCCATCCTGGACACCTTGGTTTGCTGCAAACTGAAACACGTTTTTACGTCCCCTTAACGGACGCACTGTTTCAGAGCCAGCCTACCAACAAGGCGTTAGGCGACGGTGAATAGCACAGAGATCTATCAGTCGATGAAGCTTGATCGCTTGAAGCCTTGGCCGTCAGAGCCAGGCGTCCAACCTTAACGCAAAACAGCTGGGTTGAAGCCATCAACCCAGCTGCTTTTGTTTTGTCACTAACTTTGAAAGCTAGTTCGAATTTTTTCTAAAAATTGATCTTGGCTCCGGACATGATCATGTCGTAGCTCAGATCGTGGTCTTGCAACACAACGGCAGCTGGCATGACATTGAAGTCCGTAATGTCATCAGCTTTGTAGTGGCGATAGGCCAGATAGAATTCCATCGCGGCAGCATCGACATGCTGAACAATGCCAAAACCATATGTTTCTGCTTCTTCATTGAGACGTGCGTCCACGGCAGCATTCCCAAATTTCAGACCAACATCTGAAATCTTATAGTACTCACCGTAAATGGCCGTGTCACCGAGACTGGTCCATCTCTTAACGATGCCACCTTTGAGGTAGAAATACTTGTCACCGAGCAACTGGAAAGCGCTTCCTTCGATGTTCTCCCAATCACGTGAGCCTGCGGCGGCTGTGACGAACAGACCTGTAGGCTGGTGCAAGACCGAGATCGAACCAACAACTTCTTCGTGATCAAAGACCGCGTTTTCACCGCCAAGCAGGAACGTAATGTTGTCGGTATCGAGGATCTTTCCGTCGTGATAGCCGACGCCTGCCCGAACTTTGAACTGTCCGAATTCACCAGCATAACGAAGCGCGACGGCCCAATCATCGTCCTCACCCCAGTCTGCCGAAAGCACAAATCCAGCTAGAACCGGTGAGTCGTAACGAATGAGATTGCCGCGCCCGCCATCAAAGTTGCCACGCCACAAATCACCCATGATCGAGAATCCACGGCCACCTGCTGCTAAAAGGCCAGGGAAGAAAACGGGGTTACCAGTGTTTTCATCTCGAAGGAAGAAGCCTTCATTCCACGTTTCAACACTGGACAACGACACGGCAGATGTTCCCGACAAATCCATCTCGGCAATATTGTCGGTTGAATTGGACTGAAGGCCCATCGTGAATCGACCAAGCTTCTTATGCTCAATCCACCAATTGGAGTGACGAATAAACGGGCCGCTGCGGCCCTCATCGCCAACGCCGATAAAGGTGAGACCACCGCCAGTGATCGTGCCCTGATCGGCAAAGTCAGAGTTTGCTGTAGCGAATTCAATTTCCAAGCGATAGCCAGCTGAAAATGTTGGGTTAATCGTAGCAGAGCCTTCAAAGCCAACCAGCGTTGTCGCCGTCTTGTTGTTGACGACGTAGGCGTTGGTCTCTGTGCTGTCATCCCAGAACAAAATGGCCTGATTAACCCGGCCATAAATTGTCAAAGAGACCTTACGGTTACCCTTGCGCGCCGTTGTTGCTTCAAGCTCTGCAATCCGCTCTTCAAGATCTGCGCAACAATTGCCGCCAAAATCTGCAGCTTGTGCATGTGAAATCCCAAAGCTGCTAGCGGCGATGGCAACAGCCGTCAAATACTTCAATTTCATCGCTAAACGTCCTTCTGCGACAAGGTAATCAGTCACCATGAAAAACGCAGAACAGGCTTGATGGGGTGGCGATTCGTTAATTTTCTATTAATTGAACTAACTGAGTCGTTGCCGGCATGCACCGCGCGAAAAGCCTTGTTCCACGGCTGATGCAATGAGCGTTGCGCTCATGCAACAAAAAAACGAACACTGTCCAGAAAAAGGGGGCCCGACGCACTGTTGGGCTCCTCACATGACGCATTTCCAATCGAGAGCTGGCCCGTTTTGGTGCGCAGAGCTCTGGGCTTGTATGTGCAATTTTATCTAAAGAGCCATTGAGCGTCGGGGCATCTCAAACGCTAGCGGCCGCCTCGAAGCAGACTTCGCGACGTGCTGCCTGCTCCATAGGATGGCTTGGAGGTTGACCGTTTGCGTGATGCCGATTTGCTCGACCTTTTCTTTTTGGTTTTTGACTTAGCCTTCTTGGTCTTTTTGGGACTTGTCTTGGTCCGTGTTTTTGTCCGCGCCTTTCGCGTCTTTGAAGACGGTTTCGGCTTGGCAAATTCGTCACGTACTCGGGGCGTAATACAACCAAATTTTTCAAGACTGCGGAACCATGTCAGCCAAGCATCGTATTCATCAGCCGACGCTGTCTGAAGATTAAGCGGCTTTGCCTCGCCCTCATAGGCTTGTTGGAAGTTCCCAAGGGCTGTTTCAGTATCTTTTAGCTCACCATTGATTGATCCAGAATAACACTTGGTCTCCTTGAGTGCCGTCTGCAGTTTTGTCAGATAAGGCTTACGGTCAACTTTCGGGGTGTCGGGGACTGCGGCGGGTTTTGGTGGATTGAGCGCTGCATACTTGCGTTCACGCTCGGCCTTTTTTTGCTCTTCGCGTTTTGCCCGGGCGCGCTCTGCAGCCTCGGCCCGTCTGGCTAACCGCTGTCGCTCTTCTTCACGTGCAGCCCGAGCCGCTTTTAACCGGGCTTGTCGTTCTTTCTCTTCAGCAGCTTGCTGCTGTCTTTTCTGCTCTTCTGCAATGCGAAGACGTTCTTTTTCAGCGTTTTCAGCCTCTATCCGCTTTCGTTCACGCTCTTCAGTCGCAGCTTTCGCCACTTCTGCTGCCTTGCGTGCGCGCTGTTCTTCGGCAAGTTTTGCAAGCCGTTGGCGCTCGACTTCTTTTTCCTTGGCTTGACGTTCTTCTGCCCGTCGCGCTGCTAATTTTGAAGCTTGTTCAGAGCGCTTACGCGCCAGATTAGCTTGCAACGCCAAGCGCTGGCGTCGCCATATATCTCTTTGTTTCTCAGCTGCGCGTTGTTTTTCCAGTTCCTCTTGGCGCGCAGCCTCAACGCGAAGCGCCTCAGCACGCAACTGTTCACGCGTAACCTTTGGTTTGGCTACCGGTGTGATCAAAGCTGGTGCACCTGAAGGTCGGCTTGGATCGGATGTGCGGACAATCTTTGTGGACGGTGCAGTTTGGGCAACGCCAATCGTGGTTTTTTCTCCTGAGCTGCTGAAGAGGAGTGGCGCAGCAAGTCCGCCTGCTCCAACAATAGCCATAAGCCAACCGACAATGACCGTCCGGCTTTGGTTTTTGACGGCGTTTTTCAAGGCGGGCCGTGTTGCAGCCGTTATCGCAGAAATATCACTGAAAATTTTACCCACGCTACGCGGTGGTTGCGAAGTTTGGGCGCGGCTTTGCGATGGCGCTGGCTGGCTCGGGCGGGACGAACCGCCCGTGTAAAGTTTCGTCGCATCGGACGGTGTATCGGACAACGGATGCCATTCAGCCCGTTTCGAGGCCGAAGGTGTTGAGGTCGCTGCAGGTTGAGCAGATGTTAGGTTCGGGTAGAGCTCAGCGCGCCATTCCGCTATCGACCGAGGCCGATCTTTAGGCATGACCGCAAGTGCACGGTTTAGCGAGATCAAGAACTCTGGCCGATAGCGTCCGGCGAGTTCAGGGCGCTCATTCAACGGTACAAAATCATCCTGCATGATGCGCGTCGTGGATTCCATCGGCGCTGAGCCGGTTAAACCCCGGTGTAAGGTAGCTGCGAGACCATAAATATCAGTCCACGGACCCTGCAAATGTGCATCGGTCGAATAGGCTTCATGCGGAGAGTAGCCCTTAGAAACAATCGCCGCTGTTGTTGCTGTCTGGTCACCAGCAGAGGAGGCCGCATACTTAGCAGCGCCAAAGTCGAGCAAAACGGGTGTGCGTTCCGCCTCTCTAATATAGATATTTGCTGGTTTAATATCGCGATGAAGAATACCTGCATCGTGGACCACTTCGAGAGCATCAAGTAGCGGGGGTAGGAAATGGTCGAGTTCGTCTTGATCCGGCCGCCGCTGAATCCGTTTCAGCCACGTCTCCATGTTCGCGCCACGCACAAATTCAAGCACGATGTAGGCTGTGTCATTGGCATTGAAAACACGAAATACGCGTACAACACTAGGGTGGCGAAACTTGGCGAGTGTCTTAGCCTCGCGTACAAACCGTCCCATGGCCCAATTAAATTGGACTTTCTGCGCGGCACTCTTAACAGAAACACTTTGGCTATCTGCCCGCACAGCCAGCTCAGAAGGGAAGAATTCCTTAATGGCAACTTCGCGACCGAGCGTCAGGTCCATAGCAAGATAGGTATTCGCAAAACCGCCGCTTCCCAATAGATCCTTGATCCGGAAGTCACCGATCAACTCGGTATCGACAGGTAATGTCTGTTGGTGCGCCATAAACACTTCTCGCGTTCGACCGTGACCTTAGCCAAAATTGATTAAGATCACGGACCCCGCTGACGGTTAACAAGATTCCAACATAGCGCATATCCCAGATGATGGGTATCCGCGAGCAACCTCTTCAGGCCGCCAGACGGGGCGCTGGTGACAAACTTTCAAGGCCTAATTGAACTCTAATTTGAAAAGACCCCGAATATTTAACCGTCATAAGCGTAAATTTGGGGCATGACTGTCACACAGGTGACAGGTGCCCAGGCTCTCAAACGCGGGCAGATAGCGTCGATTGCCAAGTTGCAGTGCCATAGCGGGGTCCAGCCTTTTCAATTTGGTCATATCTGGCGCCATGCCGGACATGTAAACCACAACCAATATGGGGATACCGAGGACGATGTTGAATCGGTATAATCAAACACATCATTTGCATATTTTGGGGGCTGAAATGGGTATACGGAGCATGAAACGATATATTATTTTCATGGTGACCTTGTGCATGCCCCTCGTCGGCGCGCTTTCCGACCCTCTCGTTTCAGCATGCCGATCTGTGGTTGATGGAGAGGCGGAGAAATTCGTTTGCCAATTGCGCAGCACCAGCGGCAAAGACTTAAACAATGTCTCTATTGAAGAAGAAGACGGTACCGACCTCGGTTTCACGTTGCGGTCCTACAATTGGTCAAACGATAAAACTGCGCTTTATTTTTTGGTCCAAACATCAGGCGTAACTGAAAAGCAATTAGAGCGTTTTTCTTTGTACCTTTCGCGGGCAGCCTATCCGGTTGGCAAACAAGCCATGGGTATGGCAACCGCCGGCACAACATTTCAACAGGTTGCCGGCTTGGGTGCATATCGCCCGAAACTTGAATCTGCGGCTGCAAAAATTGCAACGATGAAACCGGTTGAAGGCGACACTGTCGTACTGCGCTCCTTATCCGACTCAATTGCAAAGCTGGCTAATCACAAAGCAGACCGCAAAGCCGTGTTCGTCTTGACGGATCCAAATCCTAATGCCAACCGTGTTGATGAAACGAGCCTTATCAATCAGGCGCTGAATGTAAACGTTGCGATTTACTTTGTCGTGCAAGGACAATCCGACGGAGAACCATCAGCACTCCTATCTAACATTTCCAAGAAAACAAGTGGTGGAATTTACACGATCACCGGCTTGTCAAAGAACGAATTGTTGGCTGTTGCCTCGCGTGCACCCGAACGTATCGAGAGTGGTGTTGTACTGAGTACTGATGCAACTGAACTGCCCGACAACCCAACGCTAAAGATCTCAGCGAGTGTACCCGGTGAGGGCACGCTCACCACGTCGCCTATCGAAATGGAACGTCAAACAGCTCAATCGTGGTTAAACTCGCAAAAGCTTTTTGGCGACAATCTTTTTGTAACGCTTGCAGCACTTATTCTCAGCAGTGGGTTGGTTCTATTGGGGCTGTCTTATGTCTCAAAATATCGCGGTGCGCAAAACGCAGACAATCAGTCAAAAACAGCCGGTGGTGCCGAGGAGGGTGATGATGAAACACGCATCCTGACGCAAAACTGGTCAGCTGGACAGGAGACTTCCGCTGTCGCTTGGCTTGATTTGGTTGGATCTGGCGATAGTCCTTTAGCCTTAGCACCGGGTAGCATTCGTATTGGCCGCAGCCGCGATAATGATGTGCAGCTGACAAACCGCTCAGTGCATCGACATCATGCAATTTTGCAAGTTGCAGATGATGCTACAGTCTCCATCCAGGATCTGGGCACCAAAAACGGTGTCTTTGTGAACGGTAGCCGGTGCAATGAATGCGCTCTTTGCGTTGATGACGTAATTGAACTGGGTGAGGTTAAACTACGCTTGGCATCTAAACCGAGTTAATCAGCAGATCTGCACAAACGTGCCGACAGTTGCGTAAGGAGCACGCTGATGAGTACTAATAAAACTGACAAAGACTCGCCGCAAGATAACTTTGACGACGACAATGATGTCACGCAAATTGTGCCAGCATCAAAGCCTGACTCTGAAAATGAAGGCGCCGATGCGACACAGATCTTACCGGCCCGATCATCAGTTCAACCAACGCAACAGTTACCTGGCACCGTCATTGGTATGGTGGGGTCTGTGGCAGACGGATCCGCAGCTTCAGAACAGGCTCCCGTCAAAACCTCAGCAACGCCTGACGTGGGATCTGACGATGAAGCCGCCACGAAGATCTTGTTCAACACTGACTCACAAGCAGCCACGACGGCCGGATCACAACAAGATCCCAAATCCAGCGCCCAAGGCGACAATCTGAACATAGCGCGGAGTACAGACCAGACGGACTCTCATGACGATCCGATACCTGAAGACGAAAATACAGTTTTCTTAACACCCGACACAAAATCAGAAGACCAGGATGACTTTAATCCGCCCGTCGGTTGGTTGGTTGTTATGGAGGGTCCCGGGCGGGGCACAGTGCTTAACATCCACTACGGTCAAAACACGATTGGACGTGGAGAAGAGCAGGACATCCGCCTTAACTTTGGCGACACGCAGGTCACGCGTGAAACACATGCATTCATTCTCTATGATGAGCTTGAGCGGACTTTCTTTCTACGCGATGCCGGCAAAAAGAACCTCGTACGCATCAACAAGACGCCAGTTATGACACCGACCCAGCTTCACAGTCATGATCAAATACAAATCGGCGCAACAACATGTCTGTTTGTTCCTTTGTGCAATGATGCTTTTGACTGGCTTGGCGGTGAGGATGATCCTGCAACGGGGCCACCTGAGGAAGACAAATCCGAATGAGCACACCACTCCTTGCCTACCTATATGCCCTTCAAGCTAGTCGGGGTGCGCGGTCGAAACAGGAAGACTATGCTGCTGTCTGGCAACCTGAAACACTTCCCGCAGGTTCCAAGACCTATCCACTTCTCGCCGTGCTTGCTGATGGAATGGGCGGGCATGTGTCAGGACAGATCGCTAGTCAAATTGCCTGTGATCGCTTTATCGAAGCGTTTGCGGAAAATGCTGGCGATCTTGGTCCGCGTATGGCGCACGCATTAGATGGTGCAAACGCGGCTATCGCCAGAAAAGTAAACTCAGAACCCGATCACAAGGGGATGGGTTGCACGCTGGTAGCTGTCTATTTGGATGATGAAGGTTTGCGATGGGTGAGCGTTGGCGATTCCGCACTGCTCCTCCTCCGCGACGCGCAACTGCATCGGTTGAATGCAGATCATTCGCACGGCGCCGTGCTCGACAAACAGGCCTCCGAAGGCATTATTTCAAAAGAAGCCGCTGAGAGCGATAGCCGTCGACGCGCCCTTAGGTCAGCACTTACCGGGGAGCGAATTCCGCTTCAGGAAATTCACGCGCAAGTATTGCAACTGCATGCTGGTGACAAATTAATTGTCGCAAGCGATGGACTGCTGACACTGACAGGTGATGAAATTGCGACCATCACAGAACAGTTTGAGCTCAATGCAGCGGATGCGCTTGCTGAACGGTTAGTAACAGACGTCGATAAAAAGAAGATGCCGCGTCAAGACAATACAACTGTGATTACAGTCTGCGTAAATGAGGGTGATGGGGCACCACCGGTCATTTCCACGCCGCTTCAGTCTTCTCCAGTTGAAACAGACACTGTGACAGGCACACACCGCATCCTCGGCCTGCAACTGCAACACTTTGCGCTGATAGCATTGCTGGTGTTTTTAATTGGATTTTTTGCTTTTTAGAACGGTTGCACTCAATGATCTAACTGAAACTTTAGGTCTTCTCACGCCCAAAAAAAGTGCGTGGTTCGTCATCAACATAACCCGGCACAATGTGCTCGCCGACGGATACCAATCCCAAATCCTTATCAAGCGCTTGATGTGCGTCAGCACTAAAAAATGTTGTCTGCGTTAGAGATGCCGCCAGCTTCTCCATACGAAACAGAAAAATCAATTCAAAGCCTGTAAGATTGTCTTCTCCGAGCGTTGGCCCACCACCCGACGTTAACTCACCCAAATGCACAGCCAAGCGAAACGGCACTTCGGCCGTTTTTTGCATGTCTAACAGTGCATCAAGTGCACCTTCAATGTGGTCGGTTTCTCCGTCGTTCCATGGCCAGATCGCCAGAAACCCATCGCCAAGGTATTTATTGATTTCACCACCATGCAAATCAACAATTTGGCGACAGTCACCCGCCCACGACCCAACCAGAGTGGCCCATGCAGCCTGATCATATTGTTTGGCCAGGCTTGTTGAGTTGATGATATCTGCCAGCAACATCCAACATTTCACGCTTTTTACGTCAATCACCGTCATGGACGGGATCGCCGCTGTGCGAGACACGTGGTCGGGCAGGTCTGTTTGGCGGAATGTTACAGCAAACTCGCCAAACAATATCTTATCATTGTCGATAAGCTGACGTGGCAGCGACACACGCATTCCATTTACGTAAGTTCCATTGCCGCTACCCAAGTCAACAATCCAGTACTCATAACCATTTTGTTTATGTATAACGGCATGGCGACGGGAGACCTTGCGGTCTGCAACCACCAACTCATTTGATGGAGAACGACCTATTGGGCAATTGGCATCAAGAGGCCACGTCTTGCCATCGACGCCTTCAAGCCATGCTCCTGCAGTTATACTAGAAGTCATTTTTTGGATCCGGAAACGAGATAACGTCATACGCTGCAAAACGACGCTAGAATACAATAGGGTACTCGCACCGAGAAACAAATAGTCGAGGCTGGTAAAAATGGCCAGTAATGTGTGTCAGGATAAAGCCGAAACCTAACGAGAGACATTGCCAAGCCTTGC
>JAJFHG010000044.1 GCA_021775735.1 Hyphomicrobiaceae bacterium
AGGTCTAATTTGCCCTATTGTGAAGTCAAAGGAGACGACGCACGGCATGCTCATCTATGTCCGAAAAACTGTGGCCTATCTGCTCGTCATTGCACTCATGGCGACGAGCATTAGCCGTGTTTTGGTCGCAGCCGAGCTTGCCCAAGACATGGTTTTTGAGGAGGCCAGTGATGTTGTCGGTCACGATCACACGCATCATCACCACGCTCTTGACAGTGAAGATGTCGGAACCTGGGCGTGTCTGAAATACTGCGTCGAGCGCGCGCCAGATGCGGGCATGATTGCGAAAGCGTACCTGTCCAACCTGGTGCCCTCAGAGCAATTTGGGCTGTTGCATGGTCCAACACTTGCAAACAGTTTGTCCGTCATAGATGCCGGCCACAGGACTTGGCCACGCGGACCGCCTTTTCTGAGTCATCTCCTCGCGCCGCAAAAACGGCATGACATTTTATTGCGAACTGCTCGCTTCCGCATCTAGCGACCTCTCAAAACCCGATTGATATCAGCATCGGAACTTATCCGGTGCTGGGATTGGTCAGGGACGGGCCGATGGCGCACACCAAGTTGGTGTGTGCTGCCTCAAACGTTGAGAGGACGATGCAATGAACATTGGTGTTGTTGCCAGACAGACCGGACTGCCGGCTAAAACCATTCGATATTACGAAGAGATTGGCCTTATTCGCGCCGACCGACGTCCGAATGGTTACCGAGATTACTCTGCCCAACATGTGCAAACGCTGTCGTTTCTGAGACGGGCGCGCGCATTTGGCTTCTCACTCGATGACTGTCGCACCCTGCTGGGGCTTTACAATAATCCCGAACGCGCCAGCGCGGACGTCAAGTCTTTGGCCGCGCGTCACCTTGAAGAGCTCAGACTTAAAGCTGCGGAACTCGAACATCTGGCGGCAACGCTCACCCAACTTGTCAGCTCATGTTCTGGCGATGGCCAGCCGGATTGTCCAATTATTCGAGAACTTTCAAACTCACACGTTGGAAAACAAACCAAAAAATCCTCAAAGCGATCAAACCAAAACGGATCGGCGAAAGACACGGCGCGAGGAAAAATGTGATGAATTTTGTGCAGTTAGAAAACCTCATTGGAACCAGAAAAAAAATGCGTTTCTTGACGCTTGCAGCCGTTTTTCTACTTGGGCTGGTGGCGATCAGTTTAACGGCAATGGTGGGCCAAATTCTAGATTTCGACCATGCCGCGTTGGCGGCCGAACCGCACAACAACTCCACTGCGGACAAAGGCGCGTCAGATAATCAAAAAGCTAAGCCAAAGTGGACGTGCCCTATGCATCCACATTACATCGCAGATGACCCCGGTAGTTGCCCGATCTGCGGCATGGATCTGGTCAAATTAGAAACGCCTGGAAGTGCACAAGGTCAGACCAAGCCGCAGGACCGCAGCCCGATCACCATTGCGCCAGAAACCATGCAAAACATGGGTGTGCGCATCGCAAAAGCGGAAAAAACTAAATTTGGCCGGATCATACGAAGTTTCGGCCGGGTTGCAGAAAATGAACGCCTTCAAACTGAACTGACGGCCCGCCTCGAAGGTTGGATCGAGGACTTGCGTATTCGCGCCGTTGGCGACCACGTCAAAAAGGGCGATCTTCTATTCACACTTTATGCGCCGGAGTACATCGTATCGCAACGCGATCTGGTTGATGCCCTGAAGGGTCGCAATCGCACACGCATTGAATCAATTAAAACCCGTCTGCGCGCCTTTGGTATGCAAGACCGTGCAATACGGCAGATAGAAAAAAAACGTTCCGCGAATGAGTTCGTGCCATTCTACGCGGAACGCGATGGCACCGTCGCCATGATTGAACTCAGACCTGGTAGCTACGTGAAACGCGGCACGATGATGACCCGCATCCAGGACTACTCACAAGTCTGGCTGATGGTCAGTGTGTCTGAGAAAGATCTAAGCTTTATAAAAGTAGGCACGCCTGCCCGTACTACGTTTCCCAACATTCCTGGTCGGCAGGTTTTTGCCCGCGTCGAATATGTCTACCCAACGGTTGACGCCAAAACCCGCACCGGTCAGGTGCGTCTGGTGATCGATAACCCTGATGGCGAGTTGCGCCCGGGTGCCTATGCCGATGTGGCATTTGATGTTGAGATTAAAGAACGCCTCGCCGTTCCAAGTGAGGCCATCTTGAAAAGCGGCGCTGGGCGTTATGTCGTGGCCTCGCTGGGGCAGGGGCGGTTTGAACCGAGGTCGGTGACGACTGGATTAACAACCGAACGATGGACCGAGGTATCCGGTGAGGTTGCAAAGGGTGATGAAATTGTTGTGTCCGGCCAATTCCTGATCGATTCTGAAAGTGCACTGAGAGAGAGCTTCCAAAAACTACAACGCTTGCAGTTGCCTCTCTCACTGCTCAAACTTGATCAAACTCAATTTTCCATGATTGACCACATGGTTGATGCCGCGCTCTATATCCACGAAGCACTGGTCGATGGTTACGATTTAGACCCCAAACAACTCGACCCTGCAATTGAGGTCAAAACGTTTCTGTGGCCAGCCTTTCAACACACACGACTTGCTTATGTGATGACCGACGCGGTCACCGCACTTGAAAGCGCAAAGGCCGCCAAGACTGAAAGCGAACTCAGATCCGCGTTGGCGCAACTGGTTTCCGCCCTCAAACCGTGGCTCGTTGAAGGTGCACCTCAGCACTACAAGAAAAAAGACGTTGTCCTTTATAAGGACCACGGCAATGACAAGCTGTGGATTCAAATGAAAGGCACAACAAGCAATCCCTATGGGTCAGGCCATGCCATGAAAGTGGATTGGCCAGAGATCAAAAAAGACGACGTCCAAGCAAAAACAAACAAGCCCGCCTCAAAGCCCCAAGCGTCTCCGGGAAGCAATCATGCCGGACACTAAATCAGAAGCGGATTTTACAAGCCGCGATCCGACACAGTCGGGCATTGCCAAAGTCATTGGTTGGTCGATCAACAATCAGTTGCTGGTTGTGGTTGCCTGCCTTGGCTTGATCATCGCCGGTTGGTTGGCAATCCAGCGAACTCCACTTGATGCGATCCCAGATCTATCTGATACGCAGGTCATCATCCGCACCGACTTTCCCGGACAATCTCCACAGATCGTTGAAGATCTCGTGACATATCCGCTATCGACGACACTGTTAGGTCTGCCGAAGACGAAAGCTGTGCGTGGGTTTTCCATGTTTGGCACGAGCTTTGTTTACGTCATCTTCAAAGACAGTGTCGATCAATATTGGGCGCGCGCGCGGGTCATCGAGGCTCTAAGCAAGGTCTCTGGCACGCTACCTCAGAACGCGACACCGCAAATCGGTCCCGATGCCACCGGAGTGGGGTGGGTCTACCAATACGCGCTGGTCGACAAGACGGGCGGTCAGGACTTATCCCAGTTACGCTCTCTGCAAGATTGGTTCTTGAAGTTTGAGTTGGCCACAGTGCCCGGTGTGTCGGAAGTTGCTTCCGTCGGTGGATTTGTCAAAGAATTTCAGGTGCTCGTCGATCCCAACCGACTGCGCGCTTATAATATTCCGCTGAGCCGAATTACCCAAGCCGTACGTGCCGCCTCTAGTGAAGTTGGCGGCAGGGTGATCGAACAAGCGGAAACCGAACTCATTGTGCGGTCATCGGGTTATATTCAGGCGCTCGACCAGCTTAAAAATGTTGTTGTCTTTTCCAGTGCGGGCACACCTGTCGTGCTCTCTGACATTGCAAACGTTGTCGAAGGTCCGGAACTGCGCCGTGGCGTTGTTGAACTCAATGGGGAAGGCGAAACCGTCAGCGGTATCGTTGTGATGCGCTCGGGTGAAAACGCGCTAAACGTGATTAAGGCCATAAAGCAAAAAATTGAAGGCCTTAAACCAAGCCTGCCAAGTGGTGTTGAAGTCGTTACCGTCTATGACCGGGCTCCACTCATCGAAGGTGCTGTAGACTACCTGACAACCAAGTTAATCGAAGAAGGCCTGGTCGTCGCGCTGGTTTGTTTTATCTTCCTGCTACACGTGCGATCTGCTCTTGTTGCTATCATCACATTGCCACTGGGCGTTCTTGCCGCTTTTGTCGTGATGGCTGAACAGGGCATCACCGCCAATATCATGTCGCTTGGCGGCATTGCCATCGCCATCGGAGCCATGGTTGATGCTTCTATTGTCATGGTTGAAAATGCTCACCGTCGGCTTACATCGTTAGCTGAAGACGCCACTTCCACTGACAAACGCAATGCAATAATTGTTGCTGCAAAAGAAGTCGGTCCGGGTCTGTTTTTCTCACTTCTCATCATTACTGTGTCGTTCTTGCCGGTGTTTGCCCTTGAAGGGCAAAGCTACCGCTTATTCGCTCCGCTTGCCTTCACCAAAACTTATGCGATGGCGTTTGCCGCCATTTTATCCATTACCTTGGTTCCGGTCCTGATGGTCTGGTTTGTGCGGGGCAGACTTTTGCCTGAAATGAAAAACCCCATTAATCGGTTTTTTGTCGCCGCTTATAAGCCCGTACTCAACTTAGCGCTCAAGGCACGTTGGTTGACGCTTAGCCTGTGTTGTCTCGCGGTTGCATCGCTCGCCTATCCGGTGATGAAAACTGGCACCGAATTCATGCCGGCGCTCTATGAGGGTGAGCTGCTTTACATGCCAACCACCCTGCCCGGTGTTTCGATCAGCAAGGCCAAGGAGATCTTGGCGCAAACCAATCGCCTGATAAAAACCGCTCCCGAAGTGGAGCGCGTGTTTGGCAAACTTGGACGTGCTGATACCGCAACCGATCCTGCACCGATATCCATGATTGAAACTTGGATCAAGCTCAAACCTAAAGATCAATGGCGAACCGGTTTGACGGTGAACGATCTCATCCAGGACCTCGACCGCCGCACCAAAATACCTGGTTTGGTCAACAGTTGGGGTTATCCCATCAAAATCCGCACCGACATGATTTCAACCGGCATTCGCACACCGGTGGGTATAAAAATCACCGGCAACGACTTAGCAATCATTGAGCGCATCGCGCTTGAAGTCGAGGGTGCAGTACGCAACGTCCCAGGCACCCGATCAGCATTTGCCGATCGCGTACAAGGCGGAAAATATCTAGAAATCCGGCCGAACCGTCGAGAGTTGGCACGGCTCAATATCGATATGGCAATTTTTCAGGGGGTTATTCAAACCGCGCTTGGCGGTATGAAGCTGTCAGAAAGCGTGCAAGGGCGAGAACGTTACAACATCATGATGCGCTATGACCGCCCGTTCCGCGAAACCATCAGCCAACTCAGTGAAATCTTGATCCCAACACCGGCGGGGCAACATATTCCGTTGGCCGAACTTGCACGCATCGAAATTGTTGACGGGCCACCAATGGTGCGTTCTGAAAATGCTCGCCTGACCGGCTGGGTGTTTGTTGACATTTCAGGACGCGACATCGGCAGCTATGTTGGAGATGCACAGAAATTTGTCCGTGACGCGGTCAAGCTACCAGCTGGCTACGCCATTACCTGGTCCGGCCAGTTCGAACAAATGTTGCAAGCGCGTCAGCAACTCCAGATCACCATACCCGCCGTGGTTGTCATTATCTTCGTCCTCTTGATGCTGCACTTCGGCCGACTAGACCGCACACTCATCATCATGCTGTCGCTGCCATTTGGCTTAATTGGAGGAATGTGGGCTGTCTATCTCGCTGATTACAATCTCTCTGTTGCTGTCGCTGTCGGCTTTATAGCCCTTGGCGGTATTGCCATAGAAACAGCTGTTGTCATGCTGCTCTATATTGATGGTCAGGTGCGTCAGAACCCTCCACAATCGGCGACAGATTTGCGCGATGCCGTGATCGCCGGTGCCGTCATGCGGGTCAGACCTAAGCTTATGACGGTTTTAACAATCTTTGCCGGACTGATGCCAATCTTTATCACTGAGGGCCTTGGTTCCGACGTGATGCGCCGCATCGCTTTGCCTATGGTTGGCGGCATGGCGTCAACAACGCTGCTCACTTTGATTGTCATTCCGGTTATCTTTGACCTTTGGGAAGGCCGGCATTTTCGACGGCAGGAAATTGATCCTTCACCGCAAAAGTTGGTCACAGAACCGGCGGAATAACGACACCATCAATTGCTAATTTCCGAACCAATGTAAGCGTTCACAAAAAACAGGGGAACCGACATGAAAAACCTCCGAACGCCCTTTTTGGCACTCGCTGCAAGCGTTCTCTTGATCCCGTTCTCAGTGTGTGCAGAAGAGATGGATCACAGCCAAATGGCTCAAACAACAAAGACCGAAGCAATCGGCAAGGCTGTGATTAACACCGTCGATACAGATGCGCGATCGGTAAACCTTACGCATGAACCAATGCCAGATTTTGGTTGGCCGAAGATGACTATGGATCTGCCAGTTACGCGAAAGGTTGACCTCAGCGTTACAAAACCGGGCGATCAGGTGATGTTCACCATCAAACTTAGCCGAGACAAGAAATATCGGATCATCAAGATTTCACCCGCGAGTGATGAGACACCATCGTCAAACACCGGGACTGTCCAACCGTAAGTGGACTTGACCTTCCCGTAACCGGAAGTGCTAGGGAAAGATATTGCTGCCCCGTAAGGTATCTTGCTTGGCATTTTTAGCGGGTCTAAATTAGAATGTATTTTGCAATGTCATCTGACTATAAGGCAGGAAGCTTGACGCTCGCGGGCACGGTCGCAATGGGCACCGGCGTCATGATCGGTGCGGGCATTTTTGCATTGACCGGGCAAGTTGCAGAGTTTGCGGGCTCGCTTTTTCCTTTGGCGTTCCTCGTTGCCGCCATTGTGAGCGCCTTTAGCGCATACAGTTATATCAAAATGTCGAACGCCTATCCGTCGGCTGGCGGGATCGCCATGATTCTGCAGAAGGCCTATGGCCCAACTACGATCACCGGTGCGGCCGCACTCTTAATGGCGTTCTCGATGATCATCAATGAGAGCCTCGTTGCACGCACTTTCGCTACCTATACATTACAGCTCTTTGACAGAGATCCGCTAGATCATTGGGTACCGGTGCTTGCGGTTGCACTAATAATTGGGGCGTTCCTTGTCAACATTTCAGGCAACAAGCTGATCAGTCGCATATCCATTGCCGCTGCACTTATAAAAATCGGCGGCATCGTTGCCTTTGCTTTTGCAGCTCTTTGGGCATCTTCATCGGGGGTAATAGCTCCAACACAATCTGTACCGAATGAACAAAATACAATGACGGGGTTTGTTGCAGGCATTGCGCTTGCAATTTTAGCTTACAAAGGTTTTACAACCATCACCAATAGCGGTGGTGAAGTGCAAGACCCACATAAAAATGTTGGTCGGGCCATCATAATTTCTCTAGCTATCTGCACGATCGTCTACATGCTCGTGGCTTATGCCGTCGGGTTTAATCTGACCATCGAACAAATTGTGGTGGCAAAAGACTATTCTTTGGCAGAATCAGCGCGGCCGTCGCTGGGAATATATGGTGTCTGGTTTACTGTATTTGTTGCCATTATTGCCACCGCTTCAGGTTTGCTTGCCAGTATTTTTGCAGTCTCTCGCATGTTGGCAATGCTTACCAATATGAACCTCATACCACACCGCCACTTTGGAATGCCGGGAGATATTCAAAAACATACTCTGGTTTATACGGTGGTTCTAGCATCCATACTGGCAGCCTTTTTTGACCTGAGCCGCATCGCATCCCTCGGTGTTATTTTTTACCTGGTTATGGACATGATCGTACATTGGGGGGTTTACCGCCATATGGCGGATGAGATTTCTGCAAATCGCGTTATTGTGCTATCGGCTTTCGTCTTTGACGCGGTGGCGTTGGCCGTTTTCAGCGGTCTTAAATTTCTCAACGACCCAATGATCATCGTGTTTGGAGTGCTTGGAATTGTCGCTACGTTTGCATTCGAGGCCCTTTATCTACAGAAATTGCGAACTACGCCTCATAAGCAACGCCCTCACTCAGAGCACCACTAGCCGTTATAACCAGCCAAAGAGACGATTGATCCAGCCCCTGTGACATGATTGTGATCCGGGCCTGTCCTTAACACCCAAGCTGTTATGACTAATAGTGCAATAGCCGCCAATATTTCGCATTGAATGGATTGGCGCATAAGTTGTTTGCCGTTCACCATCGTGTCATTGAGCAATGGCGTTAGCCAAAACTTGTTGCGCATCGCTATTGCAAGAACGATCCCAACCAGCCCCACTTTTAAAAGAAAGCGCTGCTGGTAAGCGTTTTCAAAATCTATTTTCCATTGGACTAAAGATAAGAACAAAGCACCGCCGGCCACAATCAACACAGGCACAGCTACGATTGCCATGTTGCTGAATCTGGCGATCAATTCACCAAATTGAGATTGCGAACTAACACGAGACGCTTTCGAGAGTGGATATACAGCTGTTCATGTGTGGTTTATATCAAGGACAAACACGGGAAGTGATAGGTATAATCAATATGCTGATAAGGATTATATCAATGCAGAAACTGGTCCCTATGTTTGCAGCATTGCGTGCACCTCAAAGGTCCGCGCGGGTCATGAGCAGTCAAATTGAATAGCTTCCAGGATGTCTGCTAAGGGCCAGAGCGAACGTAAAGTTAATTGTAAACACACACTGTCAGTTCACAATAAATCGTCCATATGAGCCGCTGAGGTGTGTCCAATCATCACCATAAGCACGTCTCGTGTGGCAACGTACATTGCCGTAAGATTGGCACCTGAGAGAATTAATAATATGATTGGGGACCCGATCCACCGGGTGGACTGCGCTTTACATAGTCAAGTGTAAGTAACGATTTAGCAGAGCATACCCTAAGTCACTGAACTGCTCGGCGATTGAAGATTCGTCACCTTCGAAGTAATATTCACCCTTTGAAGCACACGCAGAAAGTTGGGCTTTTCCATCATCGTCGTCCAACTCATAGGCGACAGTGATCATTGTTATTCCGTTGCTTTTGATTGCAGAGCACCCACCGTCGATATTTGCAATCGCATTGTCGACCGTATGGTTGCCATCAGAACCCCAGCCGTCTGAATGCTGTCGGCCATCTGTTAGAAGAATGATAATCTTTGACTTGCTGCCATCACTCACACCCTCGGTAAATGGTGCATTTGCAGAAACAACTTGCCAGCCGAATTGGAGTCCGAGGGCGATATTGGTACCCGCATGAGGTACCATCGCTTCAAGTTGCGTCACGGTACCTGAATGATCATCCGTCAACGGCCTCACAACAAGAGAGGCTGCAGGATAATTCCCACACTCATCGTATTCTGTTGGATCAATGGTATCGTCACTGTCGGTCCGCCCCCACTTGCTCTCATTATCTGCTGTTGGGGTCGTGTCAGAATTTGTGTACGGCCATTTTCGATCATTTGTGCAATTGGTCCATGTTGTCCCAGGGGTGCCGTCGACCACATGCTCACCAGGAAGTGATAGGTACACCTCCTCAGCAAATGGAACGAGGCCGATCTTTACGCGTGGACTTGTCAAGTTGTCTGTCAGCAGTTTGACCAAGTCGATTGCACCATCACGCATGCTTTCGTATTTGCTGCCGTCCATTGAGCTCGAGTAGTCGAGAACCAGCACGATCTCCGCATCAAAACCTGGCCGCACGGCTCTTGCGGTTACATCAACGGAGAACTCTGGAAATCCTATGAGATTAAGGAAACTTGTTTCCAGCGTTGCCTGCACCCTAACAGTCGCTGCATCATCGGTTTTCAGCAGGTTGTAATTGATGGATGCGGGAAAGGGCAATGCATTGCTATTGGCGTTAAATGTGGCCTGGGCAACCGAGTGCGGACCAGGTGTAGCATCGTCCCTCGTTTTTACAGCAGCCAACGCTGCAGAGTCTGCAGCGTTTTGTAAATATGTGCGCGTGCTATGCGCTGAAGCATAGTCAATGGCAGCGCCAACTACTCCAAAAAGTGGAATGAGTGATAATGCGAACAATATGGCAGTTGCGCCACTTGAATCCCGCAAAAAATAATTGGGAGTGAAACTCGGTCTCTGCACCGCCATCCCAACGCCTTCCGATTGTAGTCAACACCGCAGCTTAAAAATGATCAAGCGGTCAAAGTACGCCGACAACTTCTAAACTTGCGTGAAGTTGTGAGGTTAATTTTGGATTAATTGCACTACTCACCTCACGCACAGACAGCAGGAAAATCAGCCTGTTCCTGATTGGATGACAGGTGGTCTCCAAATAGGCCAGCACAGCATCTGACTGTTGCTTGGTGAGGGTCTTGGCTTCCAGCACAACGACGACTTAGTGTGATCAGATGCGCCGCACACTTGGCTGCCTGCAAACGTGTTGAGGAAAGGCGCTATTGATTGACGCAACAGGCATCACTGCATGTATCGCGTCCGCTGCATGGACAGCACACGCCAACGTCTTCTGGAGCCGGTGTCGCGACCGGCGGGGGAACAGGTTTGATAATGACGGGCGGCGTGGGCATCGGCAATCCGTCATTGGGGCCGGGAAGAGGAGGAAGCGGGACGATCGGTCTTATCGGCGTTGGCGTCGGTGTGACAACTGGGCCGCGACCATAGCGTCCGGCAAACGCTTGCTCCGGGACCGTTAACATGAGGATGCAAACGGCTGCGGTCGTCACAGCAAGGATGTTTTTGAGTGTAATCCTAGACATAACGAACTCCCTTAAGAGAGGACGCCCTATCTTACGCCTGATGTACAGGGCCCGCAACGGATCTGCACAGCGAATACAGTGGAAATCGCGCTGTCGCGGAACCCAAATGCAGTTAGAGCAACTCATGATGTGCTGGATGTCCGCTTTGGGTCAGATTCGGCGGTTAGTGCCGACGGATTTGACGTTGGCCTAAACCTGGGTCGCAGAAGCATGCCCCAACTGTAGACGGCCTAGGCTTCCATTTCTGCGATTTCAGGCGCATGATCGAGACCGCAGGCAATGAAAATGGTCTGCGAGACGAAGCCCAGCAAAAAGCAGCAGTTTTAAACAAGGGCATATTTGACTTTTTCTAAACCACTGGAGGACCTTATCATGCGTTATGCTATTCGTACCGCTCTAGCTATCCTCGCAGCAGCCCTAGGGCTTGTTTTGTTTCAAGTGGCAGCCACAAGTGGGGAAACACAACTGTCGGTCAAATCGATTGACGCCGTACATATGTGCGCGGCGCCCAGTGAAGGCAATCCCAACTGCACGGTCGCAAAAAAGACCACCAAACTCGCGTTCGGAACGACTCCGCCAACACTTTCGTTTTGTGGTCAGTGCTCGACCAATTCCGACTGTGGTACATGTCGCTGCACAGGTCCGAGCGATGGCTCGTGCAATGAATGTGTCTGCCCCTAAATCTGACGACCCTCGACGCAGGGGTCTGCTTCTTGAACGTAGCTGAGCAAGCCGATTGCTGATACGTTCAAGCGTGAAGTGTCCGCTTGGGGCGATAAGCGGACGACTTCCGTGCTGCACCGATATGCCCGCTTCGGGTCACAAGCAGACTGTGACCGCTTACCAGCACCACGACTGCTATGTCGCCAACAGCAGACGTTAGTGTTTTGAGGCGTGCACGTCTGCTAATGAGAACTAGCACGAGAAATCCAGCCGTTTACGTCTGTTGTGATCAGAAATTTTTCCTATTATAATATTTAAGAGGATTGGCGTTATCCAAATCTAGACGTGCCCGACTCGCCAGTGAGGCCCGGCACCAAATCCGGTTAGATGTAAATAGGATTGTGACATGTTTATTCGAAGTCTCTCAATTATCATAGTCCGCACGCTGTTGATGTCCGTGATCGTGGCCGCGTCTTTTACCTTTTCCATTCCTGAGGCCGCTGCAAAAAACTGCTATCGCGTCGTCAAGGCCAAGTCCCTCTACGTCAGAGCCAAAGCGAATAAATCCTCCACAATTCTGACCTCGATCACAGGCGGGACCATGGTCGAAAAATCAGGGCTGCCAGTCTGTGGCATCTGGTGGTGCAAAATCGACACCGGCAAGCATGTTGGATATGTCGGCTCAAAATATCTAGATGAGGTAGCGTGCCCTTGACCACATCAATGGCTCTCGGAGCC
>JAJFHG010000045.1 GCA_021775735.1 Hyphomicrobiaceae bacterium
TGAAACATGCACGAACCACCGATACAGTTTGACCATCACGGAGATCATCGTCCTGCGTGGGCGTATATCATCGTTCTCGCAACATTGTGGTCGTTGCCGTGGCTGGGTGTTGAATGTTTCTTTGAATGGTGCGTGGTGCAAACCAACAACTGGTGGTGGTATGCGGCGATGCTCGCGTTACCCGTCCTTCTGTTTCTAGAGTTTCCACTACGCCTCATAGACAAGATGCGTGGCTTGGATGACGAAGACGGGTAGACAACTCCAAGGGTACTGATAAACGTCAAAAGTGATCGTCGCTACTTTTAGTCAGATGTCCACTGCTGACAAACCCTGTTGTTGCCGTTTGAAACGAAGTCATGCGCTGGAGCACGTTTGCCCCGGCGCATTTTGCCGGAAACCTTCAGAATTTTTGCAATAACGCGGACAACTTTCATCGGGTAAAGGCAACGCTCAGAAATTCAAGAAGATGAACTAGGTTTGGTCAGCATCGGTCCGTAAACAGCAACAAGGCCAGCAAATGCTAGCACCCAGAAAATGCTGGACACGAAGAGCATCGGTTCGCGCAGAAAATCGAAGCCTGCTGCAATCCGAGCGCACGCACTTATAATTGCTGCGAGATAGAGAAATTGGATAAGCCGGTTCGCTGTTAATTCTTGACCGGTGTGACCTAGGCTCGCGCGCGTCATGACCGCGAGTGTCATGAGCGGGATCGCGCCTGCGGTCCACCCATGAACCGCGCCCGTCGAGGTTACGATCTCAGGCTGCAGTGTGGCAAGCGCCAGCAATACAAAACCAACCGGCACAAAGGCGTAGGCGATATGAAGGATAACAACGAGTGGTTCGTCCAAAGTCCGCTCGCCTGCCCAACGGGCGAGCCTTGCGAAATTGGCGAGACCGGCCACAATCAGTAACAGGGCGGTAAAACCATGGTTCGGGGCAACGATCCAACCTATCAGGGCGATGATGCTCACTGCAATGATACCGATGTCGAGGCTATTGAACGGTATCGGGAGACGGCCTGGGTCTCTACGGGCGAGCCAGTTGCGGGTGAAGCTCGGAATGATCCGACCTCCGATTAACATGATTAGGAAAACCGTGGCTGCTATCCCGATCCGTATGCCGTAACCATCACCACTACCGGTCACGGCTTCAACATGAAATACAACATTGCCGACGAATAGGGCTGCCAGTGCCACAAGCACTTTCATGTTGCGCCAGTTTTCGCCAGCTGCAATTTCTCGCGCGATGACAAGGCCGAGCACAGCAAGAAACGCACTGTCCAGACACGCTGCCACGACCTCATCTGTCCAAAGTGACGTCAAGATCGCAACCCGTCCGATCAACCAGACCAAAAAGAGCGCGAGCAACCGCCCGCCGACGACCGGCAATCGCCCTGTCCAGTTTGGCACTGCTGTCAGGAGAAACCCTGCGATAACCGCCGGCACATAACCGTAGATCAATTCATGGACGTGCCATGCAATTGGCGAGAATGCCGTCGGTAGCTTGAACTGACCGTTCAGCATTGGGAGCCAAAGCGCAACGGTGAGTGCGGCCCATGCCGCGCCGGCCAGAAAGAACGGCCTAAATCCGTAGCTTAGAATGGCCGGGCCCTGGTATGTGCGAATCTGCTCCGCTGTAGATGTCATAGTACGCCCCTCTAAGTCACCGCAATCCAGTGCGGGGTTCGATCGCGCGATACGACACCCTCCATAGGGATATCGTGCAGTGTCGTGCTGGCAGAATACACGAGCATACAAATCTGCACTTGTGATATGCCCAATCATGAAATTAGCACGGCCAAATAGAAGACTTCACCCAAACCATCTGATTTAATATAGTATCTACGCCCATAAGACATAACGTTCGGTGACGGGGGAAACAGGCAATGTTCTCTTTTAAAATTTCACGTTTTCTGGTCCTCGCGTGCGCGATCAGTCTCTCCATTGTGGTCATTGAATCTGTTTCTGCCAATAAACTTGGACAGTACGAAGGTGAACTCATCACCAAGTGGCATTCCGATGGGCGACATATGCAGCTCAATAGCAAATTTGCCTTTGTTGACCGGAAGGGCGCACGCTGGAGCGTGCCTAAGGGAGCCGTGGTCGATGGCGCGTCCATTCCAAAATCTCTGTGGAGTGTGATTGGTGGTCCGTTTAGCGGCAAATACCGCGCGGCATCCGTAATTCACGACTATTATTGCGACGTCCAGACCCGCCCATCAAAAGAAGTACATAAGGTCTTCCACGACGCAATGCTCACAAGCGGTGTCGAGACAAATTGGGCGACGCTCCTTTATAATGCAGTTGACTGGTTTGGCCCGTCCTGGACGAAGGTTCGTGTCATTGAACCTGGATGTGAAGTCCTTACACAAGACAACATCGATGATTGCGCAGAAAACATGGTCGCAGAAAGTGCAACCAAAGCGCGTGAGCCGAACGCCGCCGAGCTTTCCGATTTTTTTAATGCCATGCGGAAAAAGGGCCTGACGCAAGAAGTCGATGAACTTCAACGCCGGATGTAACAACTTGTCGAAGGCGCGTTTTTTTACAACCCTGGTCATGCAGCATGAGACAACTCGTTCCCACAGCAGCTCTAGCCCTGTCGCTCCTCATCATCCAATCGATCCCCACACAAAGTGCAACCATTACCGTGATAAAGGTGACGGGAGATGAACAGTATGGAGAACTACATCTCAAGCTCAACGGTCAGATCACCCGCGGTGACCTTGATCGTCTGAAGGCTGTTGTTCAAGACCCAACCCTGATGCCAAAGAAGCCGCATCAGGCCCATACAGTTCTGCATCTCAACAGTGACGGGGGAAACCTAAAAGAAGGTCTCAATATTGTTGACTACATTCTTGGAAGCTCGACGAGCACCGTTCTCGATGCCAAGGCCAGGTGCTTCTCCGCGTGTGCCCTCATCTTTATGGCTGGAAACTATGTTTATCGTGATGTTGATATCCGACGCAGCATGCATGTCACGGCATCGCTTGGTTTTCATGCACCGTACGTGAGGGTCGAAACCGATTTTGGTTACAACAAAGCTATCCGTCAGCTCGCGCGGATGTTCAAGCTCTTTGGCAAGCAAGGCTATGCTGCGAACGCAAAGCCGCTCATGCGGCAAAGTCTTCAACTGGCGTTGCTTTCGAAGGGGCCGGAAGAAGAGTTAAACATTGATACGATTAACAAGGCCGGCCGCTGGGACATTGAGCTCTTCGGTTATCGCGCGCCCGACAAGATCACGCGGCAACATCTATGGAGTACATGTGTCAATGCGCTGGCTTGGCGTTATGAGGTCGAAAGCCTCGAGCCTAATGTGAAAAATTTGACAGAAGACATTGCAACGATGCACCTCACCCAGCATCGCACAGATAATTTTGACGGCACGTTTAGCCCTACCGTTCGTGCGCGCATTCGCATTATAGGATTTCAGGCAAATGGCCTGCTTGAGGATCACGGTTGTGACATCTCATACCGAGACTGGTCCGAATTCGGGCTTGGCGTATCCGTTTGGCGTCGCAATCAACCCCCGAAATTTGATGGCATTGGCTACGGTCCAATCTGGTCACTTTATCCTGGGGAATTAAAACTCTCGCGTCTGGCGAAGTAAACCTACGGCGCGATGGGCAAGAAGCGGATATCGCATCACAGTTGAATTTAGGTCAGCAAAACGCACGGAGCCAAGCACATTGGCTCCGTGCATTTTGTTTGCGGCGGTCAATTTAACTTTACACTGCCAAACACACGTACACTTGCACCGGGCAAGAACACCTCTTCCCGCCGCTTGAATGATGCGTGGTTGAGAACATCGTCATTAGCCAAGTTTTCGCCTTTTATACCGACTGTGAATTTAGGCGCTTTTCCGTCCAAACCCGGTAGCAGTCCAGTGTAACTGAGTTCGGCCGACACCAACGTGTACCCTGGCGTTTCAATTTCTTCCTGACCAATGTCACTCTTGTCAAAGGCATGCAGAACCCCAACACGCGCAAGCCAGTTTGCGTCATGGTAATAAAGCCCCCCGCCTAGTCGCTGAGGTGGGGTGCGTGGCACGTTTTCACCACCATCGAGACGAGCGCGGACATAATCGTACTGACCTTCAACACCCCAAACACCATTCCAAATTGACGCAACATCGTATTGTGCAGCTAATTCAACGCCGTAGAATACTGCGTCGCGTTGAGAGAAAACAACCTGATCCAGTTCTGTCCCACCACCGATAGGGCCGCAGGTATCGATCGTGTCGTCACATTGTTCGCCTGTGAGTGTCTTGAAAATGAAGCCATCAAAGCGGGTGTAGTAGGCCGTTGCATCGAAGCGGAAGGGACCCGCGGCTCTGCGCAAACCTAGTTCGATCGTGGAGGCTTTTTCTTTTTCAAGATTGGGGTCTCCGATTTCGAACGTTTCAGTGGCTTCGTGAACTCCTTGCGAAAAAAGTTCCGCATCGGCTGGTGCGCGTTCAACGAATTGACCATTTAGACTAAGTACCATCTGCAATGGTAACTGATACTTCAGTCCAAGGCTGCCACTGATGGGTGTGAAGCTCAGTGATTGACGCACAATTGGATCAGCAATACCCAGCGGATTTTTTCTCGCCTGGCCATCAACCTCACTATGCTCAATTCGTACCGCGCCCTGCACAGTCAAACGCTTGGTGAGATCAAGCTCTTCAAACGCATATGCTGCAAAACTTTGGGTTTTGGCAGGACGAATAAGGGAATCTCCACCTTCCAAGTTTTGCCCAAACATATCGCGTTGAACAACCTGCAAGCCAGCGGCACCACGAACCGTCCCAAGAGACGTTTCAAAGGCGCGATGTTGCGCCTCTACACGTCCTTCAAATTGCTCGTTAGCAAAGCACTGACCCGCCTCAAAGCCAGCGCCCTCATCGACAAGTTCCTGGTGCTTGTAATCACTGGCACCAAACCAAAATCGGAGCGCTTCAATTGTGCTCGTATCAGATCGAAGTTCACCTTTGGCCAAAATCCTCGATTGCTCGAGGTCAATGCGTGGGCGCGCCTCAGCAGCTTCTTCGCCGGGGATGCCATAAAGACTCTCATAGTGCGTGATAGCGACACCGACAAATCCATTTTTGCCAATCAGAGATGCACCGAGGGCAAAACTATCGGCTTCGGCAAAAGTGTTGAACTGACGCCCGCCCGGCGCGTCATAGTCTTCGGTGCGGCGTCGGAATCCGTCAGCGGTCAGCGCAATGCCGTTGGCACCAGCGGTGACTTTAAATCCGCCATCTCGACCTTCGTCGACCGAATTCCAGCCTCCCTTAATTTGTCCTGAAACACCATTTTTAGGAATAGCTGTAGGAATGCGGCTATTCTCAACGGCCACAACACCACCGATGGCTGCACTGCCATAGCGCAATGTCGCCGGGCCGCGGATGACCTCAATCTGCTCAGCTGCAAAGGGGTCCAACGGGACCGCATGGTCTTCGGATAGTGCAGACACGTCATGCGTACCGATGCCGTTTTCCTGAATACGCACGCGGTAGTTATCCAACCCACGAATGATCGGTCGGCTTGAACCTCCGGCAAATGTTGAGCCAACTATACCGGGACGTTTATCAATTGTGTCGGCAATGTTCGCACCTTGGCTCGCGAGAACATCATTCTCTGTCGCGACAGTTACCGGAACGAAGGCGTTATCAATAACAATCAGTGTTCCAGGTGCCGGGCTTTGCAATGCGGTGGCGTCGCTAAACTCTTCATTCCCCTCAGGCGTCTCCGTTATTGGCGGTGGTGATTGTGTTGCCGTCGCCGGGCCTGGCGCCCTTGGCTTTTTCTTTTTCACAGGTGATGGTGTTGAGACTGTCACCTCTACTGACGGAAGTTCTTCGATCACAGAGGTCTGATCTGCAGGGTTCGCACCCTGAGCTATGGCTTGTGTGATCATTGACGATGCTGTTAGACCTGCAAATACAGATAACAGCGCATTCTTAGACAACTGAGACATGGATGCCCCCAAAAATTCGCAACTATTGACATGCACGCGAGATACAGAGCGCCACGCTTGAAATAAGCGCGGAAGAGCCGTTCTAAGTGCTGATGAAAGTCGTTAGGAACGTTTGGGTGAAGGTGGTGCACGGGCCTGCGTGTACTTCGCCGGCCGGAACGCGACAAGTGCAGGGTCTGCTCCAAAATCGGTGCGCGAAATAAATCGTTCGTCGATCTTAAGCGCAACCGGAGCTGGTAAAATAACGGAACCGGATAGATGTTTTAGAACACACGCAAAGCACGGTTCGTCGTCTTCGTGCGGACCGTTTTCAGGTGCGTGATCGTGGTGATCATGTTTTTCGTGCGGATGAGCAGCCTTTGCTGCGTTTAGATTTGCACCAAGTTGGTGAAGGATGTTCTGCGCAGGAGAGGCGGATGTATCGCCCAGATGGTGCGGTTCGCGATGACTATGTGTCGCGCGGTGGTGGAGGTCGGCCAATTGACCGCTTTGATAATGTAAACTCGTGCGGTGTCCCGCGACGTGAACATGGCCAAAGCTGATCGCGAGTTGGCACGTGAGCGCGAACAGTGCCAAGGCAGCAAATATGGGATATTTTCTGAGCGTATTCACTGCCAATGTTCCGGACGATATACTGGACAAGGAGTGTACTGCGGAAGGCACGCGGTTGCGAACGTACTTAAACGGAGGGAGGCAGAATCCTATTGAATTAGGCTTATCTGTTGCGCCACCGCCACGTCATTACCCTAGATCTCCCCTGGGTCAAACGTGGGCTTTGGGGCTGATGGATCAATGTCTGTCCTTGGCAAAAGCAGCTACCAGATCAGCCTTGGGGTCACAGACGAGACATTACCGCCTTGCTTTTTCTTCATCCAGCGTTGTGAGCCAGATACCTGACAGGATCAGGAATAATCCTATGCCGTGATAAAGCGAGAGGTCTTCGCCCAGAAAACCGATGGCGAGCACAATGGTGAAAAACGGCACGAGATGCATGAACGGGCTCGCCCTAGACGGCCCCAATACTTCGACGGCACGGTTGAAGAAAAGATAGGCCAAGAAACTTGGGAAAATAATCGTGTAAAGAATGGCCGAAACGGACGCAACAGACCACATGACTTCAGCACCGTGAGCTATCTCTGCTAGCGCAAGACCCGCATTTAGCAATGCGGCCACAAGATAGATGACGCACGCAAAGCTGAATATTGCAACAGGCGGGCGTTTACTCAGAAGCGTCGTGTAGACAGACCAAACAATCATTGCGATCAACATCGTCAGGTCACCGAAGTTAAATGAAAAGTTGGTGAGCGCTTTGATGTCTCCCCGTGACAGCACACACAAAACACCAACTAGAGAGACAGCAATCCCAATAGCTTGCTTGGCCTCAATGCGTTCGTTATTTATTAGCCAGCTCATCATGACGATCATAATGGGCGCTGATGAATTGATGATGCCCGCGTTGGTTGCTGAAGTTTCCGTCAGCGCGATGTACTGTAGTGTATTAAAAAGACCGCTACCCGTCACACCAAGCACGAGTAGGATCGGCCAGTTGTCGCGAATGAGCGGCCAATCGTTTTTCAGGTATGGCCATGCAAGGGGAAGAATGAGGAGCGTCGCGCCAGTCCAACGAAAAAATGCAAGCGTAATCGGCGGCACATGACCGCTCGCCCATCGGCCAAGCGTATAGTTGCCTGCCCAAAACAACATTGTGAGGGTCAAGAGAATATAAGCGTTACGTTTGGTGGGCGCGGTTAATAGGTTGTACATAACCAACTGAGTGTGAAATGCATTCAAGCGTTGGCGACACCAGCGCCCCCAATTTATTGTCACGTCAGCATCGACTATGCACACACTCTTCTAAAGTGCCAACTGCATTACAAAGGAAACACGCCGGGCCATATCTGCGAAGCTCAATTTGTGGACCCCATCTTGCAGGAAACGGCACAGCTCGGATGGCATTTGCAATGCAGACAAATCGATGCGGGCAGGTCAGGCGTCTAAAACCAATTGACATAAAACTGCAGACTAGGTCCTTACAGCACGTTGTAGCCAGCACGTTTCACTTGATCGAGCAAAAATTCTGCATCTGTTGGCGATCCACCAATTTGTTCTGGCGCATTGGATAGAAATACCGAAGAGATTATTTCGCCGGTGTTGGTGGTTGTTTTACCAAGACTGTGCAGCGCCAAAACAGATAGCAAACTCCGCACAAGCACTGTGCGATGCACAGGCAATAGTACGTCAGGATCAAGTGCCAACAAAATCCAACGCCCGTCTGCTGACAATTCCCCAATCGGGTCAGTGGTTGGCGTGCCACAGCATAGGTGGGCCACCAACTCATGCTCAACAACCGGTGCTAACCGGGCACGCATGTAGTCTGCTTTTTCAGAAAACTCTTCACTGGAAAAAACCGTTGTAAAGAATAGTCGTGCTGAAACATTATCAATCTCAACCAAAGCATTGTGTAAAGGCTCAAGAGAGCGTGGGCTTTCAAGGATTTTGTATAGCGTGCTCAAGCTGCTGTTTGGCATTGCTTGCAACAGCATCACCAGGTAACGCAACATAACCTTTTGATCGTAAACAAAGCGCTCCCCAAAAACACATTCAAAAATACTGCTGTGAAACTCAAACGCCGCATTGAACCGTTGGCGCACATCGAGCGGGTCGTCGGTGCTCGCACCACGAAGAGCAAAGGGATTGAGCACACCCAACGCGCGCGCCTGGGATGCATCCCAACGAATATGTCGCTCCGACAGATCTGATCGGCGCGCAACATCTACTTTGGCAAAAATCTCGTCGGCACATGTTTGTGCAGGCGCATTCCCAACGACAATTAAACTCGCAGCGCTGTAGGACACGCGGCGCAACAAGCTCGCGTCTAGGGCATTAATGTCAAAATCAATCGCGCCATGAACACCCTTGCCATGGGTCTTTGCAGCTGCCGGATCAGGCGACGAAACGCTGGCGGCGTTTTCATCTGATTTTCCTGCTCGTGACAAAACATTTTGCTCCAGCCGTTGTGCAGCAGCACCGTCTCCAAGTTCGAGATCGACTGCTTTTGCACTGAGATCTGCGGCCTTGGCTTGCACATCAGCTTTCGGTTTAACCACGTTGGCTTTTTTGACAGGAGCAGCTGCAGAGCTCGCTCCGTACGGACGAAGTGTTCGCGCAACTGGCCCAATTTTTGGGTGTCGCCGCCTCTCGGCAGGTAGCTCCGCTGAACTTGTCTCTACAGTGCGTTTTTTAATAAGGTGTTCGAGGTCATCAACACTTAAAACGGGTTTGCGCTGTACTCGCGGAAAAACAGTTGGAAGTGTGGGACGCCAACCCATTGCAACCGCAACACTGGAAAACAGCATCAACGTGAGCATCGCGATCACCGCCAGCGACATAAAACTACGTTGGCGTGCATTGCGCTGCTTGCGTAGGCGGTCCGGCAAAGCTGAGGTGGTAAGAACTTCGTTGGTCTTGTTTCTGACGCGCGCCAAAGAACGTGCAACTTCCTCATTGACATTAAACTGTAGAGTTTCAGGCTTACTTTGTGTAGCGCTGAGTGATAACTCGCGTTGCTCGGAGTTTGTCCCTTCACCAACGCGACCCTGTTTTTTCGTGCCGGCAGCGCGGCGTGCCTCATCCTGCACAGCAATGCTGCTTTGCAGGGCCTGACGGCCTGGAATTAACCGCGCAGCAGCAAGGTTGGAGTTTTCAGGTTGGCGCGCGCGTACGACCCGAACCGGCGCAGGTGGTGTCGCGATCGTGGCGACCTGCGTCGGACCTGTATCCGGTTTCGACTGGATGTTGCTTGTCACGGAATTTTTGGTCGTTTCCGCCAATGATACGCTGCGGTCCTCACTAACTGGACCTGAATTTCCAGACTTAACATCCACACTTTGCAGGTCGTCTTTGTCGGCAACCGTTGCTGCCCAACCTGCTACAACGACAATGGGATGGCGCTGTTTATCGCCAGCAAACTCCTGAGCTTGTGGTGCCTGCGTGTCTGAGGATGGTTGTGTCGTCTCGTTCAACGCATTTTTCACCTGCGTGTCACGCGCTTGTTTTTCATCCTCGGCTGCATGCGTTGTTGCTGCGCTCCGCAGATCGCGCTTTTGACGTTTCTCAAGTCTCTTTATGCGTGCATTTAAATTTGTAAACTGATGATAGCCCAGCGCGTCGCGATAATCTTCAAGTGCCCCAGCGACATCCCCGCCCTGTTCACGCATCTCACCGCGCTTGATATGCGCCGTTCCGACCGCCCAATCACGAACAGGCAAAAGGTCTGGACTGCGCCAAATCAATCTGGCGCAGGCGTCCTTGTTGCTTTTATGAATGCAGTCTCTATGGGTCTTAGTGGCAAGCTTAGAACCGGCACCTGCAGGCTCCGTATATGTGGATGCAGACTCAATACGTCGCAGACTGCGCTCTACCCGGTCGAGCCAAGGGTCCGCCCTCACTTCAAGCGGAACAGAAAAAAAACTGATCAGGATTAAAAGCGCAATCCGCTCGACATGACGGCGCAAACGGATGGCAAAGCCCTCATCGCAGCGCGTCTGTTGAGAGATGAGGTGCAGGCTCAGGTCTAAGTATTTTGCCATGCCCAATGTCGCCCAAAAACCTACTTCAACTTCGTCAATAACTTCCTCAATTTCCAGATCAGAAACTAACTGTGGTCTGGAAATTCAAAATGCCGTCCTAAAACCGCAGAACCAGCACTTGAGGAGATAAAACAACCCTTGAGAACGCAGGGCCTGCAAAAAATCCGATCCACACGCACCTTAGTGCGGTTCAGCGCCGTTACGGTTTTGCATAACCGAACCCGCTGCAAGGTTTTGGGACCCGCCCAGTTCAGTTTTTGTCTCCGTCCAACTGTCCTTTTCAAAGGACAAACCAAGTGTTTCGACTTCTTTGCTCAAGCTACGGTGGTAGCGCTCCAAAATAAGTCGTATTGCCTCGCTTAACTCTTCGCGAAAAACCTTGTTTGCATCACCGCTGGCGACGAGCGTCTCTGTTTTGGAGCAGGCAACCCTCGATTTCGGCCCCGCAACGAATTCAACGCCTTCTTGAAGAAGCGCTGAAACATTGCGCAACTCTTTGTCGTAATGAGCTGCAAGCTCTTCCCGAATTTGCCGATATAGATGAAATTTGTTCACGTCCCGAAATCCCCGAATAGTTGGAATGCACCAAGCACCCAGGTCCCCCTGCTGTTGCAGACCCTGAGCCATCGCGGCTGCACTGCCAAAATTCCTTTGTAGCGTTAGAAACTAGCTGATTCGGAACGGCAAAATTTCGTACCCGCCCGTGCACCCCTCAGCGCTTGTATTATTGCCACACGCGTGATCACTAACCATCTGTTATTCCGTAATTTTTGTCGCCTCGTACCGGTCAACGAGCTGGTGGTTTCATGGGGATAGAATTTGCCAACTTAACCAGCGCTCAAAACAGCCATGTAATTGGGCCCGCGGACCGTAGATCAGGGCGCCCACGTCTCCCAAGATGCCACTGCGCGTGCCATTAAAGTTAAAAAAGGCTTTCACTCGCGCCCCAAAACAACACGCCCTAGGCTGAAATCAACCAAAGATTGATTGAAAGTCGAGAGGTAAAAAGTGTTGCAGGCGTTGTATGTGTTGACTGTTGCGACTGGCTTCACGCTCTATCCAGCATATGGTGATCGAGGCCATCCTCCTGTCGATTCACGCCTTGAAGCGGCGATCGACAAAGGACCTATTTATGAGTTGATCATCAGCTGTGATGGGGGCAGTGCCATCTTGTCGTACTCAAAAATTGAACGATTATTTTGCACGGCCTACAGAGGATGCACACCCAGCTCCAAAATAGCCATGGCTCGCGCGTGTAATCCTTAAGACATGCACGACAGACCATTGCTACCGGGCAATTCGTCTTCTGATTGCTTATTGGATACTTAGTGCGTACGCACATGCGCCAGGCTGGATGTCACATCAGAGGCGCGGTGGCGCCACAAGCTGCGCAACGAACCGGCAAGCTCGTCAACACTTGCATCGAAATCAAGCTCGCTCCAATAGCCATCAAGCCCCATTGACGCAAAAATATTCGCATATGCATTTTGAAGATTTGAATACGCAATATCGCGGCGCACTTCAGCAACCAACGTATTCATTTCTTCTCGAATAACCGTTTGCTCTCCGATGCGTTCAACCGCCGCTTCTGCCCGAATTTGATGGACCAAACGATTTTGAACGTTGAGGTACTCCCGCGCTGTGCCAAGCTCTTCACGGTAGTGAAGGAAGCGGACCCGTGCGACGTGGACCTGGGTCATAATCGCCATTGTCGTTGCCAAGGCCCGTTGATGAAGCAGCCCATCACGAGCATCGACAACCGCGCGCCGTGCCGGATAGTTCACAACTTTGATCAGATTCCAACTGGCTTTGGCGCCCCACGTTACCCAATCATTGTTCAGCAAGAAGTCATTACTGTCGAAGTTGGCACCGGCGTAGACTTGTAGACCGGGCAGTAGCTCTAGCAGGGCCGCGTGCGCATCATTTATGTTTATGCGGAGCCGATAGTCCAGCTCACGCAGTTCAGGACGATTCTGCATCGCCGCCCAAATCATGTCATCTACTTGGCGCGGAATTCTTAGCGATCTGTAGGTGCTGCGTGGCGCCTTCAGCCTAAACCGATGATCCGGTGGCAAATTCATAAGCGCAGCCAACTGCTGCTTCGCGATAGTGAGATCGCGCTCAAGCTCTTGGATGGTTCGTTTAATCTCAATAAGTTCGCGTTCGTAAGACAGCGAGGTGATGGGAGATGTGTACTTTTCAGCAGCCAACCGGCGTGTATTTGCGAGTGCTGCGCGCGTGCGTCCCTCCAAGCGATTGAGTTTGGAGATCAGATGTTGCGCACTGAGTGCGCGCCAGAACGCTGTACGCACATCTTCGATGATACGATTGGCAACCTTGCGGCGCATTTCAGTGGCGATGAGAACTTTGTCTGCGGCTTGGCGCGCGCGCACATACGAAAGACCGAAATCTAAGATATGCCAGCTAAATTGAATGTCCGCAGTTTTAACTTCTTTTTCGCGCGACGTTGAGGCACCAAAGTTTTGAACGCCCGTTAAGAGATTTTGACTGCTTGAGGCGTTAAAATTATCGCGACCATCATACCCTGACTTGGCCACGACGTCTGGCAGCATATCATAGCGTGCAAGGTTGAGTTCCGTGTTACTGAGTGTTGTCTGGAACATCTCAACTTTGTGGTCGAGATTGTATTTGAGCGCACGTGCCATCGCCTCATAGAGACCGATCATCCCGCGAACAGGCTCTTGATCTGCCGTCACCAGCGCCAACCGCTCTTGTGACGACAGCGAAATTTCTTCGGTTGTTAAAGGCACAGGTGCAATGGCACAGCCCGCAAGGACCGCGACTGATAAGGCAATCGCCGTAGTCTGAAATTTGAGGCGTGAAGCCATTGCGTTTACGTTTGGTCCCCGGACAGTGAATGAACCCAACGCATTACGAATGTCACAACCCTAACCTAAGGTTGTGAAAGATGTGCTAAGAACCCTTAAGACACTCAGTATAAAGTGCTAACTGCTTCGCGACACAACACAAAGCCAGCTTTTTTGTCCGTACCACTTATTTTTGATGGCGCTGCAAGATAAACACACTGCCTTGCTGGTACATCTCGAGCATCTAAAACAACGCAAAAACTATTCAGAAACAAGATGGTCCAAGTCTAGACAACGTCTTGAAACACTTGACCAAGACCGTAATTATTTTTTCCAAAACAGAATGTCCCAAAGAGTGCCGTATTTGGGGATTTTAGTGCCTCTGACACGATTTCCATGCTGCCGATCTCAACGCTTTTTCGCCCTGCCTGTTGCTTCTGGAGCACAAATGTTTCGTTTAAAAACAACGTTTTATTTAATTTTGCTCATTTTCTTGGGTATGGCGTCGTTAGAAGCTGCCTCTGCAAAATCACAAAAGCCACCAGCCGAACCATTTGCAAAAAGCGAGCAAATACTAAAATGGATCAATGGCTACCGCCTTGAACCTGAGCCAGGCAAACTCCCCCAAGTCATCCGTGCCATGAGCCGCCTTGGCTTGTTTCTCGATCATAAAAAAGCAGGCGTTTATGTTGGCTTCATTGCCGGAGTACTGGGCTCTAATCCGCTTGCTGCCGAACGCCTCGTTGCACAGTCGTTCCCGCTCCCCCCCACCGATCAGGTCGTTTTGATCAAGGCGATTGCCTATTCAGGCCTCGCAAACTGGCGTGGTGTGCTGTCTGGCGCCACCGAGCGCATGCCAGCACGCGCAGTCCTTATTCGTCATTATCTGTATGGAGAGGGAAAAGCGCTTAAAGATTTGCCGATGGATGAAGGTTCATTTGTACTTGATGTACATTGGGGCCGGTATTTTGCAACTGGGAACCAAGAGCCCGTCACGCGCATTGTTTCAGCACTTGCATGGTCAACTGAGCAAGACAAACTGGAGCGGCTGACGATTGGGTCGATGGCCAAATGGACGTTGGCCTCCAATGCCTCACGCGACAAAGACCTTTTGGATGCGCTCAAAGTTGAAATGAACACGCAACCAGCCAATGTGCGCGGCCCCCTGCGCGATGTCATCATGGCGTCAGAAACATTCGAGACCGAAGCGTTGAGAAAGAAGGCGCTGGCGTCAATCGAAACACTGAAAGCACGTGGCCCGAAATCTGATAAAAATAACGCTTGGTGGGGCAAGGCAGGGCAAACAGCCTTGGCGCTTGGCTGCATTACCGCTGGCGCACTTGGCCATGTGGAAGTTGGTATCCCGTGCGTTCTTGGCGGGGCCGTTTCATCGGCTGCGCTTAAGTTGTTTGGGCCTGGCAACGCCAATTAGCTCAGAGCCATATATTGCAATCCACCACAACGACAGAGCAGTTCTGTCTATGGCCCCTCTTCAAACTTTCACACGTGCCCCTCCCTGTTAGTCTCATTCTGAGGCAATGCGTCATCTCCGATTTAACAAGCCGCACACGCCACACGTGGCATTAGGTCAACGTTAGCAACTCGAGTGCATACAATCCCAACACGATGATCTGTGCACGGGGCTATTCCATTGACAATAAAATCCTATTCCAAAAATGAAGATGGAGCGATCGCCATTATCTTCGCAATAAGCGTGTTCGTTTTGTTTTTGAGCGCGGGCCTTGCCGTTGATTATGGTCGTGCGGTTAGTCTGAAAAGCGATGCTCAAGCCGCCCTTGACGCAGCGCTTTTGTCCGCCGCCTCCCAGGGCCGAGCCCAAGATGATGACGATGACAGTAATGTCGCTGATCGGGCTAAGAAGTTTTTCGAGGAAAACTGGAAGCAAACATATGGCGATGAGACGGTTAACGTCGATATCCAGGAAACGAGCGATGGCGGCTTAACTGGTACCGCAACAGTCAATATGCCAAATCGGATGTGGCAAATCTTTGGTAAGAAGGCGCTCGATTTTAAAATCGAATCCGCAGTCCGCATGGGCGAAGGCTCCGTTGAAATGGTACTCGCCCTCGACACCACTGGCTCAATGTCAGGCAGCAAGATTGAAATATTGAAAACCTCAGCCAAAGACCTATTCGCATCGATTTTCTCAGTTGCGAATGCAGGCGAACGTGTATTGGCCGGCATTGTACCGTTTGCACAATATGCCAACGTTGGGCTTGCAAACCGTAACGCCCCTTGGATATCGGTACCTTTGAATGAGTCCACGACCGAAGACTACTGCTACGACAAACAAGAGCTGATTTCTTCCTCAAATTGCCGCATGGAAACCTATACAGGAACAAATGACGGACAACCCTATTCCTACGAATATGAGGTCTGTGACAATGTCTATGGGGACCCTACGCCCGTATGTGAACCCCAAACGACAACAACAACTTGGTATGGTTGTGCAGGGTCACGAAACTATCCATTGGACACACAAGACCAGAATTTCGATGACCAAGTTCCAGGGGTCATGAATGTCTCGTGCGGGGCCGAAATTACCCCCCTCAGCAATGACGAAAGCATACTGTCATCTGCAATCGATTCCTTGTCAGCCAGCGGTGAGACCTATATCCCAGCGGGTCTCAACTGGGGCTGGCGTGTCTTATCCGAACAGGAGCCTTTCACCGGTGGGGTTGCCTATGGCGCAAAAAAGGATGGCATCCCTGTGCGCAAGATCCTTGTCTTGATGACAGACGGAATGACGACCAAATCACCAGAATACCCGGATCACGACGGCACGGACACCTCTGTGTCAAATACACTAACTGGCGAACTGTGCGCCAATATCAAAGCAACCGGCATCGAGATTTTCACAGTCGCATTTGAAATTACGGATCATGACACGAAAAATCTTCTGCGCTCTTGCGCCACTGATCCCAGCAAGTATTTCGATGCTGGCAGCGGGGATGAACTGCAAACAGCATTCGCAAATATTGCAAAAGACGTAACGCCACTGCATCTGGCAAAATAGTGCCATGCAAGGCAACCACCTATTTGCCTGGTTGCAAGTCTCGCAAAACGAATAGCACCCCAAAATCACGGGTTGTCGTTCGCGTTGAAGCTAGATTTCAAAAAAGGAGAGTGGTGCCCAGAGGCGGATTTGAACCACCGACACGCGGATTTTCAATCCGCTGCTCTACCAACTGAGCTATCTGGGCTTGATCAAAAATACCTCAAATCGCTCTCGATCTTCGGTAGATGATTTATTCACGTCTCGAGCAGGAGCAACGTATCTGCTTTTGGTAAAATGCAGGTTACTCAAGATCTCTACGAGGCATCCTCAATAGAGCCCGTAAAGCCGGTGTCTTATAGGGGCTTGCCCGTTTCCTGTCCAGCATCCTTAGGTTTGCTTTCGCACCCCTAAATTCTGGCAGATTGTCGCGCACGCGACTAGCTAGTATCAAATCCGAAACCTGCCTGGTCATCCTCATCGGCGTTGAGGTCTTGAGGAGAGGCAGGGGGGCCAGGAATTGCGTAGTTGCCTTTCAACCAACGCGCGAGATCAAGATCTGCACATCGTCGCGAACAAAACGGGCGGAAGGCGTGCACGGACGGCCCTGAGCACATGGGACACGTGCCCGATTGTGCAGCCTCCGTCTTGGTTGCCTTTGTCATGATGACTCCCGGTTGTTTCGTCGCTGCCGAGTTGTTGGGACACATCGCGCTGGCATCAGTGGTCATGCCAACGACAGCCGCCAAAAGCACAACATCAATCATCCACCCTAAATGGCATCTGTCTCAGCCGCCTGCAACCAGTTGAAGTGAATTGGAAACCCTTCACTCATCAACATGGTTACAGTTTCTGTCAGAGGGAGGCCAACCACATTCGTATATGAGCCCATAATTTTTTGCACAAAACAGCCTGCAAGACCTTGTATCGCATAACCACCTGCTTTGCCGCGCCATTCACGTGAGGCAACATAAGCTTCAATCTCAGCACGCGAGAGGTGTTTGAACCGCACGCGCGTATCGACAATCTTCGTACGCACTTTGTCGTTGGCGGTAATCAAACATAATGCGGTCAGCACGCGGTGCGAGCGTCCCGACAACAAGCGCAGCGACGCCGTTGCCTCTTCCATATATTCTGGTTTGATCAAAATGCGTCGGCCAACGGCTACAACTGTATCTGCAGCCAGGATATAAGCATCGGCGATATCGCGATCATTGGCAATCTGATCACGTGCGGTCTCAGCTTTGGCACGTGCCAGTCGAGCGACCAGCGCGCGCGGCATTTCTCCCATACGCGGTGTTTCATCAATATTCGCGGGCCGGAGCGCATCAGGGTCGACACCGACTTGTGAGAGCAAGGTCAGGCGTCTTGGGCTTGCAGAGGCCAAAACGAGCTTTGGCTTTTCGAGCTGCGCCAAGCCCTCCGCACGTTCGCGCGCAAGCTCGGACCGCAAGGTGTCACGGCGTGGCCCATCGGTGCGGGTAAACGCTGCAAAGAAACCCGGTTTTGCCGTCGACGATGTCATATGGTGACCTCTGGCTTACAAATCTGGTGTTGCTGTGGCCACACCACGGGCAAAGAGCGGTTTGGCCCCAGTCCGCTTCGGCGCATTTCAGCGGGATTTAAAGTCAAGGCACAGTTATCCTCAAGTCAACGAGGCCCCTGACAGCTATCACGACATAACATCGTTGCAACGTCCGGCCAATACGGTGATAAATCATAGCCACACCGATCTTGAAACGAGGAACCCCAACATGAGCTCGAAAGACGAAGCGACTGAAATGTTGGCGAATACGGACCTATTCGGAGCCATTTCCGCTGACGATCTTGACACGTTGGTCGCTGAAATGCGCGAGGCCAATTACTCATCAAGCCAAGTTATTTTTGCGCGTGGGGATGCTGGCCGCGACATTTATCTCGTCATCAAGGGCCGTGTACGCCTGTCTGTTCTCACAGCAGAAGGCCGGGAGCTGTCGTTTGCGCACGCCGAGGCCGGTCAAATTTTTGGTGAAATTGCGGTCCTTGATGGTGGCGAACGCACCGCCGATGCGACAGCTGTGGGCAAGGTTACCGCGCTGACGCTGTCCAAAGCATCACTACAGCGGTTGATCGACTCCAACATTGGATTGCGCCAAGGCGTGATCCGGTTCTTGTGTAATCGTTTGCGCGAAGCCGACCAACAACTTGAAGGCATCGCGCTTTACCCGATTGAAATTCGATTGGCGCGCTTTTTCCTGGCAACAGCGCGGCAAAAAGAAGGGCCTGATGTCGAAGGCAAGATGACGCTCAGCCTGCCCATCTCGCAAAGCGAATTGGCACTTCTCATTGGTGCAAGCCGACCAAAGGTAAATGCGGCGCTGGCGCTACTTGAATCCTCAAATGCAATCGAGCGTGGCGAGGGTGGCAAGTTCATCTGCGATATTGACCAGCTTGAAGACATGACGGCCTAGGTCGCCGTATTGTTTTTTGAAACACTGCAATTGACTTTTAGGACAAGCCATCGGCGTGTTACACGCCAAGGCAGATGTAGGTCTGCACAGACCGGGTTTGGACACACCTCGCATGGTTGAGTTTTCACGTCTTACCGAATTCCTTGTCAAACTCGGCCACAGCCTTGTCCAAGCTGTGCCCAATATGCCTGCCCTCAAACGCGGCTTCACGTATTTGGCGGAGCTTGGCACCGAGGGTTATCCTAGAGATATCAAGCGTGGCTTGAAAATTCTGAATTTGATCGCCTACCTGATTGCGGTCACCACGTTTATCTACGCCATCCAACACACATTCCTCGATTACGAGAAATACAAACCCGTTGTTTGGATCAACATTTGTTTGGTCTTTACGGCTATCGCGGTGCCGTTCTCGCATCGGTTCAGCGAAATTGCTGGTGGCTTGATCATCGTCTTCAGCGAGTTCATCGCGCTCTACGCATTTGCCTACTACCTTGGCCGCTCTGCGGGCGTTCAGTTGCAATACTTCATCGGTGCTGCTGCGCCATTCGTCGTCTTTGGCCTGAAGCGAAAATGGTTGACAATACCTGTCGTCTTGGGAGCCCTTGGATTTCACTTATTCGCGTGGTTCCATACATCAGACACGTATGCCAAAATTCATGCCGATCCAGAAATCATTGATTCTATTTACGTTCAAGCTGCGATTACCACGTTCGCGCTAATCGCAGCCTCCGTCTATTACGCCTTTACACTTACAGAAGCCGCCAAGGCCCAAGTTGATACGCTTCTCCGCAACATCTTGCCGGACACAATAGTTGAACGCCTTAAAACAAGACCGGATGACACCATTGCAGACAGCATCAATGAAGCCTCAATCCTGTTCGCTGATATCACTGGCTTTGTAGCCTTGGCGCGCAAACTTGGCGCGGAAAAAACCGTTGCCACGCTCAATGAGATTATCACGGCTTTTGATGCCCTCAGCGCCAAACACGGCGTTGAAAAAATAAAGACCATTGGCGATGCTTACATGGCCGCTGCCGGCGTTCCAGAACCCGTGCCAGATCATACTGAACGATTGGCACGCCTTGCCATTGATATGCAGACCTACCTTAGGGAAATGCGCGCCCAAACTGACCTGGATCTCAATATGCGGATTGGCATGGCGTCAGGTCCAATCATGGCTGGCGTCATTGGCAAACAAAAATTCAGCTACGACATCTGGGGCGATGCCGTGAACTTGGCTTCCCGTCTGGAAGGTCTATCTGAACCGGGTAAAATTTTGATCTGCCCGTCCTGCAAAAACAATCTCTCAAGTGCGTTTCAATTTGAGAGCAAAGGCATGGTACAGGTCAAGGGCGTGGGCGAACAAGAAGCGTGGTTCATTTCCAGCGCTGCCGAGGAAACCTAAACGGTTGGCCCGCTGGTCAGCGCAAATTCCCGCTTGATGCGCTTAAATAAACTATCCCTCACAGCACGATACGCTTTCAACTTGTCAAGCCGCGACCCAGCGCATTCAATCAGCGCGATATCGATCGTCGGCCAATAGAAAATGTCAGCCGACATAATCCGTGTTAGCTCAACCGCGTGGTGATGCGCTTCGGGCGACAAAGAAATAATTTCTTCAAAATTCTGATCTTTGATGGCATCAAGGCCTTGGGGTTGAAAGTCGGACAAATCAATCCCAATCTCATCCATAACTGCAACAACAAATGGGTCAGATAACCCGGGGCGCACACCGGCCGATGCTGCCTTGGACCTGCCCCCTGTGAGGTGTTGATAAATTGCACAGGCCATAGGCGAGCGCACTGCATTCATCGTGCAGACAAACAGCACTGACTCCGGTATTTGAGCCCCCGCCCGGCCCACGGCGCTAACCCTTCCAGTGCAGTGCTGCAAGCAGCGTAAACAAGCGCCGCGCAGTCGCAAAATCGATCACAAACTTATCGCCAAGACGCTCGAGTAAAATCTGGCTGCCCTCATCATGCAGCCCGCGTCGCCCCATATCAATTGCTTCAATCTTTGCAGGCTGGCTATCACTAACGGCTTGATAATAACTCTCAAGAACCAAGAAGTAGTCTTTCAAAATTCGCCGAAACGGCATCAACGACATCTCGTGGCGGTCAAGTGGCAGCTCTGCTTCATCTGCGACATCAAACAGAAGTCGGTCATCATCAAGTGACAAGTGCAATCGGAAGGGGCCTTTGGTCTCATAGCCCTTCAGCTGAAAAGAATTGCTCTCAAGGATGTCAAAAATGGCGACTTGTCGCTCGTGATCAATCTTGGGGTCGACACGTGCGATGGATGCTGCATCAAGCGTGACCTCGATAAGTTTGGCGCTTGCTGAGGTGTCGGTTGTTTTGGGATCGGTCATTCGGCTATGAGCCCTTCGGCTTCAAACGGACTTCAACAGACCGACGGTGGCCTTCCAGCCCTTCAGAGCGTGCTAAGGTCATGGCAGCCGGAGCGAGCTTCTCAAGCGAGCCCTGATCAAGTTTGAGTATAGATGTCCGCTTCATAAAGTCGAGCACACCAAGACCGGAGGAAAACTTGGCGCTGCGCGCCGTGGGTAAGACGTGGTTGGAACCTGCAACATAATCGCCAATCACTTCAGGAGTATATGCCCCGAGAAAAATTGCGCCCGCGTTGCGAATCTCATCGGCCAGCTGTTCACAATTCTCTGTCGCGATCTCGAGGTGTTCAGCTGCGATCCGATCGGCAAGGGCTGGGGCTTCAGACAGAGATGATACAAGGACAATTGCGCCAAATGTGTTCCAACTATCTGCTGCAATATTACCACGTGGCAAATCTTTGAGTTGGTTCTGAACGGCCGCCTCAACGGCACGACCAAATTCGGCATTATCAGTCATCAAGATCGATTGCGCCGCTGTGTCATGCTCAGCTTGTGCCAACAGATCCGAAGCAATCCAGTCGGGATCGTTGTTGCGATCTGCAATCACCAAGACTTCTGACGGACCGGCAATGCTGTCTATGCCAACAGTGCCAAACACTTGTCGCTTGGCGGCTGCAACAAACGCGTTACCAGGTCCGACAATTTTGACCACCGGTGAAAGTGTTTCCGTACCAAACGCCAACGCGGCAACCGCTTGCGCCCCACCTACACGATAGATTTCCGAAACGCCTGCCAATCGAGCCGCGACCAAAACCAACGGGTTCAGTTTACCCCTGGGCGTGGGAACGACCATGACGATGCGCGGCACACCTGCAACGGCGGCTGGCATAGCGTTCATAAGAACTGAACTTGGGTAGGATGCGGTGCCGCCCGGCACATAAAGCCCGACGCTCTCAACAGCGGTCCAGCGATCCCCAAGCTCTGCGCCGACACTGTCTTTATAGCGATCGCTCTTTGGCAGTTGGCGCAGATGATGGTCATGGATCCGATCACGCGCCTTCGTCAGCGCCACAACCTCATCCTCGCTGACCTCTGCCATAGCGGCATCAACTTCAGCTTTTGAAATCGCGATGCCAACCTTAGCCAGATCAACATCATCAAACTTTTTAGAAAGCGCAATCAGCGCCGCATCACCATTGGACCTGACATCATCAAGAATAGCGCGGACAGCGGCATCCACATCAGCAGATACCTCGCGCTTTTCAGCAAGCAAGGCGTCAAATGCAGCCGGGAAACCGTTTTCGCTTGTGGCCAACCACTTTGCCATTTCTCTAAAATCGCTCCTTCGTGTCATCTGATGATGAAACCTGAAACTGCACTAAAGGCAGTATTACAGATCATCTGGGTGATTGGGCTTGGTCTTAGTCGCCCATTGGGCGCCAAGATCGCGCAACTCTGCTTCGATGCACTCCACCTCTAAACGGATGGCGGCATCACCTGAAAATACCAACCGGATGACACCGGCCGGATCTTCCGTTGCCTCGAAGGTGATCGCCATCAACGATAGAACTTTTGATGAGTCCTTGAGATTGAGGCCCGTCACTTGTGCTGACAGTATTTTCTCAAATCGAAGTGCGGCGCGAAGGCGGGTAAATTTATCGTCGTCAGTTTTGTCTGAGGACGTCCAATCAAATCGATTGACGATCATTGCAAACCGCCGCTCAGCCTTGATATAGGCCAAATCTGCGACCCGGAGGACCGCATCCTGTAGATGAGCAGATAGGACACCCAGGTCCTCGCCATCCAGCGCAATCAATTTTAGCTCAGACATTGGAGCGGGCATCCTTGGCGCGCGTGCGTTTGAAAGTGATGAAGTCACGTGGAGCAAGCGCTGCTTGTAACGGCTCGTTTGATAACCGTCTCAGCGCCCAAGCGCAATCCATCAATCCCCTGTCACACGCTCAATCTTGGCCCCACAGGCGGTCAGCTTCTGCTCCAGTTGCTCGAAGCCGCGATCAAGATGGTAAACTCGATTGATGGTAGTCTCGCCGTCTGCCATCAGACCCGCGATCACCAAGCTCACCGAAGCCCGCAAATCAGTTGCCATCACTTGCGCACCATGAAGCGCGCCAACACCTGAAATGGTCGCCGTATCGCCATGCATACTAATCTCAGCACCAAGGCGGACCAACTCTTGCACATGCATGAAGCGGTTTTCAAAAATCGTCTCACGGATCACGCTGGTGCCCGTTGCCCGCGTCATCAAGGCCATGAATTGCGCCTGCAGGTCGGTTGGAAACCCAGGGAACGGTTGCGTCTCAACCGAGACCGGGAGGATATCGGCGCCGTTGCGCGTCACCTTGATACTTGAGGGCGTAGTGGTAATTTCAGCACCCGTTTTCGCCAGCGTATCAAGCGCATTCTGCAATAAATCGGCGCGCGTCCCTGTCAGCGTGACATCACCACCTGTTGCAGCAACTGCCATGGCAAAGGTGCCGGTTTCAATGCGATCAGGAAGGACCGTGTGCACTGCGCCCTCAAGCCTGTCGCGGCCTTGAATACGCAGGGTTGACGATCCAATACCCTCAATCTCGACGCCCATTTTAACAAGGCATTCTGCCACGTCGCCGATTTCAGGCTCGCGTGCCGCGTTTTCAATAACCGTCTCACCTTTGGCAAGGGCCGCCGCCAGCAACACATTGTGTGTTGCGCCAACAGAGACCTTCGGAAAAACAACCTTGTTGCCAACCAACCCACCGGGGGCTTTGGCGACCACATAGCCATTTTCAATTTCGATATCCGCACCCAGCGCCTTCAACCCCTCAAGGTGAAGATCGACAGGCCGCGTGCCAATCGCACAGCCACCCGGCAGAGAGACGCGCGTTTGATGCATGCGCGCCAAAATCGGACCCAGCACCCAGAAGCTGGCCCGCATGCGCGAGACCAATTCATAAGGCGCGGTGGTGTCGACAATATCACGCGCCGTCAGATGAAACGTCTCGCCGATATGTTGCTTTGGCCCAGGCCGCTTGCCATCGACAGCCAGGTCCACGCCGTGGTTGCGCAAAATGCGCATCAGCAAATTGACATCAGCCAGATTGGGAACATTCTTTAGCGTCAATCGGTCATCAGTTAGAAGGCTCGCAATCAGCAGCGGCAGGGCAGCGTTCTTTGCCCCTGAAATTGGAATTTGGCCCGAAAGCCGACTCCCGCCGATGATCTTGATGCGATCCATTGCCCCCACCTAATTGAATACGGCTGTAAACCCAACATGGCATGGGCGCCATGTGACAGCTCTTGGAGCCGGTTGCTTAGTCTGCTTGGGCCCAGTCTGCCAAGGGCTAACGGCTCAATTTCTGGGATCAGCTCAAAAAACACGGTATTTTTGCTGCTCTGGCTGGCTTGGCCTGTGGCACCGGCCCCAACGCATGAACCACACGCTTGCCAGCTTCACTCAGACACCGAAGGCTCACGAATCATCGTCGCTGTCGATCTGAGGCGAACCCCGACCATCTGGCTCCGTGCTTTTTGATGCCACGTTGCTGCTTGAGCGGGCTCGGGTTTGCTGCTTGCGCCGTTTCAGATTTTCTCGAAGCGCTGCCTCAAGCCGCTCTTGGCGTGCATCAGAGCGGGCCTTTTGAGGGCCACCTTGCGGCGCGTCCACTGTTTTGGGTTGCTTTACCATTTGTCGTTTATGCTCAAAGTCTCTGCGACAAGGCCACCGATAAGGTCAGCTTGCTCCGTCCTGGGTGTTGTGGCAGTGTCGCGCCGCTTCGTAAACCCAGATTTGGCCAGACCTTGTATCGGTCGACCGTCCTGGATACAGACTAATCCAACTGGTCATGCTGCCGTAGCTCAGGGGTAGAGCACTCCCTTGGTAGACACAGCGGCAGTAATTTTTTCAATAACTTAGCTTGAGAACACCTCAGAAACAGCTGTAGAACCTGGTCTATAAATCAGTTCACGCAACTGATTTATTTTTTGACAAGAGAGCGCGACACCTTTCAGGCACTATGTCGGGACAACCGGTGGCGTGAACCCTAAAAAATTGAATTAGCTAATCGTGGAAAATTCTCGTTTAGCGGCTGCGGTCGCGCGATGGGGAGAGGCTATGAAGCGTTCAAAATTTTCCGACAGTCAAATCGCGGTTATCTTGCACCAGACGGATGAAGGCGCGGCGGTTGCAGAGGTCTGTCGTAAGGCTGGCATCAGCTAGGCGACTTTTTACGGTTGGCGCAAAAAGTATGGCGGTTTAATCCCGTCTGAGATGAGCGGAAAGTGAAAGCCAACCGACAATGCCTTCTTCATCGAGAGCTTCAACGGAAAGTTTAGGGAGGAATGTCTGAACGGGCATTGGCTCATGAGCCTTGACGATGCCCGGTCAAAGATAGAGAAATGGCGTGAGGACTACAACACCGTTCGCCCGCACAGTGCAATTGAAAACAACGTGCCGGCGGACTTGTTGGTGCTCATCCG
>JAJFHG010000046.1 GCA_021775735.1 Hyphomicrobiaceae bacterium
AACCAGATAAATAATAATTTGGTCAATCGAAGGCAGGTATATCGCTTCAAAAAAGCCTTTAACCTCATTCATAGACGCAAAACTTTCTAAAATGCCGAGAGTGAAACCAGCCAGCACAGCGCCAGGAAGAGACCCCATCCCGCCAACAACCACAACAACAAAACTGAGCACTAGGAAATCCATACCCATGTGATAATTCGGTGAATTAATCGGGCTATACATTACCCCGGCAAGACCAGCAACTGCAGCGGCAATACCAAACATAATCGTAAAGCGCTTATCAATATTGATACCAAGCAAACCAACTGTTTCACGGTCTGCCATACCAGCACGAACAACCATACCGAAGGTCGTGAATTGTAAGAAAGCAAAAACCAAACCAATGATAAGGGCCGAGAAGGCAAAGTAGACAAGTCGCCAATAAGGATAAATCACAGCATTTTCAGCCATTCCAATCCAAACACCAAAATCAAAAGACCCTCTGAAAATTTCAGGGGCAGGTGTCGGTATAGGGTTAGCGCCGTAACAAGCTTTGATAATTTCTTGCAAAACAATCGCCAAACCAAAAGTCACAAGGATTTGGTCCGCATGTGGGCGTTTATAAAAATGCTTAATCAAGCCTCTTTCCATAACATACCCAACAAGCAACATAATCGGAATTGCAAACAAAATTGCTAAGGGGACAGACCAGTTGATAATAGCGCTACCAGCAGCTTCACCAAACCAGTTCACAATGTAAGGGGTCTTAACTTTAAGCGGATTGCCTAAGAAATCGACCTTTGTGGGATCAATCGCCACAGTCGATAAAATTAAAATTTTCTGTAATGTAACCACGCAGAATGCGCCGATCATGAACAACGCACCGTGAGCAAAATTCACAACACCCAACGTTCCAAAAATCAGCGTCAGCCCAAGAGCAATAAGTGCATAAGCACTGCCCTTATCGAGGCCATTCAGGATTTGAAGTAAGATCGCGTCCATGTTCCAACCAAATATTTCTTGTTAAATAAAACTGCCAACGGCTGCATAAAGCGCACTATTCAGCAGTACTTTGAATAATTTTGAATAAATAAGGTCACGCCGCCTTAAGCGGCGTGACCAAAGTGAGTACCCAGGGGGGATTATGCGCCAGGGTTACACTTACCTAGTGATCCACCTTTAAACATTGGGTGGTCAGGCTTATATTCAACTTGAGCGCGAGGTGTAACCTCAACCACTTCAAGCACGTCGAATTGTGAAGTCGGGTTTTCTTTACCCTTCACAACTAGAACGTCTTTAAAGCACTGATGGTCTTCCTTACGGTACTCTGTCGGACCGTTACCTAAACCATCGAATTTAAAACCTTCTAGAGCTTCACCAACACCACATGGATTGAATGTACCTGAGCGTTCACAAGCATCAGCATAAAGCAATGTTTGCACATAGCATGTATGAGCAGCCTGAGATGGAGGGAAGCCATACTTCTCACCAAACGACTTAACAAATGCTTTTGAACCAGCGTCTGAAAGTGACCAATGCCAGTTAGTAGAACCAAAGATACCTTTAACGTTCTTACCAGCACCACGAGCCATCAAACGAGAATAAAGCGGCACAACAATCTCAAAATTCTTACCATTCACTTCTTTGTCACGAAGACCAAATTGAACAGCTGAAGTCAGAGAATTGATCATGTTACCACCATAGTGGTTCAACACGAGGATGTCGGCACCAGAGTTCAACACAGGTGCTACATATGAAGAGAAGTCAGTCGTAGCTAGAGGCGTCAGAACATTCTTAACAGTCTTCCAGCCTTTAGCTTCCGTAGCTGCTGCGATAGAAGCTTGTTGCGTCCAGCCCCATGTATAGTCAGCAGTTAGATGATAAGCTTTACGGTCTTTACCGTATTTCTTTTCAAGCACAGGCGCCAATGCAGCAGCAGACATGTGACCGTTAAAGAAGTGACGGAAACCATTCGCTTTTTTATCTTTACCAGTTGTATCATTTGAGTGTGTCAAACCAGCCATAAAGATTACGCCAGCTTCCTGACAAAGACCTTGCACAGCAATCGCCACACCTGATGAAGAACCACCAGTAATCATAACTGCGCCGTCTTTTTCAATCATTGACTTGGCAGAAGCACGGGCCGCATCAGACTTAGTCTGAGTGTCACCCGTTACATATTTAACTTTTTTACCAAGGATACCATTACCCTTCAGCGCTTTTGATGAAAATGTTTTCATCATACCAGCGTCACCACCACCATTAAGGTGTTCAACAGCCAATTTATAAGCACGAAGCTCGTCAGCACCCTCATCAGCATACGGACCAGATTGAGGCACGTTAAAACCAAGCGTGACCGTGCCACCCTTAGGTTCATTCGTATAAGCTGCTGCTGAACTAGTGAAAATTGTAGGCATTGTTAAGCCAGCACCAACAACGGCACCAGACTTCAACACACCACGACGAGTGAGTTGTTTCGACATAGATTTCCTCCCAGAATTCTTGTGTATGTGGATGAATGGAACATCTTAACGCGTCTTAATTCATCAATGTCATTAGACAATACTAAAGTAGACCAAGGAGTAAAGAATGCAATAAATAATTGTTTTAATTAAACTTTTTTGTAAATAATTATAATTTGCTTTTTCCATAATTGTAAATTAATTTACAGTACGCGCTTTAACACCTTAAAAACTAAGGAAAAAAAATGTCACGTACACTGATCGGAACTAGAATTCGTGAACGACGCCGAGCAAAGAAAAAAAGCCAGTCAGGCCTTGCTCAAGAGGTGGGCATTTCAGCGTCTTACTTAAATTTGATTGAACACAACAGGCGAGGAATTGCTGGTAAGACAGTGCTTGCAATCGCAAAATCGCTAGAAATAAATCCACGAGATTTGTCAGAAGGCGCTGATCAAGGCTTAATTGATAAAGTCAAAGAAGCAATCGCTAAAAACAGACACATTCCATCTGAAGTGGAACGTTTGGAAGAATTCATCGGACGATTCCCCGGCTTTGCGCGGCTAATTGAACGTCTGTTTGACCTGGGACAACAACAAGACCA
>JAJFHG010000047.1 GCA_021775735.1 Hyphomicrobiaceae bacterium
GGGCGATAGGATAGTCGTTTTTCACGGAGGGCCTGGGTTTAGTCATGATTATCTGGTGCCGCATCTTTCATTTCTGTCTGACGACCACCAGGTCATTTTTTTTGATCAGTATGGTTGCGGTAGAACGGCTTGTTCCTCCGGTGATTTGACATTCAATTCGCTTTCATCTCATGCCGCTGGCATTCTTTCTCACTTTCAAAGCGACAACGAGATCCGAATTATTGCTCACTCATTTGGTGTTGCTGTGCTTCTTGGAGCATTGTCGCAGCTTCCCGAATTGCAAGTGACTGGATTGCTCTTAAATGCTGTCCCCACCAACAAGTATCGTTTCGATCTAATGAGAAACGATTTATTCACCCGTATGGGCCCCGACGTTGCAGCAGCTCTGCCAGCTGCGGCTGAGACAGGACTTGATCAAGAACAGCTATTAAACCTCCTACAGTTTTACATTTCACCTGACAGTACACCCAATCTTGCTCGTCTCACTTTTGATTTCCAGGTCTACAATCGCGTCTATGAAACGCTAAATCATTTTGATGTGTCTGACTGTGCGTCTCGTTTGAAAAACTGCAACCTCGTGCTTGGAGCAGATGATTTCATTGCACCTAATTTGATAGCGGACATTGTTAGATCATGCAGATCCACAACAACCCTGACGTCAGCAGGCCACTTTTCATTTGCCGAACAACCAGAGGCATTTCGCGCGGTTGCATGCAATGTTTTCAATCGTGATTAGGCATCGTCTGCGCCCTGTCTGGATCTGGCCATTTTCTCCACAATGTCGAAGATTTTGTCGTTAAGAACAGTGCGTCGATCTTCGTTCAGTGACGACGCAATGATTTGTGTCGCTCTCGCAAGATGTTCTGAAGCATCCGCATAGCCAAGGCGGGCAGCTTCGGTTTGAACGTAGAGGAGTGCGCGCAGCAAGTTTCCGCTATCTGACAACATGATAACTTTCTTTCCTTGAGAGGTGCACCTGGGGAGCCGAGGAAAATTCGGCCAAAACTTCGCTGGTTGTCATCGTCTTTGCGAATATGGAAATGAAGAACGAAGTTAGTTTTTGAACTTCAACTTCCGACTTGCCATTATGACCATGGCTAGCAGAAGCATCATCGACGAAAACAAAAGAATGTTGATTTGGCACGCCGTCCAGGATCGTTGATAGGCAGGCAACTGCCCCGGTAAATCCTGCAATGATAACGCTACCTGACCGCGCGCTTTGCATCATCGTTGAAAACTCTGATGAGGCGTAACAGGATGGCCACTGCCTTTCAAAGACCATGTCAGAAGCGGTAGGCTTCAAGCCATCAATCCAATCAGAAAAATCACCGGACCGATTGAAAATATTTGTGCCTTGTTGCCAGCGCATGAATGCAACAGGAATCTTTTCTCTACGGGCGCAGTTCAAAAGGCGTTTACAGTTTCTCACAGCCTCTGGCGCGGTCTCAAGTCCGAGTGGACGATGCTCACAAACGTACTCGCGCTGCAGATCCACCAACACAAGTGTAGGAATGTCTTTTCGGCCCGTAAATGCATGAATATTTGTGTGTGTCATGCTCGTGCTGCCTGCTGAATAAGGGGTGAAATATTATTGTCGACACATGGACGGAACCGAGACGCTTCCAAAACACCCGGATTATCCCAATCACCTTCACGTCTGAGTAGAACGTAAGGATCTATTCCGATCGTTATTGGCGCCTTATGAGAATCGAGCGTTGCATGCATCTCGGCATATCGGTGGTCAGAGAAAACAAACGACCGGTATTTTTCTGCTAGTCCAAAACCAAATTTTTTCCAGAAATCGACTTTGTCGATACGTGCGTGAGCGCAGAGCTTTGTATATCCTTTGGCATTGCATAGATCTGATGCATAGCGAACAAGATCACGCGCCAAGCCAAGGTTTCGAAACTCTGAGCGGACGGCTAAGCGCTCAAACTTTGCAAATTCGGCGAAGTAACGAATGCGGAGGCAGCCCGCTGGCTCCGTTCCTATGCGACCCAAAATATGCGTGCATGAAAAATCATTATCGTCGAACTCTTCGTTGAACGGACATTTCTCATCTCCCATATAGACGACCGAACGAATTGACATGGCCTGCATGAACTCCTGCATGTCATGCACGACGTTTACGATCGGTTGGGATTGAGTTGGCCCATCAGATTGGTCAAGAAAACTCAATTCTCTTTTGTTTGATCCACTGCGATCCCGTAGCTGAGCTGGGCGTTCTGTCCTACGAAAATGGTGAAATGTCAGCTCATTCGCTTCGGTCTCTTTGGTAAAGCCGAGAGCGGTGAGAAATTTTTCACCTTCTGGAGTTGCAGCGCGGGCTATAAAATCAGTGGACTGATAATTTGGCGACTTCAACTTGTCCATAACCAGAGCCAACGCAGGTGTTATGGCGCCACGTGCATGCAAGGCCCAAACATAGATGGCAGCTGGCGGCTCATGCTGCCCTGCAATAAACCGGAAATCAGGGCTGCCAGGGTCTAGGGCTCCAGACAGCAATGCAGCGCGGCCTTGTTGATTAAGCATAAGAAAGGCCACAAATCCGAGCGGGTCGTCCGCCGCCATGCTGTTTGTCTGCGCGCGACGCCCTATGCCCCAAAAACAGTCAGGATTATTGGCCACAACCGATAAAATCGTTTCGGTGGCAGCCTTTAGTGGGATATCGGCCTGTGCTCGCTCGATGAGATGGCGGATCTGGGTGGGTGCCGGGGTGAAGACTTTTAGCCGGGCACAGACACGCTCCATCTGCAGGTGATCCAGATTTCGAACACCTCTCACCGGCTTTTTGACCCGAAACCCCTGCTGTTGACTATGAATTGACATCCGAAAGAAACCTTCGCATCACTGAAAAAGTCATGTATTTGTGAACAAAGCCTATCTGAAAGAACGCCAAAGCGATGCCCAAGTTTCGTAGTCAGTCCGTTCCTTATTCGGAACACCCAGAGATCGACATTTTGCCAGATCTCAACTGGGAAGATCTTCGAATCTTTTTGGTTGTCGCTCGCCATCGTAGCTTCCGCTCTGCCGCAGAAGAGCTCGGACTGGCGCTCAACACGGTACGACGCCATATCGACAACCTTGAACACAGCGCCAATTGCGTCGTTCTTGCCCGCAACCCGAAGGGTGTGACTTTGACGCAAGCGGGAAGCGAGTTGTTTGACAAGGCGTTGCCGATGCTTGACATAGCAAGAGGGGCTGCCAATATTGGGCGCCAACCACAACATGAGATTAGTGGAACGGTTAGAATATCTATAACTGAAGGGCTTGGGACGTTTTGGCTTATTCCGCAACTGGTCCGTTTCCAGCGCGCCAATCCTAAACTTCTTCTTGAAACCAATTCGACGTTTCGCGAACCAGACCTCACGACCATGGAGGCAGACGTCGCAGTTCATTTGAAAAAGCCGCGACAGGCTGACGTCAAAACGGTTAAACTTGGAACGATGCATGTGATGCCGTACGCATCACCGGATTATATTAAAACATTTGGAGTCCCAAAAACGATTAAAGACATTGAAAACCATAAAATTGTCGAGCAACTCTCTCCGCAACTGGATGTCTCAGCTGTGGGTCGACTATTTCCAGAGAAGGATCGCGCTGGTTTTGTAGCATTCTCCACAAACACGAGCACCAGCCATTTTTGGTGCGTCGTGCGCGGCGGCGGACTAGGCATGTTGCCGACCTATCTTTCTCCGCTTGGGGCGAGAATTGTACCAATTGACATTCCGGAGATGAGAATTGCACACGAAATTTGGCTATCATACCACCCAGACAGTAAGCGCGCGCGCGCAGTGGCACGCGTGATTGAATCTATCAGGAAGTCTTTCAAATCTGATCTCTACCCGTGGTTTAAAGATCAGTTTGTGCATCCCAATGAGCTCCTTCAAATGGAAAGAAAAATTTCCGATGAATTGAGCTTTGCAAGTCTCGTAGCTCAGTAGAATGTACAGTTGCCTTTTTAAAAGATACTGTTACTCAATAATGTACCGTGGGTGCTATAAATACGGGTGAATTGTCGATGAAAGCGTCAATAAATTATACGCTGTTTAACAATCGCTTGGGCCGGGAATGAAAAGGCTTTGAAGGAGGTCTCAATTGTTGTTTGAACCACAAGAGCGCGTCGTCCTTTTTGTCGACGGAGCTAATTTGGCGGCAACGTCTCGGGCACTTCAATTCAATATTGATTTTCGACAACTACTTGCGCTCTTTCAACGTAAATCACTTCTTGTTCGTGCCCTCTATTACACAGCAATTTCGGAAGACTCATCGATACAACCTTTGGTCGACTGGCTTGATTATAATGGTTACTCGGTCGTAACCAAGGCGGCCAAAGAGTATGTTGACGCATCAGGCCAAAACAGAATCAAGGGCAATATGAATGTCGAACTCGCCGTCGACGCCATGCAAATTGCCCCCTGCATTGATCACATTGTATTGTTTAGTGGGAATGGGGAATTCAGCTCTCTTGTGACGGCACTCCAACGTATTGGAAAGCGCGTATCAGTCGTTTCAACATTACAAACAGAATTTGCCATGGTGTCTGATGACTTGCGCCGTGTGGCAGACCAATTTATTGATCTCGCTGACCTTGAATCGGAGCTGACTCGCGACCGAGAAGAGACAAAGGCATAGACTGATTTTACACAACTACAAAGCGGTCTCGTTGTGGCCTTGAGCGGGCGCGAACTCAACACAATGTGAAATTGGTGCGGGTGCCACAAGGGCGCGGTCAACAGCCGTTGGTAATCCTGCTCAGTCCACTGGAATTGAAGCAACCTCTGTTGGTCAAGCTGTAAACGCTGCCAACATGGTTGCAACCGGTAGAAAATGAGCCACCGGACAAACGACCGAAACCTGCGCAAATCAAGCGTAAGAAAATGTAGGGCTGTACCCGGGTGCTTCGCTTAATTCTCAGAGATGTCAGCTCTGAATGAGCGAGGCATAATTAATATCCATTGCTGTGAGTTGTGGATTGGATAGTGAGTGTAAAGCTACGTGTCACGGGAGGGTCACCCGTCGTGGTCGCGGTGATTGAAAACTGATCGCTACCCGTTTGGTCTTTACGCGCTGTGTAATAAATGCCGGTCCCGTATAAATTCTGGCCAATGCACTTTCCCGAACTGCTTTGCATAATTTTTGTCATTTGATTGGGGCGGAACGTCACTGTTCCTTTGCTGGGTGGCTTGGCAATGGTGAATGTTGGTGTGATGGGTGTGCAATCATCGGGATTAAATCCAACCCAGATGTACATTCGCGCTGGTCGTTCCGCGATAACGGGCGTGCGCCGTGTCAATGGCGCGTTGGCACCATCCAATTGTGCGCTTGTTTCAGTTTTAGATGTCGGGGTTGATGAGCATCCGGCAATGAAACACGCGCAAACGAGTGCCGTTCGCAAACTAAGGCGTTTGTTTGTCCGTACGATGTCGAGGTGCAAGGGTGCCAATCTTTCCAGTTATCCTGCTGGATGTTTCACTTATGCCCTGAGAGGCGTACCAATTCTTCATGGCAAAACATAGATTGGGTCAGGGTCGTTGGTCGTCCGCCCTTAGAAATCAGGGTTGCAGAACGGTGAGGCAAGTGAAAACGGGTCGCGTTCTGTGTGTTGGGCATCACAGTCGTTGTCTGCCGTGCGCGTGGAAATTTGAGCTGGGCGATCATAGTCGCTGCGGCGTATAGCAAGTGGGTCGACGGAAATCATTTGGTTGAGCGGCACAGCAGCACGCATAACGGTCATGTGGTTGAGCATAACGGTCTCCATCCAGAGGCGTTGGTCGTTCAGAGCAATTTCTGAAACGCGGGTATGGACGGTATATGCTGCTTTCTGCTTGATTGCTGTCACGCAGGAAACAGGCCTTCAAAATTGTCTGATTGTTCTCAAAGCTGAAGCTCAGCTGTCCCACGTCTGGTAGTTCGCGCGCATATAAGTTAGCCCTTCCAAGACAATTTCCTCCAGAACGTCGAGATCTATATCGTCGAGCTTATTGATATAGAGGCAACTTTTTCCGATTTTGTGTTTGCCGAGGCGCGCAAGATTTTCTGACATATCCCGGTATCCGGGCATTACGTAAATCGTCAGGGCTGTTTTGCGTGGGCTAAATCCTGTCAGGAAAAACTCACCTTCGCGGCCGCTGTCATATTTGTAATGATAACGGCCGTAACCAATCATGCTGGAACCCCACATTTTAGGTTTTAGGCTGGTGACTTGATTGAAAAATGGCAGCAAAGCGAGGCCGTCTGCGCGCCGTTTCGGATGGTCTACCGACCTGAGGAACGCACGCGGTGACAGCTTTGTTGGTTTCGTCTTGTTGGTCGACTTTGCCATGCCAGATCATCATCACTAACGTCGATGACTTCAATATAGCAAATAGACCGGGCGAGGTGTAGGGGCGCAGGTGTGTTTGTCATATGCTCGCGGTCAACCTTTGCTGCGCGCGACACGAGCTCTGGGGACGGTTAGGCGCTGTATCCGAAGGCACTGAGATCGGATTGATGGCGTTCAGCAAGACTGCGCAAAACGTTATTGCCGCGATAACTATAGGCGCGTGAGGCTACAAGTTTTGTAACGGCCCGCTCGACCGCAGCGCGGTCGGCCTCGACACCGATGAAATTTAAAACCTGCTCAATATGTGGGACCGGCTGCTCTAAAAAGGCTTCGTATTGCAAGACAAGTGCGCGCTCACCGAGCTGGTTGGCATAGCGGTCGGCTGTTTCAGTGTAGCTTTTCCAAAGTGCGACGCCTTCGTTGGTATCGCGACACCGTGAAAAGGAATTATTTGAGAGTGGCAAACGCCACAACCAGCGACTTTGATTTTTTACTGTGCTACCGAGCGATTTTGAAATCTTGTCCGCGCGTGTTGCCAGGCTATTGGCAACATCAACGCCATGGCGATGGATGACGAGTAGTTTGGCATTAGGAAAGATCTTCAGCCATAGAGGAAGCGTGAATGTATTGCGTGGATCCTTCCAACCCCAGGGTTCTGACATATATTTGATGTCACCGAGCGTGAGGTAGTTTCTAAGTCCCAGGAACTCGATCGCGCGGGGTGTTTTAAGTAAATGCTCGAGCTGGCGAACGCGCGCCTCAACGAGGTCTCCATACTCAAGAAAGTCTTCAAAAGCCTCTGGGCGGTCCCATGTCGCTCCAGCTTGACGCAGAAGCCAATTGTTCAAGTGTACAAAGAACGTCGCTTCGTGGTTGGAATCAAGTTTCCTGCCAACGAACAATCCCAGTTCGTCCAAAATTGTGGTTAGCACGCTGGTGCCGGAGCGGTGCATGCCGGCGATGATAATTGGAGCGCTGGGTATGGACGCATTTGAAGGTAGTGGAGACATGACAAGAGGCTCGGACTGTTGGGCAAAGATACGAGCCAAGATGTTAGTTGGTGAACGTTACTCCCGCCTTAACCATCGGCGGACTTGTGTGGATCAAAGGGCCAAAAAACCACTGAAAAACTAAGCAGAATGATTATTTTTGATTAAGCGCGGAGGCTGGCTTGCACAGCATGCTCAAGGGCTTCCAAAAAGCGTGACCGGTCGCGGCGGCCAAAGGCAGCGTTGTAGCCTTTGCTTTCTCCCGTCTCTCTGAGATGTGCCGACAAATCACGCATTGCGAGCGCCATGCCGATACTCTGTTCTGTGAACGGTTTTCCAGTGGGGCCGAGCACCTGAGCGTTTTGCTTAAGACACCGCGCTGCAAGTGGAATATCTGCAGTGACCGCAATGTCGTGTGGACCTATGTGATCGGCAATCCAATCATCAGCAGCATCCGGGCCATCGCTTACAACAACACGGTGAACACGCTCGCTTGTCTCCAGGCGCATCCAACTGTTGGAGACAAAATAGATCTCAAGTTTGTGGCGATGAGCGACCTTCAGCGCCTCATCTTTCACCGGGCAGGCATCAGCATCAATGTATATCGTCAACGGGATCTCTTGTTCCAAAGGGTGCAGACAAATGGAGTTTTAATGCGGGTCAGCGTCATCCAAAAACGCGCCACAATTCTGTTTGCCACGTTTTTCAGTGAGTTGCCAACAGGTTGCTATGGTGTAACGAGCTGCGTTGTGTCGTGTGGAAAAATCAGAACCCTCACCAATTGAGAATTCAGCTAACATTCATATCAACATCTGTCTTATAATGGGAGGTGAGGATCAATCGCTTATGGTATCGGGGCTGGATGCCAGACTTGGAAGAGGAAAGACGATGTCGTTATTTAGGTGGGCCGCGCAAGGCCTCGTTGTTTTGGTTCCTGTGTCTGGACTGAGTGTCGGTACAGCGTTCGCGTTTAATGACGAATTCACGGCATGGCACAATGGTTCGAAAATGCGGGTGACTTTGGAAGAAGACACATTCGTTATTGTCTATGTGCGCCCGAAGCGTTCCATTCGTAAACATGGTGTGCGCAATGGCACAGTTCTGTTTTCAGGGCGCATTTCTGGAAGTGGAAAAGTGGAAGGCGAATCACACGTATTTCGTCAAGGGTGTGATCCCGAGCCGTATTGGGTCTCGGGTCGATACAAAAGATCACGTCGCTCATTCACTTTACGCGGTGAAGCCCCAAAACGTATATCTGGCGGCTGTGAGGTTGTTGACTACACGTCATCTGGCTCTAATGCGCGCTTGAGTTTCTCCAGGGCGGGCGGTGGTGGCGGCGACGATGACGGTGATGATGCTGATCACGATGATGGGTCAGGCGATGGTGCGTATTGTGGCTGGTGGGCAATCTATTCGTGTCATAAATCACGTAACCGTGCGATCCGAGATATGAATAACAATGGTTATGGTGGCGTTGTGGACACCAATGATGTGCCGAACTTCCGCAACGGCTATTACTGCGTTGCCGACGGTCCAACCACAAAGTCTAATGCGAGGCGTAAGAAAAACCGTGCCAGCCGCGATTATGATAGCGCCTATATCAAAAACGGCTGTTAGCGTTTAGCAGACAAGATGTGATGAGATGCCGCCCCGCCGCTGGTTTAAAGCCACGGTGTCCGGGCGGCTTCTTTTTTGTGACAACACGATCGCAAATTTAAACGGTCTCATTCATGTGGCGCAGGCGGGCAGCCATCTGGCGCATGACGTAGATTGAGAACACGGGGCTTTTGCGCACCAGTTCAATAAATCCGTCTTCAGTAATCACGGCTAATTCCGTGGCAGACGATGCTTTGGCTGTTGCGCTGCGCGGCGCATGATCAATCAGTGCCATTTCGCCAAAGATGCCATGTAAGCCGACGGTTTCGACAACGGTCTCTCCAACGGCAATATCAACTTTGCCTTCCAGTACGACGAACATCAGTTCACCTGGGTCTCGTTGGGCGAAAATAACGTCGCCGGCAGCAAACCGTTTCAAGGGAATATTATAGCGTTCAAAGAACGAGAAATCGAAAGGTCCAAGAGCCATTTGATGATCCCAGGTTGAGAAGATCTTGCAGTGATATTTGCTACCTAATTCCAAGCGAAGCGCTGGTCTCGTGCGTTCACATGTTCGCGGTCGTGGCGAACGTTGCACCAGCCTACCAGGCGATTAATAGCATTGTGGTCTAAGGGCCACAATTTTTATTTGGAATAATTCCAGACAGTTAGACTTTTCTTGGATTGAGCAGTGCGTGTCGTTATGAAGGCTGCTAGGCGGCCTGCGTGCCGATAAGTCTTCCGACAACGAAGACGCCTGATTTTGAGACCTTGACTCTCTTTCATTGGGGACAACCATGATTTATCACCACTGGGTCCAGCGCATGCTGGGTCTGAACTGCCGCGCTGCTGCAGCGGGAGCTGATAACGCTCCATTCTCACAGGCTCGTCCAAACGGGTCAGCTTTTCGCTCTCAACTAACATTTCGACGTGACCATTCGATTGGCGCAGGCGCTGTTTCTGGCCTGGCTGTGGCACTGCTCTTGTTCAGCGGCTCGGTCGCTTACGCGCAGCAAAATGATGGCGCGACACCGTCAACGCCTGAGAACGTGGGAGCAGGTGGAACTGCATCTCAACCCTCCGGTGACACGTTGCCAACAGTTGAGGTCAAAACGGCTGATCCAGATGCTGCAGAACCAGACGCGGCTCCCAAAAAGGCACAGTCTCAGCAAGCTGAATACACACCGACCCCTCAAAAGAAACGCAAAAAGAAAAAGGCAGCGCAACAATCAACGTCAAGCTCAGCGAGTACTGCTGCTGTTGAGGCCGACGATTTTGACGATCAAGATGACGTCGCTACCGGCCCTGCGCGCGGCGGTGAAGCAATACGCGGAAACCTTGGCACCGGCACAACTGATGTCGATGGCTATATTGCAGGCGCGACCTCTTCATTCACAAAAACCAACACCAAGATTCAAAACATTCCACAAACGATTTCGGTTGTTACCAAGGATCAGTTCCAAGATCAGGGGCATGAAAGTTTAGGCGAAGCGCTGCAATATGTGCCAGGCGTGACTGTGCAACAGGGCGAAGGCCACCGTGACCAAATCTCTATTCGCGGTCAGGAAACCAATGCCGACTTTTTCACTGATGGTGTGCGCGATGACATTGAATATTTCCGTGATCTCTACAACATCGAAACCGTTGAAGTTCTGAAGGGGCCAGCCGCATTGGTGTTTGGTCGTGGCGGCGGTGGCGGTGTCGTTAATCGCGTCACCAAGAAAGCTGAGTGGCGCGACATCAAAGAAGCGTCGATCAATTTTGGTATGTATGACCGCAAGCGCACCACGATTGATGTTGGCGGTGCTGTAACCGAGACGTTTGCCTTTCGCTTAAATGCTATGTACGAGGATTCTGAAAACTTCCGGGATTTCTTTGAGTTGGAGCGCTACGGGTTTAACCCAACTGTTGCGCTTAAACTCAGTCCTAAAACACTGTTTCGCGCAAGCTATCAGTATCATTATGATGATCGCACCGTAGATCGTGGTGTGCCGTCGCTAGCAGCGACCAATCGCCCGATTAAAGGCTTCCAAGATACCTACTTTGGCGATCCCAACGCGAGTTTTTCAAAATTTGAAGGACATGTCGCAACTGCAACACTTGAGCACGCGTTTGCCTCCGGACTCCAGTTCCGCCAACACGTATCCTACAATCACTACGACAAATTTTACCAAAACATCTTTGCTGCTACGTCAGTTGATGGTGCGGGAAACTTTGAAGTTGGCGAAATTGGCGGTGGTGATGACGGCGGCTATAACAGCGGCACGGATCGCGAAAGCTTTTTTAGCCAGACCGATTTTTCGTATAAATTTAGTTCTGGTGATCTGATGCGCCACACAGTGGCTTTTGGGGCTGACTTCAGTTGGCAGGACCAAAGAAATACCCGCTTCATTCCAACGTTTGCTGGCGGTGTTGGAGGTTTGATCCTCAATATTGCCAACCCAACAAGTTTTGTTCCGGTCTCGTTTAATACTCAAACGCGGGATCGGAATGTCGACCTGAAAACGCAAGGGTTTTACGTCCAGGATCAGATTGAAATTACAAAGTACTTTGAGGTGATCGCGGGCATTCGCTATGACCGCTTTGATTTGGACTTTTTCAATGCTCTGAATGGTGACCGTGTGGGTCGCGTAGATAGTGTGTGGTCGCCTCGTATTGGTGCCGTCGTTAAGCCGACGAGCAATTTATCCCTCTATGCCAGTTGGTCTAAATCCTTCTTGCCGTCGGCTGGAGATCAGTTCGATAATCTTGGTGGTGGTCGAGATGATTTTGAACCGCAGGAGTTTGAGAACCGGGAAATCGGCTTTAAGTGGGCATTGATGCCGCGCCTTCACCTGACGGGTGCCTTGTTCCAACTTGACCGTACCAACCAACCTGTCACGGTTGCCGGTATTGATGTGACATCTGGAGAAACCGAAACGCGTGGTGGTGAGCTTGGTCTCACAGGTTACGTCACCGATGACTGGCAGATCAGTCTGGGTTACGCCAACATTCGCTCTGAAATCACCGACAATGGTGACAACGGCAATGGCAGACTTGGTAATTCTGTTGAGTCTGTACCGCGCCACCAGTTTTCAATCTGGAACCGCTATCAGTTCACCAAGATGTTCGGGGCAGGATTTGGCCTTGTGCACCAATCTGACTTCTTTGCGGCTGCAAACAACAACGTGACAGTGCCAAGTTTCACCCGCGTTGATGCGGCTCTTTATCTAGATTTCAATGAGAATTGGAGTGCGCAGGTGAACGTTGAGAACCTGTTTGATACCGACTACTTTGCCGCCGCGCATAACAACAATAATATTTCGCCTGGTGCACCGTTGTCAGCGTACGCCACGATCCGTGCGAGGTTTTAATTAAACAGATGGCGGGCATATGCGTTAAATGCAGCGTCCGCCATCCACCTCAATGGCAACACCTGTGATGAACTCCGACGCAGGGTCCGCTAGAAAAACAGCGGTGTTGGCAATGTCTGTTGGGCGTGACATGCGCCCGAGTGGAATGCCGCCAGTAAATTGCGCACGATTTTCAGGTGTGTCCGGGCATCCCATAAAATCTTCCAACAGACCCGTTTCGCCGATGACGGGATTGATGGCGTTGACGCGAATATTTTTCGACGCCAGTTCCGCGGCCAAAGATTTCGTTAAAATGACGGCTGCACCTTTAGAGCCATTATACCAAGTCAGGCCAGGGCGCGGGCGCACACCCGCTGTCGAGGCGGTGTTGATGATCACGCCGCCGCCGCGTTTTTCAAGTTCTGGTACGGTTGCGAGCGTCATTAAGTAGATCGATTTCACATTGACAGCAAAGATGCGATCGAATTCATCCTCACTGACGTCGAGTGCGGATTGGTTCTTGTGAGTAATGCCAGCATTGTTGACTACAATATCAAGGCCGCCAAAGTGGCCCGTGGTTGTGTTGATAAGTCCAGTCACGTCTTGTTTTCGAGCCACGTCGCAAGAAACTGCGATGGCTGGTTTACCTATGAGGCGAGCTGTTTCTTCAGCGCTTGCTTGGTTAATGTCGGCGACGACAACGTGCGCGCCTTCCCGCGCGTAAGCCTCACAAATGCCGCGACCAAAACCGGATCCACCGCCAGTGACAATGGCGATTTTTTCTTTAAGGCGCATCATAAACTCCACATGAAATTGCAACCTGCGCACGCTAAGCTGGCAGAACACGACCCAGCCAAAGCCGCAGTCGCCTAAGAGTTCTGGTTTCCCTTGGCGCGTTGAGCCGCTTCAGCGCGGTACGGGCTTGCCGGATAGGTGCCGAGAATATTTATCTCGCTTGAAAAGAACGCCAACTCCTCCAAGGCAAGTTGTACCGGACGCTGGCTGGGGTGTCCCTCAACATCAGCATAAAACATGGTTGCATTGAAGGTGCCTTCGGTCTGATAGCTTTCCAGCTTTGTCATATTGACGTCGTTTGTGGCAAATCCACCAAGCGCTTTGTAAAGCGCGGCAGGTACGTTGCGCACCCGAAAGATGAAACTTGTTATCACTTTACCGGTGTCTTGGTCTGCATCGTCTGGTTCGTCAGCCAGAACAACAAAGCGCGTTGTGTTGTGGGTTTCGTCCTCGATGTTTTCGAGTAAGATCTCAAGGCCGTATGTGTTGGCGGCAAGGGTTGAAGCAATCGCGGCAAGCGAGGGGTCATTTGAGTCACTGACAAGGCGCGCTGAACCTGCAGTATCAGCTTCTGGATGTGGCTTCAGGCCATGCTGGCGCAACACATTGCGGCACTGACCAAGAGCTTGCGTATGCGAAAGGACACGTTTGATGTCGATCAATTTTGTACCGGGTTTCGCCATGAGCTGATGGCGTACGCGCTGAAAATGCTCACCAACAATGTAGAGATCAGCACCAGGTAATAGATGGTGAATGTCGGCAACGCGTCCGGCAACGGAATTCTCAATTGGGATCATTGCATAACGTGCAGTCCCTTTTTTGACTGCGGCCAGTGCATCTTCGAATGTCGGACATGCAACCGGTTCCATATCTGGATAGGCTTCGATGCATGCGAGATGCGAATTGGCGCCAACTTCGCCCTGGTAGGTCAATTTGTTATGCATGGATGGGCCCAGAGTCCTAACAGGTGTCGTAATCGGTTTGCTCAACTGGTCTTGGCTTGTAATAGGGCGCGGGCCCGTTCGAGATCTTCCGGAGTATCGACACCCAGTGGAACGGTGTCAACGATCGCAACATCAATGCGCATGCCTGCTTCAAGAGCTCTCAGTTGCTCCAAGCGCTCGCGCTTTTCAAGAGTTGATGGTGGCAACTCAACGAAGCGGTCGAGTGCAGCCCGACGATAGGCATAGATCCCAATGTGATGATAGAGCGGACCAACACCGGACGGGGCTGTTGCGCGCGTGAAATAGAGCGCGCGCAAATGGCCGGGTGATTGCAAGGGTGTGCCAACAACTTTCACTACATTTGGGTTGTCAATTTCACTTTGCTCAGTGATTTCGGCACACAGCGTTGCAATGTCGGTTTCATTTGATGCTGTCAATGGTGCGATACAGCGGTTGATCAGATCAGGTTCCAAGGTTGGCAAGTCGCCTTGCAAATTAACGATGATGTCGGCAGAGGCTGCTGCAGGATGTGCGTATATAGCTTCGCGTACCCGGTCTGAACCTGATGGGTGATCGTTTCGGGTCATAACCGCCTGACCTCCCGCTGCCACAACGGTTTCAAGAATCTGCTGTGAATCCGTGGCGACTAAAACAGGGCCCGCATGGGCAGCCTTTGCCAAACGTATAATATGAACCACCATCGCTTCGCCTGCGATGTCAGCCAGCGGTTTGCCAGGCAGGCGGGTTGCATGCATGCGGCATGGAATAACAATGAGGCTGGAAGTCATGATGTTGTGGTCTGGGGCTTGGCGTTAGGTCTAGGTGAGGCGTTGAAAAAGTGAGATGGATTGACGCTGTTTACCTGGAATTGGGATGATACGACAGGCTTTTTTGTCCACTTGGCTTGGCGGTGGCGGGCCGCGCCTGCTATGAGAGCTTCGATTGTTGACCTTGCTGCACTGCGGCCATGGCTTATGGTGATTGTGTTCTATGCCAACGCGACGGGTGAACACCTAACCACAGGCGATTTCTAGGATAAGCTTAAAATGGAACACTCCGATAAACCACTCGTTGTTGTTGGATCCGTGCTCGTAGCCTTGATACTGATTGTGGGCTTCAACTCTTTTATTGACATAAAGGACAAGCAGCACAAAGGTCAGCCTGAGGCAGGCTACACATTGGAAAAGAAAGAGGCAGCAGCCGCGAGTGCACCGGCTACAGGTGACGCACCCGCAACAGGCGACGCAGCAGCTGGCCCTGCAGCTGAGCCCGCTCCCGGTGGTTCGGTTGATGTCGCTGCGCTTGTCGCGGCGGGTGATGTGGCTAAGGGCAAGAAGCGGTTTGCACGTTGTGTGAGCTGCCATTCCTACAAGAAAGGCGACCCGTCAAAGAGCGGGCCAAACCTCTACGGTCTTGTTGGGCGCGATGTGGCGTCACTGCCTGACTATGCAGAAAAATACTCCGCTGCCATGAAGGCCAAGGGTGGACAATGGACCCTTGAGGAACTCTCTGCGTTTATCACCAGCCCAAAAAAGGCCGTGCCCGGTACGGGGATGATCTTCCCAGGTCTCAAGAAAGAGCCGCAGCGGGCAAATTTGTTGGCTTATATCAAAACCTTGTCTGACTAATCGTGGAAAAGCCAACCATGACAGCATGTTAACTCGCCATAGCTGCGAAGTTTTGCGACCCTGCCCCTAAACCGGCGGGGTCGTCCCGTATCTGGCACCTCGGTTCTGTGGCATGGCTCGGGGCACAACTTGGCGTATCGCCGGATAATTCAGGGCCAAATATTTCAGGGCCAAATATTTCAGGGTAAGAGATGACAAAGATGGTGAGCAGCAGATCAGTTTGGCCACGGAGTCTTTGGCGCAGCTTAGCGTGTTTGATCGTTGGTTCTGCGGTGGTGATACCACTGTTGCCTCACAGTGTGCAGGCACAAGGTGCCGAAACCAGACATCATGCGGTATCTCTCATTGGCAAGCCGAAGTACGGTCCCGATTTCACACATTTTGATTGGGTCAACCCCGATGCGCCCAAAGGCGGAAAGGTGATCCGCAATACGGTTGGGGATTTTAACAATCTCAATCCATTTACAATCAAAGGCATTTCGGCATCTGGAATTACGCTGACCTATGACACATTGATGGCGACCAGTCCGGATGATTCATCAACAGAGTATGGTTTGGTTGCTGAATGGGTGTCGTTTCCAGATGATTATTCAAGCGCAACATTTGGCCTGCGCCCTGAAGCTAAATTCCACGATGGGACGCCGGTGACACCTGAAGATATGATCTTCAGCCTTGAGGCGTTAAAACAAGCGCATCCCCATTTTGGTAAATACTACAAGAATGTCGTCAAGGCTGAAAAGACGGGCGATCATCAAGTTACATTTACATTCGACAGCAGAGGCAACCGCGAATTGCCTCAGATACTTGGTCAGCTCTATGTTTTGCCAAAGCATTACTGGCAGGCAACAGGAAAGAACGGTACACCGCGCGACCTCAGCAAGACGACAACCGAGCCGCCACTCACATCGGGCCCTTATCGCATCAAGAGTTTCGATATTAGCAAGACCGTCATCTATGAGCGTGTTGCTGACTACTGGGCGAAAGATTTGCCGATCTCGCGCGGGCAATGGAACTTTGGCGAAATCAAATACATTTACTTCAAGGATCGCACTGGTGCGTTTGAAGAATTCAAGAGCGGCAAATCGGATTATTGGGTTGAAAATACGTCTCAGGCCTGGGCTACGCAGTTCAACTTTCCTGGCTTAAAGTCTGGAAAAGTCAAAAAGGAAGAAATACCCATTAGTCGGGTCGCGCCGATGCAGGCGTTTGTGTTCAATACCCGTCGCGACAAGTTCAAAGATCCACGCGTGCGCAGCGCGTTCAACTATGCCTTTGATTTTGAATCTCTGAACAAGAACGTGCTCTACGATCAGTATGTACGCGTTGATAGCTTCTTCGGAAACTCTGAAATGCAGGCGACAGGACTTCCAACTGGGCGCGAGTTGGAGATCTTAAATGAACTTAAGTCAGATGTGCCTGCTGCGGTGTTTACAACTGAGTTTAAGAACCCTGTTGGTGGCCCCCAAAACATGCGTAAAAATTTGCGCAATGCGACGGAACTCCTCAAGGCTGCAGGATGGCTGGTAACAGACAAAGTGGTAGAAAACCCCGACTGCGGTTTTTTCTGTGGCCTCTTGAAAATGATCGGTATTGGCTCTGACAAAAAAGAACGTGTCTTGCGTAATAAATCCGGCGAGGCTCTAACGGCGGAATTCCTTATAGCATCCCCAGCATTTGAGCGGATCATTTTACCATATGTGGCAGACCTCAAAAAACTGGGTATCGAAACAACGTTGCGGGTCGTCGATCCTACGCAGTACGAGCAGCGCCAGCGTAGCCATGATTTCGATATTATTGTCGATACGTTTTCCCAGTCCATGTCGCCTGGCAATGAGCAGCGTGATTTTTGGGGGAGTACGACGGCTGATATTCCTGGCAGCCGCAACACCATTGGCATCAAAAACAAAGCCGTCGACAAGCTGATCGAGAAAATCGTGTTTGCCAAGGATCGTGCAGAATTGGTCGCCGTCACCAAGGCGCTAGATCGTATTCTACTTTGGAATCACTACGTTGTGCCACAGTGGCACTATCCGTTTGAGCGTGTTGCCTATTGGGATAAGTTTGGCCGCCCTGAAAAGCTGCCCAAGCTTACACCGGCTTTCCTGCAGGTCTGGTGGGTGGACCCAGCGAAAGAAGCGGCGCTTAACAAGGGCGGCACACCATGATGAAAAGCTTTGTGGTGGGCTGTTGGCGCCTGGGACTGCCGTTGTTTGCAGTCATCATACTCGCAGCACTGCCAGACCCCGCATTCGCTGCGCGCCAACATGGGCTCTCAGCGTTTGGTGACTTAAAATATCCAGCCGGCTTCACGCACTTTGACTATGTCAATCCAGATGCTCCAAAAGGTGGGCGTCTTTCACAAATTGGTACCGCCGGCCGGACTACCTTTGATAGTTTTAACGCCTTTTTGTTGAAGGGCGATGCTGCACAAGGCCTTGAGCTTTTGTTCGATTCCCTGATGGTACGCGCCTATGATGAACCCGATGCCGTCTACGGTTTGATTGCCAAAGAGGCTGAAGTTTCTGACGATAAGTTATCCGTGACGTTTTATTTGCGTCCGGAAGCCAAATTTTCTGATGGCACATCAGTGACCGCGCAGGACGTGGTGTTTTCCTTTGAAACGTTGAAGGAGAAAGGTCATCCGCAATTTGGTTTTGCGCTTAAAGATGTCGTCAACGCTGAGGCGGTCAATGCCACGACAGTCCGTTATACCTTCAAAGGCGACTTAACCCGCGACTTGGCGATGGAGGTTGCGGTGCTCCCCGTCCTTTCCAAGGCGTATTACGACAAAGTCGATTTCACCAAGACAACACTCGAGGCCCCGCTTGGCTCTGGGCCGTATGAAATTGACAAATATAAAGCGGGTACACATGTCACCTATAAGCGTCGACCGGACTATTGGGCACGAGACCTCGCCGTCAATCGTGGGCGCTATAACTTCGACACGATACGTTATGAGTATTTTCGTGACCGAACCTCTGAACTTGAGAACTTGAAATCTGGCAACTATGATTTGCGCGAAGAGTTCACCTCAAAAGATTGGGCAACGGCCTACGATATTCCCGCCGTTAAAGAGGGCCGTCTCAAGAAACGCATTTTGAAAGACGCTAGTCCATCAGGTGCGCAAGGCTTTTTTCTGAATATGCGGCGTGAAAAGTTCAAGGATGCACGCGTACGCAAAGCTCTGGACTTAGCTTTTGACTTTGAGTGGTCGAACAAGAACTTGTTCTATGGCCTCTATACGCGCACCGCGAGTTTCTTTGAGAATTCAGATATGAAGGCGCGGGGCCTGCCGACTGAGGCGGAGTTAGCTTTGCTGGAACCATTTCGCGACAAGTTACCCAAGGCTGTGTTTGAAGCGCCCTACGTGCCGCCTGCAAACGATGGTTCCGGCCGCGTTCGTAAAAATCTGCAGCAGGCCCTCAACCTGTTCCAGCAAGCTGGATGGTCGTTAGTGCAGGAAAAGAAAAAAGTTGCAAACGACAGTTGTGGATTTTTCTGTCGCCTCTTTGGTGGTGGCGAAACACAAGTTACAACAAAAACACTGCGTAATTCCAAAGATGAAACGTTTGATGTTGAATTCCTCATTTATGATTCAAGTTTTGAACGCGTTATCGCCCCATACATTAAGAATCTTGAAGCAATTGGCGTGCAAGCCACCATTCGTCGCGTAGATCCAGCGCAATATGAGCGTCGCGTTAAATCATTTGATTTCGACGTTGTGACACAGCGCTACGTTATGCGTTTAACGCCGGGTGTTGAATTGAAGAACTACTGGAGTTCAAGTGCTGCCAACGCTGATGGCAGCTTTAACCTTGCTGGCATTTCAGACCCCGTTATCGATGCGCTGATTAGCAAGGTGATGGCTGCAAAATCACGCGGTGAATTGGTCACAGCAGCGCGGGCAATTGATCGCGTGCTGCGCGCTGGCCATTATTGGGTGCCACATTGGTACAAGGCATCGCATAATGTGGCCCATTGGGATCGTTTTTCGTGGCCGCCTCAAAAGCCGGACTATGCCCGTGGAATTATCGATACGTGGTGGTTCGATTCAGCTAAAGCTCAGGCGCTGGACAAAAAGAACTAAGGACGGGCCGACAGGGACCAATGGCTGCATATCTTATCAAGCGACTACTGCTGATTTTCCCAACGATGCTTGGCATCATGTTGATCAGCTTCACCGTGGTGCAGTTTGCCCCTGGTGGGCCGGTTGAACGGGTGATTGCACAACTGACGGGCACAGATGTCTCCGCAACCGCGCGTGTTGGAGGAGGTGGTGGTGATGGCCTCGGCCAGGCCGGGCAAAGTCAATTGGGCCAAGGTACCGCGGATGCCGTCTCGTCGAAGTATCGCGGCGCGCAGGGCCTTGATCCAGAATTTATCAAAAGCCTTGAAAAGCAATTTGGTTTTGACAAGCCCGCGCATGAGCGTTTTTTCTTGATGCTCAAGAATTATCTGGTGTTCGATTTTGGTTCGAGCTACTTCCGCGACATCTCTGTTTTGCAACTGATCAAAGAGAAGCTGCCGGTTTCGATTTCACTCGGGCTGTGGATGACGTTGCTCACTTATCTCATTGCGATCCCACTTGGCATTCGCAAAGCGGTTCATGACGGTGAAGCCTTTGATAGTTGGACCAGTGGATTTCTGGTGATCGGTTATGCGGTCCCAGGCTTCCTGGTCGCGGTATTGTTGCTGATTGTGTTTGCTGGATCATCCTTTTTCCAATGGTTCCCTTCGCGCGGTCTGACCTCAGATAACTTTGATGAACTCTCAATGTTTGGTCAGATTGTCGACTACTTCTGGCATTTGACATTGCCTCTGATTGCTCTTGGTCTTGGTGCCTTCACAACCATGGCATTTTTGACGAAGAATTCATTCCTGGACGAAATTCGCAAACAATACGTTTTGACCGCACGCGCCAAGGGGCTCACTGAGAATCAGGTTCTCTATGGTCACGTGTTTCGCAACGCCATGTTGCTGATCATTGCGGGCTTTCCAGCAACGTTCATTTCTGCGTTTTTTACGGGTTCTTTGTTGATTGAAACCATTTTCTCTCTGGATGGCATTGGGCTTTTGTCCTTTGAATCGATCATCAATCGCGACTATCCAGTGGTTTTTGCAACGCTCTATATTTTCTCGTTGCTGGGTCTGGTGGTGAATTTAGTCTCTGACTTTGTCTACACCCTCGTCGATCCCAGGATCGATTTCGAGAGTCGGGAGGTGTAGCGATGGCAGAGGCTCTCAAGCAAACTGACATTTCTGCACCGGGTTGGTTTGGCCGCTTGCGCCAAAGCCTGCGTGAAAAAATGACATTATCTCCGATCAACAATCGGCGTTGGAATAACTTCAGAGCAAACCGACGTGGCTATTGGAGTTTGATAATCTTTCTCATTTTGTTTGTGCTGTCCTTGTTTGCAGAGTTCATCGCTAATGATCGACCCATCATGGTGCGCTACAAAGGTGAGACGCTGTTTCCTGTTCTGGTTGACTATCCAGAATCTAAGTTTGGCGGTTTTCTCGCAGTGACGGACTATCGAGACCCGCACAACTTAAAAGAAATCGAAGACAACGGTTGGATGCTATGGCCGCCGATCCGCTATTCTTACTCAACGATCAATAAAGACTATCCGCGTCGCAAAGGTGAGGGTGGTCTTTGTCTGGGTTATCCCGCGCCACCGCCTTGGGCGTCGAGCGCAAAGCTGTGCGAGACATCGCCGGAACAATTGAATCGCTATCAGGCGCTGGGCAATAAAAACTGGTTGGGGCTTGATGATCAAGGGCGCGATGTTGTCGCCCGCGTTATATATGGATTCCGCATTTCAGTTTTGTTTGGCTTGATTTTGACTGCGCTTGCGTCCGTGGTCGGCATCGCGGCGGGCGCAGTGCAAGGTTATTTCGGTGGACGTGTCGACCTATTCTTCCAGCGCTTTTTGGAGATCTGGTCGTCTATTCCCTACCTCTATGTCCTGTTAATTATCTCATCCGTTCTTGTTCCAGGCTTCTGGACTTTGTTGTTTGTGCTGTTGCTGTTTCAATGGACGGGCCTTGTCGGGGTGGTGCGCGCAGAATTTCTGCGGGCACGTAATTTTGAATACATTACGGCGGCGAAAGCGCTTGGCCTGACGGATGCAAAGATCATGTGGAAGCATGTATTGCCCAACGCGATGGTTGCAACGTTGACGTTTCTTCCGTTCCAGCTTTCTGGCTCAATCGCTTCGCTGACAGCACTGGATTTCCTAGGTCTTGGTTTGCCGCCTGGTTCTCCGTCTCTCGGAGAGCTGCTGTTGCAGGGTAAAAAACATATGGAAGCACCATGGCTTGGGTTGTCTGGCTTCTTCACGTTGGCGATCATGCTGTCGCTTCTGATTTTTATTGGCGAAGCGGTTCGTGACGCGCTTGACCCGCGCAAAACATTTCGATGAGTGAGACAAAGAACCAATGACAAAGCCGCTCGTTGATGTCCAAAACTTATCTGTACTGTTCCGTGCTGGTGATGAAGAGACGCATGCTGTTAAAGGTGTATCGTTTCACATCAACAAAGGTGAGAGCGTGGCGCTCGTTGGTGAGTCTGGTTCTGGGAAGACTGTATCCGCGTTGTCGATCATGCGCCTGCTTCCCTATCCCGCAGCATCTCACCCCACAGGCAAAATCTATTTTGACGGCCAGGACCTATTAAATCTTGAAGCGGACTCCATAAATAAAATTCGTGGCAATGGAATTTCCATTATCTTTCAAGAACCGATGACGTCGCTGAACCCGCTACACAATATTGAAAAGCAGGTTGGTGAGGTTCTGAAAGTGCACCGCGGGTTGGGTGATGAGGAGGTTCGGGAACGCGTTTTAGATTTGTTACACAAGGTTGGCATCCGTGATCCTGAAAAGCGCCTTGGTGCATTCCCTCATCAGCTGTCTGGTGGTCAGCGCCAGCGTGTGATGATTGCGATGGCTTTGGCGAACGAGCCGGACCTGCTGATTGCTGACGAGCCCACAACAGCGCTCGATGTCACGATACAAGCGCAAATCCTGCAACTTCTGAAAGACCTTCAGAAGGAAATGGGAATGGCTCTTTTGCTGATTACCCATGATCTTGGCATTGTTCGGCGGATGGCAGAGCGTACCTATGTGATGCAATCCGGAGAGATTGTCGAAGAGGGTGCGACCTCTGAAATCTTTTCTAACCCGCGCCACCCCTACACCCAACACCTGCTTGCAGCCGAACCCAAAGGTCAGCCACCAAAGCAGGATGAAAGTGCGTCTGTGGTGATGGAAACCAGCGACCTTAAGGTCTGGTTTCCAATTAAAAAAGGTCTGCTGCGTAAGACCGTTGATCACGTCAAGGCGGTTGATGGCCTGTCGCTTAAATTACGTGCAGGGCAGACGCTGGGGGTGGTGGGCGAATCTGGGTCAGGCAAAACAACGCTTGGGATGGCCTTGCTGCGTTTGATTTCGTCAGACGGGCCAATTTCCTATGTTGGCCGACGCATTGACGATTTGGGCACCAAAGACATGCGCCCGTTGCGCAAAGGTTTGCAAGCGGTCTTTCAGGATCCGTATGGCTCGCTGTCACCGCGCCTTTCGGTGTCAGATATCATAGAAGAAGGTTTGATTATTCAGAAGCCTGAGTTGAGTTATGAAGAACGCCGGGCGCGTGCGGCCCAAGCGCTTGTTGAAGTTGGATTGGACGCAACGTCGCTTGATCGGTATCCGCATGAGTTTTCTGGCGGCCAACGCCAGCGCATTGCCATTGCACGTGCCATGGTACTTGAGCCCAAGTTTGTGATGCTGGACGAGCCAACCAGCGCGCTGGATATGAGTGTGCAGGCGCAGATTGTCGACCTTCTTCGTGACTTACAAAAAAAACACGACCTTGCGTATCTGTTTATCAGTCATGACCTCAAGGTCGTGCGTGCTCTTTGTAACTACGTGATTGTTTTGCGCGCAGGAAAGGTCGTTGAAGAGGGCCCAGCTGTGGAGGTCTTTGAACGTCCCAAGCACGCATACACGAAAGCACTGCTCGCTGCGGCCTTTGATCTTGAAGCCATCGATGACAGTGTTGTGGCGCAATAATCAATATCTATGCGTGATCTGCTTTGGTCTTAGCCTATGTCTGAGCCGTTTGTGCTGAAAGCGCTGGTAGCCGCTTGATAGCCGTGATTGGGCCTGAATCACGCGTAATGCGTGCGGCTGCTTCCGGTAGAGGCTCGACTGTGGTGAGCATATGATGAGCGTTAGCATGCAGGAGCATTACGCCATCGACCATAATGCCGACGTGGCCTTTCCAGAAAACCAGGTCGCCTCGTTGTAAGCGGTCAAGCGACGGGTTTACAGTTACGGGTTCGCCAAGGTGGATTTTCTGTAAATCTGAATCACGTGGCGCATCAATGCCCGCCGCTTTGAGGGCAATCTGCACCAAACCCGAACAATCGATACCAACGCGCGTGCGCCCACCCCAAAGGTATGGCGTTTCAATAAACCGTTCTGCGACTTCGACGAAGTCACGCTGATGCGTGTTGATGTCTGCCAGCTGGCGCGTTAGCACAAAGCCGCCACTGGTCAGCTCTGAGAATATGTCTTGCACGTTTTTAACTGAAACTTCGGAGGTTAAGCTGAGGTGTAAGATAGGTGGTGATTTGATGTCAGGTGTGGGAAAGACAAACGTTCCATTGCTCCGCACCCAATGCGTTGCATCCTGAATATTGGACGTGAGTGCATCGGCTGGCAGATAGCCCACGTAGTGGTCCCGTTCCAGTTGAACCCAGGCCCAGCCATTAGATTCATCAAAAACTGTGAGGTGTTCTCCAAAAAGAGCCTCACTGACGAGACCAGCGGCGGGGTCAGGCGTCTTGCGCATTGCGATCGCAGAGCGTTGCACCTGTCGCTTTTCGCCAGCGGTATAACGCGGCGCGCTTACCCGTCCATAGAGACTTTGTGCGGCAAGGTCGGAGCGGTACGCAAATATGCGTGGATCCAGCGATACCGTTTTCGCGGCGTCTGTCTCGTTTTTTTTGATCTTATCGTCGCTCATGCCAACATCTCCCCCTTAAGGGCTTCAAACAGCGCGCGCGCTGTATGTGGTTCGCCGCCCATCGGGCATAGAGGTTTATCAGATGGGCGCCAGCCGTACAGATCAACATGGACATAGTGATCTGCATTTTTAACAAAGGACTTCAAAAACAGCGCCGCTGTTATCGCTCCACCCATTGGCAAGGAGCCTGTGTTGCTGAGATCAGCAACTTTGCTTTTAAGGAACGGTTGATAGCCCGGCCAAAATGGCATTTGCCACGTTGGATCGCCAATTTTCGATCCGGCGTCGCCAATTGCTGTTGCAAGTTCATCGTCGGTTGCAAACAGTGCTGGCAGATCAGGACCGAGCGCGACACGCGCGGCTCCCGTTAACGTGGCGCAGGTGATGATGGCGTCTGGCTTATCTTCATCCGCATAGCTCAACGCATCGGCAAGGACCAATCGCCCCTCGGCGTCAGTGTTGCCGATTTCAACCGTTGTCCCAGAGCGAGACGTAATGATGTCGCTTGGACGAAATGCATTACCAGCGACGCTGTTTTCAGCCGCTGGTATGAGTACGCGCAATGCTACATTGAGGTTTTGCCCCATAATCATATGAGCTAAGGCAAGAACAGTTGCCGAACCGCCCATGTCCTTCTTCATCAGCAACATGCCGGCCGCTGGTTTGAGATCAAGCCCACCAGTATCAAAACTAATGCCCTTGCCGATCAAGGTGAGATTTTTTAGCTTGTCCTTCGTCTTTTTCTTGGGCGTCCAGTTGAGTTCAATCAAGCGCGGTGCTCGGTCACTGGCACGGCCAACGGCATGGATGAGTGGAAAGTTTTCTTCCAACAAGGCATCACCGGTGATGACCTGAATTTTTGCGCCATGCTGTTTTGCAAGCAGGTGCCCGGCAGCTTCCAACTCGGCTGGACCAAGATCTGAGGCCGGTGTGTTGATGAGATCGCGACCAAACCAAACTGCCTCAACGGTGTTTCGAATAGCCTCATGATTGACGGACTCAGGTAATTTGAGACGCGCATTTGTGGTGCTTGTATCCGAAGAATTGCGATAGGCGTCAAAGCGGTAGCCACCAAGGCCCCACGCGGTGGCGGCAAGTGCGCTGTGTTTCGTATTGCTTGCTATCGTATAGAGGCCGGCCGGGAGGCTGCGCGCCAACTTGCCGAGTAATAGCTCCGATGGGCCACAGGGATCCCCACTTTCGCCATCACCAACACCCATCACAACCGCAGCGAGATGACCATCCTCGTGCGGGATAAGCCCATGTGACCCAGCTTTAGGCGTGAAGGCTGTCGCCTCCAGCCAGCGGTGCGTCGTATCAGGCAGATGCTTTTGCCAGCTTGCAGCGTCTTGTGATTCGCCAGCAAAATAGATGGGGACGCTCGGTTCATCGCTATCCAGCCCACCAAAGACGGTGTCAGTGGCTCTCATTTTGACGTTGCCTGTCATCTTTGTCATGTAGCGGTCCTGATCCCTGGTGTGTCGCGTGGGTGGCGAATGGCTGGGTTATGGGTTGCGTCTGTTTGGGGACGCTTGGCTGAGAAATCACGAAGAGGGTGACACGTTATGCCTGGGGCAGACTATCGTCTGGTAATCGGAAATCTGAATACCTCAAGCTGGTCTTTGAGGCCATGGCTGGCCATGAAGCGGTTTGCTATACCGTTTGAAGAGATCAGGGTAAATCTCAGAGATACAGACCGTAAAGCCAAGATTTTTGCGCACTCGCCATCAGGGAAAGTACCTGCACTTTACGCAGGTGACTTAATGATCTGGGACAGTCTGGCCATTCTTGAGTATCTGGCCGATCATCATCCAGATCACGCATTTTGGCCTGAATCACCCCATGCGCGGGCCATCGCTCGTAGTGCGTCAGCGGAAATGCATGCTGGTTTTGCTGCGTTGAGGCAACACTGCCCCATGGATTTTCTCAACCTCAACCCTTTGGATACCGTTGATGACACCGTAGCGCTGAATATCAAACGCATTGTGGCGTTGTGGTGTGATTGCAGACAGCGTTTTGGCGCAGACGGTGATTTTCTATTTTCTGAATTTTCGATTGCAGATGCAATGTATGCCCCCGTTGCTTCGAGGCTGAAAACATATTTCCCAGATCTGACCAGGTTTGGCGATGACGGGACTGCATCTGCGTACATTTCTACGCTGTTTGATATGCCTGAAATGCAGGTTTGGGGCGCTGCGGCTGCCGCCGAACAAGCCGAACTCTCCTCGGTGGCGCCATAAGCCTAATGGAAGCAGCTACAACTTTGAGATTTTATCACTTCTAAAAGCGGTTGCAGAGCAAACCTTAAACCTTTGTTGACGGCTGTCCCAGAATATAACGCGAGAAACACATGTCTCGCGCCGGGCACCGGTGCGCAAAGGAGCCGACGATGTCGTACAACGCTTCCCATTCACCGCGTATTTTCCGTGCGAGGGCCAAAGGTCTCTTCACTGCCATTTGTGCAGCGTTGATGACAACGGCATGTGCTGGAAGCAATGGTATCGGCGAACAATCGTTGGCAATGCTGTCTTCAGATACAAAGCCGCCTGCACAACAAGCAACGCCAACAGGTGGTCCGGAGCTTATGAAGGCCACAGAATACTGGCGCAAAGAATATATGAAGAACCCAAAGAAAAAAGATCCAGCGTTGAACTACGCGCGCAATTTGAAAGCTTTGGGTCAAAAGCAGCAGGCCTTAAAAGTATTGCAGCTTGCATCAAGTTTTCACGCTACGGACACCGCGGTGGCGTCTGAATACGGACGCCTCGCTTTGGATCTAGACCAAGTTAGCGTTGCCAAGCGTTTGCTGTCTGTTGCTGATGATCCAACAAAACCAGATTGGCGTGTTATCTCGGCGCGCGGAACGGTATTGGCAAAAGAAGGTCAATATGGTGCCGCACAGCAGTTATATCAGCGCGCACTTCAAATATCGCCCGGTCAATCATCTGTCATGAACAACCTGGCATTGGCAAAGATGATGAACGGTGATTCCAAATCAGCCGAAGCAATGTTGCGCCAAGCCATTAGCAAAGGTGGCCCTTATGCCTCAAAAGCGCGTCAAAACCTTGCGTTAGCGCTGGGAGTGCAAGGCAAGTACAATGAATCAACGTCAGTTGGATCGAGTGTTTTGCCAAAAGCACACGCATCTTCTAATTCTGAATACCTCAAGAGGCTGGTTAAATTGGCACCTGCCGACATCCCAGCTGCTATACCAGCGCCAGTAGCACCGCCCGCGCGGTCCTATGCGAAGGGGCCATTAACACCGGACCAAATTATTGCGCAGGCTAAAGCAGCGTCAGGTCAAGTGACACCCACACCGACGGCCAAGCCGCAGGTTGCCAAGGTGAGCCAGAAGCTCAATCGCGGCAAAGCGAAAGCCAAGTCAGCTGTGGTTCGCACGGTTGCCAAAGCGTCTGAAGCGCAGGCTAGCGCGATGCAGTTCAAGCCATCGTCCTTTTAAGAGATACGACCGGTCACATTCTCCCAATGTGATTTAAGGGGCTACCGTTAGACAGCGGTAGCCCCTTTTTCTTGTGCGACGCATAACGTTTTTACGTTTGTTACGGCCTGCCAAGGCAACCGTTGTGAATGTTGAGGCAAGGTTGGTTGTCTGAGTGATGAAAGTGCGGCAATCTTTCGGCTGTCACCACATGCAACGTTTGAGGATCAAGGATGGCCTATCTCGCAGCAAAAGCTTTACTCTCCGGACTTATCATTGCCATCGTGTCTGAAGTTGCCAAGCGCAGCCCTGGACTTGGCGCACTGATCGCGTCTCTGCCGTTGATTTCTATCCTGGCCATGATTTGGCTTTGGCGTGACACATCTGATATTGCGCGGATAGCAACTCATTCTGAGGCGACGTTTTGGCTTGTTTTGCCGACATTGCCGATGTTTCTGGTTCTACCCTGGCTGTTGCGCCAAGGTACGACATTCTGGAGTGCGCTCGGTGTGTCCTGCCTGCTGACGTTTGCACTTTATCTCATTACTTTGTGGTTGTTGCCCCGGTTTGGAATTGAAATTTGATTGATGGTTTAAGACGCACGATTTCGTGTAGGAAGTGACTTCTTTCATTACATGCTGTCAGCGGGCAACCAAAATTTTACATTGCTTGTCCAAAAGATCAGCAATGCGAGATCGCTCTCTTTAAGTCCGTGATGGAATGAGACGATCTAGGTAGTGCGATTGCGCTAAACGATGATCGCAACAGGGAGATGTTTGATACTACCTAGTCCATGTCGCTAATTGGCAGCGATGTCTCCGTTCGACGTGAAACTATCAGGTGGCGCAAGGGTGAGCACCTTGTTCAGGATCTGGTCATTCGTCTTGAATCATTTTGTCTCCAGACTATGTCTTTGCATTAATTGTAGTTTAGCTGCGTGGCACGAGCTCAGCTTGCCGTTGGCACCAAAACGATACAGGCTGGCACATTAGGGAAGTCCTCTTCCAAAGTTTTGGTTGGAAGAGGAGAATTTCACGGCCTGTTCTAAAGACATAAGAAACATGGAAACGGTACACACGATCTGACTTACGCTTGGGTGTAATATCCATAGGCAAAAAGCTCGGCAAACGAATAAAGGCCCCGGTTCCCGTTGGAAAGAACCGAGGCCTAACGCAGTACATGAACTCAAGATGCCGCAAGTGTGATGCCTAAGGGCTAGTAGACATTTAATCCAACCTGGTTTGCCACCAGTCGTTGCTTACGCCTTAAGTTGAACCCATGAACCGGATTGCAACAGGCCCCAAAATCACGAAAAATAGTACGGGTAGGAAAAAGATAATCATTGGAACAGTGAGTTTTGGTGGCAGCGACGCAGCTTTCTTTTCAGCTTCCGACATTCGGATGTCACGATTTTCTTTAGCCATAACGCGTAGTGCTTGGCTCACCGGCGTACCATAGCGTTCAGACTGAATGAGTGAGGTCGCAACAGCTTTCACGCCAGCAAGGCCTGATCTCTTGCCCAGGTTTTCATATGCTTTTCTTCGATCTGAAAGATACGACAGCTCAGCTGTTGTCAGCGAAAACTCTTCTGCCATTTCCAGCGATTGGGTGGAGATCTCTTTGGCGACTTTGCCAAATGCGGCTTCCACCGACATGCCGGATTGGACACAAATCAACAGCATGTCGAGAGCGTCAGGAAATGCGCTCTTGATTGCCGTTTGACGCTTCTGAGCCAAGTTCTCAACAAAAACGTTCGGCAAGTAGAAGCCAGCAAACGCTGCACCGATCGCCATCATGACTTTGATCATCGGTGGTGAATCGATTTTACCAATGACAAAGAGGTAGAACAGGGCACCAGCAAACGCGATCGGCGGTACGGCAACGCGGAAAAACATGTACGCAACCAGCGGCGCCTGGCCACGCAAGCCAGCCGTTTTTAGTTTGTTGCGGACTTCTTCGTTGTCGAATTGAGATCTGAGATCCAGTCGATCAACAATTTGCTGCATAAAGCCTTTTGGCGCTTGGCGTAATTTCTTTGATTCACGTTCCGCTGCTGCCATTTCTGCAAGGCGTGCCGCACGCATTTGATCACGCTCAACAGCCATCACTTTCATGCGTTGACCCATGCGATCTTTGCTGAGAAGCGGCATGATCAGTGTCAGCACGGTTGCAAATGCGGCAACGGACGCAAGAACGGTAGCTAGAAATACTGGATTTGTAAGTGTTTCAACAATTTCGTTCATGGCGTTATCTTGATTAGCTCACGGTTGACAGACTTAACGATCAAACACTGTTTTTAGAACTTGAAGTTGATCATCTTGCGCATGATAAGACAGCCAATGCCCATCCATGTCAGACCGGCACCAAGTATGAGGTTGCCGGTGAGAGTGGTGAACATCGGTGAAATGTATTCGGGCGTTGATACGTGGAGCATGAACAATACTCCGGGTGGAAGCGACGCGAGCACGGCTGCTGATGATTTAGCTTCTGCGGCCAATGCTTGAACCTTCATTTTAATTTTGAAACGTTCCCGCAAAACGGACGATAGATTACTCAGCGCTTCCGACAGGTTGCCGCCAGCTTGCTGCTGAATCGCAATCACGATTGCCAAAAATTTAACCTCTGCAAGCGGCATGCGTTGAATAAGGCGGTCAAGTGCTTCTGCAAGGGAAACACCAATGCGCTGTTGTTCAACAACTTCTTTGAATTCACCAGCAATAGGATCGGGGCTTTCACGAGAAATGATCTGCAGACATTCATTGAGTGGAAGGCCACTTTTGATGCCGCGAACAATCACGTCGATTGAGTTGGCCATTTCAGTTTGAAATTTGAGCTGACGACGCTTGATCATTTTGTTCAAGAACCAGCGTGGCAAGCCTAAAGCACCGATGAAGCCTATGCTTCCAACCGCGATCAATTGAACAGATGAGCTTGGAATTGCAAAGAAGCCAAGTGCTGCGCAGATCAGTCCGCAAATCACGCTGGCAATCCAAAATGATCTGGGCTCTGCCTCAAGACCTGCGCGTTGAAGACGCAATCTTAGTGTCAGCTTTGCTTTTGCTTTCTGCTGATCTTCAAGACCCTTTAGCGTTTCTGAAACGGCTTGGCGGCGGGTGGCAGCAACGTCATCTGCAGATTTTGTTGCAATGCGCGCAGCACGGTTTTCAGTGACGCCGGATATGCGTTTTTCCGCTTTCTTCTCACCTGAGAGGTAAGGGTAAGCAAAAACATATATCACTGTGCCGAGCGCAAGTGCGGCCAACAACGGCACGATCACGGGCACGAGTTCAGGACTAACCATTACTTTCTCCGAGTGGGTTGCCGTGTTCATCAAGAACTTCGGAAGCAGATAATGCTTCGGCGAGGCGACCTTCTTCATTGTAATACAATGCACGATCCCAGAATCGAGGACGTGCGATTCCCGTCGAGCGGTGGCGGCCAAGGACCCGGCCACTGTCATCATCGCCAGTTATTTCAAAAACAACGAGATTTTGCAGGGTCACAGTGTCTTCTTCCATGCCCAATACTTCAGTGATGTGCGTAATCTTACGAGAGCCATCTCTCAAGCGCGAGGCTTGAACGATGATATCGATAGAGCCGCAAATCATTTCGCGAATGGTTTTGATTGGAAGCGAATAACCACCCATCATGATCATCGATTCCAGACGACTGAGAGCTTCGCGCGGCGTGTTTGCGTGGAGCGTACCCATTGAACCGTCGTGGCCGGTATTCATTGCCTGCAAAAGATCGAAAGCCTCAGGGCCACGAACCTCACCCACAATAATTCTTTCAGGTCTCATACGCAGACAGTTTTTGACCAAGTCGCGCATGGTAATCTCGCCTTCGCCTTCAAGGTTTGGCGGACGTGTCTCAAGGCGCACAACGTGTGGCTGCTGCAGCTGAAGTTCAGCCGAGTCTTCGCAGGTGATGATGCGTTCTTCGTGGTCAACGCAGCCGGTTAAACAGTTGAGAAGCGTCGTTTTTCCCGAGCCAGTACCGCCAGAAATAAGAACATTACAGCGGACCCGACCAATGATTTGTAGGATGTCCTCAGCCTGCGCAGTGATCGAACCAAATTTGACAAGTTGATCAAGTGTAAGCCGGTCCTTCTTAAACTTACGAATGGTCAGCGCTGGACCATCGATTGCAAGCGGCGGGGCAATAACGTTGACACGAGAACCATCTGGAAGACGGGCGTCACAGATGGGGCTCGATTCATCAACGCGACGACCAACCTGGCTCACAATGCGTTGGCAAATGTTCATCAACTGCTGGTTGTCAGAAAACCGGACGCCGGTTGTCTGCATTTTACCGGCAACTTCGATGTACGTCGTGTCCGCACCATTGACCATGATGTCAGCGATGTCATCACGTGCCAACAATGGTTCCAGAGGGCCATACCCTAAAACATCATTACAAATATCTTCGAGCAATTCTTCTTGCTCTGCGATAGACATAACAACATTTTTAATCTGAATAATTTCGCTAACAATATCGCGAATTTCATCACGAGCTGCTGCTGCATCCAGTTTAGCAAGTTGAGTGAGATCGATCGTGTCGATCAGGGCGTTAAATACGGAAGTTTTAACGTCATAGTATTCTTCAGACCGCTGGCGAGCGTTGCCAGAAGATGGTGGCTGTGATGGCGGCGGTGGCGGTGGTGGCTCTGGCGGTGCTTTTGGAGCAGGCGCAGCAGATGCGCTCGCAGCAGCAGCAGGTGCAGCAGGTGCAGCCTCAGGCGCTTCAGCGGCCGGCTGTGCCGGCGCTGAAGGTTTTGGCTTTGGTGCTGATGGATCTGAGGTTCGCCGACCGAACATTTTAAAGGCTCCCTTAGCGCGTTAATTTTAGTTTTTGTAGGATTGGCGCCAATCCGGATGTTTTCTCTGGTTTGGCTTCTTTGCGATGAGCCAGCAACATGGCGAGTTCACGAAACGTTTGTGATGCTTTTGCCTTTGCATTCAATTCCTCAATCATCTGACCATTGTTTGATGCTTGGCCAAACAATTCACTGTCGAAATCAATGACGGCTGAAGCCTCGATGCCAAGGGCTGCCTCAAAGTCTGCTTGAGGAATTTCCGGACGTTTTGCCATCGCGGACATGTTTAAAATTAGATGCGGTGTAGCATCGTTTTTTCGTGACTGCTTCAGCAGTTCAAGAATGTTCTTGGCGTTGCGTAGATTGGCAAGGTCAGGTGCAGCAGTGATAACAACTTCATCAGACTGAAGTAGTACTTGCTTAACCCATGGAGACCATGTGTGCGGCAAATCAATAGCAACGTACGGCACGCTTTGACGGACGACATCGATAACCATATCGCAGGAGTCCGGTGAAATTTCGTAATCGCGATCAAGCATGACGGGGGCTGCAAAAATCGACAAATGATCGGAGCATTTGGTTAGCAGACGGTCGAGCAAGACTTCGTCGAGTCGCTCTGGTGTTGATAACGCTTCGGCGATGCCTTGTATCGGGTCTTGGTTGAAGTCGAGACCCGTTGTGCCAAAGGCAAGATCGAGATCAGCGATCACAACATCAGTCTTGAGAAGTTCCGACAAGATCCATGACGTGTTGTGGCAAATGGTTGAAGAACCGACGCCACCTTTAGAACCAATAAAAGAGTACACATGACCGACCGGGGCTGCATCGGGGTCGTTATAGAGATTTGATAGGCCCTCCATGAATTGCATTGGTGCAATTGGCGCAACAAGATATTCGCTCACGCCACGTTTGAGCAATTCGCGATAGAGCAAAACATCATTGGTATGACCGATGACAACAACCTTGGTGCCAGGATCACAATATTCGGCCAGTTGATCAAGTTGGGCCAGCATCGCGTCGCCACTTTGCATTGACTCAATGATGATGAGGTTTGGCGTCGGGCTTTCCTGGTAGTGCGTTACCGCTGCCGTTGGTCCACCCATGTGAACACTGACATGCGCCTTGGTTAGACGACGGTCTTCGGATGCGACCTGAAGAACCTCAGCCGTTTGTTGACCCTCGCAGAACGCTTGGATCGAAATCCGCGGTATGGGCCGGGCATTGGCTGTGCTTGCCTCATCAGCACCAGTATCAACTTGTGCATCAGGCATCGTATCTTGGTGAGCGGTCATATTCTCAGCTGCATTGCTCATGGTTACGGGTCCTCAACTATCCTTCAGCTTATTCTTGCTCTTGTGTGTTTATGCGTTCATCAGCGCTCTTGTCAGCGCCGGTGACTTCACCCCCGATATATTTGTTGAATGTCGTTTCACGACGATCGGAGTAACGTTCTGTTTGTGTGCGTGGGCCAAGCAGATCAGCTGGATTTGCAACCATTGCTGCAAAGTTGTGTTGACCTGCGCAGCCAAAGTTGGTGTGCGGGACATTCTGCGGGTCACGCGCAAGATTTTGTGACCAATTTCCACATTCAGGTCCTTCTGCAACATACCGCAGATACGACAGCTGGATTGGGCCGTGTTGATCATAAGAGGCTTCAACAGAAATGGATGATTGTTGGAATCCAATACCCGTTAGCAGTCTGCGGATGTCTTGGACCGCATACATGGAAGAAATTTCATTCTTGCCGCCGGTTGGTACCGAGATCACCATCTTAGAGTTTCCAGCATCGCTGGCACGTGCGCGCTGTGCAAAATTGATCACTTTCGCGCGTTGGCGTGAACCAAGACCACGCGCACCTGCAGATACAGCGACGTCTAGTGTTTGCGGTTCTTGAGATACCAAAATGGGATGACGTTGGCTTGAATCGATCAGTGTCCAGCCTGCCACTTCGCCTTTGTAGTCATTGTGCTTACACGCGCCAAGAGTGACAGCGAGTGCTGAAACGATGAGCACAGAGTTAAGACTGCGCCAAGCACGAAAGCGGCGGGAAGTCTTTGTGTTTGAATTAAACTTCATGGTTGCTCTCCAGTGCACGCGTTCTATTCAACAATGAAACCGTAGTCGCCCTTGAGGCCACCTGATGGAACATGTGTATTTTTGCCGTAGATGCGATTGAGGTGACCAAGGAACATGCCCTTGAGGTCAGAAGCGGCCGCTAGTCCGTCAAGTGGACGTGCGAGATCCTTACGTGCCGTAGGTTTGACGACATAAGGAGTGACGATGACGACCAGTTCAGTTTCACGTTTTACGAAGTCTTTGCTTCGGAACAGGGTTCCAAGAATGGGAAGATCTTTAAGTCCAGGGAAGCCATCAATATTCTGACGTACGTCATCTGAAATAAGACCTGCCATCGCCATGGAACCGCCTGATGGTAATTCAACTGTTGAATTTGCCTGACGTTTCTTTAGCGCGGGAATAGCGATATTCGACAACTGAACTGAACCGTTGGTTGTTAACTCGCTAACTTCTGTTTCAATCTTCAAGCTGATGCGGCCTTCAGACAAAACTGTTGGTGTAAACGAGACGCCAACGCCGAATTCCTTAAAGGTCACACTGAGGGCACCATTGGAATCGACAACCGGGATTGGATATTCACCACCAGCGAGGAACTTGGCGGATTCACCAGAGATCGCAGTCAGATTTGGTTCGGCCAGCGTGCGCAATAATCCGGCGCGTTCGAGTGCTCGGACGGAATTTGCAAGGCTGCCTTTGCTGTGCTGCAGGGCACTATCAATGCCACTGTTGCCGAACGTTCCAGCTACAGGACCTTGGTTCCAAGAACACAAGGCACCACCCGCCAAACACCCAACACCGGCACCTGCGCCAATTGCTGTAAGTGGTAGCGTACCAAGGCCAAGAGCGGAGGTCAGCGGCAAGGCATTTTCGGTCAGCAAGCTGGTTGAGAAGTTTCCGGTGTTAATCGTAGCACCGATGTTCATGCCAAACTGTTTCATGAGGGAGCGTTCGACTTCGGCGACGACGACCCTCAGCATGACTTGCTCTTCACCCTCAACTGCAAGCATGTTGATAACTTGAGTCTCAGAGCGCTTATCGCTGTCCGGGTCTTTCACGATGAAGCGTGATGCGAGTTCGGTGGCTCTCTTTGAAGCCGCAGGACTACGTACTGACCCAGTGAGAATGACTGTTCTATTCAAAATCTCAGAAGCAATGTTTGAACCGGGGATCAACCGCTTGAACAGACTGTCAAGAACCGCTGTATCGGGGTCAATCGAAACTTCAAGGGTCAGTATCTGATCTCCGTTGGTGTCGAAGAAGAAGACATTTGACTGGCCAATTTTCTTGCCAATCAAGTGTACCCGATTGTTAGATTGGACGACCGCATCCATGAATTCTGGCGCCGACACCATGATGTCACGTAGCTCACGTGGCAATTCAACGACCATTGCCTTGTTTAGAGCCAGCTTGACTTCACGTGATTGCGGCAAGGCCTCGTGGGCTCCAATGCGCAACTTTGAAATATGAGCACTTTTCGCGTGTGCTTCATAAGATGCTGCACTGAATGCAGAGGTAATAAGCAAGCAGGCCGTCCCGAATAGGGTACTAGCCCAAAAGGACTTGCGGATTGAGATAAGCATGGATCTATAGCCTTCCAACGAGCTACGTTTGTTAACGAACTTAGTTCACACCGTACGCACGTGAACTCACTCCATAACGCAACACTCGAACGCCACTACCACTACGCTTTTTATTCAATGAAAGGCCGTCAGTTGGACCCTTGCCATCACGATTGAGATCGGAAACAGATCTCAGGGCCAAGGTGATATCACCCATAGAGTTTGCCAGAGCCAAGTGTTCGGACTGACGGGGTGTTAACTCCAGCGTGGCTGTTTTAGCAGCACCGCCTGACGACTTTTTTGTATCTTTATTCTGAAGTTGTTGACCGATTGCCAGAACGCGAACGTTTTCAAACAATGTGTCGCTGATAAACTCATCTTTGCCTTGAGGGGTTCTCTGGCGCCGGATCAGAATGACATCGACGTGGTCATTGGGAAGAATGAGACGACCTGCAGAAGTCTCTTCTTGAATTTTTGTTGATATGGCGCGCATGCCTTTAGGCAAAATAGCCGCGAGTACACCACCCTGTCCGGCAGCGACAAGCTTTTGCTTTGTAATTGGCTCGCCAGCAAGAATTGGAGCACGGGCAATCGAACCTGAAAGCTTTGCGATTACTCTTGTGCCTGATTTGCGCGTGATGAAGCTTTTGGTTACCGCGTCGCTTGGCCAGGTTTGCCAACGAAACAGTCCATCATTGGTGATTTCACCCAGTGAAATATCACGCCGAGCAACCAGCACTTCCGTGGAGTTGACTTCGACTTCGACCCGCTTTTCGACGGCGGGCTTACCAACCATACCTTTGATCATCACGAAAGCCATTATGCCGGCTGTCGCTGCAACACCAAGTCCGATTAATTGTGCCCGCTTCATCGCGCGTTTTGTCCTTTTGCAGACAGGGGAAACCCCTCGTTATCCAGGAGTGTGCGCGAAAAACGTCAATGGGAAGTTAACTGGTGTCATAATTTGGAGCAGATCTAGTTAAGACAGCTCTCAAAATGATGTTCACATTCAACTGAGACGCTTAGCTTCCGAGTGAGCCAAACCAAATGGTATGTGGGTATACCAAAAGTGCAGCGCCCGCGATTGCCAAGCCGTAAGGAATGCCGCCGCCGGATTGGTGTAGGCGGTGTGCCCAGTTTGGCAATGGTAATCCAGTTATGGGGATCGCTCTAAAGCCCAGTATGAAAACTGCGAGTAGACCACCAAATACGGCAATGTTTGTGAGAAACAGTGGTAGAGTCTCAAACCCTACCCATAAAGCGCCAACTGCAATTAGTTTGGCGTCACCGCCGCCCATCCAACCAAGCGCAAACATTGCGATTGTGCATGATAGTATCAAGCCAAAGCTCGCGAGATGCCAACCAAATTGCTCCATCGTCATGCCAGTCACCGGCGCAGCGATAAGAAAAGCTGCGATGAGAATCAGCGAAACTCGGTTGGGAATAGTCATGGTCAACATATCCATTGACCCTGCAAACGCCATCATGGCTGGAAAAACCAGCAACAGTGGGGACTCAAGTAACAAGATGTATCCTCCCAGGTCGCACGAGCAACGCGCACTCAAAATAGCCTTGGTCTTTGGGGCCAGTGTCGGTGATGAGCTTTAATCTTTGGTTTCTTTGGTGCTGAATTTGTAGGAATTTTACATGACGCGTATGTGCAACCAACGCGCTTGACATAGCAAAAAAAGAAGAAGGCCACCCGGAGGATTTCCGGATGACCCACTTTCTATTCTTTGAGTGGTGTCGCCTAGGGCGACGCCGCTTATAAGACTAGAGTTTGCCAGCGATGTCGGTTTCGAACAACGTTGTCAGGTTGGTACCGACAGTTTCGAATGCTGTTGCAGCAGCAACGGCGATCAGAGCAGCGATCAGGCCGTATTCGATTGCAGTAGCACCAGACTCATCTTTAGCGAAACGAGATACAAAGTTCATTTTCTATTCTCCCAATTTTGAATGTAAGCTTACAAATGCTCCAGTTCCAAACGGGTAGCTCCCCGTCTCTGAACTAACGCCAATCTAATCTCCAGAAGTTAAGGACAAGTAAAAATGATGATATACCTCGTAAACGCACTGTAGCATCATAGTTAACATAAGCATAATATCTATAAATACATAGTATTTACTCAAATAAGACAAGTAGAAATATGTTTTAGCATCAGAGATCAATAGAAATACTTGGTAAAATAGCGAGAATGATCGTTAATATATGGTTTTTTGCAGGAATGATCACACGTCTAAGTCTTTTGTACTTATGTTCAGTTGGCCATATATGACAGATGTCCCCGGCTTGTGCTCGCGTTGACTTGTTGAGTCTTGGGCCATGAACCCAAGACAATAAAAAAGAGCTGGTTCTCAAATGGTGTTGCTTCGGCAATTGAGATTTTTTGCGCGATTTTGGAACTGAGGTTTGTAATTCGTTCATCTTTTGATGGGCAAATGTATGAAATCATTTGTTCCGGAAGGATATCGCGCGATGTCGGCACAGGTTCGTCACCCAAATTCAATTGCTCGTTTTCTCAAAACGACAATTATTTCAGCTGTCGCTGTTCTGGCGGCGGCCTCAAACGCAACGACGTCGGCACAGGCGAGCGACTTGATTGTCTACTATGACCAATCGCAGTTGCTGCGATTGCCGCGCCCTGTTGCAGAAGTGATCATTGGCAATCCATCAATCGCAGATGTTTCGATCCAAGGCGGGAACCTTCTCGTGGTGACCGGCAAGACTTTCGGTATGACCAATATTATCGCGCTCGATGCAGAACGTAATATCATCCAAGATCAGCGTGTTCTCGTTGAGCGTGATGAAAAGCGCATTATCAATGTTCATAGGGGTAGTCTTCGTCAGTCATATAGTTGCACGCCCAACTGCTCATCGACTTTGACGATCGGTGATGACGTCGCTTATTTTGAAACCATCAATAAGCAATCTTCGATCAAGACAAAGTTCGCCGCGGGTGCAAATACTGGATCAGGCGCCGGCGGTGGCCAGTAGATCAGCGGGTTACGTAACCGATCCTGAGCCCGCTTCTCCAGTAAGCCCTATATTGAGAGATTAGATTTGTAATCGTGCCCCCAAGGCAGATATTGCAAATGACGCGAAGCTAAGAGGGGCATGATGGCTTGACGTCATTTGCTTATAAAGGACTCGTGCCCTCCATTTATCTGCCAGCGCAGTTAGATCTGAGTTTCTACTGGCATGGTGTATCTGCCTCGTGCACAATTCGCAGATGAAGCAGAATATGTAGACAATAGTCATCGAATTGTTTGGAATGTCATAACAATCTCTTTATTGCGATGAATGAATTGTTAATTTCAAACTTCCAAGCTGCTTTTAATTTAATCATATTTTTCGCGGGTGGAGATGGCTGGTATTTTACCATAAGTGTTGGTTTAGTGATTTATTAGCATTTCATTCACTCGTCACCGCATACAGTTACACTCAAGCACGTGTTGTATTTTGGGTGAGGCCGTGAGTTATGCGTAAAGTGAATCGGATTAGCAGATCCGCAATCCTCCGTTTTGGCGCCAGTAAACTGCGCCTGTTTTCCAGAGATCGAGACGGCACCACAGCCATCGAGTTTGGACTTGTTGCGCTTCCCTTCTTTTTGTTTGCATTCGGCATCATGCTCGTTGGCATGAAGTATTTTACTGAAAATGCAGTGGAGCACGCGGTTGAAAAGGCTGCTCGAGAAATTCGGACAGGACAAGCGCAAAAGGCTGGCAAAACGTTAGCCGATTTTAGAACCATGGTTTGCGATGCTGCCACGAGCTATATCACGTGTGATTCCAAGCTTGTCATTCACGTCCAATCAGCAGGTCAGTGGGCAGATATTGTCCCAACACCTTGTTTGACCGGCGGCGCTTTAACGCCATCTTCGGGACTTGGCACAGATCCATTGGCTGATTCATCTGGGGCAGCGGAAGCGGTTGTGCTTGTGACAGCTTGCTATGAGTGGGACATGACACAGCTGTTCCAGCTCGGTGGTTTAGGTGACTCGATCGCCGATATGAGCAATGGCTCAGCCCTTGTTCAGGCGGTATCGACGTTTAGAACAGAGCCGTACAACAACTAGCTAGCAAACTGATCGTTACATCTCGGTAGAATGGAAATTTAGGGAATTCTCGTCATGTCATCCAAGTTTATCCGTCGTAAGGCAGTCGGCATTCGCTATTTTGCCCGTGACCTTAAGAACAACGTCGCCGGCCTGGCCGCGGTTGAGTTTGGGTTGATTGCTCCTATCATGCTGATCATGCTGATCGGTACGATCGAAGTCAGCCGGGCGATCTCGATGGATCGACGTTTTGGATTAGCTACGGCTATGGTCGGCGATCTTGTTGCACGAGAAGAAGATATGACGGCCGACAACCTCAACGCAATTTATGGAATTGTGGAACACGTGATGGAGCCATATGAATCTTCAGCGCTAAAAATTTCTGTTGTGCCGGTTAAAGCCGCAAGTGACGACAAGACAAACACAAAAGTTTATGCAGGTACGGCCAATCGGCCTTCGTATAACGGTATGTCGGCCCCAGGAACATGCTCTGGCTATGGTTTAACTGCCGGGCTCGTAGACCAAGGTGAAAGTGTAATCGTTGTCGAGTCGAGCTATGATTACACACCGCTGATTGTGAACGATTTCATTGCGGCCAAGACGTGGACAGATAAATCGGTTCTCAGTCCACGTAATTCCTGCGTCGACTTTGACGATGACAACTGCGTGTCATCCTGTTTCTAGCGCCAAACGGCATAAGGCTACATCTCGTCTTTGAGGGACTGCTTACACAGTGTGAGCAGTCCCTTTCTCATTTCTGAGTATTGCGCAGCATTTATTTTATCTAACGAGCCACATTCCCCATGATCTGGAATGACAGTTATTCTTAAAAGAGGAGGTATCCAGGCTATCGGGATCTATAGATTCAACCTAATCTCGCGAGGAAAACTTTGCATCTAGAGGGGCTTACAGTTCATGGGCCGTCGCTCGATCCACACTGCAGAAGAGCTGAGAGAACTCATACTCACATCAACAACTGAATTGATTGAGGACGAGGGGCTTGCAGGATTGTCTGCTCGGGAGATAGCGCGTCGTATCGGTTATTCTCCGGGTACGCTCTATAACGTATTTGAAAACATTGATGACCTGGTGCTGACCATTGAGGGCCGATTGTTAGACCAGTTGGCACTATCGCTTCACGCGGTTCCAGAGGATGAATGCCCGCATCAAAGGCTAAAAAATATTGCGAAGGCTTATCTGCGATTCACGCATGATAATCCAAGGCTTTGGAATTTGCTCTTCGAGCATCACATGCAAACTGGGGCAGAAATTCCGCCCTGGTATCAGGAAAAGCTCGAAAATCTATTGGCTGAAGTTGAGCGTGAATTGACCCGTCTGATCCCGGGCGCAAGTGATGCGCGGGTAAAACGGGCCGCGCGCGTACTGTGGGCTGGCGTTCATGGCATTACATCACTATCGACGACAGATAAATTGGCAACCGTCACGACAGATGATGCAGCACCACTCGTCGAAGATCTGATTGATCATTACCTCGGTGGCTTAACCAACAAAAAATCCTAAAAAGCAGAGTGATCTTGCTTGGGCGGGAGCCGTCATGCCTGACGGCACTCTTATTCGCTTTGGATGGAGCCTGTTTCAAGTCCCGATGACGGGGAATCGGTGTCATCTGGGCGTGCAACCATGTGGCGGTTTGTTGAGACAATGCCAAACCAACTTTCCTGCGGCCACATTCGTTCGTTTAGTCCTGCCCACATTTCTTTGGATGACATACCGTCAACAAAGGTCTTTGGCGATGGCGTCACGACAAGGGCGAGCGCCGTCGCCGCAGCCATCGCAATGGCTGCTGTTGGATAGCGGTTATCAAAGAACTTCAGCGCTGTCCCAAAGGACGCTTTGAGGCGGCGCCCGGTGATATCAACTGAGTACATTTCATCAAGAATGAGGTGTACCAGATAGCCGACAAACATAAAGCCTGCGCCCAGCCAGGCAACACCTTCATGGCGTCCAAAAACGTACTTGAAGGCTATGGCAGTTAAGGCAGCAACAAGCAGGCCTGCCATCAGCGAGTGCCAGTTGCCGCGATGCACTGAAAGGCGGTGGAATAAAGAATAGAGCCCATAGCGCACACCAAGAAGGGCTCCAAGCCATAGGATCCAAAGCTCGGCAATGGAGTACTTGGTTGCAAAGGTAAATAAGACCGCAAAAGAAAAGAAGACGGCGAGGCCAGCAAACATACCGCGACCAGCGCGTGATTTTTGCAAATCAATATCGGGCAAAACAGATCCAACAACCCCGGCAAGTGTTACCGCGATAACATTTTCAGGTGCCACGACGTCTGCTGCGAGTGTTAGAGTGCCAAGAGCACCGGCAACGAGTGTGCCAGCAGCAATGTGGGTGGTAAAATTGGCCATCGTACCGTCTCCAAATGCGCGCGTATGTTAGGTATCGTCTCGCGGTTGATTACCGGTTGTTTCAACAAAAGATCTTCTGTTAGGCATCAGATTCGCCCCAATGAGGGGAGGGATGAGCATGGGCTTTGTGTGGATAAGCTGGGAATGCGTGCTTTAACGTGCGTTTTGCGCGTTGAATGAAGCAACCCTCAATACTCTGAAATTTGACAGGGGAGCTGTCGTCCCAACGGCGTTGAGAGCTTTAGGTGCACCCCCCAATTTGGGCTTGTAAGAAGAATGAATTATCGCCACGCTTTCCATGCCGGAAATTTTGCTGATGTGTTGAAGCACATCATCCTGGTGCGCGTTGTTGAGTATTTCAAGCGCAAGCCGGCCCCATTTCGAGTCATTGATACGCATGCTGGCATTGGTGTTTATGACTTGGATGGTGAAGCCGCACGCAAAACAGACGAATGGCGCGCCGGCATCGAAAAAATTTATAGACGAACCTTCTCGCCCGCTGTGGCTGAGCTTTTCCAGCCCTATCTGGATGGCGTTGGTGCCGAAAATCAGGATGGTAATCTACAGTTTTATCCAGGCAGTCCAAAACTGGTGTCGCGTTTATTGCGTCCTGATGACCGTCTGATTGTGAATGAGCTGCACAGTGAAGATGCAGCGCTTCTCAGACGCACTTTTTCATCTTCACGCCAAGTCAAAGTCATGTCGCTTGATGGTTGGACGGCGCTAAAGGCACTTCTTCCGCCGAAGGAAAGGCGTGGGATTACACTTATTGATCCACCGTTCGAGCAACCTGGAGAGTTTGATCGGCTCGTGAAAAGCGTCATCGAGCAGCAACGCCGCTTTGCAACAGGTGCAATGATCCTTTGGTATCCGATCAAAGATCGCCAGCGTGTCGCCGCATTTTATCGTCAGATCAGTGCTCTGAAAGTTGCCAGTTGTTTGGTCTGTGAATTGGCAATTGATCAGATCAATGGAGATGGCCCGGTTCGGGCGACGGGTATGATTTTGATCAATCCGCCTTATCCGCTGCATGATGAATTGAAAGTCATTCTACCCGTGTTGTGTACAAGTCTTGGGCAAACCAGTGCAGCAACACATGACGTAAGATGGTTGGCACGCGCATAAGCGTAGTGTCATGGAAATTGTGCGATTGAAACGACGCAAAATACAAATTTTGTGTTGCGTATTTTGTATAATTTCAAGATACTGTTACGATGCGATTGCAATAAGTTTGCATCGTTGTTTGACGATTGATTTTGGTTATCTCAGCGTATGCGGCCCGCTGATGTTCAACATCTTGAAGTGTACAGACAGAGTTGAGTGCGCGGTGGTTCACCATCGCGTATTTGCGCTTGCCTGGTCATGTTCGTGCCAAAGACGTTTGAGGCATGGCGTATGGTAAGGATCTTTGAAAAATGCGGCAAACTGGAACTGTAAAATTCTATAATCAAGAAAAGGGGTACGGATTTATCGTACCCGATGAGGGCGGTAGTGATGTGTTTGTGCATGTGACTGCAGTGCAAAGCTCAGGTATGGAGTCGCTTTCAGAAGGCTCAAAAATCTCGTTTGAAACAGAGCCTGATAAACACGGTAAGGGCCCTAAAGCCATCAATCTGGAAGTTGCTGTCGCGGTGGCCGAATAGCGTTTGGCTGCTCGGGCCATACGTCTTCAGGTTGAAAACGCGGTGCAATCGCGCAACGATCCCAACCAAAGATCCCTTTTTGGGTGGGCATCGACGAAGGTTGCTGTGCATTGCTCCGATCTCTGTATGGATTTAGCGCTCGGGCTGCCTTCTACTGTGCTCCGATTGAGCAACGACGGAGGACACCCATGACAATATTGACAAAAACGGCATCAGCCCTGGCGTTAGCAGCTGTTCTTTCAGTTGGTGGAGTTGCGACGGCTTCTGCGAAAACCTGCTTTAAAAAAGCTGGTGTCGGTGAAGCAACAACGAAAAAAGGTGCGCAATTCCAGGTTGATGAAGTGCTGTTGCAGGCAACAGACTGGGGTGCATGGGCTGCATGGATGGCGAGCGGTAAAACACCGGGCTACACCTTTGGTAAGCGCTACTATAAGTGCAACAAGGGCGGTAACTGGGGTTGGAAGTGCTACGGCCAGGCACGCATTTGCAAGCTGTAAGAGCAGCACGCGCAAGCCAAATCTATGCGCGTTATCTCATGATGTGAACGTCTTTGACGTGCTTGTTAGAGAAACAAAAAAACCGCGCTTAGGGGATATCCCCTAAGCGCGGTTTTACTGTTGGGATTGCTTATTTGGCAAACATGCTTTTCAGGATGCCAATAATCACCATAAGGACACCGCCGCCAACGCCGCCACTTGCGACTTGGGTCAGAATGCCAGCTAAATCCATGCCGCCACCTGCAGCACCAAGCAGTGGCCCGAGCAGCTGGCCACCAAGACCGCCACCAACAATGCCGGCAAGTGAATTGCCAACCGTGCCAAGGCTCAAATTCTTCAATAGGCCACCAGCGACATTGCCGCCTAGAGCTCCACTAATAAGTTGAATGATTAGGGGTAGTAATTCCATTGCGTCCTCCGAAGTTTTTTCCTGATTGCTGAAGCGAGAGTCTCAGAAACCCTTAGTAATTCTGGCCACGGTCTGTTGCGGTCCCAGTGACCAGTGCGCACCCTGACACACCCTGAACAAGGATGCCATCTGATCAAAGAAGCCATCTGATGCTGTGCGCTGAAAAAAGGATGCGTCTGCAACGTGATGCGACAGACACAGGTGGGTCTAAAACGCCGATTGCTTCATCATATCGGGTGATCGGCCTCGCCTTTTTAACCAATAGAGGGCATACTCTAGGCAAGTGGCTAGAGATGCGAGGCAAAAATAAATGATGCGTAATCAATTACTTATGGCGATCTTGGGTGCAATGTCATTGGTCTTAGCGGCGCCAATCGCCGAAGCTGGTGATCGACGTGCCAAATCAGGGGTTTCCTCGTCTGGTGGCGCTCATCCAACATCACGACATTATCGTTCTGGAGCTAGGGTAAAGGGCTATCGGGCCCGTCGTGGTGGGTATTCCTACTCCTACCAGGACTCAATCAACACGTATGGCGATTCGCGCAGCAATTTTGGTGCTGCCTCCAGCCTCAGAGATCCAATGTTGGATCGACAATCAACCGCAGGACCGTTTGATCACGGCTTTTTCTTTGATTCCGGTAATATGCCTCATGGCGGTGACTCACCGTACATGAACTAGTTTCAACGCTGTTTGCGCACGATTTCAAACTGCCCGATAGTCTGCCAAGTATAGGGCAGTTTTTTCGCGTTTTAGCTCTGTTTTATCGCGTTTATGCGTGCTGGCGCAGCACTCTGTCCGGTCAAATTTGGTGACAGGAAGCTGATCGACGCGTTGGATTGCGCTCAAATTGACCACAGTTTGTTCTGAAACTTGTTTTATTGGCCCTTTGCATGGACTATTTGTGCCGTTATAGCAGGGTCACTTAAGACGTCTTGCAGATTGTTGAGTGGGGAGACCTCGATGAGCCGACTGGCCAATTATGTAACGGCAGCTGCCGTAGCCCTTTGTGTCTTTGGAAGCGGTTTTGCGCCTGCTTCGGCAGCGTGCAAAAAGATGGGCTTCCTGGTCAATGACTATGGCAAAGATGGTCCAACCAGCGACGCACAATTGCTGCTTGATAAGCACATTGCTGCGTGGGCCGATAAGGAAGGCATTGATGAATATTCTGTCGGCAAAAAATCAGTGAAGTGCGAACTGTTCCTCGACTTCATTGTGTTTGACGAACATACCTGCACAGCATCAGCCACAGTATGTTGGGGTGGCAGTCGGCAGCCTAAAGTCCGAGACGCCAAAGCCAAAAAGAAATCAAAATCAAAAACCGCGAAGACCAAAGCAAAGAGCACAACGAAGAAAGCTGTTGCAAAAGCCCCTGCAAAAAAATCGTCGGTTGTGAAAACGGTTGCCACGAAAACTGAAAAAGTAAAACCGTCAAAAACAGGTAAAGTCGAGACCAGCGCACTTCCAAAGCCTGCGGTTGCGGAAGAAGCTCCATTATCTTGGCCTGTCGTCCCGTATGCCACGAATGCGGTGATCAGAAATTCTGAGGATACTTCGCAAAGTACTACAGCGCCAAAGGCACCGGTCACGAAAACAACGGCTGTTTCCTCAGAGCGCGCAGCGGCTGATCGTGCGGCTGCTGCTGCAGAACGTGCTGCCGCTGCTGCAGAACGTGCGGCGGCTGCAGCGCAACTTGCTGCTGAAGCTGCCAAGCAAGCGGCGGCTGCGGGGCAAGCAAGTCGTTCTGCTGTGGTGGCTCCGGTGAAGCCAACCAACGCGCAATAGTAAACGCGGCACTGTTTAGAATTTGAGAAGCGCGCTGGGGGACACCCGGTGCGCTTTTTTTCAGGCTAATTTTTATGACTATCCTGCTGGATTGTTATTGTGGGTGGCAGATCTAACGATCGATCCCCTGCAACCGCTCAAGGCGCAAACGGTGGCGGTCGTCTGTTAAGAGGTAAACGGCTCCAATCCCACCAGCAAAAACACTGAGTGCGGTTGCACCAGCGACAAGAAACATAATCATGATTTGATATTTAGCGGCATCCATTGGATCGATGCCCGCCAAAATCTGACCCGTCATCATGCCGGGAAGCGTTACAAGTCCGGAAGCTGCCATTGCCGTTAGGATTGGCATAAGGCCAGTTTTCATCGCATGTCTCAGGACTTCATGAAGCGCTTGAAACCGTGTTGCGCCAAGCGCGAGTTGCCCTTCGATGGAGATGCGGTCTTGTTTGACGCCGTTCGTTATTGTGTTGAGCACGAGTGCGACACCCGCCAGCGCATTGCCAATCATCATCCCCAAAATGGGAAGGAAGAAACGTGGCGCATACCATGGGTTGGGTTCAATAATCACGGTCATGGCAAAGATAGTGATGGCAAGTCCTGCGATGAAGGGTACGCTGGCCCCCAGTGCAAAGGCCCGCCAACCGGCAATAGGTGTGTCCTGGCGCGACCAAACTTCATAACCGCCAGCAACAAACATGACGAGCGCAAAGGCCGCTGTCCAAAGTGGCGATGTTGCTTCAAATATAAATTTAAGCACCAAGCCAATCAGGGCCAATTGCACCACCATGCGCAATGTTGAAATTGCGATCGAACGTTCAAGCCCAAGGCGAAAAGCAACAGAAATGGCCCCATTTAGCAGCAGTACGATGCCAGCCAAAACAAGATCAAGCGGGGTCAGTGAGATGTAGCTCATGGCGACACCTGTGATGACGGCGTTTGGATGGGTGGGATTGTGTGGTGCGCAGGGTTTCGTAACGCAGAAACGTCCAGTGTATCTGTCGCCAATCGTGCGCGCAGTTTTGCATCATGTGAGATCAGCAGCACAATTCGTCCTGCCAGCATATGAAAGCGGATCAACTCTTCAACGAGCGCTGCTGCCGTTGGATCAAGTGCTGCGGTTGGTTCATCAAGCAGCAGTACACGTGGATCATCTGCTAACGCGCGCAACAGAGCAAGGCGTTGGCGTTGTCCGGTTGATAAAGTTGTCAGCGGTTCGTCAAGGATTTTTTCCGATAAGCCAACCGTATTTAGTGTTCGGATCAAGCGTTCGTCGTCACCGTCTCCGAGTTGCGGGCTTTGTGTCAGCAGTGCTTGTCGGGGTGTTGTAGTCCACCAGCCTGGTTCTGCCGTTACATAACGGACCAAACGTCGCCATTCAGGTGCAGGTGTTTCATTGCGTCCGGCTCCATCAAGAAAAACATCACCCTTTGCCGGATCAAGATCAGCGATCGCGCGCAACAACCGTGTTTTTCCAGAGCCTGATGGACCTTCTATCGCCAGACAGGTGCCGTCTTTCACCTGGAAGGACACAGGTGGTAGCGGTGCAGTTCTCAAATAATCAATGCGCAGCACGCGAAAAAACTCTCAACCCCGAGGTGTGGACGGACGCACCGGGTGCAAGGCCTGTGGATGCAACAAACGCCATAGGTCAAGCTCAACCCACGTGTTCAGATGTGAGGATGTAGCAACTCGCGCAACCTGCGACCAGCGCAGCACAGACACAAACAGTGCTCATACACTGGTTTATGGCATTTCTAGCATGTCTAATAGGGTCGCATGGGCCAAGTTGAAGAAACGGCAAGGTAATCAACGTGACATTTCAGATTTGCACTTGGATCGATGTCTTAAGCGGCACGTTTGATCTCAGTGAATTTGTTCACCAAGGTTACACGATCAAAAGGCTTTAGAAGGATGTCATCGGCACCCGCTTCAACAGCCTTTGAGATGATGTCAGGATCTTTTTCTGTGGTGCAATAAATGACAAATGGACGACGGCCGGTAAATGTGGAGCGCAGCATCTCGATAAATTCAAGTGAATCACAGTTTGGGATATGCCAATCAATGATGATGACGTTTGGTAGTTCAGTTTGGCAGAGCTTGAGCGCGTCTTGCGTGTTTTCGGCTTCCAATACGGAATAGTTCATATCCGAAAGGATGGCCTGAGCGACTTTCCGGATCACGCTGGCGTCATCAATAATCAGACATTTTTGCATTGCTTGGCCACAGCTCACTGTTTCGTAGACAAGGGATTGCGCGTCAGGCGCAGCGGAAATCAACTTTCGCCACTGTGCGATGGAACAGTTAATACTCTGTTAGGGACATGCACGTTTTGGACCATGACCGTGACTTATTTGCGTGCGGTTAGGACGATATCATCACCGTTCTTGAGTATCTCAAGACGCATGCCTGCGGTGTTTGCCAGGCGCCACGTGTAGTAGGCCTGGATCGACAGTGCATCAAGAGGGGGGAGGTTTTGGCCCGAAACGAATTCGGTCAGGTGCTGTGGTGCACGCGCACCTTTTCCTCGACAAATAATTTCAAATTCTGGGCTCGCAAGATCGCCAACGATTGTTGATTTGATTTCACCACCGCGTGGCAGCGCTGATATTGAGCTGGCGATAAGATTGAGCAGCAACTTGACCTGGTTTTTCTCCATATGGCCGGATTGGCCAACCCAGATCAGCTTATGTTTTCCGTCGCCCACAAATCCTTCTGAGATTTGTTGCGCCATTGAGAGGTCAATCTGGGCACCGGCAGAGCCGGAGGCACCAAATGCAAAGCGCGCAAACTGCAAACGCGCTGAGGCCTGTTGTGTGACGTTGCGGATGACGTCGAGGGCATATGAATTTGATTCGGCATCATCATCCTCGTCGAGTATTTCAATACCGTTGTAGATGGCACCTACCGGGCCAATCACGTCATGACAGATCTTACTAGCGATGAGAGCGGAAAGGTCTAAGTCTGTGGGTTTAGGTATGTCGTTCATGGAGATGCCCCTCTTGCGCGCCTAGATACAACTCAAGTTGATCCAGGAGTGACGTAAGCGGCGGCTCGTAACGCTGGAAAGGTGGATTTTACCAAGCCAGTGCGTGACGCAAGCCAACAGGGGCCGCTTGCAAATCTTTTGTGCTCTGATACACGCGGGTTTGCTTTGATGCAAAGGCTAGACGGCCTTAACCATCATATTTGTCCGTTTTGTTCCCGTGCTGGGGCGAGCGCGCAACGACTAGTCGACGATTTTGACAAAATCTCGTGTACATTCGCGGTCAAAAAAGGAGCCAACGCGCGTTATGCCGGACATTGATCAGTTGGTCCTCGCAAATGGTTTGCTGCCCGCCGTGCTTGAGGCTGGCCGCATTGAGATGCGCTATTATGAGTCCGATATCGAGGTTGAGAGCAAAGCCGATAAGACACCCGTAACTGAGGCGGATCGCGCTGCCGAAGCCGTTCTGCTCAAGGCACTCTCAGATCTGATGCCTGACGTGCCGGTCATTGCTGAAGAGCAGGTTGCTGCCGGTAAAGTTCCTGAAATAAAAAATACTTTTTTTCTGGTCGACCCGCTTGATGGAACGCGCGAGTTCATAAACAAGCGTGGAGAATTTACCGTCAACATTGGACTTGTTGTTGCTGGAAAGCCTGTGTTTGGTTTGATTTATGCGCCTGTCCTGAAACGCTTGTTTGTGACTTCAGATCCGCAAACTGCCCTAGAATTTGAAATCCCACCCTCAAGCACGGTCTCATCTTTTTCTTCCCTGTGCGCGCGCAAGCTTTCAGTGCGCACGCCAAAAGATGACACCATTGTCGCATTTGCCAGCCGGTCCCATCGTACTGACGACACCGATGCCTTCCTCGAACGCCAGGGTGTTACGCAAACCCGCAAAGTTGGTTCGTCTTTGAAATTCTGCTTGATTGCGAGTGGCGAAGCGGATCTTTATCCTCGTCTCGGCCCAACATCAGAATGGGATATTGCGGCGGGTCATGCCATTTTGGCAGTTGCAGGCGGACACGTTATGCGTTTGGACGGGACACCCCTGACCTATGGCAAGGTTGAGCAAAAGTTTCTCAACCCCGAGTTCGTTGCCTGGGGCGGCATGGCAACGCCCAAACTGGGTTCGGTCGCAAAGACTTGAGCCGTGTTGCGACACTCGTCTTAGGCAACATTGCGGCAGCAACTTAAGGTGACCCAAAAAGTGTCGTAAAACAGGCGCTTAAATCCAGTCTCATGGCCACACTTTGGCAACACTTTTTGGCGCAAAATCACCGCGAGTGAGTCTTTTTGGGCCGGCGGTCTTTTATTGACGCCACAGCGGGTGCTCGCCCGACAAAAAACGGTTTCAAACATGATCAAACCAATTGGTTTCAACTTTGTGCGCTCCGGCGTGTTGATCGGTGCGCTGTTCTCCCAGGTCTTTGTTGCACACGCTGAAGAACGCTTGCCATGGCAGACAGAGCCGGCGCCGCGCACGTATGCAAAACGCGGTGCAGATGACACCTATCGTCCCGGCGTTACGTATGGCAACGAACAACGGTATTCTGTAGGTGCTGCAGATCGTTATGATCAGGGACGAGATGTTTACGTGCCGCCTGCAGATGATGGCGCATCCGGAGAGGTCTATCGTCCAGGTGATGCATATCGTGGCGATCGTTATCGCGCGGATCCTCAACCGACCCCGCCAGCGTCAGATCATGGATATGGCGAACCCTATCAAACTTCTCCACCACCGCGGACGGCACCGCCACCGGCGAAAGCGTATCGCGAGCCTTATGAACGCGGCTATGGTGACGAAGACTATGGGACCGCACCAAGGCCGGTGCCGGAGTACGCTCAGCCTAACGGTTACGAGCAAAGTGAAATCGTTTCGACCGGTCATCGCTTTTTTGGTTCGGTCAGTCAGGGTCTGGCAAAAGCTATCGAGTACGTCTTCTCTAGTCAGGGTCGGCCCAATGGCTACATCCTTGGTGAAGATGCCGGCGGCGCTTTTGTTCTTGGGTTGCGCTACGGAGAAGGCCGATTACACACCAAGGATGCGGGTACCCATCGCATTTACTGGCAGGGTCCGTCACTGGGCTATGATGCTGGTGCCGAAGGCTCTAAAACCATGGTGCTGGTCTATAATATGCGTGACGTATCAGACGTCTATCGCCGGTTTGGTGGTGTTCAGGGGTCATTCTATGTCGTTGGCGGCGCCAGTGTTCAACTCCAGAAATATGGCGAGGTCACATTGGCTGTCATTCGCTCTGGCGTCGGATTGAGAGTTGGCGCAAATGTTGGCTACTTGAAGTATACCCGCGCGCCCACCTGGAACCCGTTGTAGGGTGAAGTGATGGTGTGTGGCTTCACGTAGAACCATCTCAAAGCGGTTTTAGGCCGAGGATGGTCCCCGGGGTTTGTCTCTGGGGCACGGTCGTGGCACATAAGGGGTTCGCGCGAGGCAGCGGCGACACGGGCTTGATGTCGATTACACGCTGGCATGAGCTGTGAGGAAGATTTGAAACTCCGCATGTCTGTAATAGGGATTTTGAGGACGCACCAGTGATTACACTTCAATCGGTAATGCTGGTTGCGCTCGGGGTTTTTGCCGCTGGGTTCTTTGGTTTGTTCCTTGCCCCGCTTTATCGCCAACGCGCTGCCAAGCTCGCGATTCAAGACCTGAAAAGCTCAATGCCGCTGTCAGAGGCGGAAATCAGGGCGGATAAAGATCGTCTCCGTGCCGAAAACGCGATTGCCATCCATCGTCTTGAAACGCGTCTTGAAGAGAGTGGGTTGGTCGCAGCACGTCAGCGTGTTGAGATAAACCGCCGCGATGCCGCGATCAGTGGACTTGAAAGCGAAGTTTCCCGACTTGGGACCATTCTCGATGAACACGAAAATGCACGCCGTGTGCTCGAGCAAACGATCACCGAACGACTGCCAATGGTGGAGCGGCGTCTCACAGAAGCAAAAGAACTTCTGTCAAAGCGCGATAAGGAAATTGGTATCCTTTCCCAAACAGCGAGCAAGAACGCGCGTGCCCTTGAAGAGGCAACGCAGATCAACACACGTCAACGTGAAGAACTGCACCGCTTGAACGCAACGCTTGCAACACGCCAAGCACACAATCGTTCGAGCTTTGCTGATGCGGGTGTGGAAACCGAGATTGCTCTGCGTGGCGAGATCGAAGCGTTGCGTGCAAAGGGACGCGATCAAGCTGAATTACTTGATCACCTTAAGGCTGGACGAAAGACGACGACAGCTTCCCTGGTTCAGCATGGCGCTGAGAGCAATCAGAATTCAGCGGATGCAGATGTTGAAAAGCTACGCATCGATTTAGCTGAAGCCCAGCAGGCGCTGCGGATGGCTCAAGGGGAAACAAAAAAGGGCAAGGAATCGCGGTCCGGTCTTGAAACAGAGCTTGACGCTATGACTGCGGAAGCAGAGCGACTGCGCAGCGAGCTATCCCGTCTCAAAGCCGCACTCAATGTTTATGAGTCGACGGATAAAGAACAGCAAGCGACCAAGGAAACAAAGGTATCCTTAAAAGCGCGCGTAGGATCATTGGAAATTGAACTGTCGGAACAAGCAGAAACCACCCGTCGTCTTCGGGCGGAAATTGCTGCGAGCAATGAAAAGATGGCCCGTCAGGCTGCGCACTATGTTGACGTTATTCGCCGTCTTGGCGGCGGCACCCAGCCGGTGACAGGTCCTGCTCTCAAGCGTGCGGGCGGTGAAACGGCTACTAAAACCAAAACACCTCATCAGCGATCTGGTGCGTTATTGGACCGTCTCAAAGCACCGCGCAAAGACGGTCGTGCGATGCCAGGACGCAAGCAGTCCGCGCAGGCTGCCAGGAGCTCGAAGCCGTCCGTTCGCGAAGAAGCTAAGGTCAGTGATTTTATTAAAGCACTGGGCGGAAACTCAGCGACACGGTCTCAACCCGCAAAATCAACCCAAGCCCGTTCAGATACTGTGACTAAAGATGAGGATGCGGTGACAACGTCTACGGGTGCGAAGACTGATCAAAGCGTCCCCGAACCGCCTGCCCCGTCGTCAACAAAAAACGGCAAAAGTGATGGAGCGGGACAACAGCGTCGCCCAGGTCTTCTGGACCGTTTGGCCAGTGGCGACTAACGTGGGTTCTGCCCCCGTTCTCAAGCCCCTTCAATAGTCCTGCCGCATGATCGGTCGGTCCCCACGCGTCATCTCATCGCTCACCAACGTCAAGCATTTGCTTTCCAAGCCGGGTGCTGTAGAGCTTCGCAATCACAAGCGGGTTTTCACACCGAAACCGCGATCCGCTTGACACGCCATTGGCCCAAATTGGACCCCACTCTTGATGCCCACGCCTTTTGATCGCCGCCGGACGTTTGCCATCATCTCGCATCCCGACGCTGGTAAGACCACGCTGACCGAAAAATTGCTCCACACCGGTGGCGCGATCCATCTTGCTGGCACCGTTAAAGCGCGTGGTGAAGCACGTCGTGCGCGTTCAGATTGGATGAAGATTGAGCAAGAACGTGGAATTTCGGTGACGAGTTCTGTAATGACGTTTGAACATCGAGGTCTGCAATTCAACCTCTTAGACACTCCAGGTCACGAAGATTTTTCCGAAGATACGTACCGCACGCTTACAGCTGTTGACTCGGCAATCATGGTGATTGATGCGGCGAAAGGTATTGAAAGCCAGACACGCAAACTGTTTGAGGTTTGTCGCCTGCGCGATATCCCGATTATCACCTTCATCAATAAAGTGGATCGCGAGGGGCGCGAACCATTTGAACTGATGGATCAAATTCAAGATGAGTTGCAGCTTGATATCACGCCGGTGGTCTGGCCCGTTGGTATGGGCGGCCGATTTTATGGCTGCTATGATATTCCAAACCAACATTTTCTGACATCTACAAAAGGCAAGGGCGGCGCATTTGACGAAGTGGTCGCCTGTACCGGTCTGGATGATCCCAAAATTTCTGAACGCGTTGATGAAGATGTGTTGGCCAACGCTCGCGAGAATATGGAGCTGGCCGTTGGCGGTTATGCTCCGTTTGATAGCGAAAGCTATCGCGAAGGACATTTAACGCCGGTGGTTTTTGGTAGTGCGTTGCGCGACTTTGGCATTTTGAGTCTGCTGGATTTGGTTGCAGAGCATGCACCAGAGCCACGTCCCAGTCCAACCGATGGCCGTGTTGTTGAGCCGAAAGAAAAATCTGTGTCAGGCTTTATCTTTAAAGTGCAAGCCAACATGGACAAAAACCACCGAGATCGCATTGCTTTTATGCGACTGTGTTCGGGTGATTTTCGTCGCGGCATGAAATTGCGCCAAGTGCGCACCGGCAAAGATGTGATGATTCACTCACCGATTATGTTTATGGCCAATGATCGTGAGATTGCCGAGGAAGCCGGTGCGGGAGACGTTATCGGTATTCCGAACCACGGCACAATTCGTGTCGGTGATACGTTCACAGAAGGTGAGGAGTTACGTTTTACGGGGTTGCCTGTATTTGCCCCTGAAATTTTAAAACGCGTGATGTTGCACGACACGACGCGCGTGAAGCAGATGCGCCAGGCTCTACAAGATTTGTCAGAAGAGGGCGTTATCCAAATCTTCAAGCCTGATATTGGTTCGCAATGGGTCGTTGGCGTGATCGGTGTTTTGCAGCTTGAGGTGGTCAAGGACCGGGCAAAGAACGAATATAAAGTTGATCTCGATTTTGAAGAAACGCCTTATGCCACCGCGCGGTGGATGAAATCGGATGACGAAGCGGCGTTAAAGGCGTTTACATCAGCTAATCCATCCGCGGTGATGACAGACCGTGATGGCGATCCCGTATTCATGGCAAAAAGTGCCTGGGACCTCGATTTCAAGATTGAAAAAAACGAAGCCATTCAGTTCTTGAGGACGAAGGAACTGGAGTAAAGAGCATGGCGCCCCGTACGGGACTCGAACCCGTGTTACCGGCGTGAGAGGCCGGCGTCCTAGGCCACTAGACGAACGGGGCGCTGAGCGCACTGAGCAGCGCGTGTTTTGCTACATGCGCTCATGATATGGGGTACGCCTCAGTCATCTGCAAGCTTTACCAGATCGCGTCGTTTCTTATCTTCTAGTATAGCGGTAAGCGTTTTGCAGTGCTAAAGCAGCTGCGCAATGATCCAAGATCCCATAATTGACCCTGTTGAGATTGTCGTGTCCGATGCTGATGTTGGTCGCCGCCTTGACCATGTTCTGACCGAAACCGTTGCTGACATGAGCCGATCACGCTTGCAAGCCCTTGTGCGCCAGGGCGCAGTTCTTGTTTCTGATCAGGTTGTGTTGGACCCTGGCGCCAAAGTCAGGGCTGGTGATCTCATCGTACTGACCATTCCCGAGCCAACACCTGCTAAGCCTAAGCCCGAGCAGATTGCGCTTCACGTTGTCTACGAAGATGATGCGCTGGTCGTTATCGATAAACCCGCGGGCCTCGTTGTTCACCCCGCTCCTGGTAATCGTACCGGTACACTAGTCAATGCGCTGATTGCTCATTGTGGGGATAGCCTTTCTGGCATTGGTGGGGAACGTCGACCTGGTATTGTGCACCGCTTGGATAAAGATACGTCGGGTTTGCTGGTTGTCGCGAAAACAGATCGCGCCCATCGCGGGCTTGCCGATCAGTTCGCAGCCCACGGTCGCGATGGGAAACTAGAACGGACCTATCAAGCTTTGGTTTGGGGTGCATTTGATCGCCCGACCGGGACAATTACGGCTAATCTTGCACGCTCGCAGTCCAATCGTACAAAGATGGCGGTTGTCTCAGATGAGAAAGGTCAGGCTGCGGTGACACACTACGAAGTCCGAAAAGTTTTTGAGGACACCGGGGGGCAACCTGTCGCCAGCTTGATCACAGCGCGACTAGAGACCGGGCGGACGCACCAAATCAGAGTGCACATGACCCATACCGGGCATCCGGTTATTGGTGACTCGGTTTATGGCGCTGGATTCAAGGCCAAAGTGAATCGATTACCTCAGAGTGCCCAACACGCGATAGCTGCGCTTGGACGTCAAGCGTTACACGCTGTTAGTTTGGGTTTTGAGCATCCCATCTCACACAAAGCGATGCAATTTGAGTCGCCCTTACCCGTTGATCTGTTAACCGTAAAAGAGAGACTTGAAGCGGGTGCAGAAAATCCTCGGAAAAAAAAGTGAAAATCGAATGTTTTTGCCCCCTGAAATGTTTACCAAAACCTTGCGTAGAACAATTACGTTAGGGTTGCTTAACCAATCGCGGGCTATACTCGTCTGTACAATGCGAATAAAAGTCAGGTGGCCGGTATGGATGTCAGGTTTAAAGTTACAGCCGTCAGTTTTATCGTGGTCATGCTGCTGCTCAGCAAGGCTGATGCTGGCATGATGCAGGGCATCACGGGCGTTTATGCAGCGCTTGGCGGATTGTTGATTTTTGCGGCCATTGCTTTGTTCCCAAGTCTCACCCGGGGCGATAACGTTGACCGGTCCAAAGCCGGTGGTGGTTGGAGTGATCGCATCGAGTTTGATGAACCACCAGTCAAAGAGGATAGCGAAAGCTCCTGGCGCTAGAGAAATCTGTGTTTCGTCAACCGCAGATAATTTGATTGAGTTGGCGCGCCCTGCCTGGGCCCCCAGGAGTCCGCTTGAAAGCACCGGTTGGCGGGCCTAAGACCCCTTGAAATTGGGCCAATCTACCCCCATCTACACAACAAGTTGTGCTGCGACATGATCCATCTCAGCATATCTATGCCTTGAGCTTGACATGAGCCATGGTGTATGACGGTTGACCGCCATTCGAGGCACCATAATTGGCCCTCGGTGCGGTCCTGTTCGTGCGCAACATGCAAGGTGTAGCGTGTACTTGTCTGAAATTGAGAGAAGAGGGATATGGCCACTAATCGGGTTCCAACAGTTCCAAGTTCGACAACGGGTCTGTCACGGTATCTTGCGGATGTCCGTAAGTTTCCAATGCTTGAGCCGGATGAAGAATTTATGCTGGCTAAACGTTGGAAAGAGCATGGTGATACTGATGCCGCCCATCAGCTTGTTACCTCGCACTTGCGCTTGGTGGCCAAGATTGCGATGGGCTATCGCGGTTATGGTCTGCCCGTTGGTGAAGTCATTTCCGAAGGCAATGTGGGTCTGATGCAAGCGGTGAAAAAGTTTGAGCCGGATAAAGGCTTCAGACTTGCCACCTATGCGATGTGGTGGATCCGCGCTTCGATCCAGGAATACGTGCTGCGCTCATGGAGCCTTGTAAAAATGGGCACCACGGCAGCGCAAAAGAAATTATTCTTCAATCTGCGTCGCGCTAAGAGCAAATTGCAGGCGCTGGACGATGGCGACCTGAAGCCTGATCAAGTCAAAAAGATTGCTGAGCAACTTGGTGTATCTGAGACCGATGTTGTGTCGATGAACCGCCGTCTTGGTGGAGATTCCTCACTCAACGCGCCGTTGAAGGCGGATGATGCAACTGGTGAATGGCAAGATTGGCTGACAGATGACGGGCCAACTCAGGAAGAGATGTTGGCGGATTCTGAGGAGCTTGAGCATCGCCGCAACTATCTCGCCAATGCACTTGAAATCTTGAATGATCGCGAGCGCGCTATTTTTGAGGCACGACGCCTGAAAGAGTCGCCAAAAACGCTGGAACAACTCAGCCAAGTGTTTGGTGTGTCGCGCGAGCGCATTCGCCAGATTGAGGTGCGCGCTTTCGAGAAGGTGCAGGACGCGGTTCAGGAGGCCGCGCAAGCTGCTGAAGCAGGTGGTGCTTCCGCTGGCGAAGCGTAGGCGAGTGGCGTTTAAGCCTGCGCGCTCCAATCACTTAGCCGCCTCACAACGTGTTTTGCAGCAACAGTTGTAGGGCCTATAGGGCTCAATCCTCGGTTGGATATCGCGCTGTCATACGAATCAGGATAGATCTGGGAGGCCGGTTGTGGATAACTCTGCAACCGCCTGCATCTGAAGCGCTTTTTGCTCTTCAGATGGCCTGAGTGCGTGCGTTAGGACAGCAGGAGATGAAGACCTCTTGATTTTCCTAAGCCAGGTTTTGAAACCACTTGGCAGACCAGCTCGCTTAGATGGGTGTCGGCGCCGGACGGAGCCGCGCGAGGGAACATCTGGCAGCAACGCATGGGCTCAACATTATGAGGCCGTCCAACCATCCCGTGTCTTCACTCGCCAATTTGTAGTTTCAGGTTGTGAACCGCTGGCCTTCCCAGGTCTGAGGTTTTGCGCGTTGACTCAATTGGCCAGTTTGAGCGTCAAGACACGGAGCACACGCGACGATGGAGTTCGCAATGCTAAGGCATCTCCGCATATTTCTTACGCCAGCTTCCAACACGAAAGAGTCTCAGAGGAGTATCCACTTTGACCCCTATTGGTATCTTGTTTTGCTCTGGCGCTTAAGACCTTTGCATCCTCCAAGTAGCATCTAGTTGACCTTTGCCGGCACCGCTGGCCACACACAAAAAAAGGCCAGTCACGCGACTGGCCTTTTTATTATGATGGGATTTGTGCGCGCGGTGCGTTCCCGAGCCCTACATTGGGAAGGCTGCGATCTGTTGGCCGAAATAATCATCGACAGCCTGCGTAAGTGAGTCTGCAACTTTTTTGCGCCATTGATCAGAGTTCAGCCGTGCTGCATCACTTTTGTTGGTCACGTAGGCAAGCTCGATCAACACGGATGGAAACTTTTGTGTCTTGAGAACGCGAAAGCCTGCGCTTTTATGTGGTTTGCGACGCATGGTTGTGGAGCGCCCCATGTAATTGATGATAGATTTCGAGAATAGCTCGGTGCGATCTCTTGTGGCGTCAACTTCGCGCTTGGCAAGGTCTGATAAAAAGCCTTTAACGACAGAAACATCGCCTCGTGCCCGTTTTACTCCGGCCATTTCTTTGCGGGTCAACAAGTTGGACCCTGCTTTGCGCCGTGTACTGCGACTGAGGCCTTTAGCGAGCGAATCCCGTAGCGAGTACACTGTGGCACCGCTTGCTGCCGAACGCGCATAATCAGCGTGAATAGCCATAAATAGGTTAGCTTTATGGCGTTCTGCGTAGCTTACGCGTTCAGATAGCTTGATGAACTTGTCGGTGTCGCGGGTCATGAGAACTTTGTAGCGACCCGTTGCTTCGAGCTCGTCACGCAACATTTTTCCAAAAGCGAGAACAACCTCTTTTTCAATAATACCATTTTTCTTCGCCCCTGAATCATGACCGCCATGGCCGGGATCAATGACGATAACGGGCTTGTAGGAATTTGCGCGAATTTCTGACGGACGTTGGGCTTTGGTCGGCAACGGCGGCTGCAAGCGTCCAGCGCCAAGGCTATATGTTGGTGGTGGAATATTGCGCGGTGGCTGCTTGACTATTGCTGATCTAACGACAGGCACGGTCGACACTGGGATCATATCGAGGGCCAGTTCTTTTCCAGGTCCATCTTCCGCAGCTTGGATAATTGCCTTTTCAACGATCACCGGTTCGGTGACTTCAATGACGATGCGTGAGCTGCCAGGTGCTGACTTGCCTCCGCGAAACGCCTTCACAAGACCAACAGCGTGACCTTGCAGTGGGGGGGGTAATCTGAGTTTAACGTTGGGGAGTTCGACGACCACGCGGTTTGGGCTCGCGAGCGAAAAGACCTGAAATTCGACGTGCTGTTCCAGTCCGATACGAAACCGCGTGCGTTTTTTCTGTGCCTCGCGCTCGGCTTCTTTCTCGGCAGCGCTTGATGGTGTGGATGGCGACAGTATGCGCGACCACATTTCCATGAAGCCTTCTGCATGAGATGCAGTGGCGCCAAGCACAGTCAGTGCGGCAAATATCATTAAATGCGACAGAACCTGCCGCATCGGCCCAAAACCCATTTCAATCGACCCCCGTCTATGCAACCTGGTCCCAACTTTGTGGAGTTATTGAACGATCACCCGGAAAGATGGCCTTTTCCAGGACAGTGTCAGGCAATGTTAAGGTTATGAGGCTGGCAGGGTTAACGGATGCTTAAGAACTTGATTCGAAATAGATATATCGGGGTTTTTTGTGCCGCCGTTAGGGCTGGATGTGGCGCCAGTTCCAAACCTGGGTCGGAGCTGTCGCTGATACCCTCCAGCGCAATCTTATCTCAGGCGGTCGTAATGACGGGCGGCTGGGACTAAGTCTCTGAAAATGCCCACGTTACTATGATTTTTGCCAGCGGTTCTTGGCGGTAGCATCGCCTTCACGGCATGACACCCACTCTGCTTCACCAGAGGCTAGGGTTTCCTTCTTCCAAAACGGCGCATCCGATTTGAGAAAATCCATGATGAATTGGGCTGCTTCGAAGGCGGCCTGGCGATGCGGTGATGCGGTGATGACCAGCACAATCTGTGCACCTGGCTCTAGTTTGCCAATACGGTGGATAATCCGGCTGGCGTTTAAGGGCCAGCGTTCATTGGCTTCGGCTTCGATGCGCTGAAGTTCAGCTTCCGTCATGCCGGGATAGTGTTCCAGTGACATATCTAACAGCGCCTTGCCGTCTGCTTCACCACGCACGAGGCCAGTGAACGACACGCAAGCCCCAATGTCGGACCGCCGGTCTGTGATCGCTTTCATTTCGGCGGCGATATCAAAGTCTTCGTTTTGAACCCGAACACTCACGGTGGTTTGAACCTCCCTACGTCACTCGCATTGGGTCGCTAGATGGAGTGTAAAGCGCTGCAACTATTTTTTGCCAACGCCGTGTTAGCCGCCAGTGACTGGAGGAAAAAAGGCAACTTCTTTGCCGTCACCCAGGGCAACATCATTCGTGACGTGCTTCTGGTCAATGGCGGTTCGGATGATACCTGGATTGGCAAACGCGGCTTGATATTCTGCACCCTGGGTTTTCAGCCAGTCTATCAGATCAGCAACGGTGATGATGCTATCTGGCACGGAGCGGATTTCGTCTGCTACGCCGATTTTTTCACGGACCCACGCGAAGTACCTGAGCTGGACTGTGCTAGTGCTGGCGTTTGACATCTTTAGCGCTCCATGGCGTGGCGAACTGCAGCTTTGAGATAGTCATAGCCTGTCCACAATGTAAGTAGGGCGGCTAGCCACAAGAACGTTAAACCGATGGTCGACGTACCGGGAAAAATCTTATCAATCGCGGCACCGGCCAATAAGACGCCAAGCGCAACCATTTGCACGGTTGTCTTCCATTTGGCGAGTTCGGTGACATGAATTTTGACATTGAGTTCAGCCAGAAATTCTCTCAGTCCCGACACCAGAATTTCGCGGCATAGAATAATAACCGCGGCCCAGATTGAGAATCCGGAAATGGTTTGGTCGTAGACCAATAACATCAACGTGGCGCCGACGAGGAGCTTGTCGGCAATCGGGTCCAGCATGCGACCAAGTTCGGATTGCTGTTGCCACGCCCGCGCCAAATAGCCATCAAGCCAGTCCGTAATACCCGCAGCAATAAAAATCGCGAGCGCCGACCAACGGGCTGTATCACCGGTCAGAAAGTATAGGCAGGCAACGAGTGCGGGCACGGCGAGGATCCGCGCATAGGTCAGCACGTTGGGTAATTTGAGATGGTGCGACTTGGAGGCCGTTTGATCCATAGTGCTCTTGGTACACCACCGGTTGGATGACACGTCAATGGGGCGCGGCAAAGCTCCTGGTAAACGGACCACATATGCGGTCAAAAGACCTCATTTTTTGAGCACAACGAATGAGATGAGACCACCCGGCCCCCCAGATTTTGGCTTGTAATGATACATTAGGGCCGCCAGTTGGTCCGTGATCCCACTCCAGAAATGAACTTTGAAGAGATCCACCTCGTAGTGCGCGTCCGCCGGTCGCCCAACCAGATTTTGAAGTGCATCGTCCATGACGGGTTGGGCGACATGACCTGGTAAAATGAGGCTGCAGGCAAATGCACGGGACTTGGCAAATGCGGGCATGGCCTCCTGCAGGGCTTTGTCAGCCGGGCCTGATGAGATTGAGACATGGAATTTGACGCCATCGACCAGGAACGACCAAGCCTTCAATTGGTCTGGCGGTACTTCTGGTGCATACGCTTTGAGCGCAGTCCCTGTGATTGCCTTCCACTTTTGTTTTTTGGCACGCGCCATAATGGGCGAGAAATCAGGAAGGTTGGAATAGCAGATGTCGTCATACAGTTTGGCATATTGCGTTGCTTGTTCTATTTCCCCCGCACTTTCCGCTTGATCCTGTTTAGCCGCTGCAGTGAACGGTTCAGTCAACGCACAAACAACTGTCCACGTCACAACGGATAGGACGTGACGGCGTCGTTGGGCGCGCCTTGATGTAGATTGACTCACCAAACACCTTTTTGTTGCGGACAAGTAATCACATGAGTTGTTTTGGCAGAATAAGTGCCCGGCCACTAATTCGCTAGATCAAACAGAGACAAATTGGAACCGATTTGTCGCTGACTATTTGGTCTAATTCTCACAAGTCGAGCAACCACCGGTCACGTCGCCTCTTTTTTTGATACCAAAAACTGCGTCGCAGGCGGATCGCTATTCCGCAGCAACAGCAAGTGTGTTTGGCACGAGGCCCAATTGGAATTTTGCCTTTTGGCGCAAATCATCAATCGGCCGGAGTTTGCCGCGCTGCTCAAAATGCCAGAATGTCCAGCCGTTGCATGCAGACTTGCCCTGCACGTCTGCGCCGACACGGTGGATAGACCCTTGAAAGCCGGGAAGGGCTACCGTGCCATCAGCTTTTACTTCAGCGCGATAACGCTTGCGGCCATCAAAAATAGCGGCGCCGGGTTTTAAGATGCCGAGTTCAATCAACGTTCCAAATGGAACGCGTGGTTCAGCACGTTTTGAACGCATGGTTTCAAGTGATGATGGCGGAAGCTTTTTCACGGCCGCAATACGTTCTTTGGCTGCTTTGGCGTAGTCTGCGTCTTGCTCAATGCCAATCCATTTGCGGCCAAGCCTTTTGGCAGCAGCACCGGTTGTGCCCGTTCCAAAGAATGGATCCAAGACCGTGTCGCCCTGAGCGGTCGACGCCAGGATCACACGACTCAGCAGTGCTTCCGGCTTTTGCGTTGGGTGGGCCTTGCGACCCGTATCATCTTTGAGACGTTCTGGACCGGAGCAGATTGGGAACAGCCAGTCCGAGCGCATTTGAAGATCATCGTTCGTCGCCTTCAAGCTTTCGTAGTTGAAGGTGTAACGCGCACCTTGATCCTTGGAGGCCCAGATCAATGTTTCATGCGCATTGGTGAAGCGACGGCCACGAAAGTTTGGCATCGGATTTGTTTTGCGCCACACAACGTCGTTGAGAATCCAAAAGCCGAGGTCCTGCAAAGTCGCGCCCAGACGAAAAATATTGTGATAGGAGCCGATCACCCAAAGCGCGCCATTGGGTTTTAGAACGCGGCGACATTCTGCAAGCCACGCTTTTGAGAACGCATCATAGTCTGCAAAACTTGCAAATTGATCCCAGCTATCATCAACACCGTCAACACGTGTGTTGTTGGGGCGCAGAAGTTGTTTGGAGAGCTGCAAGTTGTAAGGCGGATCGGCAAAAACCAGATCAACGCTTTCGTCAGGCAAAGACTTCAGGTGCTTAACGCATTCTCCAACCAACACACAATTTTCGGTCTTGGCCGGATTGGTACGGCGACGAACACTCATGGACGCAACTTTCACTCAAACAAAAGATACAACATCATGCACAACCGGCATGGCCAAGCTTGGTCTTCCGATCCAGCTTAAGATGGCGGCCAGCATAACCAGCTTATGGACGGATGGAAGGCCCCGTCAGAAAAATTTGTCGAGATGACTCTACAAGGTTAAGGCGATCTTGCTGCACTAATGTACGTGGTTATTGATAAACTGAGCTGTCGAGCACCTTGTAAAATAAATTATGCCCGCACGAGTCCAAGCGCCAACTGAACAGGTTTGAATGAACGACGGTGGTGGTTCGTGACACCAAGGCGGTCAAGGGCTGTCTTGTGTTCAGGCGTGCCATAGCCTTTGTGGCGTTCAAACCCATAGCCCGGACACTCACGCGCCAATTCCGCCATCATCCGATCACGGGTCACTTTTGCAATAATAGAGGCTGCCGCTATCGAAAAGCACTTGGCATCGCCTTTTATGATCGCGCGGGCTTCACAGGTGAGCATGGGCAGCTTGTTGCCATCGACGAGCGCCAATCGCGGCGGGGCATCGAGTTTGGCGACGGCTTCGCGCATTGCCCACAACGTAGCGTGTAAAATGTTGTCCCGGTCGATGCGGTCCACATCCGCGATGCCTACACCAACGTCCGCTGTGTCTTTGATGGCATCATAGAGTGCGGCCCGCTGATAAGGGTCAAGCGCCTTGGAGTCATTCAGCCCAGTTGGAATGTTGTTTGGTGACAGAATAACAGCGGCAGCCACAACCGGACCCGCCCATGGCCCCCGGCCTGCTTCGTCGACGCCTGCGATGGGTCCGCCCAGCAGATCAATTTCGGTCAGTTCGAGTTCGAACGTTGGTCTTGGTTTCGAATCGGTTTTTCCCATGGCCGACAGTGTGCGGGTGAACAACCCAATGTCAAAGCAGCGCGATCTGACCGCCAACAGGAACAGGGCGTTTAAATAGGTCATCTCTGAGAATAATGCGCGTTTGGTTGAGATTGAGCCGGTTGAATGCGAGGCGAAAGCGCGCCGCGATCTGATCTGCATACGGGCCGGAACCTTTTTGGCGCATGCCAAATTCTGAGTTGTAATCAACGCCGCCGTGCATGGATTGCAGCAGATTGATTACGCGCCTGGCACGATTTGGCGCGGCGTCCGCGAGCCATTCTCGAAACAACTGTTTAATTTCAAGCGGTAGCCGGAGCAGCACATACCCGGCTTCGCTGACACCGGCTGTCTTCGCCGCGTCAAGAATACATTCAATCTCTGAATCTGTCAGTCCGGGAATGACAGGGGCCACCATGACAACCGTTGGGATTCCCGCATCGTGCAGTTCTCTTAATGCAGTCAAACGTTTTGACGGGGTTGAGGCCCTGGGCTCCATGTCCCGTGCCAATTTGCGATCAAGCGTGGTGATCGAAAGTGCGACTTTCACAAGCCCCTTTTTTGCCATGCGCGCCAGAATATCACGATCACGTGTGACCAAGGCTGATTTCGTTACAATAGCGACGGGATGGTTGGTGCGTTCAAGAACTTCAAGGATGGAGCGGGTGATATTGTATTGACGCTCAATTGGTTGATAGGGGTCCGTATTTGAGCCTAAAGCAATGGTGCTGACCTTGTAACTTGGTTTGCTCAGTTCTTGTTCCAGAAGCTCCGCCGCATTTGGTTTGGCATACAGTTCCGTTTCAAAATCAACACCTGCAGAATGGCCAAGATAACAATGTGAAGGGCGGGCATAACAATAGATGCAGCCATGTTCACAGCCGCGATAAGGATTGATTGATTGATCAAATGAAATATCTGGACTGCTATTGCGTGCAATGATGGAGCGGCTTTTGTCGTGATGCACATTTGTACGTGAGGGTTCGACAGTGCCCAGACTGTCCCAGCCATCGTCAAAGTCACCGCGCAAGTCGCTTTCAAAACGCCCGGTGTGATTGGACCGCGCGCCACGACCACGTCGGCGATCCTGAGGAACGAGACCCTCAGCCTGAGGGTTCACTTCACAGCCTTCAACTTCGCTATCGTTATGTTCTGAATGATGCACCGTGTTGCCCGCTGTGTTTTTAGTCTTGTTTGAGAAGGCGCGTGTTGCGTGATGTGTTAGTTCCCCCAAAGCTGGTTCGAAGTCGCCCTTTGGGGTCCGACTCAGTGCTACACCACAACGAGGAACAAATAAAGAACATTTAGGCTGCAAACCTCAGTACTCTGTAGGTTTTGTAGCCAATCCACCTCTTGTTGCAGCCGAAGCCCCGTGCCACAGAAGGGATTATGATTTCTGTCATTATCCCAACGCTCAATTCACAGGAGACGCTCGTCAAAACGCTGGCAGGGCTGATTCCTGCAACTGTTTCGGGCGTCATTCGCGATGTGATTGTTGCTGATGGCGGATCAACCGACAAAACCTATGACATTGTCGAAGATTCAGGTGCCGTTTGGATGGCCTGTGGGCGGGCAAATCGCGGTGCTCAGTTACAGGCAGGTGCACAGCATGCGCGCAGCCCATGGTTATTGTTTTTGCATGCTGACACCGTTTTGGGGTCTGACTGGGAACGTGAAGCGCAGCTGTTGATGCACCAAGTAACACAAGGTGAGCGTCCTGCTTCAGCGGGTGTGTTTCAATTTCGTCTTGATGATGATGGCCTCGCGCCACGTGCCCTTGAAGCTGCTGTTCGCTGGCGCACACGCTTTTTGAAGTTTCCGTATGGCGACCAGGGTTTGCTAATCCCGCGCACGCTTTTCGAGGCCGTTGGCGGCTATCAGCCATTGCAGTTGATGGAAGATGTTGATCTCGTACGTCGCATTGGACGTCGCCGCATTCGGGTTTTTCAGTCTCATGCCACAACAAGCGCTGCACGCTATCGCCAAAACGGTTATTTGCGTCGCATTGCGCGCAATCAAATGTGTCTTGCACTTTATTATTTAAACGTTCCGCCTGACCGTTTGGTCAAATTGTATGATGCACGTCAGGCCGTGAATATGCGCCAAACATGACACGTCCAAGAGATCAAAAGCGCTTGGTCGTGATGGTAAAACGACCCATCGCTGGTCAAGTTAAGACGCGCCTTGCACGTGACGTCGGCGTCGCCCAATCCACATCATTCTATCGCCATGCAACAGCAAGCGTTATTGGCCGATTGGCGCGCGACACGCGTTGGCAAACGCTGTTGGCGGTGACGCCTGATAACGCTGTCGGAACCGCTGTTTTTGCTGGCAACGTGCCAAGACTTCCGCAAGGTTCAGGTGATCTTGGTCAACGCATGGGCCGACTTATGAGCGCGTTACCGCCCGGCCCTGTGGTCATTGTTGGAAGTGATTGCCCGGCCATGTCGGGTCGCCATATCAAGGCCGCGTTTGATAAGTTGGGTTCACATGATGCTGTGATAGGGCCAGCGCTTGATGGTGGATATTGGTTGATTGGCCTTAAGCGTCACCCACGGCGTCCGCACATTTTTGATAATGTTCGCTGGTCGAGCGCTTACACGCGTGATGATACGACGCGCAATATGGCCGGCATGCGTATCGCAATGTTAGAACTATTATCTGATGTTGATACCGGCGCTGATTTAAAGGCGTTGCACGGACTGAAAGGCCGTTTTGTTTTACCCCTCGTCTAGATGAAATAAGCGACTTTGCCGCGCTGGGTTGTCTGAGGTAAGCATTAGGGTTTGCGCCGGTGTTCCTCAAGGCGTGGCATGATCTCGACAAAATTGCACGGGCGATGACGGCTATCGAGTTGCAGTTTGAGGATCTTATCCCAGCCGTCGCGACAGGCTCCGGGGGAACCTGGCAGGCAAAAAATAAGTGTACCACCCGCAACGCCGCCACAGGCGCGAGATTGAATGGTCGACGTCGCAACGGTCTCAAATGAGATCATGTGAAAAACAGTGGCAAACCCGTCAATTTCTTTTTCAAATAACGGTTTGACGGCTTCAGGTGTGACGTCACGGCCCGTGAACCCGGTGCCACCGGTCGTGATCACGACATCAATATCGGGATTTGCAATCCAGCGGCTCACTTGATCGGCAATTGCTGTGCGATCATCTTTAACGAGCGCCCGGTCAGCGATGGTATGGCCAGCGTCTTCAATCCGATCGGCCAAAAGGTTGCCGGATTTGTCTTCCGCCAGGCTGCGGGTGTCTGACATCGTCAAAATGGCGATGCGGATGGGTGTAAATGGTAGCTTAGGATCGATTTGTGCCACGAGCGTTCAACGGCCTCCCTGAAGGCTGGGTCTTATCCTAGCCTTGCAGGGTTTGTCTAAGCCGTAAAGATGTATTGGCTCGAGATTAGGCCGCTGAGCGGCTTACTTCGGCATGTGCTGCGACAGGAATGCAAACGTCGATTTTGCGCTCACCATCTGGAACAGTCATTGGGTCATCACGATAAATCTCAAGCATTGGACGATGGGGATCAAGCCAAAGGCCACTTGATGGAACCCAGTCATCTCGCAAGCTTGCGATTGTCATGGAGAGTTCAGCAGTCATACCCTGATGACGCGTGCGTGCAAAAGCGCCGCCAGGAAGTTTTTGTACCGAGAACATTCCTGGTACTTTGGATTCAAATCCCTCAGGTATTTCAATGCAGGCGTCATAGCGGCACCGATCAACCGAAACAACTTTTGGGTTATCGTGCAGCAATCCATAGCCAAGCTCTACCTTTTGGCGGATGTTATTGTCATCCAACCATTTGAAGACCTGAAACCATGCTTTCTGCGCAGATGATGCATAAGCGCCATTGGCCCGTGCAAACATAACATAGACCGGTCGAAGGTATACAAATCCCGAACTCACGAGGACGTTCCTTTCAAATTTGCAGCAAAGACATCTCAGATAAGCAAAGACATCATTGTGATTTCGAGATAACTTTAGCCGTCGTGCGTATCGGTTGGTTTAAACTCGTCATGACAATCTCAGTAAAAATAGAGCTAAATCAATTTAGTAGGGTGTGAGGGGGAGATTTCCCCAAGCAGTTGTTAAGGACTAATGTACAAGAGTTTGATTTTAAAGAGAAAAATGGATATCAGGCAAGTCTGCTCACCCGTCGTTATTAGCGTAAATGCCATTTAATTTTTGCAAGACAAACGCAATTTTAAATCAACAGAAGGTTATCGTGGTGCGTTGTTGGAAAGAATTTGCTTACTTTGTTTTTTGAGCCGCTTGCACGGCAAGTAGGTCCCGCCATGCCAAGCGCTTTGCTGCAGGCGTGCGCAAAAGATACGCTGGATGTAGGCTTGCCATTACTGGAACGTCGCGATCTCCGATTCTTAACGTCCGCCACTTGCCACGCAGGCGCATGATCCCATCCGTAACATCAAGCATATTTTTTGCTGCAGCCCCGCCAAGCACAAGGACCATCTGAGGAGCTAATAATTCAAGCTGGCGCATCAGGAACGGGCGGCAGATTTGTGCTTCAAGTGGGGTTGGCGTTCGATTGCCGGGTGGGCGCCAGTACACAACATTGGTAATATGTACATGGCTCTCATCGAGTCCGATGCTGGCCAACATCTTGTCGAGCAATTGCCCAGCTCGTCCAACAAACGGTTTTCCAGCAATGTCCTCATCGCGTCCTGGCGCTTCACCAATAATGGCGAGGGATGCTGTTGGTGAGCCGCGGTAGAAGCACAGGTTCTTGGCTGTTGCTTTGAGTGCGCAGCCGTCAAAGCTTTTCAAAAGTGCTTCGAGCTCTTCAAGGCTTTCGGCTGATTTGGCTTTTTCGCGTGCCTGGGCGGCTGCCTCGCCTGGCGGCTTGGCGGTCGCAAACCGTCCTCGGGCTGCCACTTGCGGGGGAACAGTTGACGCTTTTTGCGGGTCCAGTGGAGGTTGCTTCTGGTGCGTTGGCGCGGCTTGACGTGGTGTGGCACCGGTTGGCGGTGGCGTCGTCGCTGGCCGCTTGCGCCAGTCGACCGGGTTCTTTGAGAGCGCACAATCAACACCCATCGCAACATACCATTCAAGCAGGGCGGCGGCGGCAGCTTTTTGGGCTTGTGTTGTTTGGCTCAAGGGTTCGCTCTCGGTCATGCGGACTGGATCGCGGTGCGATGTCGCGGTTGGTTCAAATCGTTTAACAGATCAGGTCAGCGTGCGGGGAACCAAAAGCGGCCTTGGGCCAGCTATATTGTGGACTGGACTTCGGCTCTCTTATCTGCGTGCTGATCGGTGCATTGCGGTCGTGGCCTCAATTTATTTCTGCCCAGCCTTGACGGGGCTGGCTGTTGGCACCTATCCGATAGAGATCACCAACACACGGGGGTTTTTAAGCGCATGTCTGAACAGAGCTCGGAGCAGCCAGCCCGCGAAGGCATGGATTTTGATGTCGTTATCGTCGGTGCAGGCCCGGCAGGTCTTTCCGCAGCCATCCGTTTGAAGCAACTCGCTGACAAAGCCGACCAAGAGCTGTCTGTTGTTGTTTTGGAAAAAGGCTCCGAGGTTGGTGCGCATATCTTGTCTGGCGCGGTGATTGACCCTGTTGGTCTCAACAAGCTTATTCCAGATTGGAAAGAGAAGGGTGCGCCGGTTACCACAGAGGTTACCCGAGATAAGTTTTTATATCTTGGTAAGTCTGGCGATCTGACGTTACCAAATTTCACGATGCCTCCGTTGATGAACAATCACGGTAACTACATCGTGAGTTTGGGTGCTCTGTGTCAGTGGCTTGGTGAGCAGGCGATGGAGCTAGGCGTCGAAGTTTATCCGGGTTTTGCAGCTTCTGAAATTCTGTTTAACGACGATGGCTCAGTCGCAGGTGTTGCAACAGGTGATATGGGCATTGGTCGAGATGGAAAGCCGAAGGACAGCTACACGCCAGGCATGGAATTGCGTGGCAAATATACGTTATTCTCCGAAGGTGTCCGCGGCTCGTTATCCAAGGAATTGATTGCGAAATTTAAACTCGATCACGGGTGTGAACCACAGAAATACGGCATTGGCCTGAAAGAGTTGTGGGAAGTGAAGCCCGAACATCATCAACCGGGTCTCGTGCAACATAGCTTTGGGTGGCCGCTGAACAACAGCACAGGTGGTGGCTCATTCCTCTACCACTTTGACAAAAATCTGGTGGCGGTTGGTTTTGTGCTGCATCTCAATTATTCCAATCCTTATCTGTCGCCATATGATGAGTTCCAGCGCTTCAAAACGCACCCGTCAATTCGCGATGTGTTCGACGGCGGTAAGCGTATTAGCTACGGCGCGCGTGCAATTTCAGAGGGTGGCTGGCAGTCCCTGCCCAAGTTGACCTTCCCAGGTGGTGCGCTTCTTGGCTGTGCAGCAGGCATGGTCAACGTGCCGCGCATCAAGGGAAGCCATAACGCTATGTTTTCTGGCATCGCAGCAGCAGAAGCAACCTTTGCTGCCCTTGGCGCTGGGCGTTCGGGTGATGAACTCATCGATTATGAAACAGAAGTCCGCGAAGGTGATATCGCAGCGGATCTCAGACCGGTACGCAACGCAAAACCGCTGTGGTCCAAGTTTGGCACGCTGGCCGGCATCATGCTGGGTGGCATTGATATGTGGGCGAACACCATCATCCCAAAAATTGGGTTTGGGTTTACGCTGAAACACAAAAAGGCAGATTTCACGACATTGAAATTGGCGAAGGCGTCAAAGAAAATCGACTATCCAAAACCAGACGGCGTGCTGACCTTTGACAAGCTGACGAGCGTATCGTTTTCAGCCACCAACCACGAAGAAGATCAGCCAGTCCACCTGACATTGTCAGATCCAAATATCCCTGTTTTCGACAACTTGCCGAAATACGCAGAACCCGCACAGCGCTATTGCCCGGCTGGGGTCTATGAGATTGTTGAAGACGATAAGGGTAACCCGCGTTTTCAAATTAATGCGCAAAACTGCGTCCACTGCAAAACCTGCGATATTAAGGACCCAGCTCAAAATATTACGTGGGTCTGCCCTGAGGGGGGTGGCGGCCCGAACTATTCCGGCATGTAGCCCGGGATTATTCAACCTGATCTGATAATGATGTGTTCGTCGCTTCCGGCCTGGACTTCAGGGCGGTCATTGCTTGGATGGGCTTTGCCCCAAAATTCGAGCAATGTGGTGTATTGCGATTATGATACTCACAGCGCCAATATCGCATTGACTAAGAAATTCTGACGCGCTGGTGCGTTCAAACAGGCCAAGACTGCTGCCCAGCACCGTGTCTTCCGCAGAACTGCGGTATTAGGGCCTCGACTCAAAGTATAAACGCGCTTTTTCCCAAGGTTGACGGTCCAAATTACTCCGGAATATTGGAAGCCCTCAGGCCTTGGTTGCAGACATCTTGGACTGCTTTGGAGATTAACCCCTTGTAATTGCCAAGCCATTTTTTAGGCGTATGGCTGATGCTTTGTGGTCGGTACGATCTTGATGGCCTAATAATCGGCTTTTGGGCCATTGGTCGCCTGCCCGCATTGGACGAAATCTTAGGTCGCCAAGTGGCCTTAAGTCTTGGTAGAGTTGGGCATCAAGAATCAGATTTTGCGGCCTTCAAAGGAGACGCTGGGTATGGGAAAGACGGCTTGCCAACGCGTTGTCCTCTGGGCGGTGATGTTTACGGCCTGGCTTTACGGCAGCGTAATTGGCACGCTCCCAGGGCTGGCTGAGACAAAACCCGAAATTTTTGAATCCCGGTCCCTCGTTGGTAGCTATCTCGCCGGTCGCCTCGCCCAAAATAACAACGACACCAGAAATGCTGCCAAGTTCTACGGCAGCGCGCTCATTCGTGATCCACGCAATACGGTTCTACTCGACCAAGCATTCACCATGGAACTCACCGGTGGCAATTGGGAACGTGCCCTGCGACTGGCAGAGTTGCTGATTATTGAACAACCCAAGCACCGCATGGCGCAACTTTTGCTCGGGCTTAAAGATTTTAAGAGTAAGAATTTTGAAAGTTCAGAAAAGCACATCAAAGCATCAGCGCTCGGTCCGATTGGTGAACTTTCAAGCGCTTTGACCCTGGCTTGGGCTCGTCAAGCGCAAGGCAAACACAAACAAGCGCTCCAGGCCTTACAGCTTGATAACAAAGCGGACTGGGCTCAGTATTACTTGCGTTACCACAGCGCGTTACTTTTGGATGTGGCGGGACACAAAGCTGACGCCAGCAAAGCGTTTGGTGAAGTCTTTAAACAAGATTCACGTACGCTGCGTTCAACGTTGGCCTATGCACACCACGCTGCTGTCGTGCGCGGCAAACCTGCTGCCAGACGTATTCTGCGTCAGCACCAAGCAAAGACCAAAACGGACCAACACGCGCTGGTAAGAGATTTTCTTGCTCGTCTTGACGATGGATCGCGTATTGATCTTCTCGTGAAAACACCCACCGATGGCATTGTTGAAGTGCTGTATGGTTTGGGCGAAGCCTTGGCTGGAGAAGGTGGCCTGACGCCAGGCATGCTGTATTTGCAGATGGCGCTTTACTTGTCACCCGATCACCCATTTGCGCTTGCAGCATTGGCAAATGCGTTTGAAACGATGCGGCGTTTTAGTGAGGCTAATGCAATCTACGAGCGTATTCCTGCGAGTACGCCTCTTCGTACAGCCATTGAAATTCGTCGCGCCTTTAATCTCAATTCGCTCGATAGGGCCAAAGATGCGCAGAGCACGCTGGTTGCTCTGCTTGAGACAAAGGCTGGTGGTAGCAATTCTGAGAATGAAAAAGCCGCACAACGCCTTCGAAAATTGCTTGCCAGTGGTCCAAAAGGCAGTGACGCCTTAACCCTTGGTCACAATGCTTCTCAGGTGCGCACCGTGCAGCAAGCACTGATGTCACTCGGCATCGATATCGGAGATGTCGATGGCGTCTATGGTGAGGCGACACGGCGTGGCGTGGCACGCTATCAAAAGGACAACAACCTTGATGTCGATGGTGTTGTCGGCCCTGAAACCTATGCAAGCCTCGTTCGTGCTGCGGGTCCTCTGACGTACGCCAATCGTGCTGACAATGCGACCCAGCTACAAATTTTGGATGCCATTGGTAATATTCTGCGCGCACGCAAGAAGTATGGCGAAGCGATCGGTTTTTATGACAAGGCGATTGATCTTATTAAGAAACCGCGCAAACGCGATTGGGTGTATTTTTATGCCCGTGGCACGTGTCATGAACGTGAAAAGAATTGGCCAAAAGCTGAGGCTGATCTCAAGATGGCATTGAAGTTGACGCCTGACCAGCCATTGGTTCTCAACTACCTGGGTTACTCGTGGATTGATCAGGGTTTAAATCTTAAGCAAGGTTTGAAGCTGATTGAGCGTGCTGTTGCGTTGAAGCCTGATGATGGCTACGTGGTTGATAGTCTCGGCTGGGCGCACTTTAAGCTTGGTAATATCAAGCAAGCCGTTTTGTTCCTGGAGCGTGCCGTCGAGTTACGCCCCGATGATCCTATCCTCAACGACCACCTTGGTGATGCGCTGTGGCGTGCCGGCCGGCAACGTGAAGCCCGTTTTCAATGGGAGCAGGCGTTGACGCTAAAACCGGAACCTGACGAAGCCTCAAAGATACGCGCTAAACTTCGCGAGGGTTTGTTGGTGCCGGTCGACGCACAAGGCCTTCAAAGCGCGAATAACGATTCAACAAAAAATCCATAATCTGGTGATCGCAGAAACTAAATTGCAGGTTTGGCGCCTTCGATCATACAATCGCTAGGGTCAAAGATGATCGCGTCCGTTTGCCAACTCGCGCCTGCAAAGCTCAATCTGACTTTGAGGGTTCTTGGTCGGCGTGCAGATGGCTATCATGAGCTTGATAGTCTCGTTGCCTTTGCCAGCAACGTCACTGATACCGTTACGCTGACGCCGAGCGACACACACAACATTTCCTTCTCGGGCCCGTTTTCCGGTGAACTTGGCACGGGTCCGTCGACCCTCTCAACAACACGAGATCATCTCGCGCAAGCCGCAGTCAGATCGCAGTCCGTGGGTGACCTTCAGCTCGGTGATGTTGTGGTTGATAAAGTTATCCCGTTGGCTTCGGGACTTGGTGGTGGTTCTGCTGATTCTGCTGCCTTTCTTAGGGCTGTCATGGCGTGCAATCCAACGTGGCAGGATCGGTTGGATTGGCAGGCTATCGCGTGCCAGATTGGTGCAGATGTGCCCGTGTGTTTAGCATCCCGTGCGCAGTTCATGGCAGGCCTCGGCGACAAGCTAACCCCGGTTTCCCAATTCCCAAAACTCGCTGCGGTTCTGATAAACACAAGCGAACCCGCACTGGCAGATAAGACGCAACGTGTGTTTGCTAAACTCAACGCTGCGTCGATCGAAAGAAACCCGCCAGAGCAATCAATCCAAAGTAAATTGAGTGAGTTCACATGTGCTGAGGATGTCGCAGCGTTTGTGCGCGAAACGGGTAATTCTTTGCTGACACCTGCGCGTTCCCTGATGCCGTCTCTTGAGGCACCCCTTGCCATGTTAAAGACGCAGCCGTTGTGTCTTGCAGCAGGTCTTTCTGGTGCTGGGCCAACCGTTTTTGGGTTGTTTTTGAATAAATCAGATGCCGATGTTGCCGCGCGCGATATTCAATCGGCCGATCCGTCCTGGTGGGTGAAGGCGTCTGTGCTCATATAGCGCTGCTAATTAGTGGCGTCGTTCAATGCAAAACGCAATTACATCAAGCATTGCCTTTTTTTCTAGGCCATCATCAAAAATAGCCAGGGCGTCATGGGCAACAGCGCCATAAGCGCGTGCGCGTTCAAACGTTGCCTCAAGTGCATTGTGCTGCCCCATTAGCGCCATGGCATGTTCCAGATCACCATCTTTGATTTTGCGCTGACCAATGGTCCGGTTCCAGAAGGCACGCTCGGTCGAATCGCCCCGGCGGAATGCCAAGATTACGGGCAGCGTGATCTTGCCTTCTCTAAAATCATCACCAACGGCCTTGCCAAGGTCTTTGCTATTGCCGGAATAATCGAGAGCATCATCGACCAACTGAAATGCGAGGCCGAGATTCTTACCATAAGACCGTAAAGCCGCACGTTCTTCTGCAACCCGACCGCTTAAGGTTGCACCAGATTCAGTAGCGGCGGAAAATAGCGTTGCGGTTTTGGCATTGATGATCGACAAATAATCATCTTCGGTTGTTGCGGTGTTGTTGGCGGCAATCAACTGCATGACTTCGCCTTCAGCAATGGTACTTGCTGCTTGTGATAAGATTTTCAGGACGTGTAAGGAGCCTGCGTCAACCAGCATCAAAAACGATTGGCCAAGCAGAAAGTCGCCAACCAAAACGCTGGCTTGATTACCCCAAATGAGGCGTGCTGTTTTCTTCCCACGCCGGGTATCACTTTCATCCACGACATCATCATGGAGTAAAGTTGCCGTGTGCAGAAACTCAATTGCAGCACCCGTCGTCACATGATCCTGGCCTGTATACTTGCAAAGTTTTGCAGACGCGATGGCGAGCATGGGTCGTAAGCGTTTACCGCCAGATTCAATCAAATGGCGCGCCAATTCAGGTACGGTTTCAACATCTGACCTGGCGCGCTCGGTAATTATCCGATTGACCTGGCGCATGTCGGCATCCGTCAGATCCAACAGCGGCTTTAAATTCGCTGATGGGTTTGATCGATCTTTTAATGGTATGACGACTCCCACGCCCTTACCTCGCGCAAAAAACTGATTTTTAATGTTATAACCGCTCTTCGGGCGGCTCGTTTAAGGTTAGATTGCCGCACCTGAATGTCCTAAAGTACGGCTCTCTTAAAGAAAAAGCCATCATCAAAGCCGGACCCATCTGCTATGCGCCAATTGATGCAAACCAACGATCCCGTACTGATCAGTTTTGTCGAGTCCTTACTTAAAGACAACAACATTGACGTCGTTGTGCTCGATCAGAACATGAGCGTCTTGGAGGGCTCGATCGGCATCTTGCAACGGCGTATTATGGTGACAGATGACGCATTGGGGCGTGCTCGACAAGTTTTGCGTGATGCGGAGCTTCAGGACTGGTTGAAACCTGATGCATGACCAAACCCCAGATCGGTCAGAAGATTTTACAAATCCGTCTGGTGCGTTCGCTGAAGATGTCACGCGCGATGCGTTTCTTGGCGGCAAGGTTGAATTGTTGCAACCCGCAACCGGATTTCGTGCTGGACTTGATGCTGTGTTATTGGCTGCATCTATTCCCCTAGATAGCTGCACAAATCCAACTCTTTTGGATTGCGGTGCTGGTATTGGTACAGTTGGGATCTGTGCAACGGCACGGTGCCCAAACCTGAAGACCGTTTTGATTGAGCGTGAACCGCGCTTTGTTGACCTTGCACAGCGAAATATCGCTTTGAATGCATTGCCCGATCATGTGCGCGTTATGAACGCCGATATAACGGCACCTGGTCGGGCTCTTTGCGATGCGGCTATTCTTGACAACAGCTTTTCACATGTCGTCGCTAACCCACCGTTCTTTGTGACCGGTAAGGGCTCGACCTCACCACATGTGCTGAAGGCTGCGGGACATGAGATGGAGCCATCTGATCTTGATCTTTGGGTACGGTTTATGACGCGTATGTCTAAAGCGGACGGGCAGCTTGTGATGATCCAGCATGCGGCCGCCTTGCCGGCCATTCTCGCAGCGCTCAAAGGAAGGTTTGGCGGGGCACGCGTAGTGCCCATCTATCCGCGCGCTGGTGAGGCAGCGCATCGGGTAATCGTGGCGGCACGGAAAGGCAGCCGGGCATCCCTTTCAATCCTCTCTGGATTTATTCTGCATGGGTCGGGAAATGCCTATACCACAAAGGCAGAAGCGGTTTTGAAGCACGGCGCGGCCCTTGAATTTTTTAGAAATGAGCGCACATAAGGGTGCTAATTGTGGTCTTGGATTTGTTGCACGTCTTGGCGTATTGAGGACCCGAAAAAGGTTGTTTGCGAAAGGCCTATACACACGATGAAGTGGTTCAAGAAAAAACCAGTTGTTCCTGTCTTGCGGTTGAGCGGGCCCATTGGAATGGCAACACCTTTAAAGCCTGGTCTCTCCTTAGAGACCCTTGCCGAACCCATTGAAAAAGCATTCACGATGTCGAAGCTGGCAGCTGTTGCGCTGGTGATTAATTCGCCCGGTGGATCTCCCGTTCAATCTAGCTTGATCCTTAAACGCATCCGACAATGGGCAAAAGAGAAGGAAAAGAAGGTTTATGTTTTTTGCGAGGATGTTGCAGCCTCTGGTGGCTACTACATCGCGCTCGCAGGTGATGAAATCTATGCTGACGAATCCTCCATTGTTGGTTCAATTGGTGTCATTTCATCTGGCTTTGGTTTTAACAAAGCGATTGAGAAGTTAGGTATTGATCGCCGTGTTTATACGGCTGGACTTTCCAAAAACATCCTTGATCCGTTCAAGCCAGAGAAACCAGAAGACGTTGAGCGCTTACAAACATTGCAGCGTGACGTTCATGATGTGTTTATCAGCGTCGTCAAAGACAGGCGCAGTGACCGTCTCAAAGGTGAGGACAAGGACCTGTTTTCCGGCGCGTTCTGGTCCGCGGGGAAGGCCGTTGAGCTTGGATTGATTGATGGGATTGGCGAAGTGCGCCAGGTCATGCGCGACAGGTTTGGTGACAAAGTACGTTTGAAAGTTGTGCCCCATTCTAAGGGTGGATTGTTGTCGCGTTTGCGTAAGTTGCCATCATTTTCAAGTCTTTGGCGCGCATCAGCCACGTCGTCTGAACATAGCCTCAGTGAGGATGTACTATCGACTTTGGAGGCGCGGGCCCTGTGGCAGCGCTTTGGACTGTAGAGGACAGCCAATATGTTAGGACGTGTTTTACCAGCGTTGGTCGTGACAGTCGGCTCATATATTGCCGGTCGCGTATTTGCCAGTTTGGCTGGCAAAGCCGTTGATGCAATGAGCGAAAAAGACACACAAAAAAAGAGCGCACCGAAAGATCTCGGCGCGCTCGACTATGATTCTAAGACGGACAGCTACCGTCCCAAGTCTTAATACAAAGACTTAGTCTTTGACTTCAAAGGTTACATTGCAGGTCACGCGATACTTCTCAATGTTGCCTTTGGAATCAACGCTTGCTGACATATCTTTCACCCAGACAGAGCGGATTCCCTTCACGCTTTTTGATGCCTGTTTGACGGCTTTTTCGGTTGCGTCTTCCCAGCTCTTGCTGGAATCAGACATCAATTCAATAACTTTATTTACTGACATTTCTTAGTCTCCTTGCGTTTTTTGAGGGGTCGATTTCTTCGGTCACGGAATACCTTTTCCCGCATAAGATTGGGGCGCTACAGTTGAGCGCAGTATAGAGGGTTGGGTGCCAGGGTGACATGCCGCGATATCAGCGTATAGTGCCCGTCGAAAATTATCACTGGTGGCTCGTATCTCATGGTTAAAAATGCCGAAAAGGCGTCTTCGAACAGCCCCCAACAGTCTTCTTCCTCCCTTAAGCCAATGCAGTCATTCCAGGATCTAATCCTGACATTGGCTCAATTCTGGGGCGCGGAAGGCTGTGTTGTGCTGCAGCCTTACGATATGGAAGTTGGGGCTGGCACATTTCACCCAGCAACTGTTCTGCGCGCCCTTGGGCCACGGCCCTGGAATGCCTGTTATGTGCAACCTTCGCGACGGCCAACGGATGGTCGCTATGGTGAAAATCCAAACCGGTTGCAGCACTACTATCAGTTCCAGGTGATCATGAAGCCGTCACCGAGCAACATTCAGGAACTCTATCTGGCGAGCTTGGATGCCATTGGCATTGATACGGCAAACAATGACATACGTTTTGTCGAAGATGATTGGGAAAGCCCAACACTTGGCGCCTGGGGCCTGGGATGGGAAGTCTGGTGCAATGGTATGGAAGTGTCTCAATTCACCTACTTCCAACAGGTTGGCGGCTACGACTGTGCGCCGGTCGCAGGTGAAATCACGTATGGTCTGGAGCGGCTTGCGACCTACGTTCAAGGTGTTGATCGGGTCTTTGATTTGAATTTCAACGGTCGGACGGATGATAAGAAACTCACCTATGGTGATGTCTTCCTCCAGGCTGAAAAGGAATACTCACGTTTTAATTTTGAGTACGCCAACACAGATATGCTGTTTCAGCACTTTCGGGACGCAGAAGCCGAGTGCAAGGCCCTGTTAGAGGCGGGCACAAAAGGTGAAGATGAGCATTTATTGGCGATGCCAGCTTATGATCAGTGCATCAAGGCGTCTCATGTGTTTAATTTACTGGATGCCCGTGGCGTGATCTCAGTCACGGAACGGCAAAGTTACATTCTCCGCGTGCGCGATCTTGCCAAGGCGTGTTGCGGGGCTTGGTTGAAAACCGAGGGAGGACGACTATGAACGCGACAATACTCGGAGGGCTCATTTTAGGTGTGCCCCTACTTTTAATAGGCATCTACTTTTTGTGGCGCAAATGGCGCACGGTATTCTGGATGTACTTAGGCGCTTTGTTGCTTGGCCTTGGTTACTTAGCAAGTACGGGTGCGTTGAGCGATATGGGTTCGTGGGGCGAAGGAATCGTATTTGAGAGCATTGAGAAGCTTGAAAAGAAGATTGAGGCACCGGCACCTGCTCCAGATGCACAGCCTGCGCCTACAACGCCCTAACAACCGCCAACTAACGTGAGCCACGGGTGCACCTGTCATGGTCAATGATAGTGGCACCCGTCGCCGTAAGGATTACAGTCTATCAATGTCAGAACTTTTGCTTGAGCTTTTGTCGGAAGAAATTCCAGCCCGTATGCAACTCCGGGCAAGCGATGAGCTTTGCAAACTGGTGATTGCTGGGCTGAAAGCTGACGGCCTTGCAACTGGTGAAGCGCAAAGCTTTGCAACGCCGCGACGATTGACTTTGCATATTCAAGATATTGGAGATCACTCGCCTGCGGTGTCTGAGGAACGTAAGGGGCCGCGCGTTGATGCGCCTGAAAAAGCCATCGCAGGTTTTTTACGCGGTGCCGGGCTTGATCGCATTGAAGACGCGGAAATTGTCAGCGATCCAAAGAAGGGCGACTATTATGTCGCCCGGCGCGAACGCCCAGGCCGCCCAGCAGCCGACATCATTGCCGATGTTGTCCCTGATGTCATGCGCAAGTTTCCATGGCCGAAGTCCATGCGCTGGGGAGATGGTACCTTCCAGTGGGTACGTCCTTTGAAATCAATCATCTGCCTGTTGGGAGGCAAGGTTGTGGACTTCAAAGTTGCCGATGTTGCAAGCGGTGCTGTGACGCAAGGTCACCGCTTTCATGGCGTAGGTGACATTACCGTCAAAAATTTTGCGGATTACAAAAAAGCGCTTGAGAAAAATAAGGTGCTGCTGGACCCGCAAGACCGTCAAGATCGGATCGCGCAAGAGGCGGCATCGGCCGCCAAGTCCGCCAAGCTTAAACTGATTGATGATCCAGCGCTGATTGCAGAAAATGCAGGCCTTACAGAATGGCCTGTCGTTTATCTCGGTACGTTCGATAAGGACTTTCTTGAGGTGCCGGCTGAGTGCCTGACAACAGCGATGAAAACGCACCAGAAGTGCTTTTCATTGACCAAGGGTACTAAAGGCACGCTATCCAATCACTTTCTGGCTGTCGCCAACCTTGTGCCAAAGGACGGTGGCAGTTCGATTGTCTCGGGCAATGAAAAAGTCATCAATGCCCGCCTTGCCGATGCGAAATTCTTTTGGGATCAAGATCTCAAGAAACCACTCGATGAGATGGCGTCGCAACTGTCTGCCGTGACCTTTCATGAAAAATTGGGGACACAGGCGGACCGAGTTGAGCGTATTGCTGATCTCGCTTTTAAGTTGGCGGGCGCGTGTGATGCCGACGCGGAAGATGCGCGGCGCGCCGCCCAACTTTCCAAAGCCGATCTTGTGTCGGGGATGGTGGGTGAGTTCCCCGAACTGCAGGGCTTGATGGGCCGACGTTATGCGGAACATGCGGGCACAAAACCTGAAATCGCGCGTGCGATTGAATTGCACTACAAGCCAAAAGGGCCATCGGATGTGGTGCCTCTGGAAGAAGATGGCGATGCGGTCGCCTGTGCCGTGGCGTTGGCTGACAAACTTGACACGCTGGTTGGTTTTTGGGCGATTGGCGAAAAGCCGACTGGCTCAGGCGATCCCTATCAGCTGAGACGCGCTGCATTGGGTGTTATTCGCGTCCTATTGGAGAATGATCTGCGCTTGGCATTGCTGCCAGTTTTCGAGCAGCATGCCAGTAAAGCTCTTAAGCAAAAAATCGACAGCACCAACCTGCTTGCATTCTTTGCAGATCGGTTGAAGGTCTATCTTCGAGATCAAGGTGCGCGCCATGATCTGATTGATGCGGTTTTCGCACTCGATGGGCAGGATGACCTTGCACTCGTTGCTAAACGGGTAGATGCGCTGGGTGCGCTCCTGGAAACGGATGAAGGGGCGAACCTGCTTGCTGGCGTGAAACGTGCGTCCAATATTCTAGCGATTGAAGAAAAGAAAGATGGGGTGCGCTATTCCGGGGCACCCCAGTCGAGCTTGTTGAAAGAGCCTGCGGAAACGGACCTCGCTTCGGCTATGAGTAAGGTTGCAAGCGATATTGAGGCTGCGATTAATGTCGAGAACTTTACCGGTGCGATGAATGCAGTGGCAGAACTGAGACCACCGATTGATGCATTTTTCGAAACGGTGACGGTGAATGCAGATGACCACAGCTTGCGCGAAAATCGTCTCAAGATGTTGGCCGGCATCCGTGATGCAACATCGTTTATTGCAGACTTCTCAAAAATTGCGGGCAGCTGAACGCGCAATCTGAAAGCGTTTTATTCTGCACGAAGATCAATGGACATGACAGGTCGCCCTCACAACGCGTGACCACCAGTCGCCGAATAGACATAGGATAAGGAAGGCAGGGAGAGCTGACCCGTCTTTACATCGACCTGCCCTCAAGCCAGACGGATCCCCCGCAAGACCCTAGACTGATCAGCTTCCCCTTGACGGTCTTGTACACGAGGTTATTCGAGAAATCTTTCTCCGATTTGGCAGCACTGTTTAACTGGGGAGAAGACGTGCGCGGAACAGTTTGGGTTGCGCGTTCTAGGCGACAATAGTTGGGCGTCTAAAAGTGCGGCTTGACAACTTTTTTGAGCGATCTTCGTTGGTTAGTGTTTGAGCTTTGCGGGTTCTCGTATGTGCGGGAAATTCGTTCTTCTTAGCTGCATCAACGAAGCATTGTTTCAGATTTGGTTTTGCTGTGACTTCGCGGCCTCTAATTCTTCAAGCGCGGTCAGCCACTGCTCTTCTAGGTGCGCCAAAGATTGTGCAAGTTGACCGCGCTTGATGCCTGAGGCTTTCGCTTTATCAGGGTCTTTGGCGTAGATTTCAGGGTCTGCCAGTATCACATCGAGTTTGGAAATCTTGTCGGTCAATTGGGCGATTTCTTTTTCATGTGCGGTTACCGCTTTTGTGAGCGGGGCCATGGTGGCGCGCGCTTCCGCTGCTAGACGGCGTTGCGCTGCACGGTCAGGTTTCTTGGCGTTAGACGTACCATCGGATGCTGTTTTACTTTTGCCCCTTGTTTTATTGCTGCGAGAGGCGAGTAAGTCTTGGCGATAGGCATTGATATCGTTGTCAAAGGACGTGACAGTGCCATTGTCGACCAGCCAAAGACGATCTGCACTGGCCTCGATGAGGTGGCGGTCATGGCTGATTAAAATCACCGCCCCTTCAAATTCGGCAAGGCCATGGATAAGAGCCTGACGCGAGTCAATATCAAGATGGTTGGTCGGCTCGTCGAGGATCAGTAAGTGCGGACCATGAAAAGTGGCGAGTGCGAGCAGTAAGCGTGCTTTTTCTCCGCCTGAGAGTTTGGCGCATGTGACATCGGCTTTGCTGGCACCAAAACCGGCAGCCCCTAAACGAGCCCGGCGCTGCGCTTCGGTGGCGTCCGGCAATAACTCAACATACAGCTGATACGGCGTTTTGAGGGGGTTCAGCTCATCCAGTTGATGTTGCGCGAAATAGCCAGCAGAGATTTGTTTGGCACCATAGACTTTGCCATGACAGGTGCTTAATTTTCCAGATATCAGTTTAGCGAATGTGGATTTGCCATTGCCGTTTTGACCGAGAAGCGCAATGCGGTCGTCCTGATCAATCCGTAAATTGAGATTGGATAAGATCGGCGCATCGGGAGTGTAGCCAACACTTGCATCTTCTAAGCGAAGCAAGGGGCTTGACCGCATTTTCTCGGGGTTCGGAAACGTGATTGGTGCGACTTGTTCTTCAATCTGGGCGACGATGGGTTGAAGTTTGGCAAGAGCCTTGATGCGGCTTTGTGCTTGTGTTGCCTTAGTCGCTTTGGCACGAAAGCGATCAATGAACTGCTGAATGCGGCGACGCTCGTCGTCCTGCTTCTTCTTGAGTTTAAGTTCTAGGCTCTGTTTTTGACGGCGTTGGGTTTCAAAATCATCATAGCCACCGGTGGCCGTTGTCAGTTTGCCCGCGTTGAGATGAATGATGTGACTGACGGCAGTGTTTAACAAATCACGATCATGGCTGACGATGACAATCGTATGCGGATAGCTCCGCATATAGTTTTCAAGCCACAACGTGCCTTCAAGATCAAGGTAGTTGGTCGGCTCATCAAGCAGAAGGATTTCTGGTTCCAGGAAGAGGACAGAGGCGAGCGCCACGCGCATCCGCCAGCCTCCAGAGAAGTCTTGGCATGGGCGTTGTTGTGCGAGGTTGTCAAAGCCAAGGCCCGCTAGAATAGCAGCGGCCCGCGCAGGTGCGGAGTGGGCGTTGATGTCGGTCAGACGCAATTGAATTTCCGCGATACGGTTGGGGTCGGTTGCGGTTTCCGCTTCAGTCATCAGGTCGGCGCGTTCAAGGTCTGAAGCGACCACCCAGTCGATAATGCTTTTGTCAGTGCCAGGCGCTTCTTGTTCCACATAACCAATTTTAGCGCCCTTCGACGTGGTGATGGAACCTGACTCGGTTGCGAGATCACCGCGGATAATTTTGAGAAGTGTGGATTTGCCCGCACCGTTGCGCCCCACCAATCCAACCTTATGGCTTGTTGGAATGGCAACGGTTGCGCCATCGAGGATGAGCTTGCCTTCGATGCGATAGACGACGTCGTTGATGTGCAGCATGCAGGGCGTGTGTTGGCGTGTTGGAGGAAACCTAAGACAAGTCCTTGCTGTAACCTGAATTGGTCGAGACGGCCACCAGGTCCGGCCACAAGAAGCCTATCCCGAGACGACCGGACGCAGGGTCTCGTGTAGCAACCGTTCCTGGGTTTCTGCATTCTCTAAGCTGAGATGGGCGGTAAACCAGTCCTGCACCATTTGGCAGACGCGCGAAGGTGGTGCTTGAGACAGGGCCTGGGGATTTGCAAACAATTGAATGTCTTCTTTGTTCCAACCTATTTTAGCAAGTTGGCTGGTTAGGGCTTCATAATCTGATTTTTGTGGTGCTGTGCGGGTTATCGGCGCCTTGGCCCCTTCGACAGAGGCTTTGAAAGTCGCGAGCAATTGGCCATGGATAGCAGTACTGCTGTCTCCTGGCTTGCGCATGGCTTCAACGACAGCCGGGCTTGCTTCACCTTTGGAGATAAATGTGAAGCATGGCTCTGGGCCCTGACCTGCAAGTTCTTTGAGGTTATTGAGGAAAGTGGAGGCAACGTTGGTGAGGCTTTGTGGGCTGGAGGCCAACACCTGTTTGGCATGACGTCGCCGCAGCTCGATGAGACGTGAGATCAACAGCTCAGATAGCTTGCGTTCAAAATTGTCGTTTTGGTCTAAGCGGTCGGCATTTTTTAAAACGTTGCCATACCATGCTGGGTATTGGTTTTTCAGGAACTGCCATAACTCTGCTTTTTGCAGCCTCTTATCGATGTCAATGCGCTGAGTTGTTGTCAGTGCGATTTTGGGTTGTTCTTGCGTCTTATCAGCTTGTTGGGGGGCTTTAACGATAGTAACGGCCTTTGAGGTTGATCCTGTCTGATCAATGATGGAAGGTGGTCCGCTTAAATAAAACCATATTCCAACACCCGTAAGCGTTCCCAACACCAATGCGCTAACAAGCGCACGGTCCCATCCTGGCTTGCGCCCACCGTCCGCTCCGTCTTCGTAATAATCTCCCGCTTCGCTTGTCTGCGTACCAAAGTCCGTCGGATTTCCTGTCGGTGTAGTAAGTGTTGAGGGGTCTGTGCCTGACGTCGCGGCACCATGAGGGGACGGTGAACCCGTTGGATTGTGCGATGGCGCGGAGGGTGCGCCTGGTCTTGGTGCCGTCGATTGTGCACCTATGGTCGTGGGTGCTTGCTGCTGAGCTGTGGGTGAAGGCTGCAGTTTTTTAGGTGGGAAAATGGAAAATGCAGGCCGCCAATCTGGGAATCCCTGCCGCCAAATAAGATCTGTTGCGCGCAGATGCCCACGCTCAACAAACAGCTGCATTTCAGATTCGTTTAACGGCCCATGTTGCGCACCGTCACGGGCGATAAACCAAGCATCGTCGGATTTCATTTCACTCATTGTCAATTCGATCGTGGCTTCAAGGCGGCTTTTAGGGCGGACAACAACAAAGTCGACTAGCGCCTTGCCAGCGGTCCCAGTTTAGTAATTTTCTGAGCCTTTCAACCGGATTCGTCAACGCTTCAGTCTTGAGACCATTGCAAAGCGACGGTTTGATGGCATCAATTTATAGAGAAAAGACGAAATTATGTTTCTTTTCAGTTCGTTGCACACACTCGTTGATCTTTCGTTTGGGTTGCCTGAAACCATAGACTGCGCCGACTGGCCGCTTGTGGCCTGGGGAACGGGCGGGCTATAAGGCGCGCAACTTCGATCAAAATTCCATTCGTTTCCAAGAAAGAGAGCATACCAATGGCCGTTGAGCGCACATTTTCAATTATCAAACCTGACGCAACGGGGCGCAATCTAACAGGTGCGATCAATGCTGTGATCGAGGCTGCTGGTTTGCGGATCGTCGGCCAGAAGCGTGTGCAATGGACCCGCGCTGACGCAGAACAGTTTTATGCCGAGCACAATGGCCGTCCGTTCTTTGAAGAGCTGGTGACGTTTATGACCTCAGCCCCCATCGTGTTGCAGGTTCTGGAAGGTGAAGATGCGATTGCACAGTACCGTCAAATCATGGGTGCAACTGATCCTGCCGAAGCAGACCAAGGAACGATCCGTAAAGAGTTTGCGCTGTCAAAGGGTGAAAACTCGACCCATGGTTCTGACAGCCCAGAGTCTGCCAAGCGCGAAATAGAGATGAACTTCAAGCCAGAAGAAATTGTTGGGTAATGAAAACTAAGCATTGAATGCAAAACGGGCACATTACGAAAATTCGTAATGTGCCCGTTCTTTTTCAAAAAAATAAGACCTAGCTCAGCTCACGTACCTTGAATAACAGCCCACCGCGTGGTGTCAGCGTGACCGTCGCATTGATACGCGGAGGTTCAAGGCCAACATACTCTGTCCGGAAGCGACGCAGAAGAAGCGAGAGGGCGAGTGTGTTCTCTAATTGACTCATCGCTCCACCAGGGCATGAGCGTTTTCCTGCGCCAAATGGGATGTAGCTGTATTTGACCTGTTTCTTCGTCTTGTCCATCCAGCGCTCTGGGCGGAATTCCTCCGGCTCATCCCAATATTTTGGATTGTGATGCGCACCGTAGCTAAACAACACAATGCGGTCGCCCGCCTTAATCTGTTTGCCTGCAATCTCGTCATCTTCAGCCGCGACGCGGATCAAGCTCCAGACGGGCGGATAGAGCCGCATGGTTTCTTGAATGACAGCGCGCGTATACTGCAGCTTGGAATAGTCATCGGCAGTTGGCTCTCTGTCTCCACATACGGTTTCGCCTTCTCGGCGAATGCGTACGGCAGCTTCGGGGTGTTTTGAGGTGAGATAGAGCGCCCATGATAAAGTTAGCGCAGTCGTTTCAGTGCCAGCCCACAGATATTGCTTGATTTCATCAACGGCTTGCTGGTGATCAAACTCAGGCATGTCAGGATCAGCAACAGCAGCTTCAATCATCTTCAGAAGCGATTGTTCGCGACCTTCGCGTGGGTCGGCACCGAGGACTGCAAGCGGCACACTCCACCATTCTTTTACAGCCTTGGCAGTTTCTTCGCCGGTGATTTCAAAAAGTTCATCCGACTGTTTTTTGAGCCGTATCTCTTTGTGATTCATGACGTCGGTGTAGGTCTTGACGCATTTGAATACAAAGTGCGGATTAAATGGCAGGTCACGATCAAAGAGTGCTTTGCAGATCATGTCGGCTGCAAGTGTCCAGGTCTGCTCAACCATCTCGACCGTTTTGCCGCTCGCGGCATAGCTTGCCCAGATGTCCATTTTATCTTTGATCGCCGTATTGAAATACGGGATGTAATCGGCAAATACACTTGGGTGGAATGCAGGTTGTTGCGGCATGCGAATTTTTTGCCACAACGCACCATCGTTGGTGATCATGGATTTACCGAAGATCGGTTTCAGACCATCAAAATATTTGATGTAACTGTCCGCCTTTGTCACCAGAACATGTTTGAAGTATTCAGGTTCAGTGACCAGCACAACACGTTGGTTCGCCATGTTCACAGGAATGACAGGTCCGTACCGCTCGGCCATCTGCAACAGAAGGCCCATTGGATTTTCCGGATTTTTCAGCAGTGGGGTTAAATTGAACCAAATGCTGCTCTCGTCACCCAATTTTCCGATATGTGAGTCTTGTTGTGTGGTCATTCTCGTGATCTCTCCAAGCCGCATCTTAGAACAATGATCTGTGCTCTAAAATAAGGCGATCCGAATATCGACACTGCGCGGCGAAGGCGGTTGGAAACGAATAGCCAACAAAGTTCCCGCACGTGTGAGCGTTGACGCTGTCATTAGGTAGGCAGACACGCGTACCAATATCACAGTCGCGTCTACACCCGAGGTGAGGTGCTGTCCATGCAACGTGGTGCCGCCGCGTCGTTTTTTCCGGGCGCAGAGGTGCTAAGGTTCCAGAATACTTAGAAAATTATGGCAGCTTCGGCGAGAATAGCGTCATGTGCTGGTTAATTGCATCGGCTATTTTTACCTGCTCACCAATCACTTTGGCGCGCCCGCTAGCGACCATGGCCAAGGCGTTTGGGTAAATTTTATGCTCTGCTTCAAGAACTCGTGCTGCAAGTGTGTCTGCGCTATCGTCAGCGTGAACGGGCACTGCCGCTTGTGCAATGATTGGTCCCACATCCATTTTGCTGCGCACAAAGTGCACGGAGCAGCCAGCCACTTTGCAACCAGCATCCAACGCACGTTGATGCGTATTCAGCCCTTTAAATGAAGGTAGCAACGAAGGGTGGATATTGATCAGGCGATCACGCCATGTTGTCACAAAGTCTTCTGTTAACAAGCGCATGAAACCTGCAAGTGCAATCAAATCAATTTTGGCAGTTTGTAAGACGCCCGTGAGTTGACCGTCAAAATGTGCGCGGTTCTCGTAGAGCTTGTGATCCATACCGAGCGTTGGCAAGCCTTGCGCTTTGGCCCACTCAAGGCCGGGTGCTTCTGGGCGGTTGGCAATCACCAGGGCGATCTCGGCGGGATATCCCGATGTTTTCGCGGCCTCCACCAGCGACATCATGTTGGAGCCGCGTCCGGATATGAGGATCGCAACACGTGGTTTTTTGGTTGGGATGGATTGGTTCATGCTGATGGAGGTCCGCTCATGGTTGGTCGGTTACCTCGGTAGCTGACCGCTGGTGGCGATAGCCCAGGTTTCACCTTTGCCTTTGGCATCACTTCTTGCACCCGTTGGTGCGATGATTTCGCCTATCTGCATCGCTTGGGCACCAGAGTCATTTAGGACATCAATAACGCTTGGCGCTTGGCCTTTGCTGGAAACGATGACCATGCCAATACCACAATTAAATGTGCGCAGCATTTCCTGGTCATCAAGATGTGCGTTGTCTTGCAGCCAATTGAAGACGGGTAGTTTGGGCAGCGCCTTGAGATTAACATGGGCTGCGACATCATCCGGCAGTACGCGCGGGATATTTTCTGACAGACCGCCACCGGTAATGTGGGCCAGTGCTTTGATGGCCGTGCCTGCACCACCGGTTTTTTTCAATGCAGCCAACAATGGTTTGACGTAAATCTGTGTCGGCGTCAGCAAGGCAGATGCGAGGTCTTGGTTCGGAGCAAAGGGAGCCGGTGCAGTCCATGCCAATCCAACGTCTGAAACGATGCGTCGGACCAACGAAAACCCGTTCGAGTGTACACCTGAGGCCGCAAGACCGATCAGCGCATCACCAATTTCAATATCAGCCGTTGGTAGAAGGGCCCCGCGTTCAGCTGCGCCTACGGCAAAGCCAGCAAGGTCATAGTCGCCTGGCGCATAAAGGCCCGGCATTTCCGCTGTTTCACCACCTATAAGTGCACACCCAGCTTGCGTGCAGCCTGCGGCGATGCCTGCAACGACATCCTCTGCGATGCCCGTTTCAAGCTTGCCTGTGGAGAAGTAGTCAAGGAAGAACAAGGGTTCTGCTCCTTGCACGATCAAGTCGTTGACCGACATGGCAACAAGGTCGATGCCGACCGTATCGTGCTTGTCGCTTTCAATGGCAATTTTTAGCTTCGTGCCGACGCCGTCATTTGCCGCAACGAGGACTGGATCTGTAAAACCCGCTGCCTTTAGATCAAACAATCCGCCGAATCCACCAACGCTGCCCATCGTGCCAGCACGTGATGTTGCTTCGGCGAGCGGTTTGATTGCTTTAACAAGGCGGTTACCGGCATCAATATCAACTCCGGAATCTCGATAGGTAATGGGGGTTGCTGGCGGCGCTGGGATTTTGGTCATTTTTCAGGTGTTTGATGGTTGCCAAGGTCTTGAAAGTGTTGTGTCGGCCGCCTTATTGGCAGGGCATGATAACATGCTATGCGTCGGCCATGGTACGAAGTTGGACTGGTCTACGAGGTTGTTGTGTTGCCTGCTGGAGGAAAGGTCGTCACACGTTTGCCCCGGTGGGCGTTATGACGTGGCGGCGTGGTACCATTTCCCTCACCAAGCGGCAACGCTTAGAGGAAGAGGCAAACGAGTTGGGGACAAACGGGCGTGGATTGTGGAGACAGAGCATGAGGGGCTCGGCTTTGAGGCACCAGCAATTAGGCGTATTTCACACCTTTATCAGTGTTGTGGCCAGCGTCGGGGTTGCTGTCGCGTCCAGTGTCGGATTGATGCTGTTTTGGGTAAGCTCGGCAGCTGCTGACAATGACGCCGCGTTCACAATCGGGAATTATCCCGTTGAGGCGCAGGCTGAGAATGCTGTGGCGGCTAAAAAGAAGGCTTTGAAAGAGGGTCGCGACGCCGCTTTTCGCTCGCTGCTGAAGCGACTTGTGCCCGTGACGGCCTACAGTCGCATCGCCCGGATTAAACAAACAGATGCAACGGCATTTGTTGACGGTGTCTCTGTGCGGTCCGAGCGCAACTCCGCAACCGAATACATCGCCAGTATGGACTTCTCTTTTCGGGCAGAAGAAGTGCGCAACCTGCTGCGCCGCCAAGGTGTCCCGTTTATTGAAGAGCAGGCACCGACCTCTGTCATTGTCCCGATCGTTCGCGAAGGTGCCAACGCTTCGACACGGACGGATCCTCAGTGGATTAAAACGTGGCAGAGTTTAGATCTTAAGAACGCACTGAGCCCGCTGCGTATTGAGCCTCTCAAGCCTGTCGTGCATGTCGACACGATTCGCATGGCGCTTGGCGCTGATAGTAACGCTGAACGCATTCTTGCAACAGAGTATCAGTCAGAACGGGTGATGCTGTTACTTGCTGACGTGGATAAGAAGGCAAAAAAGATCAATGTCACGGTTGTTGGTCGCGATGGTGTTGGCCCAATCCATTGGACGCGCAGCTATCGTCTCGTCGATGGCGATGTTTCTTATACACTTGAATTGGTTGCAGTTGTGACGTTGGGCGTGCTCGAAGGACGCTGGAAAGCATTGAAAGTGGAGGCCCGAGGGGGTGTTGCTGCTCTTTCATCGCCAACACGTGATGTATCCTTGCAAGTAACATTTTCTGGTTTGCATGAGTGGAACATCATTCGTCGCAAGTTGCTTGAGACACCCGGAGTTGAAGATGTGACGATCAATGCGGTGTCAGCGCGGTCAGCCAATGTCGTGTTGAGCTATCCAGGGGGTGGTGGATCACTCGCCGCCGTTTTGTTGGCGCAAGGGCTTAACCTGATGCAATCCGGCAATGTCTGGTTGCTCGCTATGCGTTACTAATGCTCGGCGTTTCATCACTTTCCTTTCCGCGCCCATTGCGCAAAGTGCAGCGTTGCAGGGCGCTTAATGTGATCGCGGTGACCCAACGAGGGCGAAACGCAGGTCCGAGTGGTCGCATGGGGCATCTAGGCCTTGGGTCCAGCAGTTGAGCTGGGCTATACCGAGAGGATGGATCAGGGGTTGAGGAGCGTGCGGGTCATGTCGTATGGCACGCGCGTGCACGATGAGCCTGAATATGAAGATCGCAGTTCAATTGTTGCGCTGGTAGCATGAAAGACGAGAGCCTTTGAGTATCCCCAATCTGATTACCCTCGGCCGGGTTTTCCTTGTTCCGGTCATTTTCTGGCTCCTGATCTCAAAGCAAACTGGCGCCGCTTGCGTGGTATTTTTGGTTGCTGGAATTTCGGATGGCATTGATGGCTTTCTAGCAAAGCGCTTTGGCTGGCAAACCGAGCTTGGTGCCTATCTTGACCCGTTGGCTGACAAACTACTGCTTGTGAGCATTTATGTTGCGCTGGGGGTTCTGGGGGAAATTCCATCTTGGTTGGCGATTGGTGTTGTCTCGCGTGATATTCTGATTGTTGCCGGTGTGGCTCTGGCTTGGCTTCTGGATCATCCAGTCACGATCAATCCGTTGTGGGTTAGTAAGGCCAATACGGTGTCGCAGATTCTGTTGGCCGGCGCTGTGTTGGCAGACCTTGGCTTTAATCTTGGACTTGGGAATTTACGATGGGTATTGATTTGGGTCACTGCAGTTTTGACGGCCCTGTCGTTGGCGGCCTATCTGCGCCAGTGGGTGCGTCACATGTCAGGTTAGCTCAAATTGGTTAGGCTTGGTTTTTGGGTTCGTAAAATGTCGTTGGCGGCGCATCGCAGTTAAGCTGCGAATTTTGAGATCAAATGCGTGGGAGTTGGGATGCACGTCGAGCGACATTTTTGGTTCTGGCTGGCAGCTTTCGCGCTGTTGATCCTTGGCATCGCCCTCATCAAAGAAATTCTATTGCCGTTTGTTGTCGGCATTGTGTTGGCCTATTTTCTGAACCCTGCGGCTGATCGCTTGTCGGCTCTTGGGCTCAATCGGGTGCTGGCTTCTGCTTTAGTCGTGGGTGTTGTGGCGGCGTTAGTTGGTACCGCACTTTATCTATTAGCTCCGCTATTGTTCGCTCAAGCCCAACAGCTTGCGTCAGCGTTGCCGGGTGAAATCGCGCGTCTCACAGACGTTTTTGAAAATTGGGCGCGAGAACGCCTCGGTGATCGCTACCCCGACGTGCAAGAGGGTTTGGCTAAGTCCTCGCAATCCATGGGAGAGAATGTCAGTGGCATTGTGAGCTGGCTGGCAACGTCATTGTGGGATCGTTCGCTTGCGATCTTTAATTTCATCACCTTGTTGTTGGTAACGCCAGTTGTGATGTTCTACCTACTGGTTGATTGGCATCCGATGATAAAAAAGTTGGATGGATGGTTGCCGCGAGATCAGGCCGACACCATTCGTAAATTAGCAAGTGATGTGAATGATGCTGTTGCTGCGTTTATCCGCGGGCAAGGCACTGTCTGCATTATTCTGGGAACGTTCTACACTCTGGCACTGACTTTTCTGGGTTTAAATTATGGTTTGCTGGTCGGTGTAATGACTGGTGTACTGACCTTCATTCCTTTTGTCGGCTGGGCAACCGGCCTTATCACGGCTACGACATTGGCTGTTGTCCAATATTGGCCAGATGTTTTGCCGATTGTTCTTGTTGCAAGCGTTTTTGGTATAGGCCAAGCACTTGATGCCGCGTTTCTTTCGCCGAAGATCGTTGGCTCAAAGGTCGGTCTGCATCCCGTATGGCTGATCTTCTCGTTGTTTGTGTTCAGCTATCTATTCGGTTTTGTCGGCACGTTGGTTGCGGTGCCACTTGCCGCCGCGATTGGTGTTGTTGTGCGGTTTGTGATTAAGGCTTACCTGGAAAGTTCTTTCTATAGCGGATCGCAAAAGGTCAAAGCCTCTGCAGGTCAGCACAAGCCATGACCGATGAACGTCAGATGCGTCCCTCTGCACGCCAAGATGGACCGAGCCAGTTGGTACTCAATCTGCCGCATCGCGCAGCGTTGGGCGCTGAGGATTTTTTTGTCAGTCAATCCAATGCCAGCGCTGTGGATCTGATAGATGCCTGGCCCAATTGGCCTCATTCAGCTGCCGTTGTTGTTGGCCCGCATGGGTCTGGTAAAAGCCATCTGGCTCATGTCTGGCAGTTACGCTCTGGTGCACAAGTTCTCAAGGCCAGCGAGGTCGTTGAGGCAAATATTCAGTCACCTCAAGGGCGACAGGCGGTGATTGTTGAAGATATTGATGGCGGGCTTGGTGATGAACGCGCGCTGTTCCACATCTTGAATTTGGCCCGCGAGACGCAATTTTCCGTACTTGTCACGTCCGGGCGACCGCCTGGTGAACTGAAAATTACCCTGCCAGATTTGCGCTCCAGATTGCGGGCATTGCCTGTAGTCTCGATTGCTATGCCAGATCAGTCCCTTTTAAAGGCGGTGTTGGTTAAGCTTTTCAATGATCGCCAGCTGGCGATTGAACCCCACGTTGTTAACTATTTATCGACCCGTATGGAGCGGACTATGGAAGCAGCGAACCAACTGGTACGCGCGGTCGATGACCTTGCGCTTGCCCAAAAGCGCCCAATAACACGGGCCTTGGCAGCAGATGCGTTGGCACAACTTGGTTTTGATGAAGAGTGAGCACAGGTGCTGGTCTGTTAGCCTTGTTTTGATCAATTGCACGGTACAATGCCAAGACTGACATGTTACTCAGATAGAATAGTCGGCAGGATGCTGAGGGTATGCGGTTTCGGAGCGGAAAATGAGTGTTGCAAAAAGTAAGGCGCGGGCAACAAAATCAGCAGTTGTAAAGAGCGGTTCTGCCACGAAGGTTAAGGGTGGTGACGTGCCACGCTATTACAACCGTGAGCTGTCTTGGCTGCAATTCAACAGACGTGTTCTCGAAGAGTCGATGAATGACACGCATCCGCTGCTAGAGCGCGTGCGCTTTTTGTCAATTTCTGCGTCAAACCTTGATGAATTTTATATGGTGCGCGTGGCTGGCATACACGGCCAGGTCAGCGCAGGTGTAACAACACTCACTCAGGATGGGTTGACACCTGCCCAACAGCTCGCGGAAATCAATAAATTTGCCTCCCAGTTGGTGGCCGACAAGCAAACGTCGTGGCGTACATTGCGCAAGCTATTACAAAAAGACGGGATTGAAATTGTTAGTCCCTCTAATCTCACGACGGCAGAAAAAACGTGGCTAGAAAAGCATTTCAGCAATGAGATATTTCCTATCCTAACGCCGATCGCGATTGATCCTGCCCATCCCTTCCCCTTCATTCCCAATAAAGGTCTGACGATCGCCGTCGCTATGCATCGCCCCAGCGATGACAAAAGTATGAACGGTTTGATCCCGATCCCGCTGCATCTCAAACGGTTTATTCACTTGCCACAGGCCAAGGGTGATCCTGACCGTCATCGCTTTATACGCCTTGAGCAGCTAATTGGGATGTTTGCCTCGAAATTGTTTGCGGGCTTTGAGAACCAAAGCCAAGGCGCGTTTCGCGTGCTGCGCGACAGCGACATCGAAATACAAGAAGAAGCCGAAGATTTGGTTTTGTCATTTGAAACCTTACTTAAACGGCGTCGACGTGGCGATGTTATTCGCTTGGAAATCGAAGCATCCATGCCACAAGAACTGCAAGCGTTTGTTATCGAGGAGCTTGAGGCGAGCAGTGATGATATCTCTATCAAGGATGGATTGTTGGCGGTAGCAGATGTTTCGCAATTGATTATTTCTGAACGTGCCGACCTGGCATTCAAGCCTTATAACCCGCGCTTTCCAGAGCGTATCCGAGAATTCAACGGCGATTGTTTTGCCGCCATCCGCGCAAAAGACATCATCGTCCATCACCCCTACGAAAGTTTTGACGTGGTGCTACAGTATTTGCGCCAGGCGGTTGCCGATCCCAACGTGCTCGCCATCAAATGGACGCTCTATAGAACGTCGAAAGAGTCGCCGATTGTAGAAGCTCTGAAAGAAGCGGTTGAAGCAGGAAAATCTGTAACTGCGGTGGTGGAGCTCAAAGCGCGTTTTGATGAAGCTGCGAACATTCGTTGGGCGCGGGATTTGGAAAGCGCTGGTGTCCATGTCGTTTATGGCTTCATCGAATTGAAAACACACGCCAAGCTTGGTCTCGTAGTGCGCCGAGAAGGTGGCGAACTTGCCACCTACTGCCATATAGGCACCGGTAATTATCATCCCCAAACTGCGCGTATCTATACCGACCTATCTCTGTTCACCAAAGACCCATCTCTTGGCCGGGATGTGGCCCGCATCCTGAATTTTGTCACTGGCTATGGCGAGCCAGGCGAGCTGGAGGCGATGGCAGCAAGTCCGATTGGTATTCGTCAGCGCATCGTGCAGCACATTGATGAAGAGATCGCATTTGCGAAAGCCGGCAAGCCGGCAACCATTTGGATGAAGATGAATTCGCTTGTCGATGGGGAGATCATTGACAAGCTTTATGAAGCGTCATGCGCAGGCGTTCAAATTGATCTGGTTGTGCGTGGAGTATGTTGTCTCAAGCCAGGTATTGAAGGTTTGTCTGAAAATATTCGCGTCAAGAGCATCATTGGCCGCTTTCTTGAACATGCACGAATCTACTGCTTTGGTCGTGGCCATGGCTTGCCCTCGCCGGAGGCTGCTGTTTACATCTCCTCGGCAGATTTGATGCCGCGTAATCTCAACCGCCGGGTTGAGGCCATGACGCCGCTCACCAATGACACGGTTCACGAACAGGTCTTGAATCAGATAATGGTAGCCAATCTGTTGGACAACCAACAAAGCTGGAAACTAAACGCTGATGGATCCTCGACACGAATTGTGCCAGGCGCTAAACAAGACCCGTTCAATGCGCATGAGTACTTTATGACCAAGCCTTCGTTGTCAGGGCGTGGGCAGGCATTGAAAGAGGATTTTCCGGCACGTTTTTCTCGTCGATCTAAAGCCTAATGTGGGGTTGGTTTATTGGCAGGCGTATTCGAACTGTTTCGTGAGCGCCATCAGGATCAAAATCTTGAACCGCTGGGTGTCATCGACATTGGTTCAAACTCGGTCCGTTTGGTGATTTATGAAGGGGCTGTGCGTGCAGCTGCCCCCCTGTTCAATGAAAAAGTACTGTGCGGGCTCGGCAAACAAGTGGCGAGTACAGGCAAGCTCGGCGATCAAGCCATCGCAAAAGCCTTGGCGGCATTGGTTCGTTTCCGCTCCATTGCCCGTATTCTTGGCACCAAAAACCTGCGTGCTATTGCGACCGCTGCTGTGCGCGATGCCGAGGACGGCGCGGAATTTATAAAACGTGGCGAACAGGTTTGTGGCACGACGATTGAAATTTTGTCAGGCGCCAAAGAGGCCGAACTCGTAGCCCAGGGCATTCGGATGGGTTTTTGTAACCCGTCGGGAATTGCCGGAGATCTTGGCGGTGGCAGCCTCGAATTGATTGATCTTGTGGGAGATCAGCTTCTCAACTCTGTCACTACGCCGCTTGGTGGCTTGCGTATGATAGATACGACTGGCAATAAAATTGAAAAAGCTGCCGGCCTTATTGATGCTGAACTTGATAAAATTGATTGGCTCAAAGCTGGGAAAGGTCGGCCATTTTATGCTGTTGGCGGCACGTGGCGGGCGATGGCGAAAGTGCACATGCAGGCAACGGGTTATCCGCTGCGTGTAATGCAGGGCTATTCCATACCAACTGAGGCTGCGATTGCATTCTGCACCTCAATTCGTAAGTCAAAAAAAATGTCTTCGGTGTCGGGTATTCAGGCGGCCAGTCGCGCACGCCGTGAGGTGTTACCATTTGGAGCCTTTGTGCTGGAACGGTTGCTCAAACGCATTGCGCCGTCTGAGGTTGTGATGTCCGTTTTCGGCATTCGTGAGGGTACGCTATACGGTCTGCTGCCACGTTTTGAGCAGAACAAAGATCCACTTTTGCGTTTTTGTGAGAGCTATGCCCAGTTGCGGTCACGCTCGCCTGAGCACGCTGAGGAGTTGTGTGCCTGGACGGATGCCCTATTTACAGATGAGGATTTGAGTGAGACTGAAGAAGAGCGGCGGTTGCGCCATGCAGCCTGCTTGATTTCAGACATTGGATGGCGGGCACATCCAGACTATCGCGGTGAGCAAAGCCTCAATCTGATTGCCCATTCCGGAATGTCAGGTATCGATCATCATGGGCGTATTTTCTTGGCGCTATCGGTTTACTATCGCCATGTGGGAACCTCTGCGCGCGACGCGGATGAGTTGCCGCAACGTCTAAAGACTGCGATCACAAAGCGCGGAGATCGCAGGGCCCGTATTGTTGGTGCGGCGATCCGCTGTGCGCATATGTTGTCGATTGGAATGCCTGGCGTGATTGATGAGACGCGCTTGTCCTATGAGGCAGAAGACCGCCTTATTCTCAAGTTGCCGAGGGTGTATGCCGGGCTTGATGGTGATCGTTTGCGCCGCCGACTTAATACCTTGGCGGAACTGGTCAACTGTCAATCTGAGGTGCGGATTGCATAAGCTGAAGGCCTGACAACGTCTGTCATGGTGCGCCTAATCAGCAATTTGAGGGATGAGACAGCGCGATTATGGCCGACGATCCTTATGCTATTCTCAGTGTTGATAGAAGTGCGTCCAACGATACCGTGCGCCGCGCTTATCTCAAGCTGGTCAAAGAGCTACATCCGGATGTAAATCCATCTCCGGAAGCGGAGGCACGGTTTAAAACAATTTCTGCAGCTTATGATATTGTTGGAGACCCGGAAAAGCGTGGCCTGTTTGACCGAGGTGAGATCAACGCAGACGGCGAACCAGTTCGGCCAAGTTGGGGCGGAGCAGGTGGTGCCAGAGGGGCTGGCGGTCATCCCTTTGGTGGCGGTATGGACGGCGGCTTTGGCGATTTCTTTTCTGATGTGTTTTCAGGTGGGGGTGGCCCTGGTGGTTTTACCGATGCGCGCGGCTTTCAGCGTCGCGGCCGCGATTTGCGCTACAATTTAGAAGTGTCGTTCCTTGACGCTGCACTTGGTTCCAAAAAGCGCGTCACGTTGCCGGAAGGTGGTGCGTTGGAGCTGACGGTCCCGGCGGGTGTCCGTGAGGGCCAGGTCCTGCGCCTCAAGGGCAAAGGTGCGCCGGGGTTTTCAAATGGCGCGCCGGGCGATGCGCTAGTTGAAATCAAAGTTGCCCGACATCGGCAATTTACGCGCAAGAAAGATGACATTTTGTTGGATGTGCCGATCACGCTTGATGAAGCGGTATTGGGAGCCAAAATCGCTGTGCCGACATTGACCGGGCGTGTGCAGTTGCAAGTGCCCAAGGGCACGAGTTCTGGCAAAACATTTCGACTTCGTGGCAAGGGAATTAAGCCCGTCAACGCGACTACGGCAGGCGACCAACTGGTCACCGTGCGTATTGAGATGCCTGATGCGATTGATGAGGAACTTGACGCGTTCTTTACCGCGTGGCGGCAAAAAAATGGTTATGATGCGGGTCGCAAATAGAACACCTAACGGTCATGGCCTCTAGGACGCGTTGGCTTTTGTATTCGCTTTCGCCTTATTGGGCGTTTCCAGAGTGATCACTTCACCGTTGTTGAGTGCCAACGCCAATTCTCCACGACGAAGCTTCAAAGCATATTGGCCAAACAACTTGTGGCGCCAGCCTGTCAGTGCGGCAACACCATCATCACGACCTGAAGCGATGTTTTCCAAATCCTGGTTGTTGGCAATGAGCTTCGTTGCTACGCGATTGCGCGCTGCACATGATTTCAATAGCACTTTGAGCAATTCCAGGGTGGCTTGTGATTCTGCCGTTGGTGGTTTGCCGCGTGGTAATGGCGGTAGCGTTGAAGGATCACGGTCTTTGGCACGTTTCAGGCTGGCCAAAATATCGCGTCCCCGGTTTGAGCGCGCGATGCCATCGTGGACACTACGCAACTTGCTGAGTTCTTCGACGTTTTTGGGTGCCTGATTGGCAATGTCATAAAGCGCATCATCCTTTACCAGGCGACCGCGCGGCACATTTTGCTTTTGCGCAGCATCTTCCCGCCAAGCCGCAAGCTCAATCAGATTGGCCAAAGCTTTGCGATCCTTGACGCGCAGTTTCAAGCGACGCCATGCATCAGCGGGCTCGGTGATGTAGGTTGCTACATTTGACAGCGTTGCCATTTCCTCGTCCAACCAGTCGGCACGGTTCGCTTCGTCGATCTCGGCTTTTAGCGCAATGTAAACCTCGCGCAGATAGGTGACGTCGCCAAGTGCGTAGGTCAGCTGTTTGTTGGTGAGTGGGCGCTGGGACCAGTCGGTGAAGCGGCTCGATTTGTCTAGATTCTCATCACTGATTTTTTTGACGAGATTGACGTAGCTTATGCTTTCGCCAAAACCACAGACCATGGCTGCGATCTGCGTATCAAACAGCGGTGTTGGCACGTTGCCGCTTTTTGCAACAAAGATCTCAATGTCCTGTCGGGCGGCGTGGAAGACCTTGACCACGGATGGGTCTGCCATCAGTTCGAAGAATGGGGTTAGGTCGAGCCCATTGCTCATGGGGTCAATGATCAATTCATGATCCAGGTTGGCAACCTGGATCAGGCAGAGCTCTGGCCAATACGTCGTCTCGCGTAGGAACTCGGTGTCGACGGTGACAAAGTCCCCGCCTGCGAGATCCTGACAGGCCTGCTGGAGGTCTTGTGTATCTGAAATAACGCGCATGGATTGGCGCATATAACCTATTGTGCGTTGGTTGTCGCGTGAGATCCTCAGGGCACGACAAATGGTATCAGAAATTTGATTTCGGCCCGGCGTTTCGCCGCCCGTCGCCGGGTGCCTGCGACGGCTCTTGTATCTGCCAACAGATGGCTGGTGACCCGACTTGACATTCGCCAGCCCACATGCGCTTTTCCGGCCGATATCGCTTCATTTCACCGTGCAATTGAGATCTCTGAGCAAGGCGTCCCCGGCGCTGAAGGCAAGACATATGGCAACCAAAACCAACAAATCCACAAATGCAAAACCTGAGACCGTCGGTCATGCTTATCGCAGCCATACGTGCGGGGTGCTGAAGGCGGCCAATATTGCTGAAACGGTACGGCTCTCAGGCTGGGTGCATCGTGTGCGTGACCATGGTGGGGTGTTATTTATTGATCTGCGCGATCACTACGGCGTCACGCAGGTGGTGGCCGATCCAGATAGTGCCGCGTTTAAGATAGCCGAGAAAGTCCGTTCAGAGTGGGTTATTCGGATTGAGGGGCGTGTACGTGAACGCCCTGAGGGCACCACGAACCCCGAGCTGCCAACCGGTGAAATTGAAATTTATGCAGATGTAATTGACGTGCTGTCGGAAGCAAAAGAGCTGCCGGTCCCTGTCTTTGGTGAGCCGGACTATCCAGAAGACCTACGCCTCACCTATCGGTTTTTGGACCTCAGACGTGAGACGCTGCACAATAACATCATGCGGCGCTTGGAGGTTGTGAAGTCAATCCGTCGTCGCATGGATGAGACTGGATTCTTTGAATTCTCAACGCCGATTCTGACCGCGTCGAGCCCGGAAGGTGCGCGCGACTTTCTGGTGCCCTCACGAGTCCATGCAGGAAAGTTCTATGCCCTGCCGCAAGCCCCGCAGCAATATAAGCAATTGCTGATGGTGTCAGGTTTTGATCGTTACTTCCAAATTGCACCGTGTTTTCGTGATGAGGATCCGCGCGCCGATCGTCTTCCAGGAGAGTTCTACCAGCTCGACCTTGAGATGAGCTTTGTCGAACAAGATGACATTTTAGGCACCATGGAACCGGTTCTGAGGGGTGTGTTTGAAGAGTTTGCCGATGGCAAAACGGTGACCCAAACTTTCCCACGCATTCCTTATGATGAAGCGGTGCGCAAATACGGTTCTGACAAACCTGACCTTCGCAATCCAGTTGAAATTGAGAACGTTACCGATCACTTCAAGGGTTCAGGCTTTAAGATCTTCGCTGGCATGATTGACAAAGACCCGACGGTTGAAGTGTGGGGCATGCCGGCGCCGAAAGGTGGTAGTCGTGCGTTTTGTGACCGTATGAATTCTTGGGCTCAGGGTGAGGGTCAGCCCGGTCTCGCTTACATCTTTTTCCGAAATGGGGAAGGGGCCGGACCTGTTGCCAAAAATATCGGTCCTGAGCGTACCGCGGCCATTCGTGATCAGCTCGGTCTTAAGGATGGCGATGCGGTGTTCTTTACAGCCGGTCAGCCTGCGAAATTCCACAAATTTGCAGGTCTTGCGCGTGACAGACTTGGATCAGAATTGAAGTTGATTGACGAAACACAATTTGCGCTGTGTTGGATTGTCGATTTTCCAATGTACGACTGGAATGAGGATGAAAAGCGGGTCGACTTTTCGCACAATCCATTTTCTATGCCACAGGGCGGATTGGATGTTCTCGAAGCTGCAACGTCTGATCAAGATCTCTTGGCGATTAAAGCTTGGCAGTATGACCTTGTTTGCAACGGATTTGAAATCGCATCTGGCGGCATTCGCAACCACGAACCAGAAACCATGCTGAAAGCATTTGGTATCGCTGGGCTTGGTCCTGATGTGGTCGAAGAGCGCTTTGGTGGAATGTATCGCGCGTTTCAATACGGCGCGCCGCCGCACGGCGGGATGGCAGCCGGTGTGGATCGCATTGTGATGTTGATTGTCGGTGCAGAAAACCTGCGCGAAGTAACCTTGTTCCCTATGAACCAGCAAGCCAGTGATCTGTTGATGGGTGCACCATCCGAAGTTGCACCGGAACAACTGCGCGATCTTTCAGTTCGCGTTATTGCTCCGCCGCCTGAGAAGACTTAATGCTACCAAGTGTAGGAGTTGGTGTGATGAAAGCCGTTGTCCGATGCGTTGCTTTTTTTGCTTTATTTCTAGCGTTACCAGTTGGTGCAAAGACACCGGATGGTGCTGAAAATTGGAACAGCGCCGAAATCGCATGGCATGACTTGCCAACGGGCGTGCGCAAAGCGACCGTCACACGAAAACCAGTGATAATGGTTTTTCATGCATCCTGGTGCACGGCTTGTCGGCAATACCGAACGCTATTTCAAAATCCAAAGGTTGTTGCAATGGCAGCAAACTTTGTGATGATCCTGATTGATGCTGACAAAAATAAAATGGCGAACGGTGCATTCTCACCCGACGGAACATATGTGCCACGGACATTATTTCTTGATCCCGAAGGTGAGATTCAAACGTCCATTCGGGGCAGTGATCCAGACTATCCTCACACCATTGATATCAAAAAACCTAATGAACTTTTGTCCCTTATGCAAAAGGCAAGGGACCTGATAGTAGTGCCGAAACGGATGAACAAAGACGCGGCGCTACATCAGAAGGTGGAATAGATTGAAGGTGGCTTGGAACGAACAGCTGTTCCGCTATTGCGAACGTGGAAGCGATCCGGCGTTTTGGGCAGAGCCTGTCAACGCTGTTACCAATCTCGCGTTTATCGTTGTCGCAGCCATAGTCGCTATCATCTTGTACCGTGCCCCTAAGAGTGAACGTGGGGGCGCTGAAATGTTCCTCGTCGCGTTGGTGTTCGCGATCGGTATCGGCAGCTTTCTGTTCCACACATTCGCAACGCGCTGGGCTTCGCTCACTGATATCGGGCCTATAACACTTTTTATGCTTGTTTACTTTGGCTATGCCTTGCGCCGATTTCTTGGTCTAGGTTGGCTTGTGGTCGGCTTGGCCGTTGCCCTATTTGAGGGTGCCCTTTGGTATGGGCAAAGCATCAGTTGTCAGCCAAGCTTCATGCCCGTCTCTAACGGCCTCGGTGTACCCTGTCTTAATGGCACTGCGGGATATCTGCCTGCGTTGGTTGCACTCGTCGGGATTTGTGCGGCGCTTGCCATGAAACAGCATGAGGCAGCAAAGCCTCTTCTGCTGGCTGGCGCTTTGTTTGCAATCTCGATGGCCTTTCGCACCATGGATTTTGAACTCTGTACAGGCTCTACGCTCCGTGGCATCCAAATCGGCACCCATTTTCTGTGGCATCTCCTCAATGCTGTCGTTCTCTATCTTCTGTTACGTGCGGCGCTTTTGCACGGGCGCCCGCGATCTGAAAATTGAGGGCGCTTTAGGATTGCATTTTGAGGCCCATCCGGCGCATAAGGGGCCGCTGAAAACGCGCTTCGCGGACGTGGTGGAATTGGTAGACACACAGGACTTAAAATCCTGAGACCTAACAGTCGTGCGGGTTCAAGTCCCGCCGTCCGCACCAATCGCTGAAAGCCAGGTATTGCGTGTGGCATCAGCAATACGGAAAATCATGGTATAGAGACGCAAAACTCCATCTTGACCAGAGTTTTACCATTTCGCGCGTAACTGTTTGGGTCTTGGCTTTAGCGAAGTTGGCACTGCTCATCGCGTCGCGTCTTTCACCCCAGATTTCAGGACTTCTGCCTTGATTAAGGTGCGCCCGATTCTGTTTGTCCTCGGTTTGCTGCTGTGCATTCTGGCAGCAGCCATGGTGCTGCCTGCGATCATTGATGTCGCTGACAACAATCCCGGTTGGCAGGTGTTTGTCGCCTCAGCGTTAATGACCTTCTTTATCGGAGGCTTGCTGGTCGTTGCCGCTTATGAAGATACCGCAGTCCAGCTTGGCATTAAAGAAGGCTTTTTGCTCACCACCTTATGTTGGCTGTTGCTCACAGCATTTTCGGCTGTGCCGTTTGTTGGTCTTGGCCTCACCTACACAGACGCATTCTTCGAAGCGATGTCCGGTTTAACAACGACTGGATCCTCAGTGTTGGTTGGCTTGGATCAGCTACCCCGCGGCATCTTGTTGTGGCGTGCGTTGCTGCAAGGCGTCGGCGGCCTCGGCATCATCGCCATGGCAATTATCATTTTGCCATTTCTGCGTGTTGGCGGCATGCAACTGTTTCATGCTGAGAGTTCCGACCGATCTGAAAAAGTGATGCCACGTGCTCTTGAATTGATGATGGCAATTGCAGGCATCTATCTCATTTTGTTACTTGCATGCATTTCAGCCTATGTTTTTTTTGGTATGACAATTTTTGATGCGGTGTGCCACGCGCTAACAACAGTTTCGACCGCGGGGTTTTCTACACACGATGCTAGTTTTGGATTTTTTCAATCCCCTGCATTGGAATGGGTGTGCATCGTATTCATGATTAGTGGCGCACTTCCGTTCGTCGTTTACATTAAGGCTGCCCGTGGTCAGGCGAGCGCTGTTTGGGGCGATACTCAAGTGCGCGGCTTTATATTGTTCCTGATTTCCATCTGGGCCATCGTCACATTTTGGTTGGTTGCCACGCGCGATATTTCTGTGATGGAGGCCTTGAGAGCTGCCGCTTTCAACGTCACGTCAATCATCACGACAACGGGATATTCGACGGAAGATTTCACCAAGTGGGGCACGTTCGCCGTAGGTTTGTTCTTTATTCTATTCTTTTTTGGCGGATGTTCTGGGTCGACTACTGGAGGCATCAAGATCTATCGCTTGCAAGTCGCCGGAATGTTGACCCGCAGCCACTTTTTGCATTTGATTAGCCCAAACCGGGTTGTCACGCTTGTCTATAGTGGACGCCGGTTGCCCGATGACGTGCCATTTTCCGTCGTCGCTTTTCTTGCAATTTACATGGCAACTATTGGCGTCTTTACCGTTGTTCTGTCTGCAATGGGGCTTGACTTTGTAACGGCGCTCTCATCTGCGACACAGGCTGTTGGTAACGTTGGTCCCGGCCTTGGCGATCATGTCGGACCGGGTGGCAGTTTCTCAAGTATACCGTTGGCGGCAAAGTGGGTGTTGTCTGCTGCCATGCTGCTTGGTCGGTTAGAATTGTTTACGGTGCTGGTATTGTTAAGGCCCGAATTCTGGCGCGCGTAATTGTGCATTGTCCCTGGCACTGCTTGCATACTGTCACGATAATTCAATGGCGACGCATTAAATTGATATTTGCCAATCGTAGAGCCAGCGGTAACGATTGATCAGGGCTGGTCCTCTGATTATTTTCATGGCGTTGTTGCGCGCCAAAGCGGTGAGCCCTGCGTAGTGATAAATGCGACCGTTTTGTTGTGAGGCTTTGGCAACGCGTGCTGTGCGAGGGCGTCTTACGCGTTCGTAACGCTCAAGAGCTTTGACCGCGTTGCCGCTTGCGTGTGCGAGTTCCGTTGCCAACACCACGGCATCTTCCATAGCCATCACACCCCCTTGGGCCAGGAATGGCAAAACAGGATGAGCAGCATCACCAAGCAGTGTCGTTCGCCCGGTGCTCCACCTTTTCAATGGTGGCAAGGTGGCAAGCGACCACTTTTGCCAACAGACACCGGCGTGTAAAATTTTCTGTAGATCAGGGTTGAGCCCGTTGGCGCGTGTACAAACCCAGTCTTGTGAAATGGGAGTTGTCCAGTCAGGGCTGACTTCCTGATCATCAAAGATGGCGACAAGTGCAATCTCTTTTCCCGCACGGACAGGGTAGTGGACGACGTGCGCACCCGGCGCTAACCACAAACCAACGTTTGATTTATCAACCGTGTCAGAGAGCTCTGCGGACGCGATCACAGTCCGCGCTGCACTTTTGCCGGCCGCATGGAGTGGTGCGTCTGAAATCCAGGCTTTCCTCAGGCGTGAATGAATACCGTCCGCGGCAACGAGTATTTGACCGACCGCGGTGTAGTGGTTGGCAAGAACGGCTGTTACGTGCCCGTCTGCCTGATCCGCACGGAGGACTTCGCTATCCATGGACAGCCGGACTAACGAACAGTCGTGTACAGCGGCGAGCAGTGCGCTATGCAGGTTAGCACGATGCATTGTCCAATAAGGCGCGGTGTGACGTGCATTGGATCGATTTCCAATCGGCATGCGTGCCAAGACCTCTCCGCTAAGGCCATCGCGGGGAACAACAAAAGACGGTGTTCCAGCGAAGGCGCAAACGGGGGCTTCTAGTCCGAGCATTCTTAAGATGCGCGCCCCATTGGGACCGACTTGAATGCCTGCACCTTCAATTGAAAATTTTTCTCGGCGTTCGAAAATGTGGCTGGCAATATTGTGTTGGGCAAGAGCCAGCGCCAACGTGAGACCGCCGATACCCGCGCCGGCAATCAAGACCTGATCACGATCACTTTTGTCTGTAGTGTCGTGAGCTATGGCGGTGCGTGGTGTCATAAGACATGAAAGCCGGTTCTAGGTGGAGCTCTTATAGATTGAAATGGATCTAGAGAACGTCGTTTTATCTCGTTAAAAAGTTGGAGCAAATGATCTGCGGCTGCCTGAACTTAGGTTTCTCTCGTGCAACGGACATCATCACAGTGTGAAAGTTTGCTTTGATATTCAGCCGAGATTTCGGGGCAGCTCATTTTGCATTCTGATCTGCCGATTCTACGACGCAGTTTTCCGGATCGGAGTCCTTTGCACCGAGTGCACCGTCATGCACAAACAGCGTTGAGCAATATGGACAGAGAACTTGATTGTCTTCACCCATGTCAAGAAACACATGAGGATGATCAAACGGTGGCCTAGCGCCCATGCACTGCAGCTCTTTGACGCCAACAAAGATTTTTTCAACGCCCTGGTCGTTTGCCAGATGTGGTGCGGTGTGTTCAGCCATTTACAGGTCCTGTCGTTCAACTTATTGCATTTGAGGCCATATTATCAGCCAAATCGCATAGGACGTCGGCGAGAGCAAGGCCCAACGGCTTATGCTTTTTGTCTAGATCAGGAAATGACAATGGATATGCAAAGCTTTTCCTCGGATGGGGTGCAGATTGCCTTTATTGACGAGGGAGACAAAGCCCGGCCAGCCGTTGTGCTGATCCATGGCTTTGCCTCGAATACGGAGGCCAATTGGATAGCTCCGGGTTGGATCTCGTACCTGGTCGATGCAGGTTTTCGGGTGATCTCGTTCGATAATCGTGGTCATGGTCAAAGTGAAAAATTGTATGACCTGGAACTCTACGGTGCGCCGTTGATGGCCGAAGACGCCCGGCGATTGCTGGATCATCTCGATCTCAAGGTCTGTCATGTGATGGGCTACTCAATGGGCGCACGCATTTCAGCATTTCTTGCAACGACACATCCGACAAGGGTGGCGTCGATCGTCTTTGGCGGGCTCGGTCTCAACATGGTGCGCGGTATGGCAGGCACGGGGCCCATTGCAACTGCACTTGAAGCTGAAACGATTGAGGATGTGGCGAACCCAACAGCGCGCACGTTTCGGGCCTTCGCAGAACAAACCGGCAGCGATCTCAAGGCACTTGCTGCTTGTATTCGTTCATCGCGTGCTCCGATTACACGCGAAGCTTTGGCAGAGGTAACGTGCCCAGTGCTGGTTGCGGTGGGTGACCGTGATGTGATTGGTGGTTCGGCTGATGCACTTGCCGACCTGATGCCAAACGCCGAAGCCTTTACGATCCCAAACCGTGATCATATGAAAGCTGTGGGGGATAAGGCGTTTAAATCGCGCGTGTTGGCTTTTTTGGCAGAACACGCGAAGCACAGCAGTTGAGCTCTAATCGCGTCGTTGGCATTCTAGCACCTAGTGGTAGCTCATAGCGATGAGTTTAGCGTCACAAGTTATCCACTTGTCGGTGCGGAAATGGAAAAACCCCAGCAAGGCCATTGCTCTGCTCCATGAGACAATCCGCGGGGAGTGTCGATTGAGCGGCGAATGGCAAACTGCCGGGGCTTCCAAGTCGGATACGCAAACACTTCGTATCTGGTTCTATGTCAGTTGGATGCAACTCAACTCAAGTACAGACGCGAACTTGGCAGACGCAGAATACTGGCATCCATCTGGTTTCCATACGCAAACGCTCCAGATACATGAAAATCCTAGCAAACAGGTTGTGCAGAGTCCGTGACAAAACTGTGCGCACATGACGAATGTTGTGGATAAAACTGTAAGGGGGCCTTGGATTATTTCCGGTTCGGTGCGCGTGCGCTGGCTGGCTCGACATAAAAATGGCCCTGGTGCGGCCATGGGATCGGCCCAAAACCACCACTTTAATTGGGCGTTTTAGGCCTGGATCATCTCGGCAACTGGCCATTATTTTCAAACACAGGGCTCAGTTGGCACCGCTCACGGGAGACCCCTCTTGGGTGTTCACCGACCGTTAGCCTTAACGCGTCTATTGTGCCTTATGTCTATGCGTATCTTGCCAGCCGTTCTGCCCCTCCTCGCTCTGGTTCTGACCAGTTGCTCCTCCAGCCCCTCTTTCAAGTCGACCTATTTTAAGGCCAAGAAAGAGCCATGGCGGGCAGATGAAGAGCAGGCGTGCCTTTCCAGCCGTTCGGTTGTGCAAACCCGTTTCATTCGCTCACGGTCAGCGCTTGGTGGGCCAAGCGTGTGCGGAGCCGCGCGACCCTTTGAAATGCATGCAGCTGGTGAAGGTCGCGTTTTGATGAAGCCAGCAGCCCTTCTGCGCTGTCCCATGGTGCCGCAAGTGGAGCGCTGGGTCCGCAACACTGTAGAGCCGGCAGCCCGTTATTACTTCGGTTCACCCGTCGTTGAGATGCGCGTTGCCGCGTCTTACGCCTGTCGTCCCATCAATCACCGACGCGGTGCCAAGCTATCCGAACATGGCTACGCTAACGCGCTTGATGTCTCGCGATTTAAGCTCGCCAATGGGCGTACCATCACAGTGAAAGCGGGATGGCATGGTGATTCCGCAGAGCGCAGTTTCTTGCGCGACCTGCACAAGGGCGCCTGTAATACATTTACGACGGTGCTTGGTCCCAACTACGACCGTAACCACCATGATCATTTTCATATGGATTTGGCGCGACGGGGTCGTAATGGTCGCGGTAACTTTTGTAAGTAAGTGTAACAATGTCGGGCGAACGCGCCGCGCTTAGGTTTGTTACGACTTGTGACCTTTTTCATGAAAAAAATCGTGAATTTTTCGCGCCATGTCAGCTGAGATGCCGGGCACAGTGCGTAGGTCGCTGATGCCGGCGCGGGATACGGCTTTGGCGGAACCGAAGTGTTTCATCAATGCCCGTTTGCGGGTTGGTCCAATCCCATCAATATCATCCAGTGGATTGGCAGAGATAGATTTTGACCTCTTTGCGCGATGACTGCCAATAGCAAAGCGATGGGCTTCATCACGCAGACGTTGCACAAAATAGAGTACAGGATCACGACTTGGCAGCATAAAGGCAGTCGATTGACGGGGGCGGTGAAAATGTTCACGGCCTGCATCCCGGTCCGGTCCTTTGGCAACGCCAACCAGTGGGATGTCAGTCAATCCAAGATCTGCCAACACGTCATGGGCAACAGAAATATGCCCGGCACCACCATCAATCAGAACCAGATCTGGTCGATCCGGAAAGTGATCGTTGATCTCATCTTCATTCGTGCTCGGTTCTGCACTGTCTGTTGGTACCTCTGGTGGTGCGGTTTCTAATGTCTTGGGTGTAGGCTGCGCATTCTCGTCAGGCGGTGGTTCAGTGGTGGTTTCCGCTTCTGCAAGGCGCTTGAAGCGTCGCGTCAGCACTTCGCGCATCATCGCGTAGTCATCGCCAGCCGTCAGGTTTTCAGATTTGATGTTGAATTTACGATAAGCATTTTTCACAAACCCATCTGGACCAGAAACAATCATGCCGCCAACTGCATTGCTGCCGGAGATATGGCTATTGTCATACACCTCGATGCGACGTGGGGGTCCATCGAGGCCAAACCGATCGGCTAGTTCGGACAACAGACGTGTTTGTGATGCCGTCTCTGCCATTTTTCGCCCCAATGCCTCGCGTGCATTGCTAAGGGCATGATCAACGAGGCCAGACTTGGTGCCGCGTTCTGGAACATGAATTTTCACGCGCCGCTCTGTGCGTGTCGAAAGCGCGTCAGCCAGAACATGTTGATTAGCAATTGTGTGCGAAAGCAGGATGAGCTTTGGCACGGGCTTGTCGTCATAGAATTGCGCAACAAAACTATCCAGCACATCTTCAACGCCGAGTGATTTGTCAGCGCGTGGGTAGTAGGCGCGGTTGCCCCAGTTCTGTCCACTTCTGAAAAAGAAAACTTGAATGCAGGTTTGTCCACCATCTTGGTAAGCGGCAAACACGTCAGCTTCTTCAATCCCATCTGGGTTAATAGATTGGTCAGCCGTCACGTGTGCGAGTGCCCATAAGCGATTACGATATTTGGCCGCTTTCTCATACTCTAGGTTATCAGACGCCTCCTGCATCATGAGTTGATACATGTTGCGTACATTCTGGCTTTCTCCTTTGAGAAAGCGCACGGCTTCATCAATTAAGCCTTGATAGTCATCGGTGGAAATTTCACCCGTGCATGGGCCGGCACACCGTTTTATTTGATAGAGCAGGCAGGGCCGTGTTCGGCTGTCATAGACGCTGTCTGAGCACGAACGCAGTAGAAAGGCGCGTTGCAACATGTTGATCGTCCGATTGACGGCACCAGCCGAAGCAAATGGGCCAAAGTAGTGACCTTTGCGATTGCGCGCGCCGCGGTGTTTGAGAATTTGCGGTGCTTTATGGTCAGTCGCGATCAGAATGTAGGGAAATGATTTGTCATCGCGCATCAACACGTTGAAGCGCGGTTTAAATCGTTTGATCAGATTAGCTTCAAGGAGAAGTGCCTCAGCTTCGGTGCCAACAACCACAAACTCCATCGCACGCGTGCCAGCAATCATGCGCGCAATGCGGTTGGTGTGGCCGCTAAGGCGGGCATAGTTTGAAACACGGGCTTTCAGGCTGCGTGCTTTGCCAACGTAAATTACATCACCAGCCTCATCCAGCATACGATAGACGCCTGGTCGGGCGGGCAGTGTTTTCAGATAGCCTGAAATAACCTCAGGGCCGGAGCGCGCGGGCTGTTCGGTGCTGTGCACGGAAGAGCTGTCGTCTGCGCTTGTGTGTTGGTCATTTTGGACTGGAGGTTTGGGCGTCATGAGGCTGAAGATTGGCTGAGGGGGGCATGTCGTCAAGGTATATGCTGCAGGGGTCAACGCGTTTTGATGTGCTCAAGCTGTGTTCAAATGGCATCATTTGCTTAAAACCTACCGCAAGCTGGATTGTTTCATCGTGAGAAAGAGACGGCAAGGCTTGCATGCATGGCGCTGGCACGGCACTTTAGAGTTGGAATCAGCGATCGTGGAAGATAGCCCCTTTTCGGGCCTCGTTGTGCTTTGAGCCCCGATGTCGCCTTTTTGAACCGACAGGACGAGATTCAATGACAAACAAACCCGTGCGTTCAATTATGCATCTTACCATTGCCTTCGCGGTTTTGGTGATGATGCAGCTACCAACACCTGCGAGTGCTCAAGACTTCTTCTCATTTCTTTGGGGTGGCGGTTCGCGCGAGGCTGTGTCGTTTAGCCCGAAATATCGCGCAAAGCAGGTCATCGTTAGTTTTGGTGATCGCAAACTTTATCTCGTTTATGCGCGCGGTAAGGCAATGAGCTATCCGATCGCTGTGCCGCGCAAGCAAAGCCGTTGGGCTGGCGTGACCCGTGTTTCACGTAAGGCTGTCAATCCCGGTTGGACGCCAACGCCGTCAATGCGTCGTGAAAATCCAAAACTTCCTGCCCATGTTCCAGGCGGACATCCGTTGAATCCACTTGGTGTTAGAGCCCTTTACCTGGGCTCAAGCATGTATCGTATCCATGGTACTGATGCGCCATGGACCATTGGTACGGCGGTCTCCAAAGGATGCATTCGGATGTACAACGAAGATGTTCTGCATCTTTATCCGCGTGTGCCTACAGGCACAAAAGTGACCGTCACCTGGAAGAGGTTTAAGACCTAATCGGTGGTGTCGCACAGCGATACAGAGATTGAGTTGGTGAGGCCGTGGGCTGTGATGAATGTCATGTCCACGGTTCTTGTGCTGCTGTGTCTTGCAGTGCTGATGGTCGCTGGCGTGGCAACGAGTTCTACGTCACGCGCTGATAATCAGATTGCGAGCCAAGCGCGCTCCTCCAAATCATTTACGTGGCCGGTCGTCCAGCCATCGCTACAGCCAGAGTGGCCGGTGATCTATCCCGATGACAGCATTTCTATTTTACTTGCAGGCGATACGGGTTTTGGTGGCCATGGCCAGCCTGTCCGTGAGGGCTTTGGGATGCGCCAGGGCGGCAAAATTCCCTACGCAGACATGACAAAAGGCATCGCTGGATTGCTGACGGGCGATGCAGCATTTGCAAATTTGGAAACGGTGGTTAGTGATCACAACCGTTTGCGTCCGGCGGGCAAACGATTTGTATTTCGCACGCATCCAAGCGGTGTGCGTCATCTCCATGACATTGGGTTCAATCTTTTTTCGACATCAAACAACCATGTTGGCGATTATCGCACGGCGGGAATTCGAGAAACGCTGAACCACATGGATGCGCTACAGCGTGAAGGCCGGGCATTTGTTGCAGCCGGTCTAGGGCGTGATCGGGACGACGCTGCAACGCCCAAAAAGCTGAGCATCAAAAATACGTCTCTCTATTTGTCCGCAATTGGGATTGGCGGCGGGAATGCCAATAGGCGTGGCCGTCCACCGCACCCCGGACATCTGCGCTATCGGTCGGCGTCAGATTTTGCAGATGCTGTCGCCAAGTTGAGTGCGGTGAAAGATGGCTACCGTATGCTGTCAGTACACTATGGAGAAGAGGGCCAAGTTTACCCGAGTGACCGCGATGTTGTTCAGTTGCGAGATAAGGCGGTGCGTGAGGCTGGTATTGATCTGATCATTGGCCACCACGCCCATGTGCCACGTGGCATTGCACGCGTCGGCGATAAATTGATCTTTTATGGTCTCGGCAACTTTATGCATCCAGGTATGCAGGATATGGGGCGTTTTGGCCGCTGTCGCGACTTTGGGTTGGTCGCACGCGTGCATCTTGGACGTACCGGGCCGTCCCGCTACAAGGCTATGGCGGTTGAGGTTATTCCGGTGACAGGCATGCACAGTAGCCCACGCCTGATGTTAACCAGCCAGGCTAAAATCCGGGTTGGTGTTTTAAACGGATTTGCTTCAGGTCTTGATTCAGCCCAACACAATTCAACCGGTGTGCGTTTTAAGCTTCATCCAAAGGGGCATGGCGTTGCCTGCTTTGCAGGTAGCGAACACATGAGCGGGGCTATCGGTGATTTGTGTGGGCCTGCCGCGTCGGGCTCTGTTGATACACATGGACATCAACTCGCTCCTGTGGAGCCCGCACTTTCATGTGGCGGGCGCGGATTTCGCGGCGCTCGTTATCGCGGCAAAACAACGGCCAAGCCGCGCAAATTCACAAAGCGGCAACGGCGAACGCGGCGCAAGAATACGGACTACTACAATCCATTTGGCTACTAATACTAATTTCGGCTGAATAAAGCGTGCCTGATACCGATTTTTGGGGTGCTATAAAACCCATCTTACTAGAAATTAACCACATACGTGCACCTAAAATTTAGGGATATCGCCGATACTTTTCTTGATTTGTTAACGAGTCTGGAAATGTATCCAAATGTCAAACGCAGTAGAGAACACCTCTTCAAACAAACTCCGTGTCTTGGTTGCAGATGACGACCCGATTGCGCGCGAGTTGATACTGGCGCGCCTTTCTAGTTTGCCCTGTGAAGTTGAAGAGGCTGAAGACGGTATAGTCGCTTGGCATGCGATTATGTCGAATTCGTTTGATATTGCGATTGTCGATCTCAGTATGCCAAACCTTGACGGCTTTGAGTTGCTGCGCTGTGTGCGGAATCATCCACGCACTAAACATATGCCGGTTATCGTTGTAACTTCTCAAAATGATAAAGAAAGTATCGAGGGGGCATTGTCAGCCGGTGCGACTTCGTTCCTAACAAAGCCAATTAATTGGAGCACCTTTTCAGCTCACCTCGGCTATCTTTTGAAGCTTAGCCATTCGGCAAACGAGGCGCGTAAAAAAGTTCGCCACTCTGAAGCAACCGGTCGTGCCAAGGATGCCGTATTGGGTAATGTGCTTTCGGAAACTGCAGAACAAGCCCGTAATATCCTCAGCGAGGTGCGTGACTTGATTGAAACCTCCACCGCCGCTGAAACGTCGCGCAGAACCGCAGATGCTTTGAAACGTCTCGCCCGAGCCGGTCAAGACTTGCAAAGTGTAGTTGATCAAGCCAATCGGGTGATCAAGGTCATTCCTGAAACCGTAACGGTTGAAGAAGAGTTGATCGTGGTAAGCTCTATTGTCAAAGCCCTAAATGAGGCGACGGCAACAACGGCCGCGGCGCGTGATGTCGAACTGGTTTTTGTCGCGGCAACAGAAGACCCAGCCGTGCGTTGTGACCGAGGTTCGATTGTCGAAGCGATGACCCAATTGGTGATCAATGCGATATCACATTCGCGCGAAGGTCAGTGCGTCAAGATCAGCTATCAGTTGTTCCCGGATGGTATGTTGGTGTTAGAAGTTTCTGATGACGGCAAAGGCATGAAGCCGGAACAACTTGCCAATGTGTTATCGCCATTGGCGTTCCCAGAGAAGGCGCCGTCGCAACGCAAAGGCAACCTTGGGCTTGGTCTGCCGATTGCAAAAGCAATTGCAGAGGCCCACGGTGGAACGCTGGAACTGCGTTCAATGCCAGGCCAGGGAACGACCGCCATTTTGACCATTCCGCCGGAGCGGGTGATTGTGTCACAAGAGCATGCGGCCTAAGCATTCGCGTTTCCACATGAGCCACGTCAACTTGTTACGTGCAGGCATTCTTGTGAGCAACAAGCGTTCGCGAGACGGCATCCTGCCAGCGTTGAATCTTCGATGATCGTCGGGCTCTATCCATGGTGCTGGTGAAGCGCCGGTCAAGTGACCACATGTTTGCGAAGTCGTCTGGTGGTGGGAAGTACCCGCTCTCAAGACCCGCGAGATAGGCAGCACCAAGTGCCGTTGTTTCCTGGCATGTCGGACGCTCGACCGGACAGTCCAGGATGTCAGCTAAGCGCTGCATGGTCCAGTTGGATGCGCTCATTCCACCATCGACGCGCAGGACCGTATCGCACAGCTTCGGCCAATCTTTCTTCATCGCTTCAAGTAAGTCAGCAGTTTGTAGGCAAACCGCTTCCAACGTTGCGTGCACAAATTCGTTGGGCCCTGTATTGCGGTTTAGTCCAAACATCGCTCCACGGCATTCAGCGTCCCAATAAGGCGCGCCAAGGCCAACGAAGGCTGGAACAAGAACTATATTTTGGTCTTCGTCTGCAGCATCAGCCATACCATCCGCCTGGTCCGCTGCTGGCAAAATTTGCAAACTATCTCGTAGCCACTGGACACCGGCACCGGCGATGTAGATTGAGCCTTCAAGGGCATATGTCACCTTGCCATCAATACGACTGGCTATGGTTGTCAGCAATCGGCTCCGAGATGTAATTGCTTCATCGCCTGTATTCAAAAGTGCAAAACAGCCGGTGCCATATGTCGATTTCAACATGCCTGGCTTGAAACACGCCTGTCCAATACTGGCAGCTTGTTGATCGCCCGCGACGCCGCGGATGGGAATTGAAGCGCCAAACAGGTCGGGATCAGTTCGGCCAAAGTCTGCGGTGCAGTCTTTGACGTCTGGCAGTACACTTTTTGGGATATTAAACAGGCCAAGCAAGACATCGTCCCATGCGCCGCTGTGTATATTATATAAGGCCGTGCGGCTGGCATTTGTCGCGTCTGTCGCGTGTATAGTTCCTCGGGTCAGCTTCCACAGCAGAAACGTATCAATAGTGCCAGCGGCGAGTGTGCCGTTTTCAGCTTTGTCGCGGGCCCCTTCAACATTATCGAGGATCCACGCCAACTTGGTGGCTGAAAAATAGGGATCAAGCGGCAAACCTGTGCGCTCAAGGACATTGGCTTCGTACCCCTGCGCCTTGAGGTCCGCGCACGCGCTTGATGTCCGCCTGTCCTGCCAGACAATAGCATTGTAGATGGGTTTGCTGGTCGTCCGGTCCCACACGACAATTGTTTCACGCTGGTTGGTGATGCCGATGGCGGCAATATCATCCTGTAACACAGCGCGGCAACAGGCCAGTGTATCGTCCCATATGTCATCCGGGTTTTGTTCCACCCAGCCCTTGTGCGGGTAATGAAGAGGCAGTTCTTTCTGTTCCATGGCAAGAATATTGCCGTCCTTTGAGAACAGGATAGCGCGGGAACTGGTTGTTCCCTGATCGATGGCAAG